>JBBSGU010000175.1:0-2624 GCA_038253755.1 Gemmatimonadales bacterium | reverse complement strand
GAGAACGCGGACGCGGTCCTTCATCTTCGCTGAAGCGCGAATTGCTGCAATGCTTCGCTGAAGTCTGTCGCCCGACAGGTTGTCGGCGGCCACCATTAAGCGAACGTTAATGTTGTCGAGCGCGTTGCCGAGCTGCGCAAGACCAGCCTCAGAAGTGATCAGATCATTTGGGTGGCCGTGATAGTCGATCGCCGAATATTTCGCTCTCGGAACGAGATGCTCTGCTGTTACCAGCGTCGCGATCGGACGATAGTCCACGATGCTCGGCGCAGGTGTGTCGGGTGCTCGACATATGCGTGGGCGAATCTCGGTTGTCCCTGCAGGACACGCTTCGCCCGGTTTCAGCTGAATGTCGCGCGCCGCCTGACCCGGTTGCTGCGCAGTAACGCGATCGGCCGCGAAAAGGCAGGCAGCAACCGCCATCCAACGACGAACAATTTTCATTCTTATCGATCAGAAAGGACGTTCGTAAAACGGCGGGGGCTCGATGCCGAGGGCGCGAAGATAGACATAGCCCTGACCGCGATGGTGCACTTCATTGTCGATGATGTACTGAATGAGACTGTACACCGGCATCGTCCACTGACCGAAAGCTGTCTCGGTTTCCTGCCAGCGCGTCGCTGGAATTTTTGCCCACTCCCTGTCGATGCCAGCAGTGGCTTCGTCCCAGGCTTTGAGAAAGTCGGCTTTCGTCGCTGGCTTGTCCTTTTTTTCTCCCTCTTCCCAGGTCTTGGTGTTCACACCAACGAGCGTCGGCACGGCCATGCCCAGAAACTCCATGGCGTAACCCGACATCGTTCGCATTCCGCCGATCGAGTAGTTGAACAGATCGTTTTCCGGAAACGCGTCGATGACGCGTCTCGTGAGTGCACGGTGTCCCTGCCAATACTTGAGTAGTTGGTCCGGCGTAATCGTGGGCGCCTGTGTGTTCGCTTCAGTCACTCTGTCTCCTGATAGAAATTTTCGGGGGGAGGGGAGTATGCAGCGGCGTCAACTGATTGTCGATATTTTGACGGGCATGACTACCCGCGTCGTCGGCCGAATTACCTCGATCTTCCGCTATCCGGTGAAGTCGATGGCGTTGGAACCACTCGAGTCGATCGACGTTGACTGGAATGGTATCGCCGGCGATCGGCGGTGGGCTTTCGTCCAGGAATCGCTGGTGCGCAGCGGGTTTCCATGGCTGACCATCCGCGAACGCCCCGACATGTGGCGGTATCAGCCGTATTTCGTAGAGCCCAAGCGGCCGGAGCTTTCGATCACCATTGTGCGGACGCCGACCGGCGACGAGCTGGATGTTGTCGATCCCGCACTTGCGGCCGAGCTCGGCGAAGAAGTCCGGGTGCTGAAACAGTCGAGAGGTATCTTCGACACAATGCCGCTGTCACTGATTTCAACCAGAACGGTGGATGCAATCGCTCACATGTCCGGAGCACAAGTCGATGTCCGGCGTTTTCGTCCAAATTTTCTTGTCGACCCCATCGATGACGTCGATTTCGTCGAAGACGCATGGGTCGGCACCGCTCTGAAGATTGGAGCGATGACGATGCGCGTAGATAAGCGCGACAAGCGGTGCGTCGTGGTTAACGTCGATCCCGATACGACAGAGCGCGACCCCTCGGTTCTCCGAGTGATCGCGCAGGAGCGCCAGGCATGCCTCGGCGTCTATGGTACTACTGTCGAGCCCGGCCGGGTGTCGATTGGAGACACGGTGACGATCGAAAGCTGACCGTCAGCCGCCGGCTGCGTTTTTCAGATCGGCGATGTCCAGCTTTGTCATTTGCATCATCACCGTCATCACCCGCTCCCGTTTTCCATTGTCGGGATCGGTCAGCAGCTCCACCAAAATTGTCGGAACGACCTGCCAGGACACTCCGTATTTATCCTTGAGCCAGCCACATTGCTGTGCGCTCGGATCGCCGCCGGCCGTTAGCTTGTCCCAGTAGTAGTCAACTTCTTCCTGCGTGTCGCAATCGATCATGAGCGAAACGGCTTCGTTGAACTTGAAGATCGGCCCGCCGTTTAGTGCAGTGAACGGTTGCCCATCAAGATCGAACTCGACGGTAAGCACCGAGCCCGGAGGGCGTCCATGAGTTTCCCTGCCGGCTTCCGTGTAGTGACTGATGCGGTTGATTTTGGAGTTCTTGAAGATTCCGACATAGTAGTTCGCGGCTGCTTCCGCCTGGCTGTCGAACCAGAGGCATGGGCTGATTCTGTGCTTCATCTGCTGTCGTCTCCTTTCAGATGGCTATCGTTCGTCCTTCAAAAACTGTGCGCCCGCCTCTTTGCCTTGCCTCGCCGCAAGGCGGTTCCGGTGGGATATTGGTAGACTATGACGTGTTCACCTTCACGGATCAATCGATGAACTTCCGCCCGTATATCGCAGCGCTCTTCGCGGCCGCGGCGTGTACGCCTGTACACACTGGAACTGCACCCGAGGCGCCGCGCATCAGCGCCGCCCGACTCGCTGAAGACGTTCGTAACGTTTCATCCGATGCCTATCTCGGCCGCGGACCCGCGACGCGGGGGGAGGAACTTGCGACGAGCTACATCCGCGATCAGCTCAAGGCGGCCGGTCTCGAACCCGGCGGACCGAACGGATCGTGGTTTCAGAATGTTCCGCT
>JBBSGU010000174.1:0-2656 GCA_038253755.1 Gemmatimonadales bacterium | reverse complement strand
GCCTTTGAATACATGCTCTCCAGCGAGCTGAAGCCCGGTGTACGTGATATCGTTGCGGAAATTCAGACCTTTCTGGATGAACTCCTGCGTCGATCTCGCGCTGCCGATCTCGTAGCAGCATCCGCCCGGCAAGATGTAAAGCCGGTGGGCTGTACCCGCTGAGTTGGGACTGAACCCGCGGTGAAACCTCGAGTAGCTCACAAGTGCTTCGTTCAGCCAGGAGCCAGTGAAGTAGCTGTGCTTGACCTGTGCGACGGTGTTGTAGTTGTGGAAATTGTTCGCCGACGTGAATGCCTGATTGCCGCCGAAATCGCGGATGTCGGTCTCGTTACGGTTGCTGATGCTGAGCTCGGCCGTTGACTTGTCGTTGATGGCGTCGCTGAGCTTGCCGAAGAACAGATTCTCGCGGAATGGTGATCCAAAGCTGCCGTTGTACTGTGTCAGATTCACGGTATCGAGCGCCGGAAATCCGGACGGTGGCGTGGGGATGGCGACCCGATTGGAACGATTCTGGTAATTCCCCTCGTACGACCCGAAGACGTGGATCTTGTCCTTCACGATCGGACCGCCGAAGCTCAGTGCAGACAGCGTGCGATTGTACTGCGGTACCTTGTACTTGTTGCCGGCTGCGATGGCCGCCGCTTTGTCCTTGCGCTGGAAAGTGTCGAGCGCGACGAACGAAGCATTCTGGTAGCCGACGAGCGCATTGCCGCTCCAGGTATTTCCGCCCGACTTGGTCGTCGCCGTGATCACGGCGCTCGACGCCTTCTGATACTCGGCCTTGAAGTTCTGTCCGATGACGCGGTATTCCTGCACGGCATTTCGCGGAAACGGATTGCCGCGGCTTGCATCCTGGCCTGCGATACCGCCCTGCGTGAGGTCGTTCTTGAAGCTCGTTCCATCGATGAACAGGTTAACGCTCGACGGTGCCTGACCGCCTGCGGAAACGGTTCTGAAATTGCCGTTCACGCGGTCTTGCGTCACGGTAATGCCGGGTGACAACGCAGCAAGGTCGAGAAAGTTCCGGCTCGGCGTCGGCAGCTTCTCGATCTGGGCCTTGGTGATATTCGTCGCCGTCTCTGACGTTTGAGTCTCACGGCCCGTGGCGGCCGTGACAACTTGCGTCTCGAGTGTCGTAGCCTGGTCGACGAGCGCGAAGTTCTGCAGCTGGGTTGCGCCGATCTGAACGACGACGGTGCGCGTTTGCGGTGACGTCCCGATGCGGCGGACCGTGACTGAGTAGGTGCCCGGGATAACGCCGGCGAGCACATACTGGCCATCATCATGAGAAGTCGTCGTGCGTGCGACGCCGCTCGAAGTATTCGTCGCGGTGATCTGGGCTCCGGCGGCCGGGGTGCCACCCGAGCCGGTCACTGCGCCCCGGAGTATTCCGGTAGACGTTTGCGAAGAGATCGTGTTAATCGCCGCGAATATCAGTGCGACTGCTGCGACCAGCCCTCTGGTAAACCGGTGAAAATTGATGTTGCTCGTCTTCATCTGCATCTCCAATTGTTGTTTTTCGTGAACAACTCTTTTCTAGTACTGCTTCAGACTGACGTCATCTCTCGGGTGAAGGTTTTTGGGGGTGGTCGCTCCGCGGGCTCGCCGCCGGTAGAGCGACGGATGACCAGCTCCGTTGCCATTCGCTCGCGACGCCGAATGTGACCGTTCTTCTGGGTGATGGCATGGAGCAGCAGGTGGACTGCTTTCGCGCCAAGGTCGGAGATATGGACTCTGACCGACGAAAGCGGCGGATCCATGTATCGGCAAAGTGGGATGTCGTCGAAACCCGCGATTGCAATTTCCTCAGGGATGCGCACGCCAGCCTGGCGGAAGGCACTCAACGCACCGATCGCCATGGAATCGTTCGCCGCAAAAACCGCTGTGGGTCGCGACTTCATTGCCAGCAAGTCCTGAGCGGCTTCGAATCCGCCGGCTTCGGTGAAATCGCCATCGTGCTCGAGCTCAGGATCACCCGGAATGCCACCGTCGCGAAGCGCCGCGCGATAGCCTCGCAGGCGCTCCGCAGCATCGAAGTTGCCCGCCGATCCCTTGATGATCGCGATTCGCCGGTGACCGGCCGAAATCAAGTGGCTCACCATGTCGCGCGCGCCTTGCGAGTTCTGAATCGTCACCGAATCGAGCTCGTGTCCTTTCGATGGAGAGCAGAGAAGAACGACCGGCAGATTCGGCGGAACGTTGAGCAGCGTCTCAGCGTGGATATCGGGTGACATCAGCAACAGCCCATCGACCCGGCCGCGCATCGCGCGCATGGCCTCTTCGATCTCGGTACGGCCTTCCCATGATCGTGACACGAGGATGTGATAGCCACCATTGCGCGCAGTTAGATCGATTCCGTGAATCAGCTCGGAGAAGAATTCCCCGTAGAGATCGGGGAGAAGAACTCCGAGTGTGTTTGTGCGGTTGGTAATCAGACTTCGCGCGCCGGAGTGCGGTGCGTACCGGAGCGTTGCCGCGATTTCCCTGATTCGACGAGCTGTTTCCTCGCGCACGACGGTGGCGCCGCTGAAGACGCGCGACACGGTCGCTACCGAAACGGAGGCTTCACGTGCAACGTCTTTTATGGTTGCCATCGCCACAGGGTTGACGGACAGGCAAAAATGTAATCGTTTACATCCAGACGCGTAAGAGATTT
>JBBSGU010000173.1:0-2851 GCA_038253755.1 Gemmatimonadales bacterium | reverse complement strand
TTTTGTGCGCGGCTTGAGATGAACTTTCCGTAACCGTGCTTGATATGTGACCCGACTATTGCCGTCATTCTCGGCGAAGAAAATATCGATAGGCCCGAGTTCTTGCAGCAACCTTTGAGCTGTGGACCACGCAACGTGGCTCCGGAATACAACCAAGCGGGAAGGCGTGTTGCGTGCGATCCGAGCGGCAGCCTTGAGATAGTTCGAATAGTTGCGCGAGAACACCGCGGGCTGTCCGTCAAGCAATTATTCCATTGCGAACCTCGGAGTCAGTGTTAGACGACAGGTGGAACCGAACCAATTGTCGAGGCGTCACTGCAGACTCGAGAATAGATTGCGTGAATTGCGGCGTGACCCTGACTTGATAGGTGCGCCTGCGGCTGAGGAACAGCGGCCCACGGGATGTCCGTTTGCTGGAGCCGGGATTGAAGCGCGCGTGCAACGCCAACGCCCACGCACAATACTGCGGCCGGTGCAGCTTCCAATAGAACCGCGCGCACATACTGATCCCAGCTCGCCTGAAGGACTGCCGACCGAATTTCCGCTGCAGGCTTTGGCCGTCCCGGCAAATAGAGCGCAGCTACGCTGGCGTCGAGCAGCCAAACTCCACGATCCTTCAGCGCCCGGAGAACTCCCAGCTTTGCTCGAAGACGCGAACGTGCGTCAGGCGTCCTTGACGCCTGCATAGTCGAACAGTCTGCAACCTGGCCAATCGGAGTCAGGCAAGATTGGAAGATTTTCCAGTACTGCGGAGTGCCAGAATTCCTGGGCGACACAATAGCCTGATCGAGAAGTTCGTTCTCTCCGTAGCCGAGCGCGTAGACCAGTCGAACAAATCCACGCGGTAGATCAGTAGGGAGCTCAGGGAGTGGCTGCAACTGTCGATCGAGCTCAGCCGGAGTGGTATAGACGTGCGACTCCGCAAGAAGGACGACACGAGGCTTAATCGGTCGCCAATACACGCGGTGCTTCTCAACGGCACGGAGAACCTCCAGCCCTTCAGCGGTCGGCCCAAGGATACCGCTGATTGTTTGATGCGCCGATTCTAGAGTCAAGAAATCATGGTTGTTTTGTCTAATGCCTTCATCAGCGGGCGTTCGGCCTCATGCCGATGTGGATTACCAGCGCCCTCGCCCAACTTTCAGTGCCGCGTAATCTTCCCATCCGATCAGCGAACCATCCTTACGGACGACCGGGTCGGATAGCATGCTCGCTTCGAGGTCGGCATCCGTAATGTCTACGCCCGGCCGAAAGATCACCGGAGTAACGCCATACTGCGCGACCATTCTCACTGCTGGGTGGAGATCGCGGTCGCCGCTAATTAAAACAATGCCCTCGCATGGCGTAAACGGATCCGAAACGAAACTTTCCGGGCGACCGGCGCGCGGTGCCATAAGCGCGTCACGAACCATACTGATTGCAATCTTCGTATCGGTTTGCTTCTCGACTCGCTGTTTCCCTTCTTCTTGCGCGTAGAAGCCTTTGATGATGTGTACTTTGTAATCGGTCCCCGCTTGTAATGCAGATAGCCACAAATCTTGCCGCTTCGCTTCTTCAGGGCGTAACTCAAAATCGCCCACGGTTGCTGTGAAATACTTTACGGCGCCTACTTCAGATCGCGGGAACGCCTTTGCGACTAACCGCTCGGCAAGAACGCTAAAGTTGCACCAAGCTCGCTTCAATCGCGCGACGTTACGACCGCTCGAATCATGTATCGCGTAATAAAAGTTGTAACCGTCGATGTACACATTCACCCGCATGAGATCGGTTCCTTGTCAATGGCAGCGTGCCTGATGCGCGCTAGAATAATGGAACGGCAGGTCCGTTGCCGAAACGGCCGGAGTGTCCCTGCGAATCGTCGTTGCTCAGGGTACGGCGAGCTGCTATGCGTAAGCTGTCAGGTACTTGCCAGGTCCCTCAGGAATTCCGACTCAGGCCGCGTCGCGCTCACCATCAGATGGTCCCGAGCCCGCGTACAAGCGACATAGAGCAAATGGCGCTCGGATTGGTAGACCTGTTCGAGCTCTGACGGATCGGTAGCCTCCTCGATACGCTCTTGCAGCGGGATGACCTCGTCATCGCACGCCATCACTACAACAACTCGGAACTCAAGCCCCTTTGCGAGATGCATCGGCCCGATGATCACGCTGCCGTGGGTCGTTTCCATGTCGCGGCCGAGCATGACATGCGCAAGGTTCGCTCCTTCAACCGGCATCCGCGCGCGGTCAAGCTGCGCCGCCGATCGCACGAACACCGCAATCTCCGAAGGGAGCACATCATCTTCGATCCTCGCACGGAGATAATCGGCTACTCCAGCGTTTTCCTCCGCCTCGGTGCCGTAGGTTCTCACGACCGGATCGGCACCATTGAACACCGAGACCGCATGGCGGGATTCGTTGTCGCCGTCAACATCCGCAACATTTTTGTTCAACAGTCGGTCGGCTTGGGATCTAATTTGGTGTGACGTTCGATAGTTCACGCGTAGCGTGCTCGAGCGCCCCCGAACATCGACCCCAAGCTGCCGCCACGAGAACGGTGCCTGAAAGATCCTCTGCCCGAGGTCGCCCGAAAAGAAGAGCGCGTCCGGTCTGTCGCCAGCGATCACAGCAAGAAACCGTAGCTGCGGAACGCTCAGGTCCTGCGCCTCATCCACAACCACGTACTCAAACGGCGGATTCCGCATTCCGGCCATGTGCGTCGCGAGCGCATCGTACAATCCCGCCATCGTCATGAGTCCACGCTCGCGAAGCTCAGCGTGGACGATGTCGAGCACACTCCAGATCCCGCGCGATGCCAACGAATCGTGGAGCGATGCCGCAAAGACACTCCACGCGAAATGGTGGGACGCCCG
>JBBSGU010000172.1:0-3022 GCA_038253755.1 Gemmatimonadales bacterium | reverse complement strand
CCCTCGGCCGATGAACTTGTTCCCAGCCTCGTCGAGCACGGGGACCAACCGGGCAACCGGAACGTTGTGCTTGGTGATGACGAATTCGGAACCCTTTTCGCGGACTTCATCCATCAGGGAGAGACAGTTGGCCTTGAAGTCAGCCGCGGAAACGACCTCGCCTCTCAGGACCGCGACGCCAAGCGCCTCACGCACACGATACGCGTGTACTGGATCTTCCCGAACCATCCTCTTTTTCCGCCCCCGTTTCTGCGACACATATGCCTCGGTTGATATGACCAGTATTATGGTCATACTACCAGGAAGCTCGCGCAGCCGCAACGATGCCACCCCTATCATCGGGAATCGGACAGCCGGCAAGGTCGTCGAATTGCAGCAGGCTCGCGCTGAAGTGCCTGAGCTCCGGAGTCACTCGTCGGGCAGCGGCGGAAGATTCGACAACAGGATTCGCGCATAACCCCGCTTCGAGTCTTCCGGATGCGGCTCCAGACCTATAAGAGTGATGTACCGTCGGCGAGGGCCATAAATCCAGAAGATTCGGGCGGCACCGGGAGTGTTGTTCTCGAGATACGACTCGAAGACTTTTTGACCGTAGCGAGCCGACAGCGCGACGATCTCATGAGTCTGAAGGCCCGGATGAAACGGGTTATCCTGAAGATGGACAACCGCCTTGGCGAGTTTTTTGGCCAGGGCGCCTTCAGCTTTCGATAGAGTGCCTTTTTTCAGGCCGCCAATCAGGCGCTTCCATTCCGCCTCCATGCCAGGCACTCCGGCGACGACGGCGAATTTCGCCACCGATCAGGCCTCATCGTCTTCGTCGCCGGTAATGTCGAGAATATCCCTCGGATTCAGCTCCTGCCGTGCTTTTCTGCGACCGATGTTCGCCATCGCCGTGTCCATCACCGCGAGCGTGCGGACTGAGATTGAGGCATCCGCTAGAACCTGTGGATAGAACTCGATGTGGCCGTCATCGAAAACTTTCGCGTGGTAGTAATCGAACGCGATATTCTTGAGGGTTACCCGATTTCGCTCGTCCTTCTTTACGTCATACTCCGAAACAACCGTGCTCATAAGCCTCCTGCTGTTGCCAGAAATACCCATATACCCAATATGGGCAAGCCATTGACCAAGTCAAGTTGAGAGTTCAAGACGAGGCTCCGCGCAACATGCGGTTTCTCTTCTGCGTCGGCAATCGCGGACGGTCCACAGCTCGGTCATCGATCACGCGTTCAGCATCAGCACTTCGCGATCGGCCGGCGATAGCCCCCCGCTCGTGCCTGCCTCGCGCTTTCGTCGGATTCGCTTGCGCTCGCTCGATGTCGCCGAATCGGTGTTATATTAAATAGTTAGAAACAGAATGGCGACAAGAACTTTGACAAATGTCGCCAAAACGAACATAACATCTTAACTTATAGTGGTGTTGGCGACATTGTTCTACTCCCCGAAAGACTTGGCCGATCGCAAAGCCCTCGACAAAGCTGTCGAGCGCGACCAGCTGCAGCGAATCCGATCGGGTGTCTACACTGATCGCAAAGAGCGGCTCGACGATCTCATCGAGCACCACCTGCCCGCTATCCTCGCCCTCGGGTTCCCCACCTGGACACTCTCGCACAGCACCGCCGCCCTGCTGAAGCCAGTGAATGGATCGGCATTCATATCCCGGAACACAACACCTCGTCCGCCTGCAAAAGTTGCCACAATCAAAGTCTTCCGACTGAAGGCAATTCCGCACCCTGAGACTGTAGAGCTCGACCTTGGTGATACTGTCGCACGATCACTGTCAGCCGCCCCCGAGCCAGTCCGAATTCGCGTCAGCTCTCCACTTCAAACAATCTTCGAGTTGCTGGATACCGATGCCCGGCAACCAGACCGAACCGTTCCCCAGGACACCATTCGCGGCCTGATCGACGCGCTCAGCGAAACAGACAAACGCAGGGCTCACGCGTTCGCTGAACGAAACGGACTCCTGTCCGAGTTACAGCGGTTCCGTGCAATGGAGGAGGGAGATACTGCAAGCCCGGATGTGCGGCGACGTCATGAATCGCTCGAGCTCTTTTTCTATCATTGGCCTGTCGGCACTCTCGAATCCCTCGGAGCACGAGAGTTCCGCTTCGCATATCACGACGACTGGCAGATCGAATTGCCCGGCCTTGGAAGCAGCGCTAACGAGGCTGCGTATGAAGGTCCTGGACTTCCTTCTTTCTTCGACAATCTCCTACCCGAAGGGTGGGCCGAAGCAAGACTTCAAGCGGTTCACAAGATCGCGCAATCCGACACATTCGCCCTGCTTCGCACTACACAGAAATACCTGAGCAATTTTACGCTTCGGGCACCAGGCTTCGACGAATCGAGCCTGGTGCTCGACTACCTCGACACGGGCCTGAGTGCAATCCACGATTCAACCGATCCATTGATTGTCAGTGAAAGCATCGGCGCAGATCCGGATTCTCGTGAGTTCTGGATAGAGCTTCAACGCCGCGGAGCCACAAGGCTGTCCGGGATTCAACAGAAGCTGCCGATTCATATTGCGATGGATGATGCCGTGCCACGCCTGGAAATCGGTCATTCACAGAACACAAGTACACATATCCTCAAGCTTCCTTCTCCTGCATTTGATCAGCTCGTTGACAATGAGTGGACAACACTCGAGCTAGCGCGCCGTATCGGACTCGACGTACCAATATTCCGGCGTATTGATTTTGGAGAAGACTCCGTCCTTCGCGGACCTGGCCTTTTGATCGAACGATTCGACCTCCCCAGGTCACTATCAGCTCCGGCAGAAATCCTGATGTTCGAAGAGGCGGCTCAGCTGCTTGGTTTGAGACGCGAGGACAAATACGCCGGCTCGCTCGAACGAGTCGCGGCATCGCTGATAGAATCGGGGGTCGATTCAGCAGGGATGGATCGTTTTCTGGATCACATCGTCTTTTCGTGGATCGTCGGAAACGGTGACCTGCACGCAAAGAACATCGCCATCCTCCGATCGATCAAGCCGGGCACGCTCGGCGACCCACCGCGGCTT
>JBBSGU010000171.1:0-3346 GCA_038253755.1 Gemmatimonadales bacterium | reverse complement strand
GTGACAAGGATGTAGCCACGCGCCATCGGCCACACGCCACCCGCTCGCAGCGTGTAGCCTGTGGCGTCTGGCTCGTAGCTGATCTCCCGTCCACAACTTCCTTACAGCTTCCATACTGACACACCCGTCAACCGTCACGCATCTTCAGAACGAGCACCAAGCTGTTGACCACTCACAAATCCCAGTCATGACAAACCGCAGGGAATTCCTCAAGCAGGGGACGCTCGTTGCCGGCGCCATCGCCGCCGAAGCAGCGTTCCGGAAGGCGCATGGAATGCCGCCGCTTCCAAAAGAGCCGGAAACTCCGGCCATGGAAGCAGCGACTCGCGACCTGATGATGGACGCTCTCAACGCAGCAAAGATGGCTGGCGCATCTTACGCCGACGTACGCATCGGGCGCTATCTCCAGAACTTCGTCCAGACCCGCGAGCAGCAGATCACCAACGTCGTAGACACCGACTCGATGGGCGCGGGAGTCCGTGCCCTTTTCGACGGCACCTGGGGCTTTGCCGCAACGAGGACAATGACCAGGGACGGAGTCGCTGAGGCAGCGAAACGCGCCGTCGCAGTTGCAAAGGCAACTCGTATTGGTCGCGACAAGGCGGTCGAGCTCGCGCCGACCCAATCGTACAAGGACGTGAGCTGGAAGAACGCCTACACGGTCGATCCGTGGACCATTCCGATCGAGCAGAAGGCTGACCTTCTACTCAGGGCGAACGCTGCAGCGATGAAGGCGAAGAACGTGAAGTTCGTTTTCAGTGGAATGTTTTTCCGGAAGACTGAGCGCAATTACGCGGATACCAACGGTTCAATCGTCAATCAGACGATCGTCCAGAGCTGGGCGCCCATGCAATTCACCGCAGTCGCACCGGATCAGTCCGATTTCCAGAACCGCGGCTCGGTGTCGCCGCCGATGGGTCGCGGATATGAGTACATCCTGGCGCAGGATCTCATCCGCAACTCAGCGAAATGGGGTGAGGAAGCTTCCGCCAAGCTATCGGCCAAGCCGGTCGATGTCGGGCGTTACGATCTCGTGCTACATCCTTCGCACCTCTGGCTCACGATTCACGAATCGATCGGCCATCCGACCGAGCTCGACCGCGCCAGCGGATACGAAGCCAATTACGCGGGCACGTCGTTCGTCTCGCCGCCCGAAAAAGTCCTCGGCAAACTGAAATACGGTCCAGAGTTCATGAACGTCCAGGGTGATCGTTCACAGCCCGGTGGATTGGCTACGATCGGCTACGATGACGAGGGAGTGAAGCCGGACGACTTCCTCATCATCAAGAACGGAATCTTCAACGACTACCAGACGACTCGCGAACAGGCGAACTGGCTCAAGTGGTGGTACGACTCGAAGGGGGAGCCAACGCGGTCGCACGGCTGCTCATATGGCGACTCATGGTCGAGCATTCAGTTCCAGCGCATGCCGAATGTCTCGCTCATGCCGGGAGAAAAGGAACAGAGCTTCGAAGATCTCATCGCTGCAACCGACAAGGGAATCGCGATTATCGGCGACGGCTCGTTCTCGATTGACCAGCAGCGGTACAACGCGCAGTTCGGCGGACAGGTCTTCTACGAAATCAAGAACGGCAAGCTGAACGGGATGCTCAAGGACGTTGCATACCAGATGCGCACGCCCGACTTCTGGAACTCGATGGACATGATTGGCGGAAAGAAAAGTTATGAGATGGGAGGCAGCTTCTTCGATGGAAAGGGACAGCCGCCGCAGATCAACGCGGTCAGTCATGGAACTCCTCCGGCCCGCTTCCGTAACATCAACGTCATCAACACCGGAAGGAAAGCATGAGAGCCCCCAGGCGATTGATCCCGGTTGAGACTGAGGATGGAGACACCCTGTCAGAGGCGCAGTCGAAGGCGATCATCGACCGCGTGATCAAGATGTCCACGGCCGACTCCATCGCCGTGAACGTTACGAGCGGTCTCACCAACAACATCCGCTTTGCGGCGAACCAGCTTTCGACGGCAGGAAGCGTCGCCGACGCGAATGTCGCGATAACGAGCACGTTCGGCAAAAAGAGCGCTGTCGTCGTAACGAATAACCTGACCGACGAGGCACTCCTCGCTGCAGTCAGGGAGTCCGAAGCGCTTGCGAAGCTTGCCCCGGACGATCCGGAGGCGATGCCGAATCTGGGACCGCAGAACATCAAGACAGTCAACGCGGATTTCCAGGCGACCGAGGCGGTGGATGCCAGCGATCTTGTGAAGGCGGCACTCACGGCGCTCGAACCCGCACGTAAGTCCGGAGACTTGAATGTCGCGGGATACCTCGTCGTCAACACTGCGACGAATGCACTCGGCAACAGCGCGAAGCTCTTCGCGTACCACAAGTCGACGAACGCCAACTACACTGTCACCGCTCGCACCGCGGACGGAACTGGCTCCGGTTGGGCCGGCGCCGAGCATCCCGATTGGCGACAGATAGACATCAGCGGCGTCAGTCAGCGCGCGATCGACAAGGCCCGCCTCTCGCGCAATCCAGTCGCTATTGAACCTGGCCGCTACACCGTTGTTATGGAACCGCAGGCAGTCGGTGATCTCGTTCAGCTCATCGGAGGCTACGCCGATGCGCGCTCTTCAGACGAAGGACGCAGCCCGTTCACGAAGCAGGGCGGCGGCAACAAGATCGGCGAGAAGATCGTCGATACGCGCGTCAGCATCACCGCCGATCCGTTTGACCCCATGATTCTCTCGCAGCCGTGGGACGGCGACGGCCTGCCGCTCGGCAAGCAGGTCTTTGTCGATCATGGTACGCTGAAGGAGCTCTACTATTCGCGCTTCTGGGCGCAGAAGATGGGCAAGTCGCCCACGGGAGCTCCAACGTCATTCATCATGAGCGGCGGCACAACGTCACTCGACGACATGATCAAGACCACGGCGCGCGGAGTTCTCGTTACGCGTCTGTGGTATCTCCGCGAAGTCGATCCGCGCACGATCATGTACACCGGCCTCACGCGCGACGGCACGTTCCTGATCGAGAACGGAAAAATCACGAAGGCAGTGAAGAACTTCCGGTTCAACGATTCGCCGCTGTTCATGTTGAACAACCTCGAGGCGGTCGGCCCGGCAGTTCGTCTCGCCGGCACAGAAGCTGGCGGAGCCGTCGTCGTACCGCCGATAAAGGTGAAGGACTTCAATTTCACGTCTCTTTCCGATGCCGTCTGATTTCGGCGAGACCAACGAGAACTGCTTTAGACACAGAGACCACAGAGACCACAGAACTCTGTGGTCTCTTGCTTTGAAGGCATCTCTTTCGGGAAAATTTCTGTTTTTTGGTTGATATGACTGGGCTGTTGTCAAGCAGAGGATCTGGCGGGTGTAGTAG
>JBBSGU010000170.1:0-3436 GCA_038253755.1 Gemmatimonadales bacterium | reverse complement strand
AGCGTTGTCGCGCCCAGCTCATAGCGCTTCTGCTGAACGCGCAAATCTTCCTGTGCCGCGGTGACGCTCGTTATTGCAATTGTCACCTGCTCCTGCGCCGTGCGCATCTGGCCGAGTGACTGCACGAGCGTCTGGCGGGCGAGGTACTGTGCGTCGCGCAGGTTGGCCTGGGCCACATCTTCCGACACGATTGCGCGAGCAACGGTGATCTCGCGGTTCAGATTATTGAACAGCGGAAAGGCCATGCTGAAGCTGAGGCTCTGGTTGTATGCGTAGCGCTTGTCGCCGATTCCAAACGCGGGGTCGATCCCGCTGCCGCCACGATTGAAGTTCATGTTCACAGTTGGCAGGAATGAAGTCTTTGCCGAGCGGAGTGATTGATGTGCGGAGTTCAGCTGTGCATTTGCCTGTTCGATAGCTGGAGCGTGCTCGACGAGCGGCTGTAGCTCGGCGAGGGAGGGAATCACGACCTGTTGATCGATGGTGTCGGAAACTGTCGCCGTCACCGTCCGCGGAGATGCAACGAGGCGCGTAAGCGTCGCATTTGCGAGCTGGAGGTTATTCTCGGCCGTGAGATTGGCGAGCCGGGCGTTGCCAAGGGCAACGAGGGAGCGAAGCGAATCAGAAACAGTGGCGGCACCGGCCCGAAGACGCAGTGATGATGACTTGAATTGCTCGGCTGCCTGCTGAACCTGAGCGTTTGCAGCGCTCTGTGATTCGCGTGCGGCGAGAATATTGTAGTACTGCTGCTTCACCTGAAGGGCGATCTGGTAGCGCGACACGGTTTCGCCGGCTTCGGCGGCATGGACATCGGCTTTGGTGCGCTTGATGTCGAAGAAACGTCGTCCGCCATCGAACAACTGCAGGCTGCTGTTGAGGCCGGTGGAGTAATTAGTGGGATTCCCGGTGAAGGGAACAAGGTTTCCTTGTGTGTCAAACCGGTCGCCGGACTGACGCTGAGTTCCAGCCGAAAGGTTGAAGCTCGGAAGAAAGGCAGCGTAGGACTGTTTGACAGTAGCGTCGGCGGTGCGGATCGACCCTCGGGCCTGTACGGCCGAAGGCGCGTTCTTCTGCGCCATGAGAATGGCATCGGAGAGTGTGATTGGCGTGGCCGTGGTGTCGACCGTCTGCGCCGTGGCGGTGTTCGATACTGCGAACAGCGACACGGCGGCAATTGTTGCTATGTATTTCATGTACCGGGTTAGTTACGGTCTGACTTTCCTGAATCGCGGCGGGCCCGCATTTCAGCGGCGCGTTTTCTTGATCGTTCGCGTATCTCATCGAGCTTCCTGCCCTGTTCCGGCGTCAGAACGCGCTTGAGTTGTTCATGCGTGCTATCGCTGATGACCTTTCCGATTTTCTGGATCGAATCGATCTGCGGCCGCAGGGGCTTGAAGAGCTCGCGCATCTGCACACGGCGGCGTGTCATTATCGAGTCGAACTGGGCGCGCTGAGTGGCGTTCAGATCCAGCTCTTTCGACATCCGGTCGAGACTCGACTGATCGTGACGATCGTGTCCGTTACGGGAAAACGCGCGGTCAGCAGTGACGCCGACAGCTATCCCTGCTGTGAACGCAGCGACCAGGAATATCAGGGCGTAACTCTTTGAGCGTTGCATTTTTCTGCCTGCTAGTGTGAAAGGACGTACTCGAGAGCGGCGTCCCTGCTTGCGGCTCGATCGGTAGTCGAGAGGAGTGCTTCGGACGCGTCTGCATCGGGCGTCGGCGTCTGAATTACGGATTCGTAGGCGTACTGCGAATCTGATTCCGACAGCCGCTGATTGATGACGTTGCTGACTGCGGCGATCGCCATCGCCGCGATGAGTCCCGCCTGGGCCCATGGAGCGAGCACGGACCACCAGCGTGAATCCTCCACGCCAGCGGTTTTCACGCGGGCCATGATGCGCTGTTCGAGTCCGGCCCAGTAGGCGTCAGAGTCTTGAAGAGGAAGGTACGCGTCGCGAACGAGGCCAGTCAGCGGCTCGCCAAGCGAGTCGCTGTCGGCTGGTCCAGTCGGGCCACGGAATCTCAATTCGTCGGTCATCGTTACCCCCTCAAATCCTTCAAAAGAACGCGCAGCTTCTGACGCGCGTGGTGAAGATCGGACCGGGCCGTTCCGCCGGGAATGCCTAGCATCACTCCGATCTCGACATGTGTAAATCCTTCGATATCGTGCAACACAATCACCGACCGTGCGCGTTCCGGCAGCTGTGCCAGCGCTTCTGCCAAACGTCCCTTGAGTTCCGCATACTCGGCGGGATCACGGAAAGGCGATTGAAGAGCTTCGCTGAGCTCATCCGTCGTCCTGACTTTCCTGCGTCTGCCAATGTCGAGCGCGGCGTTAGCCACGATTCGGTTCAGCCAGGCGCCGAAACTCTGCGTAGTATCGAACCTGTCGAGCGCCTGATAAGCACGGACGAATCCTTCCTGCACAGCATCCTCGGCGTCTTCGTGAACCGTTACGATCGCCCGGGCCACGAGGTACGCGCGCCTCTGGTGCAAACGCACCAGGCCCGCGAAGGCGTTGTGATCGCCGGCGCGGGCCTTTTCAGCCAGCGCGCGTTCCTCATCTGGGATACGCACCGGCCCGGACAAGCGTTGAGGGGCTAGTGTGTTACTGGCGCCGCCGCTGCAGCAGCGGGCGGCGTTTCGCTTTTTTCGGCATCCTTCTTTGCGTCGAAGTGGCGGTTAGTCAGCCACACGATTGTCAGGACGAGAAGGAAGAGCGTGGACCCTCCGAGCACGAGGCCCGTAAGGGCGGCGCCAAGATCCCGGCTTTTTGGTCTCGGGGAGGACATGAGCCTACTCCTTCGCGGGTGAGTCAGACACTCGGACCTTGGTCATGGTGTCGTTGCCCTTGATCTGTTTAACGACATCGACCCCATCCGTGACCTTGCCGAACACTGTATGGACACCGTTCAGGTGCCGTGTGTTGCCTTCATTGAGGACGATAAAGAATTGGCTGCCGCCGGTGTTCTTGCCGGCATGGGCCATCGAGAGTGAGCCAAGCTCGTGCTTGTGTGGATTGCCGGCTGTCTCACAGTCGATCTTGTAGCCCGGTCCGCCTGTTCCGACACGACGGTCGCCCTCGGGAAGGTCCCGGGAAAGTGGATCACCGCCCTGGACGACGAAGTCGGGGATCACGCGGTGAAACTTTATTCCGTCGTAATAACCATCGTTAGCGAGCTTTTCAAAGTTTGCGACCGTGTTCGGCGCTTCCTTGTCATACAGCTCGGCAGTCATGGTGCCGCGGTTTGTTTCGATAGTGGCGTATCTGGTCATCTGCTTTTCTTGTGGTTGGTATGGGGAAGGTACATCCAGTTAATGGGCGTTCAAGTGGCTGCCTTCGGGAAACCCAGACAGTTTGTCAGTCAAGAGTAGAGAGATGACAGTTATTCAGTCCTCGAGTTATGAGTTGCGTGAACGGACCGTGGGGT
>JBBSGU010000169.1:0-3545 GCA_038253755.1 Gemmatimonadales bacterium | reverse complement strand
GACGATACGCTGCGTGCTCAGCTCGGATTCAGGAGATCAGACGGAGGCGGAAAGTCCCTCGCCGAGCTCATCAACCTTCCATCGCTTAACATCAACGGGATATCCAGTGCTGAAGTTGGACCTGGCGCGCGCAACATCATTCCCACCACAGCATCCGCTACTCTCGACCTGCGACTTGTGAAGGGAAACGACGTCGAGCGCCAGATGACACGGCTTGTTGCTCATATCGAACGGCACGGATTTCATGTCATCGATCACGCGCCATCGTCAGCGGAGCGCCTGCAATTCGCGAAGATCGCGACGGTGACTCAGCGAGGAGGTGGATACAATGCGCAGCGTACAGCGATGGATCTTCCGATTTCGCGGTCCGTTTATCGTGCGATCGCTAATGCCTTTCCGGGCTGGACGATCGCTGTTCCCACGCTCGGCGGAAGTCTGCCACTCAGTATCATCGTCGATGCGCTTCACGTTCCGACGATTACGGTGCCGATTGCGAATTACGATAACAACCAGCATGCAGAAGACGAGAGCATTCGGATCGGGAATCTCTGGGATGGAATCGAAATGATGGCAGCCCTGATGACGCTCAACTAGACCTTTCCAGCGACTCGCTCGATCAGCGTTGCAGCGTCATTCAGCGCGGACAGTTCCTTTCTGGTCAGAGCGTCGAGCCGTGCCGCGAGTGATGCAACGCGACGGCTTCGCCCGAGCCACATCAGCGCCTCGCCCTTCTTCGTCGCGGAGATGATTGTTACGCGGCCGTCCGTCTTGTCGCGGGAGCGCCTGATAAAACCGTCCCCCTCGAGACCGGCAACGAGGCGGGTCATCGTCGGCGGTTTGACCTGCTCAGCCGTGGCCAGTTGTCCGAGTGTCCTTGGACCGGCGAATACAAGAACCGACAGCACCGACAACCTTGGCGCCGTGAGCCCGGTTTCGTCGTCTACTCGTCTCAGCGTGCGCAACAGCTGAATCGCGGCCGACTGGAGGCGGTCGGCGAGATCCTCATTGCGTGTCTTTCGGGATGTGCTCATATTTAGTTAGCTAAGCTAACTAAATTATTCTGCGCTGAAAAGAGCGAAGTTCCGACATTCAGGAGGCGTTATGGAGAACGAGGGAGAGGCAATGCACTTGAGCTCGATCGGGCAGATAGCGATCAACGTCAAGGACGTCGCGCGCGCAACAGCATTCTACCGTGATATCCTGGGATTGAAGTTTCTCTTCGCTCCGCCCAACCTTGCGTTCTTCGACGCGGGCGGTGTCCGGCTGATGCTCACCACCGCCGAGAAGGCCGAGTTCGATCACCCCGCATCCATACTGTATTACAAGGTGGACGACATCGTCGGCACGCATCGCGCGCTGCTCACGAAGGGAGTCAAGTCAGAGGAAGAGCCGAGGCTTGTTGCACCGATGCCGGATCATGATCTGTGGATATCGGCGTACAGGGATTCTGAAAACAACTATTTCGCGCTGATGAGTGAGGTGCCGCGCGAGAGTTGAGGTAGCGATGTTTTTGCGGGGATGGAGAAGCAATGATCTAAGTCTGGCGCTGTGGGGGCAGCCAGGCCCAGCCCGCAATGTGGATTTTCGCATTGCGGGCTGGTTTTTGTGGGATCTCGCGTCCCGGCAAACCTTTGACCCCGCGCCTGCGACTCAATAGCTGAATGACAGTCTCACTGGCAGTCACCGACCTTCACTGATGCCCCAGGGACGATCGTCGCCGTGTCTCGTGCGAGAGTGACAGCCACTCCTGCCGGCGGAATTGGATCGGGCCCGGGGCCGACCGACTTATCGCTGCTACAGGCCGCGATCGCCGAGAGGCCAAGGAAGACTGCGAGTTCTCTATAAGTTGGGCGGGACATAATCTCAATTACAATTGGCGAACCCGAGTATTCAAGCTGTCCTGGTTCGATTCAGTGGCTGGCTTCAACCCACGATTACCTCTATAGTTGTCCGAATATGCCGGACGAACCGCACGAATTAACTGGAGTCGTCGACGATCGCTACTCGATCGAGCGTGAGCTTGGGCGCGGCGGCATGGCGATCGTTTACCTCGCGCGGGACATGCGCCACGGAAACCGTGTCGCGCTCAAAGTCCTCACTCCAGATTTCGCGAGCAAAGTCAGCGGCGAACGGTTCGCGCGCGAAATTCAGATCACCGCTGGTCTTCAGCATCCGCACATTCTTACCGTTTTCGATTCAGGAGAGGTAGACGGCCTTCCTTACTACGTCATGCCTTATGTCGAAGGGCCGACGCTTGAAGAGAAGATCAGAAAGGAAGGTGCGCTGCCAATCGGCGAGTCCCTCGAGATCGCGAGTGAAGTAGCCGACGCACTCGCTCACGCTCACGCCGAAGGCTTTGTCCACCGCGACATCAAGCCTAGCAACATTCTCCTCGCGCATGGGCACGCGATGGTCGCCGACTTCGGGATCGCAAGAGATTTCGAGAACGTTTCCAACGAGCAGCTCACGCGAACCGGGATGGCCGTCGGCACCGCCGCGTACATGAGTCCCGAACAGGCATCCGGAACGCCCGTCGACGGACGGAGCGATATCTACAGTCTCGGCTGCGTTCTCTTCGAGATGCTTGCGGGTCATCCACCGTTTCGCGCATCGAGTCCACGCGCACTGATGGCGAAACATTGGCTCGATGATGTCCCGAGTGTTCGCGCCGAGCGGCCCACCGTGCGCGGATCGCTCGAAAACCTGGTGGCAAAAGCACTCGCTAAAAATCCGGCAGACCGGTTTGCGACTGCGGCCGAGATGGAAGACGCTATTCAGAAAGTCAGCACCGAAGAGAGAGTCGCGGACTTCGGCCTGACGCCTCGTGATTCTTTGGGACACCCCCTTATCACGCCGCCGGAAACCGCCCCGGCCTCAACACCCGCCGGAACATTGTTCCTGACCGGGACGGGTGCAAAGCG
The DNA here is from genome assembly GCA_038253755.1 of Gemmatimonadales bacterium. GTDB lineage: Bacteria > Gemmatimonadota > Gemmatimonadetes > Gemmatimonadales > Gemmatimonadaceae > UBA4720. The sequence continues at coordinate 624 of JBBSGU010000169.1, read as the reverse complement.
ATTCTTCGGGCGAAATATCGGAATTGGTATTGTGGCTCTGGTCATCGCGGCGGCTGCGTTGTTTTTCGTAGCTCGTCCGCGCGAAGCGGCGCTCGATCGAAATCGCGTAATGGTGTTTCCGCTTCTTGTACCAGCAGATTTCTCCGGATCGAAAACTGTCGGCGAGGATGTTTCCACGATGATCGGAAGCGCTCTCGATGGCATCGGCGCGCTTCGCTGGATTGACGGCTGGACTTTACTCGATCCGGCAGATCGCCAGGAAATCGGGAAGGTTGCCGATGCCGATCTCGCAAGTCTCGCCCGCTCCAAACGCTGCGCGTATTACCTGCGAGGCCGCCTTGCAAGCCGGGGAGATTCATCGGCTGTGTTCCTGGATCTCTGGGATGTCGCCGGCGACTCGAGCATCGCCAAGGGAACAGCCATCGGACACGCGGCCGACGAATGGAAGCTCGGACTGCGGGCGGTCAACTCAATTTTGCCGACGCTGATCCCATCCGGATCACGCGACGTTCTCGCGGAGTGGAACGACAGAAATCCAGGAGCGGTTGCCAGCTTTCTGCTGGGCGAGGCCGCGTTCAGGAGAGTGCACCTGCCCGAAGCGCTCGCTCACTATCGCGATGCGGT
>JBBSGU010000168.1:0-3618 GCA_038253755.1 Gemmatimonadales bacterium | reverse complement strand
GGGCGCCCGGGTGTTGAGCGGAAAGGAAATGGACCAGATGAAGGATGAGTCCGATCGCCGCACTCTCGTCCGCGACCCGCAGCTGTTTTCGTCGATGACGACAGTCGCCGACACAACCATGAACGGCGAGCGCTGCTACGAGGTGAAGCTCAGCTGGAAGTCAGGCCGCGAGACATTCGATTGCTTCAGCGCCACAAGCGGATTGTTGATCGCATCGCGCACGGTTCAGACGACCACGATGGGAGCAGTTCCTGTCGTCTCGTACTTCACCGATTACAAGAAGTTCGGTGACATCACTGTTGCGACGAAGACAACGATGGAGATGATGGGCCAGCAGCAGATCCTCACCATCTCATCGGTTGAGCTAGGTGCGACACCGATGACCATTGTTCCGCCACCGGCGGTGCAGGCACTCGCGAAGCCCAAGCAGTAACGCTTAGACCCAGCAGTTAATGAGTCAAGAGTAGAGAGAAGACAGTGATTGAGTGTTGAGTATAGAGTTTTTCATTCGTGAAAACTCTCTACTCGACGACTGAAAAACTGTAATCTCAACTCTTGACTGAATGACTGTCTTGGTCAGTCCGCAGTTGTATCACACAGTCCTCAGCAATGGCATAAACCGAATCCGTTTCGGCGATCTCTATCATCGCCAACCCGGTGAATTCCCCAAACGCCGGCAGAATCGCTACCTCCGCACCAACGACAAAGCACGGCAGCCGCTCGCCGACCACGCGCACTCCCGGATGAACGTGACCGGCCAGCACATATCCGTCTGCACTGGCTCGCGGATGATGATCGAGCACGAAGGGCGGCATCACGTGCGGCGCATCCGTACATCGAATATCCAGGTCATCGGGTGGATCACCTGCACGACGATCGTGATTCCCCCGCACCAGGAGCACCTCGACATCTGGATTGCTTCGTCGCCAACGACCAACGGCGGCGAACATTTCCCTCGATCTGCCAGCCTTCGCATGAAGCAGATCGCCGAGGAAGATCACTCGTGACGCCATTGTTCTTCGAACGATCCGGTCAATACGAGCAATTCCCTCGTCGGTCGTTCCCGATGGAACCGGAATTCCATGCGCCCGGAACGTCGCAGCCTTGCCGAGGTGGGGATCCGCAATCAACAACGTGGCCTGACGCGACCAGAATACCGCCCGCTCGGGAAGCAGCGTGAGTGTCTCCCCGCGAATGGAAATATTCACGTCGCCATCGCTCATCCCGCAGCCCGCTCCAAAATGCTCTGCATTCGCCGAATCCGATCCGCGAGCTTCTCCGACGACAATCGCTCTCGCGTCCGATCGACGAGCATTGGAAATGCCAGCGGAGGAGGCCGTTTTGGATTGGTGATGACGAGCGTCGCCTCGGAAATTCGCTGAAGAGTCAAACCAAGCCGCGTCCGTTCCAGCTGCCGCTCCAGAACCTCACGGTGTGCCTGGCCAAGCAGCATGTTAGTCGAATCGTACCGCTGAAATACGTCGAAGAATAATCCGCTCGACGCCTGAAGCTGGCGCGCGCTCTTTCCTGACCACGGAAATCCGGGGAACACGAGTCCCGCAACGCGCGCTATCTCACGAAACTGTCGTCGCGCCATCTCGGTCGCATTCAATGATGCGGGTATGTCATCGACGAGATTCAATGGGTCGAGTAGTCCACCAACAATTGCTTCGTCGAGCGGCGCTTCGTCCGGAGATAACAACTCGAACCCATAATCATTCGCCGACATCGAAAAGGTGATTGGCGTGATACGCGAGATACGATACGCGAACAGTGCGGCGAGTCCTTCATGAACGAGCCGGCCCTCGAACGGAAAGAAAAAGAGATGATAGCCCTCGCGAGTTTTGACTCTCTCGATCAAAAACTCCGACGGCCCCGGGATGTGCGACCACTTTCTCTGCACTTCGAGAATCGGCCGCAAAGCCTGCATCTCCTCATCCCGATACACTCTACGCTCGGCCTCACCCAGCCGGTTCCTGAGCGCGGCCGCAAGCTCTCCCGATAACGGCAACCGACTTCCCATCCACCGCGGTATAGTCCCCTTCGCGTTGGCAGCCCGACGAACCCACGCAATCATGTCACGAACGCGAACAAATTCGAGAGGAGTCCCGGCAAACACAAATCGATCGCCGTGCGTTAGTCGCGAGATGAACGATTCTTCTACTGAGCCGAGCCGCGGGCCTCTCAGGTATTGAACGACGATGTTCGCGTCGCTGACAATCGTTCCTATCGACATTCGATGCCGATGAGCAATTCCGCGATCCTGGACTTTCCATATACCAGCGTCCGTTACTACGACTTTTGAATACTCCGGATAGCCCTTGAGCGCATCGCCTCCGTTGCTGATGAACTGAAGCGTCCATTCCCACTCATCGTCAGGCAAATCGGCGTACGCGTCGGAATCGCGCACTTCCTTCAACAATTCGGTGGGAACGAACCCTTCGCCGACTGCGATCGTCACCAGATGCTGCGCGAGCACGTCCAGTGGACGAGTCACCGGATAACGAGACTCGACCGAGCCTGACTGCAGACCGTCTCGCGCCGCGGCAACTTCGATCAGCTCGAGCGTATGCGTTGGAACACACGTGACTCTGCTTGGCGCACCAGGTCGGTGGCCGCTTCGACCGGCGCGTTGAGTCAGTCGAGCGATCCCCTTGGGGCTTCCGATCTGAAGCACCCGATCGACAGGCGAAAAATCGACACCGAGATCGAGACTGGATGTCGCTACGACACACCGAAGCTTCGCAGTGCGAAGGCCCTCTTCCACCCATTCGCGCTGATTTCGGTCGAGCGATCCATGATGCAGCGCGATAGTACCGGCCCAGTCTGGCCGCTGCGCGAGAATCGCCTGATACCAGATTTCCGTCTGCGATCTCGTGTTCGTGAACACGATCGACGTCTCGCCCTCTTCGATTGCCGCAACAACTTGAGGAACCATCTGCGTTCCGAGATGCCCGGCCCAGGGAAACCGCTCGATCACCGGTGGAATGAGTGAATCGATCACGATCTTCTTCGGCTCGACTCCCTGCACAATCCTCGAACGAGTCTTCGACGCGCTTCTGCCGAGGAGCGCATTCCTGGCATCTGCGAGATTGCCGATCGTTGCAGATAATCCCCATGTACGAAGCTTCGGACAAATTGCTCTCAGTCGTGACAGGCACAACTGAGTCTGGACACCACGCTTGGTTCCCATCAGCTCATGCCACTCATCGACGACGACGAGACGCAGGTCGTTGAACTGCGCGGATGCATCAGCCCGGGACAGCAGCAGCGACAGGCTTTCCGGCGTCGTCACCAATGTCGTCGGAAGTTTTCTGCTCTGCCTCGAACGCTCGGCCGGTGACGTATCGCCCGTTCGTGTCTCGACGCTCCATGGAAGGTGGAGGTCCGAGACAGGCTGTTGAAGGGCTTCCGCAGTGTCGCCAGCGAGTGCTCTCAAAGGTGTGATCCACAGGACCCGCAACGGCAACGACGCTTTGCGGATTGCTCTTGCATTTCGCGTCATCAATTCGCTCGCGACAGACTCCGGCGAATTCTCTGCGATGTACTCGAGCAGCGGCGCCCACCACGCCGCGTATGTCTTTCCCGTTCCCGTCGCAGCGTGGATCAGCCCGCTTT
>JBBSGU010000167.1:0-3626 GCA_038253755.1 Gemmatimonadales bacterium | reverse complement strand
CTCAGCGATTCTGTACCTGTTCCGCGCGGGATTCCGAACGACGATCTACCGCTGCGCCGAAGCGATGACGGTGTTCGCCGTCATGACCGCCGGTCTGTTCCCGATTCTTCACCTGGGCCGGCCGTGGAAATTTTTCTGGCTGATTCCTTACCCGAACTGGCGCTACATCTGGCCGCAGTTCAAGAGTCCGCTCGTTTGGGACGTGTTCGCGATTCTGACTTACCTCACGGTGTCATCGACATTCCTTTATGTCGGACTCATTCCCGACATCGCGGTTCTACGCGATCGCGAGAAGAATCCGGTTCGCAGAAGAATCTTCGGCGTGCTGTCGCTTGGCTGGAGAAACTCTGATCGCGAGTGGAGACATTTCGCGAGAGCGTACCTGTTTCTCGCTGCATTCTCCACACCGCTCGTGCTGTCCGTGCACTCCGTTGTGTCGTTCGACTTCGCGATGGCGCTCACACCTGGCTGGCACACTACGATTTTCCCGCCCTACTTCGTTGCCGGAGCAATTTTCTCTGGCATCGGAATGGTGTTCACGATCATCATCCCGCTCCGCAAGTGGTTCGGTCTCAAGCATTACGTGACGATCAACCACCTCGATGCCGCCGCGAAGCTTTGTCTCTTCACGTCGCTCGTGGTGGGTTGTGCGTACATGACCGAATGGTTCGTCGCATGGTACTCGGGCAGTGAATTCGAGAAAGCTTTCTTCGCGAACCGTATCTGGGGCCAATGGTGGTGGGCGTCGGTGATTCTGTACACATGCAACATGGTGCTGCCGTTGTCGCTGTTCAGGCAGAGCTGGCGCCGCAATCCCACGTGGCTCTTCATCCTGTCGTTCTTCATCAACCTCGGCATGTGGTTCGAGCGATTCGTTATCGTCGTGCCGTCGCTGTCGCACGAGTTCGAGCCGTGGCAGTGGACCGGATACACGGTCACATGGGTTGATATGGCGATTCTATGCGGAAGCTTTGGCTGGTTCTCCATGTGGTTCCTGCTTTTCATCAAGCAGCTGCCGGTGATTGCGATCTCCGAGGTGAAGGAAATAATTCCGCCGAAGCTGCGCACGAGCCATGATCACGGAATTGGTCCAGCGGGGCGTCATCTCGAATTCGAGCCTTCAACGCCTGGGGAGTACGACTGATGTCAGGAGTCGTCGGAGCATTCCGCGAGCTGGACGCGGCGGTGGACGCCATCGAGGCGCTGAAGAAGGAAAAGCTTGGAGAGGTGACAGTTTATACGCCGACTCCTCGTCACGAGCTGGAGCACGCGATCGATGCCGGGCCGAGTCCCGTAAGACGATTCACTTTGTTCGGTGGATTGTTCGGCGCGACGTGCGGTTACTGGATTGCCATATGGGTTTCCGATTACTGGCCGCTCGTTGTTGGTGGAAAACCGGTCGCATCCTGGGTGCCATACACGATTTTCGGATTCGAAGTGATGGTTCTGTTCGGCTCGCTCGCGACAGTCATTGGATTGTTCATCAACTCGAGAGTGCCAAGACTTACAATGACCGTTGGATACGACCCGCGTTTCAGCGGCGGTGACTATGGAGTCTGGATCGCCTGTCCACCCGAGAATGCAGCTGCGGCCGAGTCACTGTTGCGCAGTCATGGTGCAACGGAGGTGCGCGGTGAACGCTAGAGTTCGCGCGACGCTTCTCGTCGCACCGTTGATCATCGCAATGAGCGGGTGTGAGTGGTTCACCGATTTCAAGCGGCAGCCGTCACTGTGGACGTGGGAGCCGGTGAAGGACACACTCACGCCGTCGCGCGGGAACCCGCAATACTCTGTTCCGGTGACCGGAATGGCCGTCGCCGGGATTCAGGTTTCGTACGCTGCGCTGCCGGGCACAATCGACTCGATGGCGGCGATTCCTAATCCAACTCCGATGAGCGCTGCATCGCTGGTGAATGGTCGAAAATATTTTCAGGTCAACTGCTCACCGTGTCATGGCGACAAGGGCATGGGTGATGGACCCGCGACGAAGTTCGGAATGCCCGGAATCAATCTTATGACCGACGTCACCAAGGGCCGGGCTGATGGATACATCTTCGGAATGATTCGGAACGGCCGCGGACTGATGCCGCCGTACAATCGAATCGAGGAGCCAGATCGCTGGGACGTTGTGAACTATCTGCGCGGCCTCCAGGGCAGAGCAGGTCAGGAAGTCCCGACTGGACCGCTTGCTGCTCCCGGAGTAACGGGCGACAAGCTGTACGGATTCAGCAGGACCGGTCCAACCCGCATGCCGCCGTTTGTGAATGCGCGAGGCCAGATCGTCGGCAGCGGGATGCACGCGTCTGCGGGCGCGGTCGCTCCGGTCGCGCCAGTTGCCGCCGATACAGCCAGGCCAGCGACTGATACAACGAAGCGGGGAGCCACCAAGTGAGTCACGAACATCTGCACGTGCCGACGCGCGAGGAAATTCTCGCCGGCACTTCGAAGCCGCTTCCGAAATCGCTGAAAACGATCTCGATCGTGCTCGCCGTTGTCGGACTCGCCGTGTTCGTCATTGGCGCGGTGATGGGCGTTGACAGAGTCTGGCAGGCGATGCTGGTCAACTGGCTCTACTTCACGACGATTTCTTCGGCTGGCGTGATGTTCGTCGCAGTACAGAGAATCACGACCGCGCGTTGGTCGCGCTCGATAATCCGGCTGCTCGAAGGCTATGTAGCGTTTCTGCCCGTCGCGTTCATCCTGCTCATCGTCATTCTGCTCGGGAGGAATCACATCTTCCCGTGGACGCACATGGAGCTCGACATTCCGGAAAAGCGTGTCTATCTCAATCCCGCTTTCCTGATTCCGCGGAGCCTTATCGCGTTTGGAATCAACCTCACACTGAGCCTCTGGTACATCTACACTACGGTTCGCCTCGATGTGGGACTCGTTCCTGAGGCCGGTGCAGCGTGGGCCAAGGGACTTCGTGAGAGAATGCGCAAGGGTTTCAGGGACGAGCGTCGCGAGATCCACTCGACGCATTCACTCCAGGGACGCCTTGCAGTCTTCCTTGGATTCTCGTTCGCGTTCGGGTGGATAGTTCTGGCGTGGGATCTCTCGATGTCGATCGATCCCCATTTTCAGAGCACGATGTACGGCTGGTGGGTGTTCATGGGTGGGTGGGTCGCAGCTCTCGCGAGCTTCACCGTGCTGACCATCGCATGGCGCCGTTACCTTCGCAGCTACGACCTGATCACTGAAAAACATTTTCACGATCTCGGCAAGCTGTGCTTCGCATTCACCGCATTCTGGGGATACATCACGTTCGGCCAGTACCTCGTCATCTGGTACGGAAACCTGGGTGAGGAGACGCACTGGGCCCGTCTGCGCCTGATCCAACCATGGCTGCCGCTCACGCTCGTGACTGTTACGCTGATGTTCGGGCCGTTCTTCGGATTGATGTCGCGCGCTGCCAAGGTGTATCTGCCGACGATGGCGCTGTTCGCGATGTTCACCGTTTGCGGACTTTGGTTCCACAGGTACCTCGAGATTTATCCGTCGATCTATTTCAAGTCGACCGGCATTCCACTCGGTCTGTGGGAAATCGGCGTCACGCTCGGCTTCCTCGGCATCTGGGGTTTCTGCTACACGTCGTTCATGGACGCATTCCCGCGCATGCGCGTGGT
>JBBSGU010000166.1:0-3642 GCA_038253755.1 Gemmatimonadales bacterium | reverse complement strand
AGAACCTTCGTTCCATCGTTGTTGAAGGTGGCCGAGTGCCAGAAGGAGAAGTTGGAATCGGCGGCGGCGGCGATGCGGCGCGGGTTTGAGGGATTGCTGATGTCGAGAAGCATTCCGTATCCACCGCAGGCTCCGCCAGCGAGTCCGATCGCGGGATAAACCGTGATGTCGTGGCATTGAGTTGGGCCCGCGCCGGCAGGTTGCGGTGAGCGCTGACTCGCGAGGATCTCGGAGAGGACAGGACGTAGCGCCGCGCTGTCGGCGGCCGTCGGCGCGCCGGTTCCATGTCGCGCTGCGACGATACTGTCGAGCAGGGGGGTCACTCGCGATGCGCTGACTGCCTCTTCGTGGCCATCGATGTTCGAGATGAACCCGCCAGTCGCCTTCGCTTCAGCCAAGGCCTTCGCGGCAATAGCGATGTCTTCGGGCGCCTCGGCGTGCTTCGCGGCCTCTGTCAGGTTCTCGAAAATTCTTGGGCTATTGACGATTGCTGCGAGCTCCGGATGAGCGACGGGAACCTTGATTACTTCGATGCGAAAGAGCGCAGAGTTGGGATCGTTCGCGGCTGCGATGCAACCGGGAAGCTCGTTTGGAGAGCGAACCCTCGATCGTCCCGAGATGTACACGTAAACGTTCGCAGGATCCTTCGGATCGACGAGCAGCGTGTGCGTGTGTGAGCCGCGACATGTCTGAACGTTGCCGACGTTCTTAGGGTTGTTGATGTCGGTGATGTCGAAGATGCGGATACCGCGAAGACGATCCCTGCTCACCGTATCCTTCACGCCCTGTCCGCCACAATCGAGGCGCGCCGTGAGACTCTCGCCAGACACGAAGAGGAGATTGCCGTAAACCGACACATCGCTCTGAGACGCCGGGCAGTAGTAGGCGGTTTTCAGAACAGGATGCGCTGCATCGGCGATGTCCCACACCTGATATCCGTTGTAACTGCCTTGAATCGCATAGTGCCCGGTGAAAGCGAGATCCGAGCTCGTCTCGCCGATGAACTTTGCGGACGGGCGTGTCGTCGAAATGTGGCGGAGATTCCACGACGCTTCGCCGGCATCCGTCGCGCCCGCCCGAAGTCCGACGCGGGGATCAGGATTTGGAGCGGTGGCCGACATGCTGCCCATCGGCGAGGGGCTCTGGGCCAATGAATCGGCGAACGGCAGGCAAGTCACGGCGACCGACAATGATGTGACCAGCGCGACTGACGAGAGTTTTCGGACGTAATTGATTAGGAGCATTTGCGTCTCTGAAGTGTGGAGTCCTTCGAGCGATCGAAAAAAATCAGGGCGGCGGTCGAGGCTACGGTGAGCGCATTTTCGACATCACGTTTGCCTGAGCGTGATGACTGATCATCCCTGAAAAATGTCATGGGAATGTCACATACGAAAAGTATCATCCGCGCGGCCAGAAGTGGACAGGGTAGTCCGGTCTCGCACCCTGCCCAGAGGGTAAGCTCATCAGCCACACCGTAACCTTCCGGTATCGTTCAACATCGTCTGCAACATTTCGTGAAACGCGCGAGGCGCCCTCGTCGTGCTCTTATCTCAGCCGAGCGCGCCCTAGCGCGATTCTCGCAGTAGCCGGATTCAGATGATTCCTACAGCAATAACCGAACGTTTCGGGGAGCTGGTTGAAGATCTTCGCAAGAAGGAAGATCAACTCGCCCTTGTACTTAGCCTGGTAATTGGCGCTCTGGTCGGAGCGATTGTCGTCGCGTTCATTCTGCTCACAGGACGCCTTGCCGCACATATGTATCCTGCCGGCGGCGAAGGCTGGCGGCGGATACTCGTACCGACCCTCGGCTCGCTTCTCACAGGGTATCTCCTGTTCAGGTATTTCCCCGGCGCGCGCGGCAGCGGAATTCCTCAGACTCGCGCAGCAATCTTCATCCACGACGGACGGATCTCACTCAAGACCGTCGTCGGAAAATTTCTCTGCTGCTCGACTTCGCTCGCGAGCGGTATCGCGCTCGGTCGCGAAGGGCCGTCGGTTCAGATCGGTGCCGGAGTAGCATCGGTAATCGGACAGCGTTTTGGGTTGAGCCGCGATCAGATTAGATGGCTCGTTCCTGTCGGTGGCGCCGCCGCGCTCGCTGCTGCTTTCAACACGCCCATTGCCGCTGTTCTCTTTTCCCTCGAAGAGATAATGGGCGACCTCCACACACCGATACTCGGGTCAGTCGTACTGAGCTCGGCTACCTCGTGGATGATTCTGCATTTGTTTCTCGGCGACAATCCGCTCTTTCATGTCGCGCCCTACCAACTCGTTCATCCGAGTGAGCTTCTTCTTTACGCGCTGCTTGGAATCATCGGTGGATTTGCGTCGGTGATTTTCGTGAAGCTCCTGCTCACACTGCGAGAGCGCTTCATGCGGTTGCCAAAGAAAACAGTCTGGCTTCAGCCAGTTGCTGGCGGACTGACAGTTGGAATCATGGGATACTTCGTTCCTGAAGTTCTCGGCGTCGGCTACGATCAGGTTGACAAGGTTCTCTCGGGCAACGTCGTCATATATGTAGTGGTGATCCTCGCGACACTGAAGATTGTCGCGACAGCGGTGTGTTATGCATCGGGTAACGCCGGCGGAATTTTTGGCCCAAGCCTCTTCATCGGGGCGATGGTCGGCGCCGCTGTCGGTGCAATTGCGCATCACATGATGCCAAGCTTGACCGCTGGCCCCGGGCCATACGCGCTGGTTGGAATGGGAACGGCCTTCGCCGGAATCATCAGGACGCCACTCACGTCTGTCTTCATGATATTCGAGCTGACGCGTGATTACTCGATCATCGTGCCGTTGATGATCTCGAATCTTCTCGCGTTCTATATCTCGCAGAAATTCCAGCCCGAGCCCATTTACGAGGCGCTAGCGCGCCAGGATGGACTGCATCTTCCGAAGTCGGCGACTCACGCTCACTCGGACGCGCGTCCCGTGACGCTTGCCATTCGCGAGGCTCCTGAACCTCTCGACTCCGGCATGCCGGTAACACATGCGCTCGAGCGCGTGGATGGAATCGAGCTGGATTCATGGCCGGTGGCGAACGAGCGAGGTTTTGTTGGAATGGTGTCGCAGAAGGACATAGCATCGGCCGTAGCTTCTGGCGAGTCAGAGAAGACGGTTGGCCAGCTGGTCGAAGAGCATCCCGATTTAACCGGCGTGCACGTGCATACCGATCACCCGCTTGGTCATGCGCTTCAACGGATGGGCGAATCGGGGCACAACGTTCTTCCTGTAGTGAGCCGAGCGAACGCGCGAATCCTGCTTGGTATTGTGACAGTCAAGGATGTGCTCAAGGCGTTCGGAGTAGAGCGAGGTAGACAAGGCCCTCGTTAGGACTCCGGATCATTTCCGCCACTCTGCCGCGGGGCTGACGTTACCCGACTGATCCACCGCTTCCACCAGCACACGGTCAATTCCACCAGGCAGGGAGACAACGCGATCGGTTCCGAACAGGATTCTCGTCGTCCATCCGCTTGCCGAGTGCGAACGAAGCGTCCACCACCTGGCGGGCTCACCATTCGCGCGTGTGATCGTCAGCACATCCGCTACTACCGAAAGTGTTGGTTTATCCGGGGGAACCGCGTCGAGCCACGGCGATGCAGGAACGAGAGCAGCGCTCTTGTACAAATCGCCCGACAACGT
>JBBSGU010000165.1:0-3821 GCA_038253755.1 Gemmatimonadales bacterium | reverse complement strand
CTGGCTCTGACACAATTGCGGCACCTTCGCCGGCAAATGGAGTGCAGCTAGCGAGTCTTCCGGCCGGATACACGTTCCCGCGTGAGTTGGCCGAATTCGACTATGCGAAGCCGCATACGCCGTTGCCGGGAGATCTGTCTTTCACGAAGGGTTTGACCGGAAACGCAGCGCGGGGAATGCAGGTTTATTCGTCGGCAGCCTGCATCGGATGTCACGCCATCGCCGGTAACCCATCGTCTGTGGGAAACGTTGGACCTAACCTCACGCACGTTGGATCTCGCGCGACGCTAGGCGCTGGAAGCTTCCCGAACACGCCTGCCTATCTCGCGCTGTGGATCAAGAACGCGCGAAAGATGAAGCCGGGAATCCTGATGCCGACGCTCGGATTGAACGAGAACGATCCGCAGCTGAAGGCTCCAGTAACAAAAGCAATGGGCGGGCTCGACGACCAGCAGATCGCTGACATCGTCGCCTACCTTACGTCGTTGAAGTAGAGGAAATACAGAATGGCCACGACAGCTGCGCCCACCCACGCTGCCCATCTCGACGCACCAGCGTACGATGGGCAATCCGGTATCTGGGGCTGGCTTACAACCGTAGACCATAAGCGAATCGGAGTGCTTTACCTCTTTACTGCACTCTCGTTCTTCCTGATCGGCGGACTCGAAGCGGAAGTACTCCGGCTTCAACTGCAGGGCCCGAACGGACACGTCGTATCGGCTGAGCTCTACAACCAGCTCTTCACGATGCACGGCACGACGATGATCTTCCTCGCGATCATGCCGCTGTCGGCGGCGTTCTTCAACTTCCTGATCCCGCTGCAGATCGGAGCTCGGGACGTCGCATTCCCGCGCCTCAACGCATTCAGCTACTGGGTCTATCTGTTCGGCGGAATCTTCATAACGCTGCCGATCCTGTTCAACGTTGCACCGAACGGCGGGTGGTTTGGCTATGCACCACTCACGACCAAGCCCTTCGCCCCGGGACTGAACATCGACTTCTGGGTGATCGGTCTCCAGATCCTCGGCGTTTCTTCACTCGCGGCGGCATTCAACTTCATCACGACGATCATCAACCTGCGCGCACCGGGCATGTCGCTCATGCGGATGCCGATGTTCACGTGGATGTCGTTCGTCGTTCAGTTCCTGCTCGTTCTTGCCTTCCCCGTCATCACGATCGCACTCGTCTTCCTGCTTTTCGATCGCTTCTTCGGAACGCAGTTCTACGAAATCGCCGCCGGCGCCGATCCTCTTCTCTGGCAACATCTCTTCTGGATCTTCGGACACCCGGAAGTCTACATCCTCGTCCTGCCGGCCTTCGGACTCGTTTCCGAAGTTCTGCCGACATTCTCGCGCAAGCCGCTGTTCGGCTATCCCGTGATGGTGTACTCGGGAATGCTGATCGGTGTGCTCGGATTCGGCGTGTGGGCTCACCACATGTTCGCAGTTGGAATGGGCCCGATTGGCGACAGCGTCTTCTCGCTCGTCACAATGCTCATCGCGATCCCGACCGGTGTGAAGATCTTCAACTGGATCGCCACGATGGCACAGGGCCAGGTCCGGCTGACAACGTCGATGCTGTTTGGAATCGGCCTCATCGCGCTGTTCACAATCGGCGGAATTTCAGGCGTCATGCATTCGTCGCCGCCCGCTGACCTTCAGCAGACCGATACGTACTTCATCGTCGCGCACTTTCACTACGTGCTCTTCGGTGGATCCATCATGGGAATCTTCGCCGGCATCTACCTCTACTTCCCGAAGATCACGGGCCGGATGATGGATGAGGGCCTCGGCAAGCTTCACTTCTGGGTCAACTTCGTTGGAATGAACCTCACGTTCTTCCCGATGCACTTTTCCGGAATGCTCGGCATGCCGCGCCGCATTTACACGTACGATTCGGGTCAGGGTTGGGATCTGTTCAACCTCATGTCGAGCATCGGCGCGTATATCCTTGCAGTTGCGACGCTCATTTTCGCCTACAATTTCCTGAAGAGCCGGAAGACTGGCGCGATCGCTGGTCCGAATCCGTGGGATGCGGGCACGCTCGAGTGGACCATTCCTTCTCCGCCACCCGAATACAACTTTGCGGTCCTGCCGACAGTGACGTCGCGCTATCCGCTTTGGGAGGGTGACGAGAGAGACGCCGAAAGCGCCCGCATCAACTCGCAGGGAGGAAAAACGGCGGCCGACCTTCACATCGTGATGCCGTACAACACGATCAAGCCGATGATCGTCGCGGGATCGATGGTACTCATGTTCTGCGGTCTCATCTTCGCGAAGGCGCTCATCTTCCTCGGCGCCGCAACGATGATCGCCTCACTTTACAGCTGGCTCCTTAGCCCGCTCGAGCCGGAGCACCACTAAATCATGTCAGCGCCAGCCGCAGGTCACTACACTGCCACCGGTCTCGACAGCCGAAAGATTGCGATCTGGGCCTTTATCGGTTCGGAGTGCATGCTCTTCGTGTCACTAATTTCGACCTATCTCATCTACAAGGGTCGAAGCAAGGTCGGTCCGTATCCGCATGAAGTGTGGGTCAGCCCGTCGGGCGAACACTTCCACGCGATTCTCAACATTCCAGTCACGTCGGCTTCGACATTCGTTCTTCTCATGTCGTCTCTCGCGATGGTGCTCGCGCTTGCCGCAGTGCAGAACAAGGAACTTCCAAAGCGCACTACGGGTGACCGCATACTTGGGTCGTCCAAGCTCTGGCTGTGGATGACCGCCATTCTTGGAACGACGTTCCTCGGATTCCAGGCGTTCGAGTTTACGTCGTTCGTACACGAAGGTCTCACGATCCGGACGAATCTTTTTGGATCGTCGTTCTTCACGCTGACGGGATTTCACGGCGCGCACGTTACCGCCGGTGTTCTCTGGCTGCTTACACTGCTTGCGATCGATTACCGACGCGGGCTCGGACCGAAGGATGCTCTCAACGTTGACATCGCCGCGCTGTACTGGCACTTCGTCGACGTTGTCTGGATCGCGATCTTCACGCTTGTTTACCTGATCAAGTAGGCGATGATGTCAGATCACACACCTCATTCAGATTCGGCTCCGCACGACGTCGCTCACGCCGAAGAAACGCACCATCCTGGCTGGTCGATCTACTGGAAGGTTGCGCTCATTCTTACGCTGATCACTGTCGCGGAAGTGTGGGGCTACTACATCCCGTCGTTCGTCGCATCACGCGCGTTCGTGCCTTTGCTCCTGATCATGTCGGCAGTGAAATTCGGAATCGTCGTGATGTTTTACATGCACCTCAAATACGACCACAAGCTGTTCCGTGCGCTCTTCACGGGCCCGCTCTTCATCGCAGCAACCACGCTCATCGCCCTGCTCTTTCTCTTCGGACAGCTCGTCGCGCGGTTCGGGCCGGCCAGGTAGCGCAAAATGATGGTGCTGGCTCTGCTGCACCCATTTGTCCAGCTCAGCTGGCTCAAGTGGTCGATACACCCGAGCACCGTCATTGGAATAGCGGCACTCGGCGCCATCTACGTCTGGCGCGCCCGCCAGGTCAAGGAAGGAGTAACAGTGAGAGGCTGGCAGAAGCTCTCCTTCTTCTCGGCGCTGTTCCTCGTGTTCGCGTCGCTCAATGGTCCGCTTCACGACTTGAGCGACGACTATCTGTTCAGCGCTCACATGGTGCAGCATCTGATCCTCACGCTGGCGATGCCGCCGTTGATGATCGCAGGCGTTCCAGGATGGATGCTGCGACCGCTTCTGGCTCACCGGGTAACAGGTGCCATTGCGCGAAAGATCACGAGGCCCTTCTGGTGCTTCTTTATTTTCAATCTCACGATCGCGCTCTGGCACCTGCCG
>JBBSGU010000164.1:0-3856 GCA_038253755.1 Gemmatimonadales bacterium | reverse complement strand
GCTGCTGGCAAATAAGGGCGTGATGGATTCCACGCTCATCGTCGTCACTTTTGACGAGTCGGCGAACGACGCAAAGGGGTCTGTATTCGGATCATCGCGGCCGAATGTCGTCTACACCGTATTCCTCGGAAACATGGTGAAAGCAGGAACCACTTCAGACGTTCCGTTCAACCATTACAATTTGCTGAGAACCGTCGAGTCGAATTTCGGATTGTCGCCGTCGTTAACGGCGAGCGGCATGTCGGACATAGACGGCGTCTGGAAATAAAACTTTCGCAGGACACCAACGATGAGCGAACAATCGTCTGAGCTTGCCGGCCCCGATCTCTCGGCCGGCGTCGAGCTTTCCACCATTCCCGATGGCGGTATGCTCCTCGGGCATGCCGAAGGAAAGCCAGTATTGCTCGCCAGGTCAGGCGAAGAGATCTTCGCCATCGGCGCCTCTTGCACTCATTACGGCGGCCCGCTGGGCGAAGGCCTGAGGGTTGGTGACACCGTTCGCTGCCCGTGGCATCACGCGTGTTTTTCTCTGCGAACCGGCGAAGCACTCACGGCTCCTGCCCTGAACCCCGTCGCGGTTTGGGAAGTCGTTCGTGATGGCGACTCGGTCAAGGTCACTTCCGAATTGCCGGCTGCCGATGGAGCGACAAAAAAAACCAGCTCTCATTCAGCCGAGACGCATCCCGACTCGATCATCATCATCGGGGCCGGTGCAGCGGGCAACGCAGCGGCCGAGATGCTGAGGCGCGAGGGTTATGAAGGTGCCCTCACGATGATCGGTGCCGATCCCGAAGTGCCATATGACCGGCCCAATCTCTCAAAGGATTATCTGGCCGGCACCGCAGAGGAGGAATGGATTCCGCTTCGCAGCACTGACTTCTACGCCGATCACAACATCGAGCTGCTGCGCGACACCAGGGTTGAATCGATCGATTCCGGCCCGAGGCAAATCAAATTGTCGAACGGAGACGCACGAGAATTCGACAAATTACTGATTGCGACCGGCGCCACTCCCGTTGCGCTGTCACTCCCAGGGGCGAAGCTGCCTCACGTCTACTACCTTCGCACGCTTGCTGACAGCAACTCAATCATCGAGGCTGCGGCGAATGCGAAGAAAGCAGTCGTCATCGGCGCTAGCTTCATCGGGCTCGAAGTCGCGGCTTCGCTGATCGCTCGAGGACTGGACGTGAGCGTTGTCGGTCTCGAGAAAACGCCACTCGAACGAGTACTTGGCCCCGGCCTCGGCGCTTTTGTCAAGAAACTTCACGAGTCTAAAGGAGTTCACTTTCACCTCGAAGACACGGCGACTTCGATCGACGCAGACGCTGTCACACTCAAGTCCGGCGACATCGTCGATGCCGAACTTGTAATCATCGGCGTGGGCGTCCGGCCTTCGATCGAGTTGGCCGAGAGGTCAGGACTGGCAACCGACAAGGGCGTGCTCGTGAATGATTTTCTCGAGACAAGCGTGGCGGGCATCTACGCCGCCGGCGACATCGCGCGATATCCCGATCCACGCACCGGAGAGAACATTCGAGTAGAGCACTGGGTCGTCGCCGAGCGACAGGGACAAACCGCGGCGAAGAACATGCTTGGCCAGCTAGAGCCGTTTACATATCCCGCGTTCTTCTGGAGTAATCACTACGACACGGGAATTCTCTACGTCGGACACGCCGAGAAGTGGGACAGGATCGACGTCGCCGGAAGTGTGTCAGACGGCGATTGTGCGGTTGCATTCAAGTCCGAAGGAAAGACACTCGCGGTTGCGACGATCAACCGGCCAATGGTGAGCCTTGAGGCAGAAGACGCGATGGAAAAGAACGATCAGGCGACTCTCGATTCCCTGGTGCCCGCGAAGTAGGCGAGGCTTACTCCGGCTTCTTTCCGTCCGCAGCATCGATGTGGACCTCGATCTGGTCGATCATCTCCTGCGCTTCAACTTTTCGAAGTAGGTGCATGATCTCTGGATCGTCTGCATCGTTAATGCCCATTTTCTCGCTCATCGCGCTCACCAGGCGAAGAATGTGAGTCGTCTCCTGCTCGGTTAGAAGGCTGACGTGCACGTTGAGGTGGTTCCTGGTCTCTGCGTTGGTGCTCATCCGGTTCTGCGCGATGAGTACGAATGTTGCGAGAAAAATCGCCTCCACCGTCGCAACGGTATTTAGTCCGATAAGCTGTGGATCGACGCCGTGAAATCCCGGGATGTAGCCGAGGTCCATCGCCGCCCACAGTCCGAAGACAATCGCATGGAAGTAGACGAATCGCATGCTGCCCGCGAATCGCGAAATCGCCATGGCGAAGCGATCGCCTCCCGATTTCGGTCGTTGCTGTTCTGCCGAGAGCTCGGCCAGCGCGCGAATGTTGCGCTCGAGGATGGGGGAGGTCCGCTCACGAGCCGTTCTCGCGGTTGGTGCTGGAGACGCTTCACTTGAAGGCGTTGTCATCGTTTTGTAGTGTTGGAATGGTCTTTGTCGCACGGTCGACAATGCAATACCCCTACCGCCCTTCTTCTCTCCCGCCTTGCCCGCCATCGATTGAAAAAAATCGTGGACTTGTCCTCGTCCAGCGGTAGCTGAGATGCGCCAGCCCCTGCTGATGCGGGTCTTAGTATTGGCAGATTGGGACTCAGGCGCAGCAGTCAGGGCCACAAAATGAGCCCGCTTCAATGCCTGGCTTGATCGATTTCGGCGATGATCCAGGCTTGGTAGCGCGAACAAACCCGCTCATGAACTTGCCATCTATCTCCCTGGCGAGCCTCGCAACATCGAGACCCGTGCCTTCGAGGAACGCCGCCGCATCAGCTGAATTGTATTCTCGCGTTGGCTCGATGCTCGGATTCTCGAATCCCACCTCGCGAAGTAATGACAGGAACTCCTGCTCCTCGAGGGCCCCGGCGACGCAGCCGATCCACAACTCCATGTTCTTGCGTACTTCGGGAGGAGTCTCGCCCCGCACGATAACATCACTCACCGCAAATCGTCCACCTGGCTTCAGAACGCGAAAGGCTTCCTCGAGCACGGCGCGCTTGTCGCCAGAAAGATTGATGACACAATTCGAGATGATCACATCGACCGAATTTCCAGGAAGCGGTATCGACTCGATCTGGCCACGCAGGAACTCCACGTTCGTGACATTGGCCTCGGCCGCGTTTCTCTTGGCGAGATCGAGCATATCGTCGGTCATGTCGAGCCCGTAGGCTTTCCCTGTTTTTCCAACCCGACGCGCTGAAAGAATTACGTCAATGCCCCCGCCGGAGCCCAGGTCGAGAACCACCTCGCCTTCTTCGAGCTGGGCGAGTGCTGTGGGATTGCCACAGCCGAGGGAAGCGAGAACCGCCGCGGAGGGAAGCTCGTCCGTTTCACCGTTGATGTAGAGATTCGACGTAATCGGATCAGTCGTACCATTGAACGCCGCTCCGCCGCAGCACGAGCTGACCGGTCCACAACAACTGCTCTTGGCCCCTTCAGCTGCTCGGCGGGCGGCCTCTCCGTATTTCTCGCGAACTACGTCTGTCAATTCATTGCTGGATGTCGACATTTGGATCCTCTAATCAAAAATTGTTGATGAGTAGCTGGAAAAAAAAGACTAGCCGCAGCACGTGGACTTTATTCGAAGCTGCTCGCGCGAGCCGGCGATGCGGACCGTGCGACTCTTGTCGAGGCCACGCGGAAGAAATGCGATCACCAGGTCGTGCGCTTCGTCCAGCGCTCCCGGTACGATCGAATAATAAGACCAGCGTCCTTCCTTTCTGTCATCGACAAGGCCCGCATCCTTCAAGACCTTGAGATGAAACGAAAGTCGCGACTGCGCGACATCGAGTTGATCCTGAAGCTCGCATACGCACCGCTCCCCGCTC
>JBBSGU010000163.1:0-3867 GCA_038253755.1 Gemmatimonadales bacterium | reverse complement strand
GCCCCTCGGCAGGCAGACATTCATCGATCACGGTGTGTTGAGGGAGCTCTACTATTCGCGCTTCTGGGCGAAAAAGATGGGCAAGCAACCGACCGGCGCGCCGACATCCTTCATCATGAGCGGTGGCACGACGTCGCTCGAGGACATGATCAAGTCGACCCAGCGCGGTGTCCTTGTGACGAGACTCTGGTATCTCCGCGAGGTCGATCCGCGGACAATTCTCTATACGGGACTGACTCGCGACGGAACATTTCTGATCGAGAACGGAAAAATCTCGAAGGCGATCAAGAACTTCCGCTTCAACGATTCGCCGCTCTTCATGCTCAACAATCTCGAGGCGATCGGGCCAGCAGTCCGGCTTGCGGGAACGGAGGCTGGTGGGGCTGTCGTGGTGCCGCCGATTAAGGTAAAGGATTTCAATTTTACCAGCCTCTCCGACGCTGTCTGAGCCTGGAGAGTTTTTCGACCGGTAAGAGGCCGCACCTTCGGGTGCGGCCCTTTTACTAAGACTCTCGTTTCACGACCTCCTGCTCGGTCGGTGCTCGACTCGTAACAACTCCCAACAAGCCAACAGTTGAACTTAAAAAGCCAATCTGTTGCATAGATTAATCCACCAGATGGCTTGTGACTTGCCTCCCATCGACACTGGGATTCATCGGCACGTTTACCAATGCGCGACATCGGCGATAATGCAGCGAGCGCCAATGCTCGGCATATCAGGGGGAGAAAGATGCAAATGAACAGAATTCTGGGGTTATCTGCGGCGGCATTGCTCGCTGCCTGTTTCTCACAGGATGCGACCGCCCCCGGAGCCGCGGTTCCCGCTCCGTCGTTCGTTAGCGACCACAACTCGGCAGGCACGGTGTGGGTGCAGACCAACGATGGAACGAAGAACCAGATAGTCGCCTACCAAAGGGCGGCCAACGGCACGCTTTCGCTTCTCGGCACATTCGATACTGGCGGAAGAGGCACTGGCACATCGCGTCTCGGATCGCAGGGTTCGGTGATCCTCTCAGCTCACGAAGATTATCTGTACGTCACGAACGGCGGCAGCAACGATATCTCCGTGTTCGCGGTGACAGGGTCGGGAGGCTCGCTGATCCAGACAATTTCGTCCGGCGGCACTGCGCCTTACAGCATCACACGGTACGGCAACCTCGTCTACGTCCTGAACGAGGGCGGCATGACGTCGGGACCCGCGTCGAATATTACCGGCTTCACCGTTGGTCATGGCGGAACGTTGACAGCCATCGCTGGCTCGACACGCCCCCTCAGTACCGCCTACGCGCAGCCAGCGGAGGTTGCGTTCAATCCCCATGGTACAGCGCTGGTCGTAACGGAGAAGGCGACGAACAAGATCGACACCTATGATGTCGGCGCGAACGGTCTCGCCTCGGCGGCCCCGGTCGTGAATGCGTCAAACGGTGAGACCCCATTTGGCTTCGCATTCAGGAACGACGGCGTCTTTGTGGTGACTGAAGCGCACGGCGGGGCGGCCGGCCTCGCATCCGCGTCATCGTACAGTCTCGACGGCGGATTCCGCTCTCTGAGCACTCCTCCGTCGGTACGGGATTTCGAGACGGACGTCTGCTGGACGGTTATTGCGGGAGGCGGGCAGTTTGCCTACATCACCAACTTCGGATCCGGCACGCTCTCGAGCTATACAATCGCGAGCAACGGGGCGCTGACCCTCCTGCAGCAGGTAGCCGGCCGAACGGCGGCTGCTCAGGGCCCACGCGACCAGGACCTGGATCGCAGTGGAGTATATCTCTACGTTCTCGATATCGGATTCGCCGATGCGTCATCCCGCGCAGTAAATGGCTTCAGCGTCCACTCCGATGGCACGCTTACAAAGATCGGATCGTGGCCCCTTCCGGGACACTATCCGTACGTGGCGGGTTTGGCCGCCCAATGATCTGACACTCGGGAAGAAAAGGAGGCCGCGTCTTCGGATCGCGGCCTTTTTTTGTGTGCCCAGCATGAACATCGACTATGAGGTGTAAGTCCTCTGGGAAGTTGGTCGCAACGACCTGAGCAAACCGCAAGGTGATGATCGTGAGAGAGTTGCTGAAAGAAGCGGGGAGCGAGACCTGTGGGGCGACGAACAGAAATCGGATATGAGGCGGAGTAGATCAGGGCGAGCGAGCAAGAGATCGCGAAGCTCTTAGCGACCAAGCAACTACTTCGTAAATCCGGCGCTCGTGCAGGGAAAGCCGATGTTCTTACCTGGGGAGATCTCGCATTGCGTCTGAAAGGGCGACGGCACCGTACACCGGAGCGAGAAGTCAGCAGAGGCCATAGTAGCGAGGGACTTCGGTGAAGGGGGACCGCTCCGCTTGCGAAGGGCCGAACAAAGAGGAGAGCGAATCACTCGTGAATCGTGGAAAGGCCATGCACCAGAAGTCCATGAATATTTCCATTCAGATGGAGCTCGCGCTGGCAGGCGGAGGTGAAGCCTCCAATGGCCAGCGAAGCGGTGAAGCCGGACGTGCGATTCGCGAGGAAGAACGCTTAGGAAGCGATTACTCGCGGACAAATCATTTTATGGAGCGAGTGGTCGAGCGCGAGAACGCCATCAAGGCGCTCAAGCGAGTGCGGCGTAACAAGGGCAGCCCGGGCACTGACGGAATGACGGTCGATGAGCTTGAGCCGTATCTGCGTGAACACTGGGGAGTGGTCCGCGAGCAACTGCTTGCGGGAACCTACCGGCCGAGCGTGGTGAAGCGAGTTCTCATCCCGAAGAGCGGGGGAGGAGTGCGGCAGCTTGGCATTCCGACCGTGCTTGATCGTTTTGTTCAGCAACTGATTCTTCAGGTGCTGCAACCAGTCTTTGATCCAACTTTCTCAGAACACAGCCACGGCTTCAGGCCGGGACGCCGGGCGCACGATGCTGTGCGCGAGGCGCAGCGGTATATCCAGGACGGGAGACGATGGGTGGTGGACGTGGACTTGGAGAAATTCTTCGACCGCGTGAATCACGACGTGCTAATGGGGAAGCTCAACAACCGGATCGCCGACGGGCGGATGCTCGGGATTATCCAACGCTATCTCACTGCC
This sequence comes from Gemmatimonadales bacterium, assembly GCA_038253755.1. Taxonomy (GTDB): domain Bacteria; phylum Gemmatimonadota; class Gemmatimonadetes; order Gemmatimonadales; family Gemmatimonadaceae; genus UBA4720. The sequence continues at coordinate 810 of JBBSGU010000163.1, read as the reverse complement.
GGAATAATGTCAGACGGGATGGTGATGGAGCGGCACGAGGGTACACCGCAAGGTGGGCCTCTCTCGCCGCTACTGGCAAACGTGCTCCTCGACGAAGTTGACAAGGAATTGGAGCGGCGCGGACACTGCTTCGTGCGCTATGCCGATGATTGCAACGTGTACGTGCGGTCGAGACGTGCAGGCGATCGGGTGCTGGCCGCGCTCAGGCAGATGTACGCAAAGCTCAGGCTTCGGATCAATGAGGAGAAGAGCACGGTGGCGCTTGCGCGAGACCGGAAATTTCTGGGCTACGGTTTTTGGGTAGCTCAGGGAGTGGTCAAGCTGCGTGTCGCGCCGGATGCACTTGAAGAGATGAAGCGGAACGTGAGGAAACATATTTCCCGCACCGGCGGGCGGAGCATGACTCAGGTCTGCTCAGCATTTGGTCGTTACCTGCGTGGCTGGAAGGAATATTTCAAGCTCGCAGACACCCCCAAAGTATTCACCAAGCTGGACGGGTGGATACACCGCCGGCTGAGAGCGATGCAACTCAAGCAGTGGAAACGGGGCCGAACCGCGCAGCATGCACTACGGGCTCGCGGCCTTCCTGAATGGATCGTTAAGAAGGGAAGCGGCTTCGCCGGACGCTGGTGGTGGGCAGCAGCTCTTGGCGCAACGCACACAGCTCTGCCGGGATTATACTTCGAACGGCTCGGAGTACCCCGGCTGGCCACACGCACCTCAACTCTTTGAACCGCCGGATGCGGACCCGCATGTCCGGTGGTGTGGGAGGGGAGCAGCGAGGATCACTCGCTGCCTCCTATCCCGATT
>JBBSGU010000162.1:0-3931 GCA_038253755.1 Gemmatimonadales bacterium | reverse complement strand
TCTACGAATTCCAAGGCGCCCGGAGTCGACGGCAGATTAGCGGATCAGCTAGTGTCGCGCAGCAGCCAATCGTTTCTCCAGCTCCACTCGCCAGTTGGGCACCACGACGAGTTGAAAATCATCCTTGTTCGTAACGAGTCCGAGCAGTCGTCCGTCACGACTGATGTCCGTTTCAGCCAGGTTCCCGCCCCCGACAAACAAGCCCGTGCGAAACACCACGGTGTCTCGCGACAGTACGCGAAGACTTGGGCTTGTTGCAAGTCGCGCCGCAATCTCGGATGTTCCGGCGCGATAATAGACGGTTTTACCGTCTCTTGACCACATCGGCTCGCCCCCGCCAGAGGCCGATATCTGTATCCGCGACGAAGGGTCAGGATATGAACGGAGGTAGACCTGCAATGTCCCCGTTTGGTCCGAAGCCATCGCAACCCAACGCCCGTCGGGCGATATAGCCGGCGCAATTTCGGCACTCGGTCCACCGACATACAGGGACCCCGATGCGGGGGGATCGAGCTGGGCGCGAAATATATCCCATGAGTTTTTTGAGTACGTGAGATAGACGATCGACTTCCCATCGGGCGCCACACTGAGCCCCTCAGCGAGGCCTTCCACCTTCGCAACTAGCTCCGGTGGACCGCCTCCGTCGGCCTGCTGGGAGTAGACGGACATGCGATCCTTGCCACCCAACCCCATGTAGTAGATCCGCGTTCCATCCGGCGACCACTCCTGTGCGTGCGCAGTTGCAACGGACGAGAGTTGAGAGAACGTCCTGCTCGTCATGTCGTAGATCCACACGGCCGACTTCCCGCCGTCTGTAACAGTCACCGCGATTCGGCTTCCGTCCGGGGAGAGACGTGGATGGTCATAGCGCCTCGATTCCGAAGTGATCACCGACGCACTTCCATCCTTCGCTATCCAGCCGAGCTGACTCTTCGTTCCGCCGCGCGAAGTAATCAGGGCCCCGTCACGCGAGACAAATATTCCGGAATTCCCATTGTTACCAGCAATCACGTTCACTGGATCGAGTACAGGAACGGCGGTTCCTTCTCCGTGACGATGTGTGCGGTCGAGGCGAATCGCCATCACCGCCGCGTCTTCCCGCACGTAGACGAGCGTGCGATCGATCACTGCAAGAGGACGAATTCCTTTTACGCCGACAGGCACGACATCGCCGCCATCAATCGAAACCGTCGCAAGATCCGCCGATGCAAGGGAACCCTTCCATCGCGTGAAGACAACATTCTTTCCGTCAGGCGAAGCGATTGGCCACAGGTAATCCGACTCGCCCTTCGACGAATCAGGCTTCGCAAATTCGACGAGCTCACCGCCGGCCGCGCTCACCTTTGAAAGACCACGGAACGCGCTCTCCGATCCGAGAATGATCTCGTCCTTTGTCGTCCAGTCGGCTCCATTGTTGCTTCCGGCGGCGGTGATGGTTATTGGAGCGCTTCCATCGAGTCTCACTTTTTTCAGGAACCCGACGGCTTCGAACAGAACCCACTCGCCGTCGGGCGAGAATAAGACCTGACTTCCACCGACGGATCCGGGGATCAGCGTCGGCTCGAGCTGGTCGGTGCGAAGGTAATAGAGCTGCACACCTGCCGTCCCCGCCGCAGCGAAAACAACAGTGCCCCCGTCGGGAGATACCGCGGCAGGCCACGGAAAATTGTCGAACGGTCGCACGCTGTCAGGCGAATCCATGACGAAGCGCACCGCGCGCGTTGCGGTTTGGCGAGCCGGCTTGTGCAGAACCGCAAATGCAATAGCGGCAATTGCTATCACAGCGAGACCTGCCGTAACTGGATCGAGCAGCCGCGACTTCCAGCCTCGCGCTTTCGATCTCTGGACAGCCTGTACGGATGAGAACAGCCCTGTCGTCCCGCCAGTCGAGTGGCCGAGGAGCGCCTGCGCAAAATCTTGCGCAGTCGTGAACCGGTCGGCAGGAAGTTTTTCAAGAGCACGCTGAACTGCAAACTCCACATGCTCGGGAATCGACGGCCGGCCGGTGCGCATCGGACGGGGCCGCTCCGTCAGCATTCGTGCAATGATCGCCTGCGACGTGTTGCCGGTATGCGGTGGCTCGCCGGTGAGCATTTCATATGCAACGGCTCCGAGTGAATAGATGTCGCTGCGCCCGTCGATGACGCGATCGCCAGTTGCCTGCTCCGGACTCATGTACTGTGGAGTTCCGAGCGACAGGCCTGTCTGCGTGATCCGGTTTCCTCCCGCGTTGCTGACGGCGAGGGCAATTCCGAAATCGGCGATCACCGGCTGCCCTGCCTGGAGAAGAATGTTCTCCGGCTTCAAGTCGCGATGGATCACTCCGTGCGAATGCGCATAGTCGAGTGCATTTGCAATCGCGACCGTGATCCGAATGGCTTCATCCACCGGCAGCTGCTTTTCCCGGGTTAGCCGCGACCGGAGCGTCTCGCCGTCAACGAACGGCATTACATAAAAGAGGAGCCCATCCGCTGCGCCCGAGTCAAACAGCGGCAGAAGGTTCGGATGCTGGAGATTCGCCGTGACCCTGATCTCAGCGAGAAACCGCTCTTCTCCGAGCACCGCGCCAAGCTCGGGGTTGAGGAGCTTGAGGGCGACAGGCCGGTCGTGACGCAGGTCCTGTGCGAGGTAAACGGTCGCCATTCCGCCGGCGCCGATCTCGCGCTTGATGTCGTAGCGGTCTGCGAGGGAATCTTTGAGATGAGCTAACGCGTCCATGGTCGTCGAGGAGGAATCGGGCGCGTCAATATGTCACCTATACCAGATGCTTACCACTATTATCGCATCACGCGGCGCGAAAGCAGTCGATTGAATGATCGTTCACGCCCGACGGCCTTCCTGGTCAACTATGCTAACGAGTCAGGCGTAGCTCTTCGCCCGCCGAAGAGAAAGATGAGAAGCACTCCCGCGAGGAAACCCCCGATGTGCGCGAGATAGGCAACGCCCGACGACTGGCCTCCGCTTACACCCACCTGACTGAATATCTGCAGAGCGATCCACAGGCCCAGCACGATGAACGCAGGCATGCTCACTACCTGCCGCGCGAGGAACACGCGCACGTTTTTCTTTGGGAAAAGCACGAGGTAAGCGCCCAGCACGCCGGCGATCGCCCCGGATGCGCCAAGACTGGGTATCACGGAATTTGCGCTGAACGCGATCTGCGCTGCGCTCGCTGCCAGGCCGCACAACAGATAGAACACCAGGAACTTCGCTCGTCCAATTCTGTCTTCGATGTTGTCGCCGAAGATCCAGAGGTAAAGCATGTTCCCGATGATGTGCATCCACGACGCGTGCATGAACATCGAGGTGAGAAGGGTCAGATAAATCGGCTTGGGGCCAGCGTATAGCTCGATGGGAATGCTCTGCCCGCCGGCATGAACCGTCTGAGTACCAATGAGATCGGTGTTGTGAGTGATCTCGAATGGCACTGCGCTGTAGCCATTGATGAAATGGTCGCCGCCGCTCAGCTCCAGGAGCCACACGATGACGTTCAGGGCAATGAGTATGTATGTGACGATGGGTACACTACGACGATCAAGGTCGTCGTCGCCAAGAGGCATCACCATTTCAAAGTCCTCGAGCGGTGGATGGCATCAACGTACGCCCGGCAAGACTCATCGAGGAAGACCTCGGGATGCCATTTCACTCGACAATCAGGTGAATGTCTCCAAACTCATGCCAAAGGCATTCTTCGCGTAACGCATTTTCGTACGCGAATAAAAAAAAGGGTCGCGGCCCGCGAGCGCCTTCCTGAGCGAGAGTTGCGGGGCCCGCGGTGCGTGAAGCCGCATGTGCGAAACTAGTGGACTGTAACTCAATTAATGGTTGCACGAATGCGGTGCTTGGGATTGCTGTAAGACCATTTAATGGGCTGGCAGGTTTTGTTGTGCTGTCTGATGTAGTGCATGAGCTTCCGGCGAAGATCGGTGGT
>JBBSGU010000161.1:0-3975 GCA_038253755.1 Gemmatimonadales bacterium | reverse complement strand
CTGCGCGGTGAAGTGCGAGGCGAAGCGATGCCGCTTCTTCTCGATCTCGCCAGAAAGCCCGTGTTCCTGCACGACAATTCGGTCGCATCGCTTGACGACCTGTTCAATCCGAAACGCGGCGGCAATGCAGTGCATCCGTTTTACGTTGCCGATCGAGCTCATCGTTCAGACCTGATCGAGTTCCTGAAGAGTCTGGATACGAATACAGACGGCGGGCGCCGCTAGCCTCGTGAAATTCTCAACGGGATCGTTCAGTGCGGTATTGCTCGTAGTCGCGGTACAGGCATGCAGTCGAGGTGAATCGGCTCAAGCCGTGGCCGCGACTGCAAAGCCGGCGTTGCTCCAGGACACGGCGGTTGCAGCAGCGGTTGATGATTCCGTTAAAGCCGTCGCCGAAAACAAGGTCATTCAGAGAAGCCCGGCACCGGTTGGCCAGAAAATCGACACCGCGATGTTTGCTGGCGGATGCTTCTGGAGCATGGAGCGGCCGTTCCAGCATGTGCCGGGCGTGGTTGCAACGACGGTTGGATATGCCGGTGGTCACACGAAGAATCCGACGTACGAAGAAGTGAACACGCGCACCACCGGTCATACCGAAACGGTGCAGGTGGTGTTCGATCCATCGAAGGTCACATATGCCAAGCTGCTCGAAGTGTACTGGCACAACATAGATCCAGTGACGAAGGACCGGCAGTTCTGCGACGGAGGCAATGATTATCGAACGGTGATCTTCACGCACGGTGCTGAGCAGGCCGCTGCGGCAACGGCGTCGAAGAAAGCGCTCGACGCATCCGGCCACTTCAAGACTCCGATCGTCACGGAGATTGTCGCCAATGCCCCATTCTGGCGCGGCGAGGAGTATCACCAGCATTTCGCCGACAGGAATCCGGACCATTACAACGCGTATCGGCGCGGCTGCGGGCGAGATGCGAGGCTGCACGAGCTCTGGGGAGACAGCGCGGCGCCGTACGTGCCGAAATCGGCAGACGGCAAGTAATTCACGTCACATTAAGGAGCAGGAAATGAAACACGCAACACGGATGGCGCTTCTAGGGGTTCTCGTTCTGCTGTTCGGAACGTCGGAGCCCGCTCGCGCACAGATGGGACAGATGAACAAGGCGCAGGTGATGAAAATGACCTCCGCCTGGCCGAAGGCATCGCAGGACGCGATTGCCTTCATGACCAACAAGTACGGAGCACCAGCCGCGATGATGTCGGACATGGTCATCTGGGGACGCACCGGTCCATGGAAGCGGACGATTGTGTATAAGGTCGAGCACCCACACGCATTTCCTGGCCCACACACGGACGTCATGCAGCAGTGGATCGATTACAAGGTCTCGCCGAGTATGCATGACAAGCTCGCGATGTACGATGGCAGCGTGGTTGTCGAGCGCACGGCCGGCGAAATATCAGCGCGATGCGACAAGGAAGGCGCGAACTTTTTGGCGCTGAACCTTGCCGATGAAATCGTGAATGGAAAGCGAAGTGTCGAAGATGCGCGCACCATGTACGGAGAACAGGTAATGCTGATGAAGGCGATGAAGCCGGCACCGTATATGGCGAAGCTGCTCTTCCACACGATGACGGGAACGGAAGATCCTGATCACGCTGGCGCGAAGCCGAGCATGTAGGTCGTTTCAGAAAGCGCACTTCCGTGATATGAATTCGACGGATGCAAAGGATGGCCCCGGTTTCTGCCAGGGCCATTTTTTCAATCACGCGCCCGGGTAGTGAACCTGTCGGTAGGCCGACCGCCCCCTTGTGACACGGCGATGTTTGCCGGTGGCCCCTCAAAAGGAGATTGTGAGACGCTTGCCGCTCTCGACCCGATCAGGTGGTATCGTCGATTCCGCGAGTTTGTCGGCGATCCTGCGCAAGTGCATGGCCCGCGACCGTGATGACCGGGGGAGTTGTGCGGTATTACTCAAAGACGCGCTCACAAGCGTCATAGCGCTCGATCGATTAGCTACTCTCCGTACATCTCGGTGATGGTACGGCGGAGAGTCGCTGCCTCGGTCGGCGTCAGGGTTCCCAGCTTTTTGCCAAGGCGCGACTTGCTGATCGTCCGAATCTGGTCCACTGTAATTTCGGCATCACGTTGTCCGGCCTTTTACCTGAAGACGCCTGCGCCATGGGGGGTGACGCTGTGTGGTCAGCGGACAAATCGTGACTGTGCTGAGTGCTTCGTTGAAGGAGTCGAGACTCACGATCACGACTGGTCGTGTCTCGGCATTTCCGATCCGAGCCTAGGATCCAGGTCGCCCAGCGAATCTCGTATAGCGGCACTCTAAGCAAATGGCGGCGGTCTTCACGGAGGGGCACGAGCCGCCTAGCACGTGCCATGCAGATCGAACAGCATGGAGCGATCCATGCCTCACGCTCATGACAACTGCGGGGGCGCGTGAACCCACCTGCCGCCTGCGACAAGCGGATCCGGCAATTTGTCGGCATCTTGGCCTAAATGGAAAAGTCCTACAACCCCCAGTTGGTCTTTCTATCCATCCTCGTCGCCACGGCGGGCGCGTTTGTCGCAGTCGAGATAGCAAAGAGCGTAAAGAGACGGGTGGACTAAGCCGCAGATTGTGGACTGCAGGCGGCGCCCTCTCGATGGGGCTGGGCATATGGAGCATGCACTTCGTCGCGATGCTCGCGCTTCGGATCAACGAGCCGGTCTGGTACGATCGACTGGTAACGTTCGCCTCCGCCGTAGCTGCAGTGATCGGCTGCGCGATCGCTTTCGGCATCTTGAATCGTACGACTGTAAGCGGCCGAACTATCGCAGCTGCCAGCGTATTCATGGATTTGGCCATCGCCGCAATGCACTACACCGGCATGGGCGCGATGCCCCTGTTACCAGCCAGCAGGCAGTCGACCTGCGGAGGATCAAGCGCGCGCAGCAGCATCTTTTGACTCTGGTGAATGATGTACTCAACTTCGCGAAGCTCGATGTGGGGCGGATAGAGTATCAGATTACCGATGTGCCCGTCGATGAAGCGATCAGGGATGCGGAGAGCATGATACGACCGCAGGTAGAGTCAAAAGGTCTCTGCTATCGTTTCGACGGGTGTGCGGACAACGCGCACGTAAAGGCCGACCGCGAAAAATTTCAGCAGATACTGCTCAATCTTTTGAGCAATTCCGTAAAATTCACAGGTGAAGGCGGATCCATCGTGATCTCGTGTGAGCCGCTGCCCGAAGTGGTCCGGCTGAGGATTGCTGATACCGGAACTGGCATCCCCCGGAGAAAAACTGACTGCGGTGTTCGATCCCTTTGTTCAACTGTCCCCAAAGTTCGACCCACACATCATGGTGTGGGGCTTGGGCTATCAATCAGCCGAGATCTTGCTCGCGCTATGGGTGGCGACCTTACGGCTGAGAGCACGCCGGGGAAGGGGTCGACGTTTACTCTGGCGCTTCCGCGACTTTGATCGAGCGGCTATGAAGACAATCCGGACGCTGCCCGTTTCGCGCCCGTGCGAATATTCCGGCGCGCCTCCGCATTTTCTAGGATTTCCTGTCTGCTGAAGCCGGCGTCCCGCGGCCCAAGTGAATGGCGCGACCCGGTTAAGCGAGGACGGTAGCGGCCGTGTCAAACGCCAGCTGCTATTGGGACCACGCGATCGGTTTATTCGCCGTACATCTCACTTACCAGCCGCCACTACTATAGATCGGGCGATGTTGCCGCCTCCAATGGAATCACCTCACCACTGGAAGGACGATATGCGACGGCAGTGTCAGTGAGCCGTACACGCGCTGCGTTGCCTTCACGTAGTCCGATGCCTTTGCATCGAATATGCTCGGGACAAATTTTTGTGGATTGCGGTCAATCACCGGGAACCACGTGGACTGCACCTGCACCATGATGCGGTGTCCCTTGAGAAAGACGTGGTCATGCTCTCGCAGCGGAATCGCCCACTCGGTTGGTTTGTTTGGCACAAGTGGATGCGGAGTCTCGAAGCTGGAGAGGAACCG
>JBBSGU010000160.1:0-3995 GCA_038253755.1 Gemmatimonadales bacterium | reverse complement strand
TGTGAATGGCGACCCCTTGAACTCGCCGCTGTTTCTGTCGGTATAGTGGGTTCCCATCAGCGGAATTCCCTGAGGGTCTCCGACGTATCCAGGAGCTATCTGATCGGCGGCAGGAACAACCGCCGCCTTCGTTGCGAACGCGGGATCGGCAGGTGTAATTGTCTGTCGCTGCGCTACTGAGATGAAATAGAAATGCGTATCGAAGTGTGGAACGGTGTACACCATCGGCGGCGGATGGCCCTGGGGATTCCAATTCAGCCCGACGTGATTCACGACTGTCAATGGTGATCCAACCGGCATCGGAAGAACGAATTCGCTGGTTGGGAGAGTTGTCGGAAGATTTGTGAGTGCGCTCTCTGTGAACACTGCGCTGATGGAAGTGACATTGTCGCCGTCTGCAATCACCTCAGTCCTTGCGATTCCTCCGCCAAGGGGAACGTCGGCGCCGCGGAATGTTTTCGTTCCAGGGCCGGTGCTGTTGTCGCACGCGAGTGCGAGGGCCACGATGCAGGTGGCTGCGACGGCAAGCCAGCCTGTGGTTGCGAGCGTTGGTTTCGACATCTTGCTTCCTCCATTTGTTGATGTTTTCGTGGAGTTTCTCACCTCGTGCTCCACTGCACTAGGACAGATGAGACCATCTCTTTGATGGTTATACACGAAAGTGTACTTGCGATGGCTCAGCCTGTCTTGAACGCCAGAAAGGTGCGGTACCGGCCAGGAGTCATGCCAGTATACCGCTTGAAGGTGCGCGTGAAGTGACTCTGGTCTGCGAATCCCAGCTCAAGGGCTACCAGAGCAAGAGAGCTATCGAGGTCAGCCAGCCTGGCACGAGCGGCGTCGAGCCTGCGCCGACGGTAATACTCACCGAGTGAACAACCGTGGAAGCGCCGGAACATTACGGCGAAATGGACGTGGTGAACGCCCACTTCCTTTGCGATCTGTCTGAATACTGGCGGCCTGTCCAGAGAGCCGTCGACGAGGTCGCGCACGTTTTGCAACCATGGGGGTTTACTGCTCTCCAGGCCCAGACCCTTTCTTGGCAGGGCAACAAAAAGAATCTCCCGCGCGAGGGTCTCGATCGAGAGAGTCGAATCCCGGTCCGGCCTGTTCAATTCACGAAATAATTCAAAACCTGATTGAGCGATCGTTTCGTTCTGAAGATGTGAAGGCCGATCGAGCGGCGAGCCAACCTCGAGGAGTTCTGTCAGCCAGTGCGAGCTGAGCTCGATATTCAGCGACGATACGGGCTCGCAGTTCATTTGCTCTGCGTGGGCTTCGCCGGGAGGATGAAGAAGCAGCATTCCGGGAACACAAAAGCGGCTTCTACGACCGTATGTTTCGGTGAAGCTTCCGCCGCGAATGAACGATAGATAGGCGCGTTCATGCTCGTGACGCGGGAGGCGCGAGCGGGGGTCGTGCAGGCAATCGGTGAGGACCAGACCCCCCGCTCTTTGAGACGCGACTGCCTGCCCGTAGAATTGGCCGGCGATTCGCTGCGACGGACGTGCCCGCGCTGCGGGTGGGATTGTCCCTGTCATCGACACGAACATGTAGCTCATCCCGCTCTGCTGCCAGTCCGCCGTTGACACAAGCCGCCGCTACGGAAGTGCTCTGTGTTCGTGTTGACACGACCTCTCGCAAGTGTGATTATTAGGGGCTGTTCACAACTCAACCGCCGAATCGCAAAAAGCTCGGCGCGCCTGTGGGTCCCCGTCCGCGTATCAGCAGCGGATGCACCCGGCGGCAGCGGATGGATACCGGCCTCACCATGAGGCGATCTGGTCCACCCGCGTTTTTGTTAACTGTGGCCAGACTTCCGAATCGCTGACTCACGAAACGAATTACCCGCGCGAACCGGCACCCGCCGAGAGCGCTAATCAGGACTATATGGCACGCGAAACTCCGCTCGTTCATTACCGAAATATCGGCATCATGGCCCACATCGATGCCGGCAAAACGACCACGACCGAGCGTATCCTCTACTATACCGGAAAGTCCCACAAAATCGGCGAGGTGCACGAAGGAACCGCAACGATGGACTGGATGGAGCAGGAGCAGGAACGCGGTATCACGATCACCTCCGCCGCGACGACAGCGTTCTGGACACGGAACGACATCGAGTATCGAATCAACATCATCGATACACCGGGACACGTCGACTTCACCGTTGAAGTCGAGCGCTCGCTTCGCGTGCTAGATGGTGCCGTAACGCTTCTCGATTCAGTGGCCGGCGTCGAGCCGCAGACCGAAACCGTCTGGCGTCAGGCCGACCGGTACATGGTTCCGCGCCTCATCTTCTCGAACAAGATGGACCGCACTGGCGCCGATTTCGATCGCTGCCTGCGAATGATCCGCGACCGCCTCACCAAGGAAGCGTATCCGATCCAGCTTCCTGTCGGTTCCGGTGAGCTCTTCACTGGTCACATCGACGTCATCGAGCGCAAGCAGTACATCTTCGACGACGCGACACTCGGCAAGGAGTTCGAAGTCGTCGACGTTCCCGACATCTATAAGGAAGCAGTCGAGAAAGCGCGTCACGAAGTGATCGAAGCGGCCGTAACGCACGATGAGGCGATGATCGAGAAATACTTCTCGGGAGTCGAGCTCACCAACGACGAAATCCGTCACGCCATTCGCACTGCGACAGTCGGCGGCTTTATCGTTCCGGTGTTGTGCGGAGCGTCGTTCAAGAACAAGGGCGTTCAGGCGCTGCTCGACGCGGTCATCGACTATCTCCCATCGCCTGTCGAGGTGCCGGCCATCGAAGGACACACGCCGCACAACGACACGCACAAGGAAACGCGCCAGGTGGAAGACGAGGCGCCGTTCGCAGGACTCGCGTTCAAGATTGCGACTGATCCGTTCGTCGGTAAGCTGACGTTCTTCCGAGTGTACTCGGGCGTTCTCAAGTCCGGGTCGTACGTCTACAACTCCAGCAAGGACAAGCGCGAGCGCGTCGGCCGTCTGCTTCAGATGCACGCCAACAAGCGAGAGGAGATCGAGGAAGTTCGTGCCGGCGACATCGCTGCTGCGATCGGCCTCAAGGACACGCGCACAGGCGACACGATGTGCGACGACGAGTATCCGATCATCCTCGAAGCGATGAAGTTTCCGAACCCCGTCATCGACGTCGCCATCGAGCCGAAGACGAAGGCAGATCAGGACAAGCTTGCAATCGCGTTGATGAAGCTGTCAGAAGAAGATCCGACGTTCCGCGTTCACACAGATGTCGAGACGTCGCAGACGATCATCTCGGGAATGGGTGAGCTTCACCTCGAGATCATCGTCGATCGTATGCAGCGCGAGTTCAAGGTTGATGCGAACATCGGTCGTCCGCAGGTCGCGTATCGCGAGACGATCAAGAAGCGCGTCGAGAAAGTCGAAGGAAAGTTCGTCCGTCAGTCAGGCGGAAAGGGACAGTACGGCCATGTCGTCATCAACATCGAGCCGGCCAAGCCGGGCGAAGGCTTCGTGTTCGAGGACAAGGTTGTCGGCGGAAGCATCCCGCGCGAGTTCATCGGCCCGGCCGAGAACGGAATGCGGGAAGCGCTGGAGAATGGCGTGATCGCAGGTTATCCGATGGTCGACGTGAAGGCCGAGCTGATCTATGGCTCGTACCATGACGTCGACTCCAGCGAAATGGCGTTCAAGATCGCCGGCTCGATGGCGATCAAGGAAGCAGTGAAGCGCGCGAATCCAGTGATTCTCGAGCCGATCATGAACGTCGAAGTCGTCTGCCCCAATGATTACATGGGCGACATCCTCGGCGACCTGTCGGCGCGTCGCGGAAAGATTGGTGGAATGACGCAGCGCGGTGAGGCGCAGGTGATTGCCTCGAGCGTGCCGCTGTCAGAGATGTTTGGTTATTCAACCAAGCTGCGTTCGCAGTCGCAGGGACGTGCAGTGTACTCGATGGAGTTCAGCCACTACGAGGAAGTTCCGAAGTCGAAGGCCGAAGAAATCATGAACAAAGTCAAGGCGTAACATTCTAGCTG
>JBBSGU010000159.1:0-4060 GCA_038253755.1 Gemmatimonadales bacterium | reverse complement strand
CTCGGAACTTTGGAGGTGAAGATCGAAAGGGCATCGTTATCAGACCAGCCCTTGGCAGTACGCCGTCCGCTGGATACTTCGCTGTTGTCGAAGCGTGCCGAGAATGCGCTGGGCAGGCAAATGCCGACCGTCCTCGAAGCTGTGCGCGGATTCATCGCGGAGCGCTCGGACACAACTGCGTAACTACTGAAGGGCTTAACTGCTATCTGTGGAGAACGGCGGGAGATTCGGGGATAAAGGCGGGAGGACGACAGAACTACGGCAAAGATAAGGTTTAACGACAGAACTACGGGCCGGGTCGTTCCGTAGTCAAAAAATAAAAGGCCGTCGTTCCGTCGTTCTCCCGCCTTTAGCCCCCAATCTCCCGCCGTTCTCCCCAGATAGCAGTTCCCGTTTTTCAGTCGTCCGAGCCTCCGCGATGATCGTAGTTGGCATTAAATTGACCCGGCTAACTCCGAGGAACCATTCACAAGTGGTAGACATGCCCGAATTTCGGATTGCCGACAGAGTACTGACTGAGTCGCAGCCGACGTACTTCATTGCTGATATCGCCGCGAATCACGATGGCAATCTCGACCGTGCTGTCGACCTGATTCACGTCGCGGCGAAAGCCGGAGCTGATGCTGCAAAGTTTCAGCATTTCCGCGCCGCGAAGATCGTCAGCAAACACGGATTCGAAACAGGCCCACAGCTTTCTCATCAAAGCAAGTGGAAGAAGTCGGTGTTTGAGGTCTATCAGTCAGCCTCCGTTCCGTGGGATTGGACGGACGCGCTCGAGAAAGCGTGTAAGGACGCGGGAATCCATTTCTTTTCGTCGCCATACGACACCGAAGCAGTGGACATGCTCGACGGCCATGTGCCCGCGTTCAAGATCGGATCAGGCGACATCACGTGGATCGGGATGCTCGAGCACATCGCGAGGAAGGGGAAGCCGGTTCTTCTCGCTACCGGGGCGTCGGACATCGGCGACGTGCAGCGCGCGGTGGATGCGATTCTCGCGATCAATCCGCAGCTTCTGCTCATGCAGTGCAACACGAACTACACGGGGTCGCTCGAGAATTTCAAGTTCGTGAAGCTGAATGTGCTGCGAACATTCGCGTCGATGTACCCAAACCTGGTTCTCGGCCTGAGCGATCACACGCCTGGGCACGCTGCGGTTCTCGGGGCGGTTTCGCTCGGTGCGAGAGCGATCGAAAAACATTTCACCGATGACAGGGCGCGCGAAGGTCCGGATCATCCTTTTTCGCTCGATCCGGCGGCATGGCGCGAGATGGTCGATCGCACACGCGAGCTGGAGTACGCGTTGGGCGATGGCAACAAGGTCGTCGAGCCGAACGAGCGCGATACGGTTGTCATTCAGCGACGATGCCTGCGAGCTACGCGAGACCTGAAGTCAGGCGAAACGTTGGCCGGAACCGATCTCGAGGCACTTAGACCGGCGCCCGTGGATTCGATTCTTCCATATGATATCGACCGCGTCGTCGGACGAAAGATTCATCGCGACATTCCACAGGGCGACTACCCCAAGTGGACGGACGTCGGCTGAACGTTCTCTACATTTCCCGCGGCTATTCCACCCATGATCGCCGCTTTCTCGGATCGTTCGTAAAGGCCGGCTGGAAACCAACTCATCTGCCGATCCTTTCCGAACGTCTGGATTCGCGGCCGTTACCGGAAGGCGTGTCGCAGCTTGATTGGGGCGATGAGCGGTGGCCGACCGAAAAGAGTGACCTGGAAAAACGCGCCGAGCATCTGCGGAGAGTGATCGGCGAGCTGAAGCCTGACGTGGTGATCGCAGGTCCCGTGCAGCAGGGTGCGCTCATCGCCGCGATGGCTGGCGCCAATCCACTGGTGACCGTTTCGTGGGGAACCGACGTGCTCGTGGATGCCGATCGGGATGACGCGAGTCGTGCCGCGACGTCGGAGGCGCTCAAGGCATCGTCCCTGGTCTTCGGCGACTGTCGCGCGGTAAGGGAAGCCGTGAAGGCGCACGGCGGGCCTAGAGACTCGCAGATCGTAACCTTTCCGTGGGGAATCGATCTCGACCGGTATCATCCGGGACCGACTTCTTTGTCCGTGCGCCACGATCTCGGCTGGGATGACTGTGAAGTCTTTATCTCGACCAGGACGTGGGAAGCGGTTTATGCGATCGACGTTTTGCTGAAGGCTTTCGGCGCGCTTCATCGCCGCCGCGGCTCGGTTCGACTGGCACTGCTTGGCGATGGCTCGCTGGCGCGGGATATTCATTCGCTGATCGACGAGCTTGGTATCGCCAGCCTGGTTCACACACCCGGTCGGGTACCACAGGAACAGCTTCCGGACTGGTTCAGGATGGCTGACGCATATGTCAGCTCAGCTCTAAGCGACGGAACATCGATATCGTTGCTCGAGGCGATGGCGTCTGGATTGCCTGTTGTCGTGACAGAGAGCTTCGGCAATCTCGAATGGGTGCAGCAGGGGGTGAACGGAGCGCTCGCGCAAGCGGGTCGGGCGAGCTCACTTTCGGAGGCGATGCGTTACGTGATAGAAGATCAATCGAGGGCCGGTCGAATGAGCTCAACTAATATCGAGGTCGCGAGAGCTAAAGCCAACTGGGACAATAATTTCCCGAAGCTGGTTAAAGCTATTGAACGGCTGGTTGCCAAGTGAGAAATATCGCGATAATTCAGGCTCGAGTTGGTTCGACTCGCTTTCATGGAAAGGTCCTTCTCGACCTTTGTGGCAAGACGGTTCTGGGCCGGGTGGTTGAACGCGTTGGAAGGATGAAGCAGGTGAAGGAATTGATTGTGGCGACCTCCAGTCTCGAAAGCGACGACGCGATCGAGGAGGAGTGCCGACGGCTTGGAGTCGCCTGCTTTCGCGGAAGTGAGGACGACGTTCTGGACCGGTTCAAAGGCGCGGCGGACACCATGGGTGCGGAGGAATGCACGCGAATCACGGCCGATTGTCCGCTCATCGATCCCGGGGTCAGCGATGACATCATCGAGAAATTCGAAGCCGCGGACCCGCCGGTCGACTACGCGAGCAACAAGATTCCGCAGTCTTTCCCGAGAGGGCTCGACACGGAAGTTTTCACGCGCGAGGCGCTCGAGCGATCGGCGCGCTGGGCAAAGAAGCCGTACCATCGAACGCACGTTACTGCCTATATGTACCAGACGCCCGAGATTTTCACGCTGCTCAGCGTCACGAGTGATGTCGATCGCGCCGACTGGCGCTGGACGATCGATACCCCGGAGGACCTGGCGTTCGTCCGCTCTGTGTACGAGCGGCTGGGCACCAAGCCGAATTTCGACTGGCTCGATGTGGTGAAGTTGATCCAGGACAATCCGGAGCTGGCGAAGATCAACGCTCACGTCGTCCAAAAGGCGGTAGAGCAGGGATGAACGACGTCACGCAGCCTCTAGTTGTCTGCATCATCGAGGCTCGTTTTCGGTCGTCACGGCTTCCGGGAAAGGTCACCAGGCCGATCCTTGGGATCCCGATGCTCGCCAGGATGATCGAACGCGTGAGTCGAGCGAGGACGCCGGATGCGATCGTGATTGCGTGTCCATCTGGGAAGGAAGACGACGTTGTGGAAGAAATCGCTCTCGAGACCGGTGTGTTCTGCTTTCGAGGCAGCGAGGACGACGTCCTTGCCAGGGTGGTCGGCGCTGCCGAAGCAAACCGGGCGGACGTTATCGTCGAGTTAACTGGAGATTGTCCTCTTCACGAACCCGCTCTCATTGACAAAGTGGTCGCCGACTACCTGCTCGGCGGAGCGGATTTCGTGAGCAACATCCTTCCGTACACGACGCCGCGAGGGACCGATGTGAGAGTTTTCTCAGCGGCAGCGTTAGCTGACATCGCGGCAAACTCTGCAGATCCCGCCGACCGCGAGCACGTCTCGCTGCATTTCTGGGAACATCCCGAGAAGTACACGCGCCGGAACGTCGTCACCGAGCTCGCAGAAGGCGCGAAGGATCTCCGCCTGACGGTCGATACAGAGGACGACTTACGCCTGGTGACTGCGATTTACGAAGAACTCTATCCGAAAAACCCAGCGTTTACTCTCACTGATGTG
>JBBSGU010000158.1:0-4203 GCA_038253755.1 Gemmatimonadales bacterium | reverse complement strand
GTCCAGCCGGCTTCGACGTTGATGTCGGCAATGTCCCAGGTCGCGTACTGCGCCACGGTGCGAACCCCGGCAGGCGTCGTCCCGACCGCGCCCTGTGTCTGCGTTCCCTTGGACCTGACGACATACAAACCGGAAAGCGAGCCAGTCGGTGTCTTGACTCGATCGAGCTCAACATCAGCGTAACCGCCAGTGAAGTAGATGCGAATCGGTCCTTCGCGCGCTGCTGGCGGAACGCTTGTGAACCCGAGCGAGTCCCGCTTCACGAAAAAGGTCTCCAGGCCCCGCTCGGCGATGACGAATGCGGTGACCTGTGCCTTTTGATCGTCGACACCGCGCCGTTCGGAGATGACCAGACTGAAACCGGCGGCGATCGAGATCGACAGAATCCCGATCACAAGGATTGCGACTGGAACCGCAAAACCGTCCCTGCTGTGGAATCGTGGCATAAATGATCTCCCCGTCAATTGAGTCGATTCTTGAAAAAGACTGCAGTCGTGAACGGCGCCTGTTCCTTTTGCGTCCCGCCTATCGGGATTTTCTCGCTGTTACCGGCCATCACAAGCTCGAGACCGCGAAGTGTGGAGAGCTGCGCGGGAGCGGCGTCCTGTGCCGTCTGCGAGCTGCCGACGAAAAAACGAAACTTTGCATCGCTCGCGTACGGGGCTGACAACTCCTCCGTGGTGTTGCTGGTAACCACCGTGCGGTAGAGTCCGATTGTACCCGGCAGCATCGTTGAGTTCTTGAATTCGTAAGTAATCCTTCGGTACAGAAAGACCGGCGTACCAACGCTCGCCGTATCAGTCATCCTCGGATTGATGCGGATCACTTTCGCCTTTTCCGACGTCAGCGTCGTGATATTCGCCGCGTTACAAAGACTTACGTCGCCATCCAGATTCAATCCGCCCGTCTCGACGTACCCGTACTTTCCCGCTCCGTTTCGCCACGCGTAGCCAGTGTAGCCGGAGCCGGTGCTGGGCCCGGCGAACATGGCCGAGTCAACCGGTAACAGGCTGATTTGTGTACCATTCGTGTTGCTCACACACACTACCCCAATTGCGTACGGCACATTCACGGTGACGGCGGTCGAGTTCGCGGAGACTACACCACCCAACGCCTCGACCATTCGAAGATCTGACACGACGCGATTGAGAGGGCCGCGCGAAACGTTGCGGGCTGCGTTCGATTTCTTCTGGTGGTCGAAGTAGCGAGCCTGCGTCACCATGATCCGCGTCAATCCCATTCCAACGATTGCAAGAATCACCATTCCAATCAGCAGCTCGGCGATAGACAGCCCTGGGCGTGACTTGTTGAGGCGCATCGTCAGTACCCGTCGTTCGAGAAGGCGGTGTTGGTCGCCGCGCTCGAACGCATGAACTTCGTAGTGTCGGGCTTATAGAGCGGATTGGCCGGAGTGATGATCAGCATCACCGACTTGGCTCGCAGCTGATATTTCTGATAGTACTGCGCGACGATGAGCTTTCGTGTATATGGATATGGCTTGGCAGTGACTGTGGTGGTCGTGGTGCCTGCCGCGAGACTGTCATACGGAAGTGACTCGAGCAGGTTCACCTGCTCCATCAACACGCCGTTGCGATACGCGCTGCCGACGATGTAATGCGAGCGCGCTGTAATCTTGAAGACCATCGCTGCAAGCGGAGTCAGAATGAGTGCAAGAAGGGTTATCGCGACCACGACTTCCATCAGAATGAAGCCCGGCCGGCCTTTTTTATTGCGTTGAGCGCGTGACATGATGGGCCCTCTCATTGAAGTCTCACAAACCCGGCTGTGGACGCCGTGATGACGCGCGAGTAGTCCCCATTTGCAATCGTGACTGTGAATGCGGTCGAGCCGATGCCGTTAGGCAGCACATCCACCGTGTTTGATGTGCTGGAAAGAGACGAAAGTGAGTAATCGGCGCCCGTGCTCAGAATGCGCGTCATGATCGCGGTGCCTGTCGTGCGATCGCTGAAGACGTATTTCTGGAGACTTGGCGTGAAGGTGAGTCGAACCGGCGAACGCTGTCGGCCGGCGAGCGCATATCCATTCTGCAGATCCTGCACAATTACCGTTGCGGCGCGGTCGACTCGCTCGTGCCTGATAATGCGCGACATTTTGGGCACACTGATGGCGACCAGAAGTCCGATAATCGAACACACGACGACCATCTCGAGCATGCTGAAGCCCGGGACGCATCGTGATCCTGGCCGGCGTTTTCCCGATACCATGGTCCACCTGTGCTGCATAAACTCCTTCGCCTGAGAGGCTCGCTGTGCACCTCATGGACGAACGGCCGAAGCGGGCGTAACACCCCCGCTTTCCGGCGTGCGGCACTTTTTGCAGTTACGAGGTTGTATTCGCTCTAATCAACGTCTGGAGGACGCTTTCCGATGGACTCGGCAACGACATCCACAAAACCCGCACTTCACGCAACGTTGAAATGCCAATTCTGCGGGACATGGAACCGCATTGATGCAGCGCGCGCGTCCGATGGGCCGAAATGCGGAAAATGCGCCAAGGCAATCCTTATGGATCGCCCGATTGCCCTCGATGATGAGAGCTTTGCGAGAACGATCGCCGAAAGTGAAATACCAGTGCTTGTGGATTTCTACGCCGACTGGTGCGGTCCGTGCAAAATGGTGGCTCCGTCGGTAGACAAGCTTGCCGCCGACTACACTGGTCGCGCGATCGTCGCGAAGCTCAATACAGATCTGGCGCAGCGAACGTCTCAATCATTTCAAATCCGGGGCATCCCTACGAGCATCGTTTTTGTTAATGGAAAGGAAGTTGCCCGCCAGAGTGGCGCGGTGCACTACCCTGTACTGGCTTCAATGCTTGACCGCGCAGCTTCGATGTGAGCGCGGGGATCTAGAGCCTCACCTCCACGTTTCTCAGGCGCTCTGCCACCCTGGCGATGTCACCTCGGCTCGAAAGGTCGAGAACTCCGGCGTCGAGAGGGACAACCCGCACCTTCATCCCAAGCTTGTCGATGCCCAGCTGAACGGCCTGCGGGAGCTCGTATTCGTTTCGAATCGAGATCGGCACCAGGCGGCAGGCCTCGAAAATCGAGGGGTCGAAGAGCCAGCAGTTCATGCTGGCGAGCGCATCACCGGAATTCGTTGTTTCAGCTTCCTTCCCCACAAGAATCCTTCGAAGAAATCCGTCCGCATCGACATCGAGGGCACCGAATCGGCCGATTCTGTCGGGCGCGACGTTTCCGTCATCGATCAGTGACCTGCGCCGAAACCCGGCGATTGCCGGAGCTTCGGCGTTGCGTAAGGCTGACAGGGCGGTAGCCGGGTAGTAGTTATCGGAATTCAACACGACGAAGTTGTCGCTCCCTACCATGGTCTCGGCGGCTAATACGGCGTTGGCGGTGCCGACCGGCTTTTCCTGAATCGCAAAGGAAATCTCGACGCGTGTCGGCGCCGCTTCCTTAAGAAAGTGGTTACGCACCATACCGTGCTCGGGGCCCACAATAAGGCAAACCCTGGAAAATCCGGCGTCGGCAAGCGCGCTGATTACGAAATCCAGAAACGGCCGGCCAATTGGAATCATTCCCTTGATACCGGCATCTGCGACCGAGGCCTGACCCGTGTCGATCTGAGCCGAGCTATCGGCTTTTCGCATCCGGGTGCCCAATCCGCGGGCGAGGATGACCGCGATAGAGGCTGGACTGACTGAGCGGGTTTGGGCGGTCAGGGAATCCCTCGTTCGCTGTATTTACCGCGTTTTACAAAACAGAACTCTGTAGTGCAAAACGCATTGTTTCTTGCAAAATGCCACGGTTTGTGGCTACGCCAGTTCCGAGCCACCTTCGGTAAGCTGTTACGGGTCAATCACTTACAGAAGTTGTGCCGTCTGGCCCGCAGACTGCCTTGCCTGTTCCCGACGAATAGCGCAGCAACGTTCGTCTCCCCCCATCTCTCACTTTTTTCGCTGGAGAATACAATGGTACAGAACAAGAAGGGTTTCACGCTGATCGAGCTTTTGATCGTCGTCGTCATCATCGGCATTTTGGCCGCGATCGCGATTCCGAAGTTCGCGAACACGAAGGAGAAGGCATACGTCGCATCGATGAAGGCCGATCTTCGTAACTTGGCGACGTACGAAGAGAGCTTCGCCGCAGACAGCGCCGGCGCTTACTTCAGCGGTTCAGCGAGCGGGACAACGTCGCTGCAGGGTTTCCTTCCTTCGCAGAACGTG
>JBBSGU010000157.1:0-4346 GCA_038253755.1 Gemmatimonadales bacterium | reverse complement strand
GATCGGCGTGCCTGCTTCGACGGACGATGCGATCCAGTCGCCCAGTCCGGCGCCGCGATGCACCGGGAGGCCGATAAAGTTGGTACGAATGACGAGCGCCCCCGGCATTGCTTCGCGGACAGCCCTCTCCCCATCGAGCTTCGAGCGGGCATAGACATTCACCGGGGCGGGAACATCGTCCTCCGAATAGAGGCCGCGATTGCCGTCGAAGACAGAATCGGTGGAGATGTGCGCCAGCCGGGAACCGAACTCGTTGCATGCCGCAGCGAGATACGACGGGGCAATGACATTTGCGGATCGAGCTTTTTCAGGGTCGCGCTCGCATTCGTCGAGATTCGCGAGCGCAGCGCAATTCAGAACCCACGTCGGACGAACAGATGCGATCATCTCACGTACTACCGCACGGTCGGTGAGATCCGCGTTGACAAGCCCTGCCGTTGCTACAGATGGAACGCCGTTGCGAACTGCCGCGACAACTTCCCGTCCATCTGCTGCCGCAGCGCGGAGGACGTTCGTTCCAAGAAACCCCGCAGCCCCGGTGACAAGAAGCACAGTCAGTTCGAGTCAGCCACCGAAACGATCATGTTCTCGAGCTGCTCAACGGTGAGCCACTCTGTGTTCGTCTCGCTGCTGTACCGAAATCCGTCGGCGCACATCTGGCCACCATTCTTTTCGATATACTGCTTCGCTGACCAGTTTTTCGCGGTCGGAAGAATCGCGTAATATCCGTCGTGCTCCACGGTGTTCGACGCATCGTCTTCGCCGACCATCAGCTCGTGCACCTTTTCTCCGGCACGCTTTCCAACGATTTCCATCTCACAATCGGGACCGATCACGCGGGCGAGATCGGTGAGCTTCATGCTCGGGATTTTCGGAACGAAGATCTCTCCACCCGTCATCCGCTCGAGACTGGCGAGCACGAACTCGACACCCTGGTCAAGCGTTATCCAGAAGCGCGTCATTCTCGGATCGGTGATCGGCAGCTTGCCCGACGCGCGCCGTTTTAGAAAGAACGGAACGACACTTCCCCGGCTCCCAACAACGTTGCCGTAACGAACGACACTGAACCGCGTGTTGTGGCCGCCCGAGTAGCTGTTGGCGGCAACGAACAGCTTATCGGAGCAAAGCTTGGTAGCTCCGTAGAGATTGATCGGGCTCGCCGCCTTGTCGGTGCTGAGCGCGACAACCTTTTGAACGCCGCGGTCAATCGCCGCGTCGATGACATTCGCCGCGCCGAGCACATTCGTCTTCACAGCCTCGATCGGATTGTACTCGGCCGCCGGAACCTGCTTGAGCGCCGCTGCGTGAACCACGACATCGACTCCATCGAACGCGCGATAGAGCCGGTCGCGATCGCGCACGTCGCCAATGAAGTAGCGGATGTTCGGATACTTGTCCTCGCCCCAGATCGCGTGCATCTCGAACTGCTTGAGCTCATCGCGGCTGAAGATGATGAGCTTTTTCGGCTTGTATCTATTGAGAACCACGTCGGTGAATCGCTTCCCGAAGGAGCCGGTTCCTCCCGTGATCAAGACGGTCTTTCCGTTCAGCATTTCAGTCCTGTGTACCTGTTCTAATCATTGTCAGATGACTTCCCGCGGGCTTGGGCGATTCCACATGCGCCTCGTAACCGGGAAGCTCCTCGACCGTCATTGACGACGGCAGCGAGAAAGTCCCGAGCGGCTGCGCGGGATCGAAGTTGTCGTGAAGCCAGCGTCCGCCGGGCGTGATCACGAGGGGCGGAGTGAGGTCGTCGAGCACATCGTACTTGCCGGGTGACTGCACCGCTTCGCTCACGTGCAGGTAAAGCGGATACTCGCCCGGCCGGATGTAGACGTCAGGCAGCTCGATCATCACCGTTCCCTGAGAACCGGCTTCCATCTGCTCCGTTGTCACCACGTGACGCGCCGAGGTCACCATCTCGCGCGACATGCCTGAGCGAAGAGCGACAACGATCGCCGCGCCCCTCATTGGCGCATGAACCTTGAACGACAACTTGAAGCGAACCGACTCGCCCATCTGAAAGCTGTAACGCTCCGCACCAGTCAAATCTTCAACCGACACCGCAGTAAAGCGCACGGCACCCGATCCACGACGATTCTCCGGATTGTTCAGGCCGGTCTCTGCGTCGATACGCGTGTCGCGAAGACGCTGATTGTAGATCGCGAGCGTGGCGTCTGTTGGACCATCGGCAGCGACCTGTCCGTGCTCGAGCAGAATGCAACGCGTGCAGAGCTGGCGGACCGCCTGCGTGTTGTGACTAACGAAAAAAACGGTGCGACCTTCGCCGGCAACGTCTTCCATCTTGCCGAGGCACTTCTTCTGGAACGATGCGTCGCCCACAGCGAGCACTTCATCGACCAGAAGAATTTCCGGCTCGAGATGCGCTGCAACGGCAAACGCCAGTCTTGTGTACATGCCGCTGCTGTAGCGCTTCGTGGGAGTGTCGATGAACTGCTCGACCTCCGCGAAGTCCACGATAGCGTCGAACTGTCGCGCGATCTCCTGCTTTCGCATCCCGAGAATCGCGCCGCTCAGATAGATGTTCTCTCTTCCCGAAAGCTCGGCGTGGAACCCCGTGCCGACTTCGAGCAGTGCGCCGACTCTTCCGTAAATCTCGGCCCTGCCCCGCGTGGGTTGCGTAATTCTAGAAAGGATCTTGAGCAGCGTGCTCTTGCCCGCCCCGTTTCTGCCGATGATTCCGACGACTTCGCCCTGCTTCACATCGAACGTGACGTCGTTCAGGGCCCAGAACGTCTCCATCGAATCGGAGCGTCCACGAGCGCGCTTCCAGAGATTTGCGGGAAGCGCGATGACCTCTTCCTGAATCGTGCGATACGGCTGCCGGCCAAGAGCGCGCGCGATGCGATACGACTTGGCGATGCCTTCGACCTTGATCGCGGTGTCGGTCATACGGCGTCCGCGAAACCGCGTTCGACGCGGCGGAAAAAGAACGCACCACCCACGAACAGCGCGAGTGACACGACCGTTGTGATCGCCACCATCGGAGCGGTGATCGAGCTGCTGCCGAGTACCGCCCAGCGAGTGCCTTCGATGAAAGCGACCGCCGGATTTAGACTATAGATGATTCTAAATCGCTCGGGAACGATCGTCGTAGCGTAAGCGACCGGACTCGCCAGCATCCACACCTGAAGCATGAACGGCATGGCATGGACGAAGTCGCGGTACCGAACGTTCAGCGCCGACAGCCAAAGGCTTACGCCGGTCGCGCACACAGCAATCAGGCCGATCCACAGAGGTAATGTCAGAATTCGCCACGTCGGTGCGATCTGATACCAGGCCATGAACGCGGCAAGGACAACCAGCGAAACTCCAAGATCTATCATTGCCGAGAGCGTGCTCGCCAGCGGAATGGCGAGGCGCGGAAAGTAAACCTTGGTAATTAGTCGCGAATCGGTAATAAGTGAATTACCGGCCCGTTGAAGAACAGCCGCGTAGTAGTTCCAGGCGACTACTCCGGCAAAGACGAACACCAGATACGGATGCCCGTCGCTCGGGAGTTTCGCAAAGCGGCCGAACATCACCGTGAAGATCGCCGCGGCGACGAGCGGCTGGAGAATCACCCAGGTGATTCCAAGACCCGTTTGCTTGTAGCGAAGCTTTACGTCCCTTCCGGCGAGAATAAGCAGGAGATCACGGTACGTCCAAAGCTCTCGAAAATTGATGGCCGTCCAGCCGCTGGTTGGCTCGATTACGACGGTCGGGCGGCGAACAGTGACTGGCTGATTGTCGCGAACGGGCGTGGCTGAGGCGGTCACGCGTCAGGTCTTGGTCGGAATACACGCGCCACCGGCCGCCACGGATGCGTGAGGTCCCCGACAGCCGCCTTCTTGAGCTGAGAGAACTCAACGAAGTCGTCCGTCTGGGCCTCCTTGTTCTGGGCAAGCTTGTCGCGAACAAAAGCGATCACGAGGCCGAGCACAAAACCAATCAGCAGTCCCATGAGAGTCTTCTTCGCTCCACCGCGAGTGTCAGGCTCAATGGGCATTTCAGGCGGCTCGACGACGCTGATCACCGGCAGGTCGCGCACCTCCTCGATGCGTGCCGTCTCATACGCCTGAAGCATCGAGCTATAAAGCGAGTTTCGCATATCAACCTGACGCTGCAGCCGGTTCTTCTCGAGAATGAGCTCCGGCGACGCCACGTAAAGACGGTTGCCTTCGAGAAAACTTCTAAGCTCTCCCTCGGCCTGGCGCAGCTCGGCTCGCTTCTCGTCCATCTGCTTCTGTACGAACACGCGTTCGCCGGCTGCCTGCTCCTGTCGCCTGGCAAGGTTGTAAACGTTGACTTCGGCCAGGAGGTTCGTAGAAATCTGCACAGCGAGG
>JBBSGU010000156.1:0-4475 GCA_038253755.1 Gemmatimonadales bacterium | reverse complement strand
TCGTAGCGCCCAGAATCGCAGTATTCTCGGGGACGTCAGCGAACTGGCCCGCGGAATACGCGAGCCCTGCCCCCTGCGGCGCGCGGCCGATACGCCGCGAGTAGAACAGGTTCAGTCCCAGGCCGCAATTGATGTTGCATCCGGGACTGCCGAAGCGGAACGCATCCGCTCCTTCCACGAAGAACGGTCGCTGCTCTGGGAAGAAAACCTCATATGCGGAGAGGTTCACGACTGCGGGATCAACCTCCACCTGGCCAAAGTCGGGGTTCACGGTGGCCGCCAGCGTGAAGCTGCTTGTCGCCAGATACTTCATATCAGCGCCGACTCGGAAGTCGCTCGGGCTTTTGTTGTAGAAGGGGCTCAGCGGATTACCTGACGAGAGGTGCTTCGTCCGCGCGACCACGTACGGCAGGAGCTCGGCGTGTCGCGAGCCGTGGATGCGCAGACCTGCGAGCTCGCCAAAAAACGCGGGACCTCCTGCCTCGTTCTGCCTCCAGAACGACCACATGTCGCGTTCCTGATTGCGGTTGATCAGTCGCGTAAGATTCAGTCCCCACGTCTGTAAGGAGTCGCGCGAAAACCGGAGCTGGCTGAAAGGAATCCGGATTTCCGCGGTCCAGCCGACAGAGTCGACGCGCGCCGCCGCCGCCCACACCGGATCCCATGAGCGATCCGTGTCCGTGGCGTCACCCCTCCAGCTCGACGGGTTGACGTCGAACTCCACTGAGTGGATCCGATCATGATACGGATCGAAGTCCACGCGCAGGACGTCGCTCTGCGGAGGCTGGTCGCGGCGGACGAGCATCGTGGTGACGCCACGTGCGCCGTGGGAATCGTACATCCGCGCGCCGATATACACGGCGTCTTCGTCGTAGAGGAAGCGTACTTCTGTCTTTTCGGTTGCAGGCGCGCCCTCGTTTGGCTTTTGCTGAGTGAATCCGCCAACCGGGGTCGCGAGCGCCCATGCGGTTTCGTCGAGCCGGCCATCCACTGTCACCGGACCTGACCGAGCCGTGGCGATCGCGATCGGGCGCATGCGCTGCGCATCGTGTGCGGGGGTGCCCCCAGCCTGCGCGTACGTTCTGGCCGGGATTAGAAGAAGGGTGAGGACGGAAATCCGGATCGTACTTCTGGTGCGCACCGCCGTGGATACCATCTCTCAGTCCGAGAAGTCAGTGGAACAGCCATACGATCTCCGCAGGCGCGCGGTTTTACATTGGACGTTCCCGGCAGCCGAAAGGTTTATCCGCAAGACATGTATTCGATCCACCGCATCATCTTCAGTGGCACGTATCGTCGCGTCTGGTGCATCGCGTGTGGCTAGATTGGCCGCATGAAACGCGGCAACCTGATCTTTGTCCTCCTTGGCAGCGTGTTCGCCCTGGTCTGCCTGCGACTCGGCTTCTGGCAGCTTGCGAGACTCTCGGAGCGAAAGGAGTTGAACAAGGAGCTCCAGGCAAGAGCGACAACCGCACCGGTTCCATTGAATCAGCTCCCGCGAGACACCGCAGAAGCTCATTTCCGCAGAGTCATAGTGAACGGCAGGTACGACTTCCGGAATCAGATCTACGTGGCTAATCGCACGCGAAACGGGTCGCCGGGTGTCCAGGTAATCACGCCGCTTCGGGTCGCCGGCAGCGATACGGCAGTGCTCGTGACACGCGGCTGGGTCTACGCGCCGGATGGTATGACGATCGACCGAACACGGTGGGCCGAACCGGATAGCCTCTCCGGCGAAGCGTTTGTGGTGTATTTCGTACATCAGGATGGCGTCGCGAAGCTCACCGGCCGGGACCGCTCGTACCGCTGGCTCGATGACCGAACGCTATCTCGGGATTTCCCTTATCCAATTGCTCAGTACCACCTGATACTAATATCAGGTGGCGCGAATGCTGGCCCGGATGTTCCACCGCGTCTGGACGTTCCGCCGCTCGATGAAGGACCGCACCAGTCGTACGCGATTCAGTGGTTTTCCTTCGCAACGATCTCTATTATTGGAATGTTCCTCTTCGTGAGGCGGAAATGACAGACCAGTCGCAGGCACTCGCCACCGAAAAGGAAGCGCGAGACGTTGCAGAATCGGCGCGCGAAACTGAATGGGAACATCCCAGCTTCGCACGAGAGATATTCCTGGGCCGATTCCGGCCAGACCTGATCTATCCGCATCCGCCGAATGACGATGCTGAGGAAGCACGCGCGAAGCCGTTCATGGAAAAACTCAAAGCCCTTCTCGACCGCGTTGATTCGGCCGAGATAGACCGGACGGGCGAGATTCCCGAACCGCTGGTGCAGGAGCTGCGCGACATCGGCGCCTTCGGCATCAAGATTCCAAAGGAATACGGCGGACTCGGTTTGTCGCAGATGAGCTACATCCGCGCGATGGAGCTCGTTACCTCGAAAGACGGATCGCTGGTCGCACTTCTTTCAGCCAGTCAGTCGATCGGCGTTCCGCAGCCGCTCAAGCTTTTTGGCACCGACGATCAGAAGAAAAAATTCTTCCCACGTCTCGCAAAAGGCGCCATTTCGGCGTTCGCCCTTACCGAAGTAGATGCGGGATCTGATCCGGCGAACCTTCGCACTACTGCGACCCCAACCGAAGACGGCGAGCACTTCATCATCAACGGCGAAAAGCTCTGGTGCACGAACGGTACTCGCGCCGAGCTGTTTGTCGTGATGGCGCGGACTCCCGACAAGCAAGCGAAAGGAAAGAACGTCAAGCAGATCACCGCCTTCATCGTCGATGCTGCAATGCCGGGAGTTGAAGTCGTTCACCGCCTTCGATTCATGGGGCTCAAGGCGATCGAGAACGGAGTGATCCGTTTTAACAACGTGAAAGTCCCGCGCGAGAACATTCTCTGGGGAGAAGGGAAGGGACTGAAGCTCGCGCTGATAACGCTGAACACTGGACGGCTCACTTTACCTGCCGGGTGTGCCGGTGCCGGAAAGACAATGCTCCGCATCGTGAGAAAGTGGGCGACGGAGCGCGTGCAGTGGGGACAGCCGATCGGCAAGCACGAAGCAGTTGCGCAGAAAATTGCGCGGATGGCAGCAAACACCTTTGCGATGGAAGCAGTCGCTGAGCTCGCGACGGCGCTTTACGAGAAGGGTGGATATGATATTCGTCTCGAAGCGGCGATCGCGAAGATGTACAACTCCGAAGCGGGCTGGAAAATTATCGACGACGCTCTTCAGATTCGGGGCGGACGCGGTTACGAGACTGCGATCTCGCTCGCCAGTCGCGGTGAAGAGCCAATCGCGGTCGAGCGCGCGATGCGCGACTATCGCATCAACCTGATTTTCGAAGGCTCTTCGGAGATCATGCGGCTGTTCATCGCGCGTGAAGCTGTCGATCACCATTTCAAGCTCGCGTTCAACATCGTCAATCCCGAATCGACGATGAAGGAACGGTTGTCAGCGATGGCGAAATCGACGCCGTTCTATCTCACGTGGTATCCAACGCGATTCATCAGCGCCGGACGTCTCAAGACTTTCGGCGAGTTCGGGAAGCTCGCAACGCACATGCGCTACATCGAGCGCAACACGCGTCACCTCGGGCGCTCGATCTTCCACGCGATGGTGAGATTCGGACCGAAGCTCGAGAGAAAACAGGCAGTGCTGTTCCGAGCGGTGGACATCGGTGCGGAGTTGTTCGCGATGTCAGCGTCGTGCGTACGAGCAATGATGCTCGCGAAGAAGGGACAGAAGGAGGCGATCGCGCTTGCGGATACGTTCTGTCGCGAAGCGCGGTTGAGAATCGACGATCATTTCAGAAATCTGTTTGGGCCAAACGACGAGAACCTCTACAAGCTCGCGATGTCGGTCTTGAATGGAGAGCATGCGTGGCTCGAGCATGGCATCGCGGCCGAGAACAGCGAGATGGGGATTGATTCCGCGGTTGAATCCGCGCTCACTGGGGTTCCTGTCGAGCGTGAGATGATGGGGGCGATCTGACTGAGTATTACTCTCTCGTTTCGGGCTTCTCCGTTCTCTCGTTTCCGCCGCAGCGTTTTGATTCGCCTGAAAAAGGGGTGAAACGATTGGACGGATGTCGCGGATCAGGGACGGAACCGCGGTAACATTCGCGGCATCTTTTCGCGTTTGTTGGGGAAACTACGTGAGTACGGTTGACCCAACCCCCAAACCTTTTCGTGGTGCCCGTCCCTGATCCGTTACATCGGTCCCATCCGTGTAACCCGCGGAGCGGGAGCCGGGAAATCGCAATGAACTTTCCGAAAACGGATTCGATGTCCTACAGCAGAGTTCCCTTCAAGAGGAATAGAGCGACGTAGAAATAAATGCTGAGCCCGGTAACATCCACCAGCGTCGCAACAAACGGCGCCGACGCACTGGCTGGATCGAAACCAATTCGCCTCAGGAGAAAAGGCAGCATCGATCCGGCAAACGAGCCAAACGTCACGATGCCGACGAGAGCAATACCAACTGTCATGGCAAGGACGGTGTGGTGCGGCCCGTAG
>JBBSGU010000155.1:0-4515 GCA_038253755.1 Gemmatimonadales bacterium | reverse complement strand
TCAGCTGCGGATCGTTCTCGTTCAATCCGAGCGTCGGCATCAGGATTCCCGGCTTCATCTTTCGCGCGTTCTTGATCCACAGCGCGAGATAAGCGGGAGTGTTGGGGAAGCTTCCGGCGCCGAGCGTCGCGCGGGATCCAACGTGCGTGAGGTTCGGTCCAACGTTTCCGACAGATGACGGATTACCAGCGATCGCATGACATCCGATGCAGGCTGCCGACGAATAAACCTGCATTCCTCTCGCGGCGTTTCCGGTTAAGCCCTTCTTGAAAGACAGATCTCCCGGCACCGGCGTATGCGGCTTCGCATAGTCGAATTCGGCCAACTCACGCGGGAACGTGTATCCGGCCGGAAGACTCGCTAGCTGCACTCCATTTGCCGGCGAAGGTGCCGCAATTGTGTCAGAGCCAGGCGTTGGCGTTCCAGCGGGACGCGGAACCGCAACGGCATTCCCACCCTCCGCACCTGTCCCGGAGGTGATCGGCTCTCCACCGGAAACGGGGGTTGCTTGAAGGCCGGTACTTGCCGAGGCGACCGCGCCAAACGCCGCCGGCTTCTGCTGGCCAGCAACCCAGCTCGCAAACTCGGCCGGCTGAACCGTGAACACGCGGAAGCGCATCTTCGCGTGAGACGTTCCGCAGTACTCGGTACAGAACCCGTTCCACACCGCCGACTTCATCGTGGAGTCGGGCGTATACCAGATGTAATTCGTGCGATTCGCGATCACGTCACGCTTTCCGCCAAGCTGCGGCGTCCAGAAAGAGTGAATGACGTCGTTGGAGTTGAGCTTGAAGTTCACTGTGCGGCCAACCGGGAGGTAGATCTCGTTGGCGGTAGTTATGCCGTACTCGGGATAGCGGAATTCCCACCACCACTGATGACCAATCACCTCGATCTGAAGCGCACCGGCCGCAACTTTCGCCTGCGTCTTGAAGATCGTCTTTACTGTCGGGACAGCGATAAAAACGAGAATCACTGCCGGAATGATCGTCCACATGATCTCGAGCAGCGCATGGCCATGTGTCTGCGGCGGCTTGGACGTCTCATTGCCCTTTCGGCGATAACGGAACACGACGTAGAGAAGCGCGCCCTCGACGAGCACGAAAACCACAGTGCCGAGAAAGAGGAGGCGATTCCATAGAAAATCGATCCACCGCCCGAGATCTGAATGCGGCTGGAATGTCGAGTTGGGGTAGGTCTGAGCACCGGCTGCAAACGCCAGCCCGAGCATGATTATCAGGCCTGGAGCTAGAATCTGACGCAGGCGTGAATTGCCTTTCATTCCGAGTCCTTATCGAGCCGTTGTTGCGTGAAGCGGCCGGCGAGAGTCACCAGCCGCTCTTATGATTGGAAAACCGCTAAAAAACTAACTCCAACCGACCCCCATTGGGAGTCGGGAATTACCGCAAATCAGCGCGGTGCAGTCATCGCCTCAGGATTGAGCGCGTTGTCGAGCTCATCTCGCGTCATGAGACCACGCTCGCGAACGAGGTCGTAAACACCTCTTCCGGATTCCAGCGCTTCTTTCGCGATCTCCGTCGCCTTCTCATATCCCAGCATCGGCAGCAAGGCGGTTACAATGCCGATGGAATGCTCGACGAAATACCGCATTCTATCCACGTTTGGCGTAATTCCGTCGATGCACCTGGTGCGCAGTGTGTCACACGCACGCGAGAGTATGATCATCCCGCGAAGAAGACGATACGCGATGATCGGCTCGAACACGTTGAGCTGCAACTGACCCGCTTCTGCTGCGAAGGTGACGGTTACGTCTCCGCCGATGATGTCGAAGCAAACCTGATTGACGACTTCCGGAATTACTGGATTCACTTTCCCCGGCATGATCGACGAGCCGGGCTGCATCGGCGGAAGGTTGATCTCCCCAAGGCCGGCGCGCGGGCCCGAGCTCAAGAGACGGAGATCGTTGCAGATTTTTGAAAGCTTCACTGCGCAACGCTTGAGCACGCCACTGAGCTGAACAAAAACGCCGGTATCGGCCGTGGCTTCAACGAGATCGGGTGCAGTGATCAGCTCGAGGCCCGTGATGCGGGAAAGATGACCCCTCACCGATTCTGCGTACCCCTTCGTTGACGTGATCCCCGTGCCGATTGCAGTGGCGCCCATGTTGATCTCGCGAATCAAAGCCTGCGCTTCCGTCAGGCGTTCGACGTCTTCGAGAATCGTATGCGCGAACGCTGTGAATTCCTGGCCGAGCGTCATTGGAACGGCGTCCTGAAGCTGCGTGCGTCCCATCTTGAGGTGGGCCGCGAACTCTTCACCCTTCAATAGAAAAGCGCCCGCGAGCGCTCCCATTGCGACCTTCAGGTCATCGATGCTCGAGTGCATCGCGAGCTTGATGGCGGTCGGATACACATCATTCGTCGACTGGCTGAGATTGACGTGGCTGTTGGGGTGGACGAACTCATATTCGCCGCGGCTGTGTCCAAGCAGCTCGAGCGCGCGGTTCGCGATGACCTCGTTCGCGTTCATGTTCGTCGAGGTTCCGGCCCCACCCTGGATCATGTCCACGCGAAAGTGCTCGTGGTGCTTGCCGCTGCGGAGCTCCTCGCAGGCGGAAATGATCGCCGCCGCGATGTCCGGTGTGAGAAGACCGAGGTCGCGATTCGCCTCGGCAGCAGCCTGCTTTACGGCTGCGATCGCCTCGATGAGAGTCTCGAAATCGGAAAGCTCGACGCCGCTGATGGCGAAGTTTTCCATCGCCCGAAGTGTCTGAACACCGTAAAGCGCGCTCTGCGGCACGTCGCGCTCGCCAAGCAGATCGTGTTCTCGGCGTGTTGGCGCGGGGTTATCAGTAGGGGGTGTCATCGATAGCCGGAAACTACAGCGTCACCGTAGGTTTATTAAGGCAAATCCTTCCCTCACTACTGCGTTCAGTGACTCAGAACATCAATCGGCGCGATTTCCTCGTTTCGAGTGCTGCTGCCGGCATTTCCATGACGATTCCGGTCAAAACGTATGGCGAAGCGCCCGCTGTCATCACTCGGTCTGCTGCGATTCCGATGGTGATCGCATCGGGAAACGGCAATCGATTCAAGAACGGTGGAACGCAGACGGCTGTCGAGAAAGCGTTCAGCATGATCACCAGCGGCGCAGATGTTCTCGACGCTGTTGTGGCTGGCGTAAACATCGTCGAGCTCGATCCTCTCGATAGCAGCGTTGGTTACGGAGGCCTACCGAACGCCGAAGGCGTGGTCCAGCTCGACTCGTGCGTCATGCACGGTCCGAGAAAGCGTGCGGGTGGTGTCGCTGGAATCGAGGGGGTTCGTACTCCTGCGAGCGTGGCGAAGGAAGTCGCAAATCAGACCGATCATCATCTCTTGGTCGGCAAAGGCGCCCAGGACTTTGCCCGCGCGATGGGATTCACTGTTGAAGCTGACTTGAACACTGAGAAATCGCGGCAGCTCTGGCTCGAGTGGAAGCGTCGCACCGATCCACTGCACTATCTCGATCCGAAGACTCGTGCTGACGCCGAGCAGAGAGTGCGCCTGGAGATGGTGGCTGAGGGGCTGATCGATGGAGACCACATCTATGGCACGATCAATTGCGACGCGATCAATGCCAAGGGCGATATCTGCGGGGTGACGACCACGAGTGGCTTGTCGTGGAAAATTCCCGGGCGGGTCGGTGATTCCCCAATTCTCGGGGCCGGTCTTTATGTGAACAATGACGTCGGCGCGGCGGGCTCGACCGGCCGTGGAGAGGCGAACCTCTACAACTGCTCGTCGTACGCGATTGTCGAAAACATGAAGAAGGGAATGCACCCAAAAGATGCGATGATCGATGTCTGCAAGCGCATCACGGCGAACACGATCGAAAAGAGATTGTTAAACAGCCGCGGTCTCCCGAACTTCGATATGAGCTTTTATGCGCTCGACAAACGGGGTCGATACGCTGGCGTTTCGTATTACGACAACGGGAGCTACGCCATCTGCAACGACAATGGGGCGCAGACGTTCAAGATGGAGCCCATCTATTCCGGGAAATCGAGAGACTGACGGAACGGCGGAATCCCATCCAGCAATTAGGGAGGACTGCGGGAGGCATTTGGGAGAAAGGCAGGAGAGCATCACTTCGATTCCGCAGCATCGTTTCTAGATTTTTTTGGTTAAGGGGGGGAACGACGGGGCGGCCAAATGTCGTTGAAAAACAAAAAAGAGGAACCGGCGTTGGCGATTTTCCCGCCTTGCTCCCCTTTCCTCCCTCCGTTCTCCCCCCAATGGCTGTTATGGGTTTCCGCCGTTCGGCAGGTCAATAGGGAGAGGTTGCGGGAACATCCCAACCGGCAGTATCCCCAAGTTTGAACGTCCCGGCGATGTGAACGACCTTTCGCGCAGCGAGCGTAAGAGAGCTCGCTGCCGCCGCGATCTGATCGATGTTGCCGCTCTGCTCATCGCTCGCTGCCGCCACCTGATGAACCGCGGACGCAAAGCCCTGCGTTCCCAGCGCGAGGTTGTCGAGCCGTCGCGTCATATCGACGACGAGCCTCCCCGACTC
>JBBSGU010000154.1:0-4529 GCA_038253755.1 Gemmatimonadales bacterium | reverse complement strand
TTTGTCGCTTTATTTGGTGCGGTTCCTTCCGCAACCGGCACTGACCGTGTCTCCGTAAGCGGTCAGAATGCGCGACTCAATTCGATTCAGGTCGACGGCGGATCAAGCAATGACTTCATTGGTGTGAACCTCTCCCCCGGCGCGGGAGCAGGTGGCAAAGTCATATCGCTCGAGGCGCTCGAGGAAATTCGCGTTCTCGTTGCGCCGTTCGACGTGAGGCAGGGAGGATTCTCCGGTGGGCTGATAAACGCGGTTACCAAGTCGGGGACCAATCAGTTCCGCGGATCGGTGTTTTTGTCGCACTCACGCGCTCAACTCGTCGGCAGAGACACGGCGAACGAAGGCGCGCCGCCATTTTCCGTTCTGCAATATGGATCGACCTTCAGCGGGCCGATTGTTCGCAACCGCGTTCACTTCTTCGCGGCAACGGAGTTACAGGCTCGGAACGCGGGTTTCGCCGGTGCGTCGACGGCCGACGCAACAACGGGAGTAAGCTCGGCGACCGCAGCGCGGGCGCAGCAGATCTTCAAGGACCGCTACGGCTTTGATCCGGGAGGAGGCGAGGCACCTGAGATCAATGAGCCGAATCGCAACTTTTTTGCAAAGCTCTCGGCTCAACCTTCGCGAAACCACTGGCTCGAGATCAGCCACACACGCGCGACCGCCAGTACTTATGTGTTCAATCGCCGCCTGCGGAACGTCAACGATCGTCTCGGCTGGGAGTTGTCGAACAGCGGCTACACCTCGCAGTCGAACAGCGCGACTACTCGCCTGCGGGTGACTAGCGGCGCTGGCAGTTTCACAAACGAGCTAATTGCCAGCACGGGAACTATTCGAGACACGCGCAGCTCCCGGCTTCGCACTCCGTTGTTCCTCGTCCAGGCCGATTTACCCAACACGTATCTTGCCGGAGGGTCGGAAAAGACGGCGCAAGGCACCAGAGACTCCCAGCAGATAGTCGAGCTCACCGACAACATCTCATGGAATCAGGGAGCGCACTTCATCACTGCCGGAAGCCAGAACCTGCTCCTCCGTGTCAGAGACAATCTATTCCTCGGTTCGTGGGGTGTCTGGACATTCGCCAGTCTGGACGCGCTCGATCGTCGCCAGCCGTCGCGATTCGAGGTGGCACTCCCGATCAGGGATGCAGGCGCTCTTGCTGACTATAAGGCAACCATGCTGTCCGGATACATCCAGGATCGGTGGGCTGCGGGGGCCCGCTTCACAGCGACGGCTGGACTCCGCATGGATGTGCCATTCATGACTTCGCCGATCCGAAATCCTGCGCTTGCCAGCAAAGCCGTGCTCCACAACATCGACACGAGTGTGTTTCCGTCCGGCAACGGTGTAATCTCGCCGAGGGTTGGATTCTCCTGGGAAATTGGCGAACACCGTAACTCAATGGTGAGAGGCGGAATCGGAGCGTTCGCGAGCCGGCCGCCGTTTGCGTGGCTGACGAATGCTTTCGTCGGAACCGGACAAGAACAGACCGTGGTGATCTGTGATAAACCGCCGGGCGTACCCGCGCCCACAACCGATATCACGAGCCTTCCTCGGGCGTGCCTCGGAGCGCCTGCGGGATCTTCGGCGCCGCCGCGAATCACCTACTTCACGTCAGATTTCAGATTCCAGCAGGCGATTAAATACGTGCTCGGTCTGGATCACGTGATCTCCAAAGATCTGACAGCTTCGTTCGATGTGATCTACACGCGGACCCGAAATGGGTTGTTCGTGAGCGACGAGAACCTGCGCGAACGTGGAGTGAGCTCCGAAGGGCGAGTTATGTATGGAACGGTCTCGGCGATTGATGGGATTGCGGTCGCCCGTCCGACTCGCCTCGACAGTGCGGAGTTT
This sequence comes from Gemmatimonadales bacterium, assembly GCA_038253755.1. Classification (GTDB taxonomy): domain Bacteria; phylum Gemmatimonadota; class Gemmatimonadetes; order Gemmatimonadales; family Gemmatimonadaceae; genus UBA4720. The sequence continues at coordinate 2,675 of JBBSGU010000154.1, read as the reverse complement.
GGCCCTGTTTACAGATTTGGAAATATTTCGGGCGACCGATCCACGTCGGTCACGGTTGCGGTGCAAAAACTCATGCAAAGGGGCGCCCAGTTCCAGCTTGGCTACAACTGGTCGCGCACCGAAGACTTCATGAGTCTGTCCGGTCTCAATGGTCCAATAATCCTGCAAACCAATCCGCTCGACGGTATCATGACAAAGCGGAATCTTCGCCGGTCGAGCCGAGACATTCCCCAGAATTTTGTGGCCACCGCAATTGTGCCACTTCGGTATGGCGTCACCGCATCGATGTTTTACCGAGCGCGATCAGGCACACCATACGCGTACGTGGTCAATGGCGACGCGAACGCGGATGGCAGTCAGTCGGACGATCTGGCCTATGTACCGCGCGATACGACGGACTTGAGCCTGGTCAATCCCGGAGCGGCTCGCTTACTCGATGCGTTCATCGAGGGCGAGCCCTGCCTCCGCCGGCAACGCGGCCACGTCATGAAGCGGACTACGTGCCGCAACCCGTCGGTTCAAAGTCTGGACATCAGTATCGCCAGGACTTTTCGGACGTCAGGGAATGAGCGGTTCGAGATGAGAGCGGACATCTTCAACGTCGCGAACCTTATTCGTCGGAACTGGGGCCTGGTACGCGAGACAAGCAGCCGGGAGGACAAGCCATTTCTGACAATCTCAGGTTGGGACGCAACGGCGAATCGCCCCCTCTACAGAATTCCAGTCTCTAATGGAATGGTCGCTATCGGCCGAAACGAGATTGTAGTTGACGCCTCGCGGTGGCGAGCACAACTGGGCGGGCGGTATACCTTCTGAATCAATGCAGGGGCAGCGGTCCAATACGTTTGACGATAGCCTCGAAGCGAGGTGACCGTCGCATGACGTCCAACGCAGGCATGCACCGAAGTCGAAAAAGAGCCGGATCCTTTTCGCGCTCAAGTCGCTCGAGTGCGAGATAACCACCTTCAGTATCGCCTGATTGGAACTGGAGCTGCATCAGCCTGAGCGGCGAAATCCAGCCGGCACCTGCCTTCCTTTTTAATGCATCGAGATGCCGGCGACCAATAAGTCGGTCTACCGTCCAGTAACCGTCATCTCCGCGTGCCGCCCGAAGCGCGCTTGCGAGAACAGTGTCGTGCTGCGGGGCTGGCAGATTCCGCCACGCGACAATAGCGTCGTCGTAACGACCTTCCATTGCCAGAGCCCTGATCCGTCCCGCAACGGGCAGAGAATCGGTCGGATTCATCACGATCTCCGCGTTGTACAATCTCAGCGCAGCATCAGGATTGCCAGCGCATAATTCGGTGTAGGCTTCCCTTGACCGGACATGCGGATTTAGAGGATCCAATCGATGAGCGATCCGAGCAGCGTCCCGCGATTGGTCCCAACGCCACGCCATGCGATAAAGCGAACTCTGAGCGACGAATATCTGTGGATTGCCTGGTTCAGCGGCTATGGCCTTACGAATAGACTCCAGTCCGATTGCCAGATTGCGATAGCGAAGCGCCCGCATCATGCCCAATGCCTTCCACGCGGATCCGTCGAGGCTGTCGAGAGCGAGTGCACGTTCAGCGGCAGCAGACCCTCTATCGTATCCTTCGTCAAATGGAACAGTTTCTTCTGAAACCTTGAGCGACCACACAGTACTTAGGCCTGCCCAGGCTCTGGAATTCAAGGGATCAAGTTCAGTTGCTCGTTCAAACAGCCGCTTGGCCTCGGCGAGATTTTCAAGCGGCGTCATCTGATGCCATGCCTCAAGCGTCAGCCTGTACGATTCGGGATTCACCGCGCGCTCCCGCACTCTCGGCGTAACGGGCATCGGAACGCGGAAGATTTCACCTGCAACGGCCGCCGCCAATTCGCTCTCGAGGTTGTGCAGTCCCCCCACGGTAAACCTCAGCGGCGAGATCATCTTCTCACCCGAAGTTCGAGCGTCGACAACTGACGTTCGAACTTCAAATGAATCTCCAACCTGCGTCAACCGTGTTCTCAGAAGGACCTTCGTTCCGAATTCGTTACCGATTGTCTTGAAGTCATGTTGCGTCGCCGCCAGCCATTCGGATCGAGCGCCCGAGCGGATAGTAAGCCCGCCCATTCCATTGAGCCTTCGCGCAATTCCTTCAGCAAGTCCGGAAGCGATGTAATCCTGATTGCGGTTGCCCGTCTCATTCTCCATCGGCAGCACCACCAGGGTTCGTGCTGCAACTACTGATGTGTTTCCTGTCCCGGGGCCGCCCTCTACGTTGGGCGCCCGTCGGATCGCGGCAGCGACGAGCAGGGTCGTTGCGATCGCGCCCGCGCTTGCAATCAACCAGCGCGCCCTGCGAGGGGGTTGCCCAGAGGGCGATTCCGGCAGGATCGAAGCGGCTTGCCCATGGGTCTGTGCATTTGCGGGTTGTATTGCACTCAACGTCACAAGAGGAGCGACGCGGGAAGACAAGTTCGCGTCTCGTGATTCCACATGGGGTTCCGATGTCGGGTTCCGCCTCGTTCGGACCGTGTCCAGCAGTGCGACCGTCTCTGCCGACGGCCGTACGCCGAATTCTTCTGCCATGTGCTCCCTGAATCGATCATAAACGGCAAATGCCTGTGACCGATCACCGGCCCTGTCGAGCAAGGCGATCCATCTCCGCGCTGCAATCTCATCGTCCGGATCGAGCTCGGCCGCGCGCCGC
>JBBSGU010000153.1:0-4619 GCA_038253755.1 Gemmatimonadales bacterium | reverse complement strand
CTTGCGATCGGTGATCTCACGAAGGGAAACAAGCTCGACCTTCTCGCCTTCCCAGTCAGTATCGACAACTCGCAGCTCAGCGTATGCAAGGTCGCCGCCGCCGCGCCGGACTATCTCCATTTCGGTCGTTTCACCGGCAATGAGCGCTGTGCCGAAAGGCGTTCCGATCAAGTCTTCGGCGGGTCGGTTGAAAAGGAGTGCGGCTGCCGGGTTTGCAAAGCGAATGTCGCCGCTTGCATCGACGATCACGATACCGTCGGGAAGGCGCTCGATAATGGGACGCAGGCGGTCCCACTGAGCGTCTGTGTGTTCGGCGATGTTTCCGCCGCCGATGGCGGGTGTTTCGGGTGTTGTCATGTCGCGCATGGGTCCTTAAATGCGGACTCACCAGCCAGGCTGAGCAAGGGAAACAGACAGCCTGGTTCGGCGATCGCCCTCTATGGCTCAGGTAATGCAACCAACAGGCCCAGAGGTGCCTTTTCCAGGTACTGCGTCGCCCGACGTGTACCGAATGGCATTCAAGGCACCTAACGCCGGGGAGGAGACCTGTCCAAGTATCTGCTCAGACTGTTTGTAACGGGTGCGAGCCCGCGAGCGACCACTGCCATAACAAATCTCAAACGGATCTGCGAGCAGGAGCTCGAAGGCCGCTACGATCTTGAGATCATAGATGTTCTCGAAAATCCGGAGATGGCCGAAGACGAGCGCATTCTGGCGACGCCAACGCTCATCAAGTCGCTTCCACTCCCTCTAAGACGCGTAATCGGCGACCTCTCTGACAAGGACAAGGTTCTTCTCGGTCTTGAAGTTCAGCCAAAACCACTAGAAAGCGCCGACATGGAGGCGCCTCGTAAATGAATGACGGTGCCAAGGACCTCGCGGTCGAAAAGATTGCGACGGGAATATCGAGCTTTGACATCATTGCGAAAGGCGGACTTCCGCGAAACCGAACGACGCTCATTTCGGGAACTGCCGGCAGCGGCAAGACGATTTTCGCCGTGCAATTTCTCGCAGCCGGAATAGAGCTCGGCTTTCCGGGCGTGTTCGTCACGTTTGAAGAATCTGCGTCGGATATCCGCAAGAACATGCGGAGCTTCGGGTGGGATCTCGCGAAATGGGAAGCAGAAGGACTCCTCGCGTTCGTCGATGCGTCACCTGACCCGGAGATCGACTCCGTCGAGAGCGGAGGGTTTGACCTCGGCGCCCTGCTCGCGCGCGTGAAACACGCCGTCAAGAAAGTAAAAGCGGAGCGCGTTGCAGTCGATTCGCTTGGAGCGGTGTTTTCCCAGTTCTCTGATCAGTCGATCGTGCGGAGCGAGCTGTTCAGAATTGCCTCTGCGCTCAAGGCCATCGGCGTCACTGCGGTTCTCACCGCGGAGCGAACTGACGACTACGGTCACATCGCCCGATTCGGTGTGGAGGAGTTCATTGCCGACAACGTGATGATCCTTCGAAACGTGCTCGAGGATGAAAGTCGGCGTCGCACTATCGAGATACTGAAATTCCGCGGGTGCGATCACCAGAAGGGGGAGTACCCTTTCACGATCGTTCCTGACGGCGGCGTGATCGTGATTCCGCTCTCGGCCATGCAGCTGAGCATGAAGTCTTCGAACGTTCGCATCTCGTCCGGCAACGAGCAACTCGACGCAATGTGTGGTGGCGGACTTTTCCGCGATTCGGTGACGCTCGTGTCGGGCGCAACGGGCACTGGAAAGACTTTGACCGTCACACAGTTTCTTCAGGGCGGAGCGAAGAATGGCGAGCGTTGTCTCCTGCTCGCTTTCGAGGAAAGTCGAGACCAGCTGTTCAGAAATGCAACTGGCTGGGGATTTGACTTCGAAGCAATGGAAGCGGCGGGGATGCTTCGCGTTGTATGCGACTACCCGGATGTGTCAGGGCTTGAAGACTGGCTCGTCACGATTCAGGCGACGATCAGGGAGTTCAAGCCGCAGCGCGTCGCGCTCGACAGCCTTTCAGCGCTCGAGCACGTCGGCACTGCAAAGGCCTTCCGCGAGTTCGTCATCGGACTCACCTCGTTCATCAAGCACGAGGAGATCACTGGACTCTTTACGTCCACGACTGCAAGCCTGATGGGTGGAGACTCCATAACGGAGACCCATATCTCCACGCTCACCGATTCCATCATCCTCCTTCGGTACGTTGAGATGTTCGGCGACATGAAGCGGGGATTGACGGTTCTGAAGATGCGCGGCTCATGGCACGACAAGGCAATTCGCGAGTTCACAATCGACAAGGGTGGCATGAAGATGGGCCGGCCGTTCCGGAACGTCACCGGAATTCTCGCTGGGTCACCCGTTCACGTGTCGCCTGGTGACGTGGAGCGAGCGTGGAGCCAGTTCAACAAGGATTCCGAGATCGAGGGACGTGAAGGCGGGTCACCCGCAGACGGTGAGGACGGCGCCGAGATCGAGCGTCGTCGGGTCTTTCCTCCGGCGTCAGACTGAAGCCTATGCGCCAAGATCATCAAGCATCTACTCATTCTTGAGAAGGAAGAGGCGCCCAACCGGGCGCCTTTTTTTTGACTGTCCTCGATGGTCCGCAATAGTCCTCGATGGTCTGCCGAGGATTGAGGACTCAGGACCCATGCGGATCCAGGACCAACAGCAATCGACGATCGGCGACTAATTGCGGATTGCGGACGACTACGGAATTACGGTCAGGCGTAGTGAAGTTCCGTCCTGATACCGCGGACAAAAAACAAGCCGGCGGTCGGTAATTCTGCCCCAATTTCTCTTAAGCTCGGCAGCGTCGACGACGTGTCGCGCCTCGCCGCATACCTGGGTTCTTAAGACAGGATCCGGGGTTGAGGGTGGCCGTTAGCGAACACTCGCGGAGCGGAGGGCGCCAACTCGAATGAGACGCCAATTCGCCTACGGGAGCGCCCGAAGTGAGCGGTGAGCGGTGGCCACCCTCACCCCCCGCGACCCGCCCCAAAAAGATTAACGAACGCAGAGATTTGAAGGCACGAGTCGTTGACACGAGCCCGAGAGAAGGTGATAATTAGAGGCTGTTCACAACTCAACGCCGGACTTTAAAACCCGGCGCGCCCTTGGGTCCCCACCGCGAAGCAGAAAGCGAGTGCACCCGGCGGCAGCGGATGGATACCGGCCCCTCTACTGGGGCGTCACGGTCCACCCGCGTTTTTGTTGCTGTGACCGGCGATACCCAACGCGCAGTGAAGCACTCCTGAGGTCAACCAACATGGCTGGAAGAATTCGCATCCGTCTCAAGGCGTTCGATCACGCTGTGATCGACCAGGCAGCCGCGGACATCGTCCGCACTGCCGAGAAGACAGGTGCGCAAGTGTCAGGGCCCATTCCGCTCCCGACCAAAACCAAGCGCTGGACGGTGTTGCGCTCGCCGCACGTGGACAAGAAGTCCCGCGAGCAGTTCGAGCTCAAGACGCACAAGCGCCTCATCGATATCCTCGACAGCCGCGCAGCGACTGTCGATGCGCTCACCAAGCTGGACCTCCCGGCCGGCGTAGACGTCGAAATCAAGGTCGAATAGAAAAATGATCGGAATCATTGGGAAGAAGCTGGGCATGACCCAGATCTTCAACGAACAGGGACAGCAGATCCCTTGCACCGTAGTCGAGGCTCCGCCCAACCCGGTTGTGCAGATACTCGCTGCCGAGACCGCCGGAATTTCTTCCGTGCAGCTCGGCTACGGAGAGCAGAAGCTGGCTCGTGACAACAAGAAGGGCGAAAAGACCCCCCGCGGTCGTCGCGCACACAAGGCAGTCGTCGGTCACGCCGCCAAGGCTGGACTGACCAGCGCCCCCCGCGTGCTTCGCAGCTTCCGCATCGACGACGGCCCGAAGAGCGCTGACACTCCCCAGTACAAGCTCGGTGACAAGGTCTCGGTCGACATCTTCGCCCCCGGCGACCAGGTTAAGGTCACCGGAACGTCGAAGGGCCGCGGTTTCCAGGGTGTCGTCAAGCGCTATGGTTTCCATGGCGGACCCAACACGCACGGAAACACAAAGCATCGCCGTCCAGGCTCCATCGGGCCCGGCACCGATCCGTCGCGCGTCATCAAGGGCAAGAAAATGCCTGGCCATTACGGCGACCATCGTCACACGCAGACTCATCTCCGCATCGAGAAGATCGACGCCGAGCGCAATCTGATCTACATCCGCGGTTCGGTCGCCGGCCCCACCAACGGCATCGTCCTCGTGAAGAAGCAGGGATAACCGAATGGCTGACAATACTTCAATGAATGCGGCGTCATTCACGTCGAAGGGAAAAGCGGGCGATAGCGTCGCGCTTCCTTCCGATCTGTTTGACGGAACCGTCAACATGCCGGTGATGCACCAGGCCGTTAAGGCGTATCTGGCCAACCAGCGTCAGGGCAACGCGTCAACGAAGACGCGCGGCTTCGTCATCGGTGGAAACCAGAAGCCGTGGAAGCAGAAGGGAACAGGCCGCGCCCGTCAGGGTTCGACCCGCGCTCCTCAGTGGGTTGGTGGTGGAACGGTCTTCGGTCCGAGCCCCCGCAGCTACGCGCAGTACGTTCCGCGCAAGGTTCGCGCGCTGGCGCGGAAGAGCGCCTTCAATGCACGCGCTCGCGAGAACGCTGTCATCGTGATCGACTCG
>JBBSGU010000152.1:0-4628 GCA_038253755.1 Gemmatimonadales bacterium | reverse complement strand
GACGGCGTTCGACCCGAAGGACAGCCACTACGATCCGAAGAGCAGGAAAGAGTCGCCGAGCTGGTATGTAGTGGATGTGAAGGCGCTGGAGAAATTCCCTGCGATAGTGACCCTTGAGCGTCTTCGGTCGATGAAGGGGTTAGATGGAATGGTGCTTCTCAAGAAGGGGAGCAGGTTGTCGGTTCAGCCCGTGACTCCTTCCGAGTGGAAGGTGATCGTTTCCGCCGCAAAGGGCTGAAAACAGCCGGTTGGACACAGAGACCACAGAGACCACAGAAACAACATTCTGTGGTCTTTTGCTCTCAGGGCCTTTCTCAGGCGAGAGTCTCATTTTTGTGTTAAACGACGGAACTGCGACGGAACTGCGACGGAACTGCGACGGAACTACGACGGAACTACGACGGAACCACGGCGCAAGAAACGGTGGAAGAGCGGAAAGACGGGGCGCCGTTTCCGTAAGCCCGCCCTTAACCCCTAATTCCAAGGGCTGTCGACGAGACAGCTTCGCGAGGGAAACGGCTCCGTCCGAAGCGCTGTCTCCGCCACGTCTGTGGTCTCTGTGTTCTCTGTGTCCATCAAGGTTTGTAAGTCGAACGAGAGTCGCTTCTCCCCAAACCAGAGAGCCCCAAAATCCATTATTTTTCCAGTACTACAGGAGAGATAATGGCAACCGAAGAGAAAGCTCCAGATGGCACGATCGAGGTAAAGGATTCGCGCACCGGCAACTCGTACACCCTTCCGATAAACGACGGCGCGATTCGCGCCAATGACCTCAAGCAGATCAAGACCGCTGACGCCGACGATCCGGGTCTCCTCAGCTACGATCCCGCCTTCCTCAACACGGCTTCGTGCCGCAGCGCGATCACTTTCATCGACGGCGACAAGGGAATCCTTCGGTACCGCGGATATCCGATTGAGCAGCTGGCCGAGAAATCGACATTCCTTGAAGTCGCGTGGCTGCTCCGTCACGGCGAGCTCCCGAACCAGACGGAATACGATTCGTTCGTTCACGACATCACGTACCACACGTACGTGCACGAGAACATGCGGAAGTTCCTCGAAGGATTCCGCTACGATGCGCATCCGATGGCGATGCTCAACAGCGCTGTCGCCGGCCTAGCGTCGTTCTATCCGTCGGCCCGCAACATCATGGATCCGGTCGAGCGCAACATCTCGATGATTCGACTGCTCGCGAAAGTCCCGACGATTGCGGCGTATTGCTATCGCCATCTGAAAGGCCTGCCGTTCGTCTATCCCGACAACGACCTGTCTTACGTAGACAATTTCCTGTCGATGGTCGCGCGGATGACGGAGCCGAAGTACCGGGCGAACCCGATCTTCTCGAAGGCGCTCGAAGTCCTGTTCATCCTGCACGCCGACCACGAGCAGAACTGCTCGACCAGCGCCGTTCGCGCCGTCGGCTCGTCGCACGTCGATCCGTTTTCCGCGATGTCAGCCGGGATCGCCGCGCTGTTCGGTCCTCTTCACGGCGGAGCAAACGAGCAGGTCCTTCGGATGGTCGAGGAGATCGGCGACGTGAAGAACGTTCCGAAGTTCATCGAGGAAGTAAAGGGCGGCAAAGGCAAGCTCATGGGGTTCGGTCACCGGGTTTATAAGAGCTACGACCCGCGTGCAAAAATCGTCAAGGCACTCGCGGACGACGTATTCAAGGTCGTTGGCGTTGACAAGGATCTGGAAATTGCACTCGAGCTCGAGCGGATCGCTCTCGAGGACGACTACTTCAAGTCGCGGAAGCTCTACCCGAACGTGGATTTCTACACGGGCCTGATCTACAGGTCGATGGCGTTCCCGACGGACTTCTTCACTGTCCTCTTCGCGATTGCGAGAACGGCTGGCTGGCTCGCGCAATGGGAGGAGATGCTGCTCGACAAGGAGCAGAAGATCGCCCGTCCGCGTCAGATCTACGTTGGTCCGGCGGAGCGAGCCTACGAGCCCACGATCGAGCACGGTCATGCAGTGACGACTGGGAAACACCAGAAGGACGCACTTCGCGCATAGTCGTGTCCGGTTGTCCAACAACGAAGGAATAGGAGCCGTCACGGGCTCCTATTTTTTAGCGCCCTCGGACCCACCTCCGACTTGTTACTCCTTCTGCAGCGAGCAACGAAATCTTGCGATCCAGTCCCAGGCCATAGCCCCCGAGTGCCCCGCGGGCGGCTATGACTCGGTGGCAGGGGACAACGACGGCAACGGGGTTCGCGCCGCACGCCTGGGCTACCGCACGAAATGCCTTTGGTCTGCCGACTCGTTTCGCGACGTCACCGTAAGAGCGAGTGCATCCCGCGTTGATGCGAAGCATCTCCTTCCAGACATCCATCTGAAATGGCGTGCCCCGTAAATCCAGCGGTATTTTGCGGTCGAGTCCCTTTCCTTCGATGCGGCCTTTCACGTCGGCCGCCAGAGACTTCATCGCAAGATTATTTCTCGTGAAGCTCTCGTCAGGAAACCGGTCGTGAGCCTTTCGCACGAGGTCAGCGTCGGACTCACCGATCGAAACCATGCACAACCCCTTCGGGCTCGATGCTACGAAAAGCTGCCCAAGGCAAGAATCAGTCGTGGTGTAGGTAATCTCCATGCCCCTGTCACTGCACCGGGATAATTAGCGCGCGCCTGCTCCTGAACAGCAACTAAAGGCGGTCGAGAAGCGCCTGGAACCTGCGGTCGCTTCGCAGTGAATTCAGATCGGAGTCGTGCTCGATCCACTCGCGGTGTCCCCAGCCCTTGTCCATCGCGCGCTCGAGGCAGAGAATCGCATCCTCCTTCATTCCCTCGATCGCGTACACGCAGGCAACGTTGTAGAGAAGCTGCGGATCGTCCGGGTCAATCTCGAGTGAATGACGTGCCCACTCCAGCGCCTTGTCAGTCTCGCCCAGGTTCGACCAGATCGTTGCTCCAAGGTTAAGAGCGCGCGCGTCCTCAGGATTAATCTCCAGCCATTTCTCGATCGCTTTCACGGCTCTGTTAGAAGCCTTTGTCGCCTCATGAATGCGGCCCTGGCCGGCAAACGCAGCGGCGAGGAAGCTGAGTGCCTGGTAATCCTCGGGACGCAACGTTGCCGCCCGTTCAAACAGCGGAGCTGCCTCGAACGATTTCCCCTGCGCGAGCATCGCTCGACCGTAGAAATACGGGGCTTCGAACAATTTTGGATCGAGCTTCATCGCCAGCTCGAATTCCGCCCGCGCATGCTCGTATTGCTTGCTCAAGGAGAACGCGAGACCACGCGCCGAATGTGCCTCAGCCAGATCCGGATCGAGCTGCAGCGCTTTCTTGCTCGCACTGTCGGCTTGTTTGAGGTTGGACTCGCGAGCGTCGAAGTACGTGTAGAGAATCGAACAGCAGTCGGCGATTCCGGCGTAGGCCAGCGCGTAATTCGGATCGACCTCGATCGCGCGGGTGAACATCTGCCGGGCAGTCTCGAGACTCGTTCGCCTGTTCTGGTGGAAAGACTTGCGCCCACGCAGATAATAGTCATACGCCTCGACATTGCCGGTCTTCACCTTCTCGATCGCCTTCTTCTCGTCGTCGCTCAGCACGACGCGCAGTGCCTTCACGATGTTCTGCGCGATCTCATCCTGAATCGCGAAGACGTCTTCCATTTCGCGATCGTACTTGTCAGCCCAGAGCTGATAACCATTCGCAACGTGAATCAGCTGCGCACTCACACGGATCTTGTTGCCCATGCGTCGGACGCTGCCTTCGAGAACAGCGGACACCTCGAGCTTCTTTCCGATCTCGCGGATGTCTTCGGTCTTGCCCTTGAAGGCAAACGTTGACGTCCGCGAAGCAACGCCTAGCGACTGAATCTTCGAAAGAGCGTTGATGATCTCCTCGGCCATTCCGTCGGTGAAATATTCGTTATCGGCGTCGGCGCTCATGTTTGTGAACGGCAGCACGGCGATCGATTTCACGGCCTGCACACCTTCGGGAACGGTCACGGTTACAGGCGTCGTCATAGTGGTGATGACGAGCGCTTTCGCAAACTCGCTGGACGTAGTGAACCGGCCGGCAGGATCTTTCGCGAGCGACTTCGTTATTGCGCCGTCGATTTCCTGCGGAAGATCCCTCATCACCTTGCTGAGGACCGGGACTGGCTCGGTGAACCGGCGTTGTAAAACGGCTTGAGCGGTTGGTCCGGTAAACGGCCTCTCTCCCGCCAGCATCTCATAGAGCACGCAGCCAAGGCTGTACTGATCGCTGCGGCCGTCGATGTCGATTTCGCCGGCGGCCTGCTCAGGACTGACGTAAGCAGGTGTTCCAACGACCATTCCCACCTGAGTGAGCGTGTCGGCGCCGGCCGCTGTCAGGGCCTTTCCGATTCCGAAATCCATAACCATCGGCTGCCCTTCGTGCATCATGATGTTCTCGGGCTTGATATCCCGATGGACGATCCGGTTTCTGTGGGCATAGTCCAAAGCTCCCGCCACGGCACGCGCGATCCCGAGACTTTCGTCGATCGGGATCTGCTTGTCGCGGTTAAGCCTTTCACGCAGCGACTCGCCCTGAATGTACGGCATTACGTAATACAGAAATCCGCCGGCTTCACCCGAATCGAACAGGGGCAGAATATTCGGATGATTGAGCCGTGCCGCGAGACGAATCTCTCGCAG
>JBBSGU010000151.1:0-4752 GCA_038253755.1 Gemmatimonadales bacterium | reverse complement strand
CCACACTTATTGGATGCTTCTGATAAAATTGCTAGTTGGGCAACTTCACATAGGAGACTGTAACGCCAATCTCGTATCCGGTGTGAACGCGATACACCTTCTGGAATCCGAAGTAAACGTCGAGTGACCGGCTGGCGATCTGCTGAAATCCAAATCCCAGTCCTGTGAAATAGCTGTGATCCCGTCGAATTCCGCTCGATCCGCAGTTCGTATCCCACACAATTCCCGGCGTGATGTACGCGACGAGCCTGGGCTGCTCCCGTCTTTTCGCAATGGAGAACGGCAAGCCCATGTCGAGACTGCATGCCCGGATGCTGTCTGTGAGATGAGGAGCATACCCAGCTCCGATTTCCGCGCCGAATGTGCTCGTTGTGCTGTTGTCGTGCAACAGTTTCGCGAGCGTTGAGCCGCCGGTGATGACGTTGATCTGGGCGCGAGCTCCCAGCATTGGATGCCAACCGCACGACGCGACGATATTGCAATCGCGCTTCTGGTATCCGGCCGTCACTCCGACTGTCGATCCGCCTCGATATTGCAGGTCGAGACCGGCCGCGGTCGCTGGAAGCGACTGACCAGTGGGGCCTTTCCGATATCCTGTTTGAAGGCGAGCGATGATGTTGCTGTGATTGCGGCCGGCCGGCATTGGAAGCGAGATGGCCGGCAACGCTCCGATCGGCGTAGCGTACAGGCGAAGAATTTCGAGCGCGTCCTCAGACGCCTGCGCCTTCGCAGTCTGTGCAAACACTGCCAGCCCGATTGCGGCCAACAAAAAGCCCAGTCGCGTTCTCATCGGAGCTCCAGCCATTTCGAGTATGGATAGTCGCGCGCGCCTGATCCCAGAAATGCAAACGATGTCAGAAGCACTCCTTTTCCCTTAATGATGTCCAACCGCATGAACCCCGCGCGGTGCTGACTTGTGTAGAAACTCTCTCTCAGGTAGACAGCGCACTCGGTCTTGTCCGGGGAACCCGCACCGCTTACCAGTAAATACTGGGCCTCCGGCCCGCGAAGCAACTGCAGATTATGGTCGTGCCCCGAAGCATATACGAGCGGCTTCTTGTTTTTGAATGCGCTGGCAAGTGAGTCGCGCATCGTTCTGTTCTGGCCACCGAGGATGTCCTGGCTGAGACTGCTCAATCGGCGGAAGAACCCGCTCAAGCCGCAGTATCCGCCATGTTGTCCGCCAGTCATCAACGGATGGTGACCTGCAACGACTACAACGCGTCCATCGGCGACCTGTTCGACATCCTGCCGGATTGCGTTGGTCACCTCGCCGGTCGTGTTGATGCAGTTCGACAACGAATCGCGGACGATGAAGTCCTGGAGCCACCATTGAGTGTCGATCGCTACCAGACGGAGTCTCCCTGCATCCACCACCACCGGCCCGGGACAGCCGTTCCCCGGCAGGAGCCTCACATTGTTGCCCCTGGCCAGCAAATTGACCATGCGCTCCTGGAGACGGATCGAGTAGAGGCCAAATGCAGTTTCGCCAGCCCAGTCGTGGTTGCCAGGAACGAAGATTCCGCGCGCTCCACGCGGCACCGCATTCACTTCGGCGGCCAGCCGTCGCTTTGCGTCCGCGTACTCAGCTCGTCCATCCTCGGGTATTCCACTTGGGTATACATTGTCGCCGAGGAACACGACGATCGACCGTTCAGGAGCAACGGATGCCTGCGAATAAAGCGAGTCGAGCACCGTGCTCGACGTCCGCGGATCCTGCTCACCGGCGTCGCCGATGAGAAACACTGTGGACTCGATCTCCGCCGGAGCAAGCGTCTCGATCGTCGGGCGTTTGTTGCATGCAGCCAGCAGGCCCAGCAACATCACGGAAACGAGCCCGGCAACCGAAGGCATCGAGCGCCGCCGGCGCTTTTTAAATGTCATTCCTTGAAGACCTCACTAGGCGGTTCTAAGCGACAAGCGCAGACAAATGTACCGCCGTTGCGGGCGGCGCGTCCCGCGTCGTTGCATATCCTGCTCCACTGCGGATTAACGGGAGCGAAACCGCTACCGCAGGGGCCTGAACGGCTCTCGAGTGGGAATGAAGTCAACCGGGACTTCTGCGATAAACGTCTTGAGCCATCGAGCGACCTCCTCCATCCCACCTTGCTCAGACGCGATGTGGCCGATGACGATCATCCCCTTGAGCTGGCCAGCGTCGATCGCATCCTTTGCGTACTCGATCATCTCCCACTCGTGATCCTCGCCAATCACGATGACATCGAGGCCGTGTCCCTGCACGACATGCCTATTGGCTGAGAAACCGGGAAATCCCTCGGTCAATCCAACTCTCGATACTCGCGTTCCGGGATCGCCGATGATGCGTGTCGCACTCGCCCCTAGCCGGCCGCTTACGGATTTCGCCAGATCGCCGAGTGTGGTTGGGGTCAGATCGAAAACCTCTCCGCTCGAGTCAAGCTGATTCTTTTCCCAGCCCAGGGCATGCACCATACCGTGCATGATCAGATCCGGCTTCATCCGGTGCGGGATGTCATGAAATCGCCAGACGACCAAGCCGTGATCGGCAATGAACTTCTGCTTCGCCGCGAGAACCGCATCGTTCTCGGCTTCGAGAATCCCGAGAGTATCGCGATGGCTGTAAAACGTAGGCTCGTGGGTGATGACGAAATTGTCTCCATTCGCCGCGGCTCTCTTCAGCACATCCAGGGTGGCCATCATCGTGACCGCTATCCGTCTAACGGTGGCGTTTGGGTCGCCAGCCTTGAACGTATCTACCGTTGGACTGGAAACCACGACGCCGCTCTTTTGGACGATTCGCGCAGTGAGATCGGCCGCAGTCACTGTTTGCGCTGGCAAGGGAGCCACGCTCGCAACGGCAATCGCCAACGCCGAAGCTGCACAATTCGCGCGAAGCCACATAGTGATCACGATCTGATGCAGCTTCTCGCGGTCGGCCCGAAGATGAATCCCGACTTCGAGCGACCAAATGCCAAGCCGTCAACCACAGTCAACCGGTACTTCTCTTTCATCATTGCACCGGTGTCACGCCGATAGCCGGTCAACCGCTTGGATCGCAGCGCGAATATAGCCGAGCGCGTACGCCATGCCCGCGTGCCACGGAGCGCCGCAGGTCATCTCGGGCGTATGATCGGGAATTACAACTCCGTCATAACCAACCTCGCGCAGCGATTGCACGGCCCTGATCATGTCGAGGTCGCCTTCGTCAACGAACATCTCCTGATAATAGGGAACCTTACCGCGCACGTTCCTGAAATGCACGTAGGCAATTTTTCCCTGTCGGCCGTAATGGCGAATCGCTTCGTAAACGTCACCGGTTCTCATTTCCTGCAGCGAGCCTAGGCAGAACTCGAGAGTATTCGACGCGCTCGGCACCGCATCTATTACGCGCTGATACTTGTCGGGTTCGTTGACGAGACGCGCGGTGCGGCGTAATGAATCCGCCGGCGGATCATCAGGATGAAGCGCCAGTTTTACACCGCTCTCCTCCGCGACCGGAAGGATCTGCGAGAGAAACCATTCATAACGCTGCCAGAGCTCTTCCGTCCCGACCGGTGGAACGTTGCCGTCCGGAGCATCCGGATCGTAGACCATGTTCCAGACCATGCCGTTTGGCATCGGGAGCTGCGGATCAATCCTGGACTCGTCGTATCGAACTGCCATCGCGCCGCCTCTGCCGAACGGACCCTTGGTCCATCCCCACACGCCCGCAATGCTGAAGTTGTATCCCATGATCGGGATGCCCGCGCGACCCACCACCTGGATGGTACGCTTGATGTTCTCCATCTGCTCGGCTTTCCTGGGACCGTCGAGCAGGATGTCGTACCAGTGTGCCGGATCGAAGTTTTCGATTGCTTCCCACTTCAAACCGTTGGACTCGATGCTCTTCTTCAGCGCCGCGATGTCTTCATATTCCCACGGTCGATTCTGGTTGTCGGTTATTCCCCAGCCCATGTTCGGCTCGCCGCTCGATAGCGTCGGGTTGGCACCCTTGAAATAATCGACGAGATGCACAACGAGGTGAGTCACGCCCGCCTGTTTCGCAAATTTGAAATTGTCCTCCGTGAGGAGGCTTCTGTACAAGCCAAGGCCGAGATTCATCTACTTGTCTGTGATGCGTTATTAGTCGTTTGCGGCATCAAACACCGCTGTAGATGCTGAACCCGCCGTCTACCGGAATTACAGCTCCGGTTACAAAGGATGCCGAATCGCTGCATAACCACTGAATTGCTCCGTTGAGCTCATCGGGTCTTCCAAATCGCTTCATGGGTGTCTGGGCAAGAACTTTTTTGGAGCGCTCGGTATAACTGCCGTCAGGATTGACGAGCACGCTCTTGTTCTGCGTCGTGACGAAGAACCCCGGAGCGACTGCGTTGACGCGAATCCCATCGCCGTATCGCTGCGCGAGATCCATCGCCATCCATCGAGTGAAGTTGTCGATTCCGGCTTTGGCGATGGAGTATCCCGGAACTCCGGTCATCGCGCGCAACGCCGCCATCGACGAGATGTTGATGATGACTCCGCGCTTCTGATTCGCCATCACTTCGCCGAGGACGAGCGAGGGCTTTACGGTTCCGTGAAGGTTGAGAGCCAGAACCTCATCGAAAGACGCATAAGGAACCTCGAACACGGGCTTTGTGTCAGTTCGGGATCCCGGTACGCTCCCGCCCGCCGCGTTGATCAGGATATCGATGCTACCCCATGCGCCCAGAACTTCGTCTCTCGCTGCGCGAAGGACCGTTTCGTCGAGGACATCTGCGATGAGAACCATTG
>JBBSGU010000150.1:0-4922 GCA_038253755.1 Gemmatimonadales bacterium | reverse complement strand
GAATTCGATCCCTGCCACCTGCTTCATTTCGCCGCCGCCGAGAGGACCCCAGGCGAAAGAAATCTGTCTTTTCTTGCGTGTGAAAGTTTTCCAATCCGGCCCGAAAACGTATCCGGGGTTGTTCGACCACCAGACATTGTCGCCCGTTGGATCGACCAGCTTGAACTCGAGATTGTTGACCGGCGCAGGACCCTTGATGCCAACCGAAAATTCGTAGTTCGCGGGCAGGTCGAGCTTCAGGTCTCGATGAACAACTGCATACCCACCTTGTCCATGAAAATCAAAATCCAGTCGCATCGCCTTGCCATGAACCCCCGTACCCTGACTGACCTGAAGCGTAACGCCGTCAGAAGGAATCGCCTTCCACGCACTGACCGACTCGAAATCATCGACCATGATGCTGCTCTGGCCAATTATCATCGCCGCCAGCGCGGGGAAAAGCGCAATCATCCCTTCACGCTCCCCGCCATTACTCCCTGGATGTAGTACCGCTGGAGGAACAGGAACACCATCATCACCGGAATCACGGTCAGTACCGATCCGGCCATCATCAGCTCCGTATCCTGCACGTGCTCTCCGCTCAAGTTCGCGAGAGCCACCGGCAACGTGTAGTGCGATGCATCGCTCAACACGATCAGCGGCCACATGAAGTCATTCCACGTTGCGAGGAATGTCCAGATCGCCAGCGTAGCAAGAATGGGCATGATGCCGGGCACGACGATCGACCAGAAAATCCTGAACTCCCCCGCGCCATCGACTCGCGCTGCATCGAGCATCTCATCCGGAATTGCCAGCGCATACTGCCGCACGAGGAAGATTCCGAAAATGCTCGACAGCCCAGGGATGATCACACCCCAGTAGGTGTTGATCATGTGCATGTTCTTCAAGAGCAGGAACAGCGGAAGCATCGCAACCTGCGTTGGAAGAACGAGTCCGGTAGACAGGGACTTGAACAAACGCTCCCGGCCATTGAAGCGCATCTTCGCGAACGCATAACCAGCCAACGAATTGATGAACAGCGACGCGAACGTCACCACGAACGAGACAAACGCGCTGTTCAAGAGATTTCTTCCGAGATTGAGCCGCAGGAAGAGATCTTTGTAATGATCGAGCGTCGGCCGCGACGGGAAGAAATGCGGCGGATACGTACTCGCCTCACCTGTCGGCATCAACGACGCCGACACCATCCACACCATCGGTAGCATCGCGAGCACCGCACCCATCACGAGCAGGAAATACAACCCGATCTTCGCGAGCATTTGGCGTCGAGCTATCGAATCCGTCGCAATCATCTCGCTCATGCATGCTCCTTCTGAAGACGGAACTGAAGCAGCGTTGCGATAAGGATCACGATGAACAACACGAACGCAATCGCCGCGGCGTAACCCATCCGCCACCACCTGAAGCCTTCCTCATACATCAGTAGCACGACGCTCGTCGTACTCCTCAACGGCCCACCCTGCGTCATCACATACGGCTCGGCGAACAACTGGAAATAGCCAATCATCGTGATGACGGAGATGAAAACGAGAGTAGGCGCGAGCATCGGAAGCGTGATGGCCCAGAATTGCTTCCACGCGCTGGCTCCGTCGATCTGGGCCGCGTCGTAGAGCTCTTCCGGAATTGCCTGAAGACCCGCGATGAAGATCAACATGTTATAGCCGAAGCTCTTCCACACAGCCATGAGGATGATCGCCGGCATCGCCCAGTGCGGATCGCCAAGCCAGTCGATCGGCGCGATGCCAATCTTGCCGAGTCCGTAGTTGAAGAGCCCGTAGCGGGTGTGATACAGGTAGCGCCAGACAATCGCGACAGCGACGAGCGTCGTGACGAAGGGCGTGAAATACAGAGTGCGAAAAAATCCCTTGAACCGAACGAGCTTCGAATTGAGCAGCAGCGCCGCTCCAAGCGAGACAGCAATCGTCAGGGGGCCACCGACAAACGCGAAGTAGAAGGTGTTCTTGAGCGCGTTCCAGAAGTCGGGTGTGTGCAGCAGCTTGACGTAATTCTGAAAGCCTACGAACCGGGTGCTCGACGAGTTGGCGATGCCGTAAATGTCGAAATCGGTCACGCTGAGGACGAGCGAAGCGGCAACAGGGAGAAAGAAGAAAACGCCGATCAGAATCAGCGCTGGCGCAAGAAAGAACCACGCTGCCGTATTTGCCTCGGCCGGCATCCTCAGGCGTTTGCTCATCGGTTGGCCACTTTTTGCGCTGCCGACTTCTTCAGGCTCAACAGATAGCGCCGCTTTTCGAGAATACTGTTTACATCGGCATCGAGCTCGGCCAGTGTCTGATCAACAGTCTTCTTCCCGCGAACCGCCTGCTCACCGTGCTCGAAGACCTTGGTGGCAATCTGCTCCCACTCGGGAACCTGAGGCGTGGGCACGACGCGGTCGAGCTGATCGCGGAATGCTTTTGCATACCGGTTATTCGCAAGCGCGGTGTCCTGCCATGCCTCTTTTCTCGCCGGAAGGTCGCCGGTTAAATGATAGAAGCGAAGCTGAATGTCCGGGCGTGAAAGAAATTCCATCAGCTGCCATGCCTCTGCCTTGTGAGTCGATCTCTTGAACAGTGCGAGGCTTGCTCCTCCGGCGAGCGAAACTCCAGGTCCGTCGATACCCGGCAGCGGTGCGGTCATCCACTTGTCCTGAAGATTCTTCGGAAGACGATTCGTGAACTCGCCGATCTGCCATGGACCGCTGATGTACATCGCGATGTTACCGCGCTCGAACTCCTGATAGAGGTTCGAGATTTCGGAGCCACTGAGCGTGGGCGCGAGTCCGTCGTGATAGAGCCCGACATAGAAGTTGAAGGCTTTCGTGAACGCCGGATCGTGGAACGCACCGTACTGTCCGTTGTCCTTCAAGAGCGGTGAACCTGCCTGGAGACCAAGAATGACCGGCGGCGGCCATTCAGTGGTGGGAATGAGCAGAGGGTACTGCCTCGCCGTCATTCCTGACTTGATCTTGATCATCGACGCCCGCCAGTCGGCCCATGTTGTCGGCATCGACTGATATCCTGCGGCAGCAAGGATGTCAGATCGATAAAACAGGACCCTCGTATCGACGTACCACGGAATTCCGTACGTCACTCCATCAACCACATTCGTGTTCCAGACACCCTCGAAGAAACCGCTCTTTGTTACAGCCGCGGACGACGCTGCTCTCGAATCGAGTGGCTCCAGTGCATCGATGGCCGAGAACTCTGGCACCCATGTGTTGCCGAGCATGGCGATGTCGGGCGTGGCATCACCGACGTATGCGGTGAGGAGCTTTTCGTGCGCCGCCGACCACGGAATCTGCTGAACTTCAATCTTGAGGCCCGGGTGTGCCTTTTCGAATTCGGGAATGAGCTGAGACACGACTTCGCCTTCGCGTCCCATTGCCCACAAGTGGAGTGTCCGATCTTCCGCCGACGACGATGTACACGAACCAATCGCGGCGAGCAGTGACGCGGCTGTGGTGGTCTTCGCGACAAACCGCAACGCTCTAGTGCTCAAGCCATCCGCCCGTGAAGCCGGCTTTCTGAAGACCACTGATGATGTACTTGTTCTTTCGCATTGACTTCCAGACGAGGCCAGAGCGGTAGTTCTCGATCATCGCGATGATCGGTCCCTGATCGATGCCGAGGTAGTCGGTGTCGAACCAGCCCATGCCGCGAACGACATTGCCGGTCGCCGGTTTGACGTCCGTGTCGTATGTCGGATTGAATGAGTCGATGAATCCGTAATTCCCGAAAACGTTGTTGCCGTATTTCTCGCGCATCGCGATCAGCGCGGGAATCGCAATCTCGGGTGTGAAGGCGATGGACCCACCGACGGCTGTCGGCCCGATTGTGCCATCGTCATGGAGCCAGTTGGCAGCGGCGCCGTGTGCTGTGTACGTCTGGAATTTTCTGGCTTTGCCGCGAAGGAAGAGAACCGTGTCCTGAGGTCCGTCACCCGCGGTAAGGCCCCAGATGTCTCCGCTGTAGTCTTTCCAGTCGCCAGGATTTGCACTCGCATAAGCGCGCTGCGAATAAGTCGCCCGGCGCGAGTTCTCGAAGTAATCGATGCCCTTTCCGCGCATGTATGAATCCTGAATGCCGCGGAAATCGATCCAGATATGCGAGTACTGGTGACCGAACAGCGGCGCGAAATTGAGCTGCTGGTATCCGTAGAAATCGGCCCATTCATAGGTGCTGCGATACGCGTCCCAGGATGCCACGTCGATGGGATGACTGGGTGATCCAAGGGCGAGAACGTTCAGGATGATCGCTTCGTTCAGTCCGTGCCAATCTGCCTCGATGTAGCCGCGCTCCGGTGTCCAGCCCATGCTGACGAGCGGCGCTCTCGGTCGAGCGTACGTCCAGTCAACGCGGAGGTAGAGCGAATCCGCATATGCGCGAATTGCTGATTCAGTCGCGTTCGTTCCCGTGTAGTACGACTGCGAGAAGAGAACGCCTGCGATGAGCAGTGATGTGTCGATGGTGGAAAGCTCGACGGTCTTGAACCGATAGCCGGTGTCCATGTCGAGAAAGTGGTAGAAGAATCCCTTATAGCCCGTGACTGCAGTCGCCTGCGGACCTTGAGGGGCGTTGTACATGTACTTGAGCGTCTTCAGTGTCCGGTCGGCGGCAGCATCGCGACTGACGTATCCGCGCTCAACGCCGATTGGATACGCTGTCAGCGCAAAGCCGATTGCAGCGACGCTGGAGAAACTTTTTGCGGGCCACCGGTCGGGAGTGAGTCCGCTATTCGCGTTGCTCTTTTCCCAGAACCAGTTGAAGGTGCGCAACTCGAGCGTATCGAGAAAAGCCGTTTGTCTCGGCGTGAGCGGAACGGGAACAGTTGGACCGGTGATTTTCGTCGCGGTGCTGCATGCGGATAACAGAACGAATCCTGTAACCAGGGAGCGTCGCAGCATCGGCCGAAAGTTCATT
>JBBSGU010000149.1:0-5315 GCA_038253755.1 Gemmatimonadales bacterium | reverse complement strand
GTATGCGTTGAATCAGTATCTCGCGAACCGTGGCTTTGTGGTTCTTTCGGTGAACTACAGACTGGGGATTGGATACGGTCGTGACTTTCAGCAGGCCCTCAAGGCGGGCGCGCAGGGTGCTTCTGAATATCAGGATGTGAAGGCTGCAGCGGAGTGGCTCAGGTCTCAGCCGTTTGTCGATTCAAGGAGAGTTGGTATTTACGGTGGATCGTACGGCGGCTTTCTCGTTGCGATGGCTCTCGCGAGGAACTCCGATCTCTTCGCTGCCGGAGTGGACATGCACGGCGTTCACGACTGGACGACCGAGCGGGCGCGTGGAATCCTGAATCGCGATCGGTATGAGGAGGCGCCGGATGCCGCTCTCGCTTTGAAGACTGCGTGGATGTCATCTCCGGTTTCTTACATGAAGACGTGGAAGTCTCCGGTTCTCCTCATTCATGGCGATGACGACCGCAACGTTCGGTTTAACCAGACTGTGGATCTGGTGCAGCGGCTATCGAGGCAGGGCGTTTCGTATGAAGAGTTGGTGATTCCCGACGACACGCATCATTTCCTGCGTCATGCAAACTGGGTCCGCGTGGACAAGGCGACGGCGGCGTTCTTTGAGAAGCAGTTCATGGGAATGAGCGCGCCCCGGCAATAGGACGTTGCCCTTGTCCCGTTCAACGTTCAGGCGGCTGATTGCAAGGTTAGATATCGGCTATTTGAAAGGTTCTTCGTCGGCTGATTGAAATCCTTGCTTCAGTCGGTCACGCCAGAACCCGGAAGGACTCGGAAGCCGAGCGCTTCCGTGATCGATCCGAAGCCTTTCGTTGGCGATCGCGCGTATGATGCAACTCAACACCTGCTGAACTGTCGCTCGCGACTGCGCTCCGATCCGGGCGACACGATTCGGCGGGTGTCGGCGCTGCTAGAAGTCGATCCCGATCGCGTGGGTCGCTGGACTTTCGCGCGGCTCGCTGCGGAGCCGCGTGAGGATTGGGATGACAAGGCGACGCGGTTGGCGAGTTTGATCGGATAATTCGGACCTCTATGCAGTCGACTGAAGCGGTTCAGAGATTTGTGCGCGATGTATCCGATTGGCCGACGTGGTCTAAAGGAAAGAGGATTGCAGCGGCATTATTCCGAACGAAGTCTAAGAATTTTATTCAGGGATCGTCGCTCCACTGACGCCGGCTAAGATGCGAACGTTTTGGCGGTTCGCTGCGATTAGTCGGATAAGCCGATCGGCAGCGACACTTTGACAAACGCGCCCAGCCTCCCAACGCACGCACGTCTTTTCACCCGTGCCGAGTAACTCCTCAAATTCTCTTTGAGTGAGTCCCAGCGTCGTTCGGATCCTCTTGATTTCAGCCGGAGGAAGTAAGCCATCCTCTAACCGAATTTGCTCTATCGATCTTCGATGAAGCTGTTCCGCCTGTGGGGGAGTGTAGAACTCTTCGCTGCACGCCGGGCACTTCGTCCACTCATCATCGACAATGATGCGCCGCCGCCCAACTGGCACCAATCGACGCTCACGGATTACTTCCGTCGGGACGGCGCAATTGAGGCAAAGCTCAGGCGATTTTGTCATCTTCATTCCTTTTGAAGGACACGATGTAAACACGACTTCCTGGACAATTGGAACTGAAAAAATCAGCCGCGCAAAGACAAAGGACACAGTCGTTGATATCTGCATAGGAAAATTCGAGTTCGGCGGCGGTTCGGAGGGCAGCAATCCGATAATGAACGAACCCAGCTCACACCTTCGCCTGTACATCGAGAAGGTCGTGGCTGGGTTGGGATGGATCGTTCATTCGGGGATGGGAAGGTAGCATAATGCTACCTGTCAATGCAAGAGAGGTTCCATCGGATTGTTCCGGGTCTGAACGCGGCTGACTTGGCGAATGCGCCTTGATTGCCTCATAAGGGCTTGTTATTCAACGATTTACCCGCTGAACCGTCGTCTCGAGCTGAACCCGAAATCCATTTCCGATCAAGCTGATCCTACGGCGACCTCCAGCTCCGGCCAGCGATCCTTGCGAGTCTTTATCACCTAAAACTCCGCGCGTTGTGCTCTAACCTCTTCACCTGCAACTCCTTAAACCTCTTCCCAACCACATTGAGAACATTCCCGTCCTTCTCAAACCTCCCCTGCACGAGAATGAACGTCGCGAACTTCACAACCTCACTGAACTCATCAACCAGGAACGAGGGCACCACAACATTGATGAACCCCCACTCATCCTCGAGCAGCAAAAAGATCGTTCCATTAGCAGAAGCAGGCCGCTGACGAATCGTCACCAACCCCGCGACAATTATCGGCTCCCCGCCGTGCAGCCCCTTCAATCCACAACTATCAACAACCCCCGCCCGCCGCAACCGCTCCCGCATATGCTGCATGGGATGCCCGTTAATACTGACTCCCGTGGCGAAATAGTCTAGATAGATCAACTCCGTCGGCGTCAGAACACGCGGCGAATGCATATCCCGCGTCGCCGGCGCAAACGGCAGCGAATCCCCACTCGCCCTCAAGGCCTCCCACGCCGCCTTCCGCCTGTCCGGTTCCCAGGCAGCGAAAGCACCAGATCTCGCGAGCTGCAACGCATCAGCCCTCTTCAACTTCCCGCGCAACACAACATCTTCTATAGAAGTGAACGGCCTGTCCGGCGGCAGCGACAGCATATCGAAATCCTCCAACGCGACGGCAGCACGCGCCCGCCCTCCCCTGCTCTTACCCGCACCACTCCCAACACCAATCGCCGACTTGCCTCCCCTCGCAAGCCTCAAAGCATCGAGTGTCTTGTCACCAAGCCCGCGTATATGCCTCCACCCAACACGCAATGCCGGTCCATTGGGATCGAGTTCCTGACCTTTAGTTTTTTCTCCGTGGTCACTGTGGTCTCTGTGTCCAACCATGACGGACTCCATACGAGCTGTCTCGTTAGCCCTATCAATGCCAGGCCGATCGAGCGACTCCGTCGTACACTCCCAATCACCATCACGCATGCACGGCGGCCTCACCACAACTCCGTGTCGCCGAGCATCGTGAATGAGAGTGGATGGCGGATAAAACCCCATCGGCCACGAATTCAACAACGCCGCAAAAAACTCCGCCGGATAATGCGCCTTGAGCCACGCTGTCGCATACGCGATCAACGCAAAACTCCACGCATGACTCTCCGGAAATCCGTAATTCGCAAAGCTCATCAGGTCCTCGACAATACCCGTCGCAACCTTCTCCTCCACACCACGCTCCACCATCCGATTGCGCAATCGCTCGAGCGTCTCGATCAGCCGCTTGATCTTCCGCACATGACCCATCGTGCGGCGCAGCTCATCCGCCTCCGCCGCCGTATATCCGCCCAGGACCATGGCGATCGACATGGCCTGCTCCTGGAAAATCGGAATGCCCTGCGTCCGCTTGAGTATCGGTTCGAGATCAGGGTGTGGGTATGTGACTTCCTCCAATCCGCGACGACGAGCTGTGTACGGATGAACGAACTTCGCCTGAATCGGTCCCGGCCTGATCAACGCTACCTGCACCACAATGTCGTACAACCTGTCAGGCAGCGTGTGCAGTATGCTCGCGATCTGCGCCCGACTCTCGATCTGAAACGTCCCGATGGTCTCACCCCTGCAAATCAGGTCGTACGTCTTCTTGTCACCCTGCGGCAGCTTGTACATCTGCGGACGCTTGCCCGTTCTCGTCTCGATGTAATCGAACGCGCGTCTCACCAAGGACATCGCACCCAATCCCAGAAAGTCGAACTTGGGCACTCCAACAATGTCGAGATCATCCTTGTCGAACTGGACGATCGTCCTCCCCATCGTCGTATGCTCGATGGGCATGTAATTCCCGAGCGGCGCCGACGACAATACAAATCCGCCAACGTGCGTCGCCCTTAAACGTGGCAAATCCTCGAACGCCGCCATCGCGGCGAGCATCGCCTTCCCTCTCGCATCATCAACCACCAACCCGAACTTCGCACCAAGCTCCTCACGCACCTTGTTCGCTCCCTCCGCAGGATCGTCATAGTGCATGCGCTTCGACATGTCGCTGATC
The DNA here is from genome assembly GCA_038253755.1 of Gemmatimonadales bacterium. Lineage (GTDB taxonomy): Bacteria > Gemmatimonadota > Gemmatimonadetes > Gemmatimonadales > Gemmatimonadaceae > UBA4720. The sequence goes on along the minus strand of JBBSGU010000149.1, from coordinate 1,270 downwards.
TGTTCTTGTCCGTATCCGAAGGCGCGCATCGAATCGCGGAGAGCGTTCGGAGCGCGATACGTCTGCACTATGCATGCGATGGCCGAGTGCGCGCGCTCGTAGTGCGTGTACATGTAGTCGAGCACTTCCTCGCGCCGGTCATGCTCGATGTCCACATCGATATCCGGCGCCTCAGTCTGTCCATTGGTTCTCTTCTCGGACAAAAACCTTTCAAACAACAATCCATTCTCGACAGGATCGACAGCCGTCACCGCCAGGCAATACGCCACCGCGGAATTCGCCGCGCTCCCTCGGCCCTGACACAGAATATTTCTCGAGCGCGCAAAGCGGACGGCATCCCACATCACGAGAAAGAATCCGGAGAAGCCGAGCGTGTCGATCACGCGCAGCTCGTGCTCGATCTGCTTTGTCTGCGCCTGGGAGAGATTGTATCCCCAGCGCTCCCGCGCGCCCTCGAATACTTTCACGCGCAGGAAATGGGTGTCGGTAATGCCGGGCGGATTGGGGAACTTGGGCAAGGGGGGTCTCAGCCAGCTCAAATCGAAATCGCATTCGCCAGCAATCATTTCGCTGCGCTCGAGACCCTCCTCGCGATCCTTCCACCGCTCAGCCATCTCACCAGGCGAAAGCAGGCGCCACTCACCGTTGGGATGGAGCAGTCCCCGTGTCATCGCCTTATCTATAGTAGTGTCGTACCTGAGCGCGGTCAGAATGTCGTGCACCAGCCGGCTCGAATGATCGAGATATCGCGGATCGTTCTGCGCCACCCACGCCACATTCTGCTTTCCGGCGAGGTCGATCAGCGCCGCGGCGAGAGCCGACTCGCACCCACCGGTGTGATGGAGCTGCACTTCTACCGAGAGACTGTCTCCGAATACCGCCTTCCATTCCGAAAGCATCCGCGCCGCGGCGGAATATTCACACGCCTGGATCTTCGCGCCGATGGGACCCGACGCCGGACCAGTGAGCGCATGAATCCCCGCGCTGTGCTCGACGATGTCGCTCCAGCTCACTCGCGGACGCCCGCGCATTCCGGCGTTCTGTCCCTTCACCCATCCGCGAAGCGATCCCACTCGCGCCTTCGTCACCAGCGCGCCGATGTTCCGCATCCCTTCCGCAGTTTTCGCAAAGAATGCGGCGGGCCGTCCATCGACATTGAGCTCGACCCCAGCCACCGGCCGGATTCCCTGCCTCTGGCATTCGAGCACGAACCGTGGAATTCCGCCGAGGTCGGCGGTGTCGGCTATACCTATAGTATGGAAGCCGAGCT
>JBBSGU010000148.1:0-5386 GCA_038253755.1 Gemmatimonadales bacterium | reverse complement strand
GTGCTGATGACATGGGCTGGTCTCCGTGATTTTGCGACAGTGACATCGTCGCATGTGGCTCTGGCGACTCCGGTTAACACGTGATGAGCTAATCCACGCTGAAACCGGAGGCCAGCCCAGTCATAACTTCTAAACAACGGAGCGAGGTGCAAAGCGGCCTCGTTTTTTTTCCCCCGTCGTTCCGTCCTTTAAACCCAATTCCATAAACCTTGATTTGCGACGACCCCGCGCCGCGGACGATTCTTGATTCTGCTCTGCGGTCTCTGTGGTCTCTGTGTCCAGAAAGCTTTTGATTTTTCGAGCACCCTTTTTTCGCCGAAGCCAGAGTCGTAGACTTTGCCATCCCCACACACCGGACCGAATTGATGCGCGCAGTGATCATGACTCTCGTGGCCGCGGCTGGCACACTGGCAATGACGCCTTTCTCCGCCGATACGGACGTCATCCGCGGCTTTACGACAGAATCCTCCCGGATCGAGCGCGACTGGGAATCGAAATTCAAAGCGATCCCCGAGCCCTCCAGGATGCGCGAATCGATGCGCCTTCTCTCCGCGCGTCCGCATCACGTCGGCTCGGCCTACGGAAAGCAAAACGCCGAATGGATCCGCGATCAGTTCAGATCATATGGCTGGCAGGCGGAGATCGAAAACTTCGACGTGCTTTTCCCGACGCCGAAAGAGCGCCTCATCGAGATGATCGCGCCAACGAAATTCACGGCTGACCTCAACGAAAAGAAGCTCGACGTCGATCCGACTTCAGGTCAGGACGATGAACAGCTTCCCCCTTACGTTGCATATTCGCATGACGGCGATGTCACCGGGCCGCTCGTGTTCGTCAACTATGGAATTCCCGCCGACTACGAAGAGCTCGAGCGCCATGGCATCTCTGTCAAAGGCGCAATCGTCATTGCGAAGTACGGCGGATCGTGGCGCGGCATCAAGCCAAAGGTTGCGGCCGAGCACGGTGCGATTGGATGCTTGATTTACTCGGATCCGGGCAACGATGGATACGCTGGCGGCGACGTGTTTCCGAACGGCCCGATGCGTCCGTCGCAGGGTGTGCAGCGTGGATCAGTTGCCGACATGCCGACATATCCTGGCGATCCGATGACGCCGGGTGTCGGCGCGACGAAAGATGCAAAGCGCCTTGCCCTCGCCGATGTTCAGACGATCACGAAGATCCCGACGCTGCCGATTTCCTATGGCAATGCGCAACCGCTTCTTGCAGCGTTGAACGGACCGATGGTACCTGCCGCGTGGCGTGGTGGTCTGCCGATTTCATATCGATTCGGCCCCGGTCCAGCAAAAGTACACATGGTGGTCAAGTCGGACTGGAACACGCGCACTCTCCACGACGTGATTGCCAAACTGCCCGGCACGACTGAGGCCGATCAGTGGGTCATTCGCGGCAATCACCACGACGCGTGGGTCAACGGTGCGGAAGATCCGATCTCCGGTCTCATCGCAGAGCTCGAGGAGGCTCGTGCACTCGGCCAGCTCGTTAAGCAGGGCTGGAAACCGAAACGCACCATCATCTACGCGGCCTGGGACGGCGAGGAGCCGGGACTGCTTGGCTCGACCGAGTGGGTTGAAACGCATCAGGACGAGTTGGCAAAACACGCGGTCGCATACATCAACAGCGACACTAACGGACGCGGCTACCTCGGCATCGAGGGCTCGCACATCCTCGAGAAATTCATCAACGGCGTGGAGCGCGACGTCACTGATCCCGAGACTAACGTCAGCGTCTGGAAACGAAACCAGTCTCGCACGCTCAGGGGTGGCACACCCGAAGAGCGAAAAGAGATGCGCGATCGCGAAGACCAGCGCATCGACGCGCTCGGCTCGGGCTCGGACTACTCACCCTTTCTCCAGCACCTTGGAATTCCTTCACTGAACCTCGGCTACGGCGGCGAGGACAACGGTGGCATCTATCATTCGATCTACGACGATTTTTACTGGTACACGCATTTCAGCGACACGGCATTCGTATATGGACGCGCGTTGGCGCAAACGGTAGGCACGGCCGTGATGCGTCTTGCGTCAGCCGACGTGATCCCGTTCGCATTCGGCAATCTGGCCGAAACTGCGCGTACGTACGTGACGCAGCTACAGAAGCTGCGCGACACTCGCTACGACCAGATCACCGAGACCAATCGTTCCATCGAAGACGGTGTGTACGCGGCTGTGAGCGATCCACACCAGCCAACCATCGCGCCCGTGTGGCGGCAGCCACCTCCACAGTTCAATTTCTCGCCGCTGTTAAACGCGGTTGATTCCCTTTCGCACGCTGCATCCCGCTACGATCGCGCGTTCACATCCGGAACGACGTCCGCGAATGCAGCCGCGTCCATCGCGAGCCACTTTGCAGCCATTAAGTCCATCAATGTGCGACTGCTTCAGGCCGAGCGTTCGATGACATCGAGTGACGGCCTCAAGGGTCGTCCCTGGTACCGGCACATGCTCTACGCTCCTGGCTTCTACACTGGCTACGGCGTGAAGACAATGCCGGGCGCTCGCGAGGCGATCGAGCAGGGAAGCTGGACCGAGGTTGACGCGGAAATATCGAGGATTGCTGCAGCACTCAACCGCGAAGCAACTCTGATCTCGGGCCTCGCCGGAGAGCTCGGCGCACGGTAACCGGCAGTGTAGCAATATTTCTTCGACGAGAACGGAGAACGGTCGGAAGCATAGCGTGGCAAACCAGTTGGCGCTTCGCTTTATTCAGCGTTCGAATAGGCGACGGGAGCGTGGAATCGCCGCCGGGCTCTCTTTGTCGTGACGCTGCTATTGAACCTTGATGGTTCCTTTCATTCCCGCGTGAATAGTGCAGTGGTAGGGGAATGTTCCAACCGCGCTGAAATTCCGCGTCACTGACCCGTCGGAGAACATGCCGATGTCGCTCACCCCGGGATCGCGCGGAAGCATAGCTTGGCAAACCGTCTGGCACGTCGCTTTATTCAGAGTCGAATAAGCGAAGCGCCCGTAGCTCAATTGGATAGAGCATCTGACTTCGGATCAGAAGGTTGGGGGTTCGAGCCCCTCCGGGCGCACTCAGGCAATGACGCAGTGACAGAATTTTGATCGCGCCGTGCACGCAGGTTCCCACTTCTATCGTTCGCGCACATCCTCGATGTCAAACATCCTCATCCTCGGCGGCAGCCGGAATCTCGGCCACATCGCCGCTGTGCATCTTCTCGAGGCTGGACATAACGTTTCCGTTCTGAACAGGGGAGTAACGCCGGACGAGTTGCCGAAGGAAATCGAGCGGCTTCGCGCGACGCGAGGTGATGACTCATTCACGAGGGCGATCCGGGGCAGACATTTCGATCTCGTGCTCGACATGACCACCTACAATGGCGCCGATGCTCGCGAAGGCGTCGACGCATTTCGCGACCGCACACCTCGGTACGTGTTCGTGAGCTCTGGCCAGGTTTATCTCGTGAGAGATGCCGTCGACCGTCCTTTTGTTGAGGAGAGTTTTGAAGGTCCCGTAATGAGCGCGCCACCCGTGGAACGAACATCTGACCACGAGAGCTGGAAGTATGGCGTAGACAAGCGCGACGCCGAGGACGTGTTTGAGGCCGCGTGGGAGAGTGAAAATTTCCCCGTGACTACACTGCGACTGCCAATGGTTGCGTCGAGTCGCGACCACTATGGTCGCGTCCAGGGGTATTTCGCCCGCCTTGGCGACGGCTTACCGATTCTTGTACCTGCCGAACACGGATTGCCGATCAGACATGTTTACGCACCGGATGTAGCGCGCGTGTTTGAAGCACTGACGCACACGACTGTTGGATTGGGCCGCGCCTACAACCTTTCGCAGGATCGGTCGCTCAGCCTTGCCGAGTACTTTGAATTGTTGCGCGACGTAACGGAGATATCGCCAAACATTGTTCGCGTGCCGCGGTCCGAGCTCGACGAATTGCAGCTGCTGCCGGACTGTTCATCGTTCAGCGGCACATGGATGTCCGAGCTTGACTGTTCTCGCGCGAAGCGGGAGATACTGCCCGCGGAATTCCGCTTTGCCGATCCTGCCGAGTACCTGCCTTTGATTCTGGAGGACTATCGCGAACGGTGGATTCCCGGGGGGAAAATTCCTGCTGCTTATTTGCAGCGCGACAAGGAGGTGAGCGCAGCAGCTCGGATATTTACCTGATCGTTAGCCAATGAAATCGGACTGACTGACGAAAAACATTCACGAAACCGCGTTTCGGTCCCGATAGTGCAACGAGCGTTCGCAGACAACAGGGATGTGAAGTGGATAGACCGGATCGCAGGTCGAAGCTGAAAGATGAAATACGGACCAGGCTCGCGTCGATATGCAGCAATCTCAATGAACGGGAGTTCGAGCTGCCCGTGGAACAGATTGCTGACAATTCGCTCAAAGGTGAGCTTCGCCCGTTTTGGCGGAATGGGTCATCGCACCCCGAACCCCATTCCAAACAGAGATAATTCGTCCGCTGGACGAGCGGCGGTTGGGTCGTTTTCCTTATTGCCAGCGGTCGATTTCGGGGCCGGGTTAGATTTCATGGACGGATAGTCTCCGTTCTGGCTTGCCCAGAGCCATTCTGACGCCCCTTTTCCGAAGAGCCTCGCCGTGAGTGCATATAAGAACCAGCAGCGCCGCCTTTCTCTGGGCCAGCGCGAATTTCATTTTGTCACCTATGAAGCGCGCCCCGCGAACGTCAAGCGCGGAGAAGAAGGCTCAGGCCCTATGTGGTATCTTATGCGCGCCGGCAAGAGATGGCCGGTGATGCCGGAGGTGCCGGGCCAGGTGGAGACGGAAGTCACCGTTGCTCTGACGAAGTGGCTCAAGGAGCAGGGAATTTCCTGAATACTCGATTGCCTTCGAGATCATGAGACCATCGCGGGAAAACATGACCAGTGCCGCTGATCGCAAATGCCCCAAGTGCGAATCACCAATGGAGGAAGGCTTCATCCTCGACAATACTTACGGAGCGCGGCTCCAAAGCGAGTGGGTCGAAGGCGAGCCCGACGTCAGCAGATGGACCGGGGTTAAGATCAAGGGTCATGATCGCGCGCCGGTCGTCACGTTTCGGTGTGTTCGCTGCGGATACCTGGAGTCATATACGCGGCAGTGAGGTCGGGTTGAGCAAAGGACAAAGGCCCTGCATCGTATTCGCGATACAAGGCCTTCTTTATTCGGTCATGCGCCCGGAGGAACTCGAATCCCCAACCTTCTGATCCGTAGTCAGATGCTCTATCCAATTGAGCTACGGGCGCCCATAATTTCTTCCAATCCTGCATGGGCGGTACAAGACTCGAACTTGTGACCTCCACGATGTCAACGTGGCGCTCTAACCAACTGAGCTAACCGCCCAATCTTGCCCAGCGGCGGCGCTCATACTTCTCGCTCTACCGCC
>JBBSGU010000147.1:0-5463 GCA_038253755.1 Gemmatimonadales bacterium | reverse complement strand
GGATTTCTTCTGACTCCGGCGTGGTCTGACAGCGGAACAGCGCTGATCGGCGTTGATTCATCGTCGCAGTACGTTTCTCAACCGATTACCGGCGGGGCACCTCGCAGGATGAGCGAGCCGATAAAGGATGAATGGCTGCCCTCCGGAAATTCGGCTGGGGTCCGTTCGAGTGATGGCATGACGAGTTATTTCCTGAACTACTCCGGAGCTCGCTCGGGCGTAGTCGTCTCGTTACGCCTGGCGGATGGAGCCGTACGTGAGGTCCTGCGCTTCGATGAAGCCGCGCGGCCTCACAGCAATGCCTCAAACGGGATCGCAGAGTACGGAGGCTGGCTGTATTTCACTCTCAGCGATTTGCAGAGTGACATCTGGGTGGCGAAGGTGGCGGGACTGAGTAAGTAGCTTGCGCTCTCAGTAAACGTCCAGATCCTTTGCTGAAACAACGCGCCCGCTGAAATGCGAACGCACTTCGGAGAGCAGCTTCTCATCCGAAGACCCAAAGAACAGTTGATGATAAAGGATGAGCAACTTTGGCTTCGCCAGTGCTGCGACGTCGCCGAGTTGAGTGGCGGACGTGTGCGCATGGGCGTGATACTTCTGCCTGATTGCAGGGATCGTAGCGAAGCCGGAGTCTGAATAGACCTCGTGAATCAGAACGTCGCATCCGTTGCACGCGCGGCCAATGACATCGTTGGGCCGCGCGTCGCCACTCAAGACGATAATTCGATCGGGAGTCTGAACGCGATACGCGAACGCATACTTCCAGTCGGCGTGCGGAACGGCAAAGGCGGTGACTGTGATTCTCGCGTCGCGAAACACCTCACCTTCTGCGACGTCATGCACGATCACTTTCCAACCGTTCGGCGGCGGACCACCCGATGCGCCGAGGCGTTCGGCGATGTCCTCAGCATTACCGTCGAGAATTCCGGTGACAAGACGGCTCGTGCCTGGCGGCCCGTAGACGTTGAATGGAGCGATACGTCCTTGAATCCACGGACTGAGGATCACGTCGGCGAGGCCGAGTGTGTGGTCGGAGTGGAGATGCGTGAGAAAGACGCGGTCGAAGCGAGGCGAGTATTGAGTACTCGGTGGAATCGGCGCGAATGCCTTGATTCCGTTGCGTCCCGAAGCAGCAGCGCGGCGAACGACTCCGGTGCCTGCGTCGAACAGGTAGGCGACCGAGTCCACGACGATTGCGACTGCCGGACCGCTGCGATCGGGGTCGGGGATCGGCGTACCGGTTCCAAGTATCACGATTTGCGTTCGAGGTGACTGCGCAATTGTCGTGACGGGGAGAACTAACGTGATCAGGACGAGCGCGTAGCTGAACGTCCGTCGTATCAATGGGATGTTCATTTCAGCACCTGTACGGTTACCTGCGAAGGATACTTCACCGTGTGCCATACACGGTGGGTTGCTGCGCGAAAATCTGCGGCCTTTGCATTGAAGATGTTCGGCACGAACGTTTGCGGATTCCGATCGTACAATGGAAACCAGGTGCTCTGAACCTGCACCATCAATAGATGTGCCTTGCGGAATCGATATAACTGTTGATGCATGTCGACGGTGAATGGAGTGACTGTATTTGCACGAATCGGTGTCGCATGACTGAACGATTGCCAGTATCGTCCGCGCATCACATCCGCATTGACGATCAGCTCGTATCCTCCGAGCGAAGGGGTCGCGCTCACGGTATCGGGATAGACATCGATGAGCTTCACCACCCAGTCCGCATCGGTGCCGGTCGTGGAGGCGAACAGATGGGCAGTCACGTCACCCGCGATCACGAGATCTTCGCTCAACGGATCCGACTGCCATGTGACGACGTCAGGTCGACCGTCCACAAAGCGCTGATCCAACTGCATCCAGTGCGCCCCGCTCCCATCATCAGGCCTCGGCATATATGGAACCGGCTGCGCGGGATCGGATATGTACTCGTCAAACTGCGCTGAGCTCTCTGACGACGGCGGAGCGAACGACAGCTTCCCGTTTTCCCTAAGGTAGATGTTGCGGGCAGTCGCGTTCCTCGGCGGCCATGTATCGAACGTGCGCCACCTGTTCGCGCCTGTCTCGAACACCTGTGCCTCCGGAAAGCCTCGTGTATCAACGCTTCCGTCGCCAATGTTGTGCAGATAACGAGCGAACCACGGACGCTGTATGCGCTCGCGGAAATACTCCGATGTATTACTGCCGAGTGCGATGGGTCCGAGTGAGTCGCCGCCGGGCTTGATCCACGTGTTGTGGAACCATGGGCCGAGCACGATGTGATTCAATCGCGACGTATCGGATTTCTCAACCGTGCGATACATGATCTGTGGACCGAGTATGTCTTCCTCATCCCAGAACCCACCGACGAAAAGCATCGGCACTTCCGGCTTCGTGACGACATTCTGCAGCGCCTTCGACTGCCAGTATCCATCCCATGACGGATGTTCTCGGAACCCAACCCATGAGGGAAGCCCGAAGACACCGGTCGTTTTCGCGAGCGAATCGAGCGTCGGAAATCGCGAGTAGAACGTGTACTGGTCGTAAACAGGCATGGCGAGATCGCCGCTACCTTCGATGAATGCTGTGTAGAGAACTCCCTGCGTCTGCCTGAAGGCACCTTGATGAAAGAAGTCGTCGCCAAGCCACGCGTCGGCCATGGGTGCCTGGGGTGAAATGGCCTTGAGCGCGGGATGCGCACCGACTCCTGCGAGCGCCGCCAGCCAGCCGCGATAGGAAACTCCCAACACGCCAACCTTGCCATTGTTGTTTGGCAGGTTCTTCACGAGCCAGTCGATAGTGTCGTATGCGTCGGTGGACTCATTGGTCCCCTTTGAGTTGCGCGGGTCATTCTGCGCGCGACTGGTGATGAAACGACCCCCGGATTTGCCTCGTCCGCGAATATCTCCAGCGACGAAGATGTATCCGTCCTCGGCCAGCTCCTTCAGGTATGCGGGAGGCTGAGTCGACCTCAACTCGCGCCCCGCATCGAATGGTGTGCGGATGAGGATGATCGGGAGCGGTTTCTGGTGCTGCGTGGGAATGAGCGCGACGGCAAAGAGCATGGTCCCGTCGCGCATTGGAATCGTCAACTCCTGGCGCTCAAACGGCGCCGGATCCTGCGCTCCTGCCGGAAAGGAGAAGAGCAGTGAGAACAGAAAGAGGATCATGCCCCGATTTTCATTTTTGTGTCCTCTTCAGCTCGAACAGATAGCTCACGACCTCTCTTTCCGTGTAGGCGTACGTTCGCGGGTTATCAGCGAGCGCAACTTCTCTAACTTCCATCACGCCAGGTCTCCGCGCACCGAAACCTGTTATCAACAAGCTGCGCGCTCCCGTCTTCAAATCCACCTGGTCGATGCGAACTGGCTCTGCATTCATCTGCCTTGTCCAAAGGGATTGCCCGTCCGGGCTATATCGAAGAATCCGGTCGCTCGGTGAAAGACCAGGTACGCTTTGCGACGTTCCGTCGCGTGTCGAAAACTGCCGGAAGCCGGTTTCGGTCAGGGCAACGATTGATTGTCCATCGCGGGAGGCAACCGCGCCGCGCACGCCTCCAGATATGATCATACCTTCGGAGGTGATCGGTCTGAATGTTCCACCGGACAGCGACCTCACATAACAGCGCACAGCGTGCTTTGGCTCGTTTCCGCACACGAGTATCCGACTTCCGTCGCCGAGGAAAGATCCTGCTGTGAGGCCGGCAAATTCACCGTTATCCAATCGGCGCGCAGTGCCTGCTCCAGTCGGAAACAGCATGAGTTTGACGGGCACCGATGGAACTGAGCTCAATACCCATTGGTTATCAGGCGACAATCCAAAATCGCCACCCTCGCCAATGCGAATTGCCGGCGACCCATCGGTGCGACGAAGCATTATGGCGTAATTCTCACCCGCTATGTCCGAGCCATCGCCAAAAATCAGCAGCGAGCCATCAGCGGACAGGATCGGAAAGAAGCTGATATTTAGCCACGACACATCTCTGGCAGCAGAATCTGTCGCTCGCTTAACCCACACGCGCGTGAAACCATCGCCGCGAATTATGAGACGGCTTCCATCGGGGGCAACGTCCTGGATCGTGGCGTTGCCAAGACTTGGAGAGCCAGCTTGAACTTCACCGGCGAGCGTCACCTCGTTTACCTGTTGCACTCCACCGTTGATAGACGAACCGAATAGCAGACTCTTGCCGCCCAACGTCCACGCTAATCCCTCGATTGAGGGATATTGCGGTGTCAAAATTTTGTGTGCGCCTTTGAGGTCTACAACCGCGACGGCGCCACGATCATCTCCCTTTTCGGGATGTTCGTTGAATGCAATACGTTGCCCGTCAGGGGATATTCGGATGTCACTCAAATATCCGGCAGTCTCGTAAATGATCTTTCCGATCGGATATTCGAGGCGGTCCTTTCCGTTGACGTCGTGAACGACGGCGAGCTGCGATCCGTCCGGGGACCAGTCGGCGTCATGTACTTCTTTCAACAGCTCCCGCGGCATGCCGCCACCGACAGGCATCTGTGCCAGCGTGCCAGTAAAAACCCGATGATGGTCGGCAACGGCATTCACGAGCACGGCCATCTCGTCTTTCGACGACACTGCAAGCAGGTTAGTCGCGGAATCACTTATTGCCCGCGGCTGCGGATACGCCGAAGTAATCGTGTAGATGCGAGGGATGTGTCCGCTTTCGGCCGCACTGTAGACAATGGACTTTCCGTCCGCGGTGTATCGTGCCGAAAAAATCGATTGTGTGCCGTACGTTCTTTGCCGCATCGACAGGCCGGTCGATGCATTGCTCGCGTTCGCTCGCCGGCCGAACATGTATGCAGCGCCCGCAATTACTACAAATGCGAGTGCCGCTGTTCCCCACATTAGAGCGTTGCCTGCAAAAGTTCGTGGTCGCGATTTCGCCGATGTCGTCTGATAACCGGAACTCTTGAAAGATGCGCCGCCGTCGCGAAGCGATTCGCTGAAGGCAGCGGCCGACGCAAAACGATCGGCGGCAAGCTTCTCAAGCGACTTCTGAACTGCTGCATCCACATACGGTGGAACGGTGCGACGCTGCCCAGTGAGGCTCTTTGGGGTCTCGGTAATGACCTTCGCAACGATCGACTGCGCAGTTGGTCCAACGAACGGTGGTTCTCCCGCCAGCATCTCGTAGAGAACGCAGCCGAGTGAGTAGATGTCGGTGCGGGCGTCAACTTCGCGGGAGCCCATGGCCTGCTCGGGACTCATGTACGTCGGCGTCCCGAGAGACATTCCGGTTTCGGTCATGCGCGAGCCGCCGGTCTTTGAAGCGGCGAGTGCGATTCCAAAGTCGGCTACTACAGCGTGTCCCCGCTGGAGTAGAATGTTTTCAGGCTTGATATCGCGGTGGATGACACCGCGCTCGTGTGCGTACTCGAGAGCGTCGGCGACTTCATTTGCGATTCGCAGGGCGTCGTCGATCGGGAGCTGCTTTTCGCGGTCGAGCCGGTCGCGCAG
>JBBSGU010000146.1:0-5493 GCA_038253755.1 Gemmatimonadales bacterium | reverse complement strand
TCGGCCTGGCGCAGCTCGGCTCGCTTCTCGTCCATCTGCTTCTGTACGAACACGCGTTCGCCGGCTGCCTGCTCCTGTCGCCTGGCAAGGTTGTAAACGTTGACTTCGGCCAGGAGGTTCGTAGAAATCTGCACAGCGAGGGCGGGATTTCCCGAGCGGACAAAAACGGTGATGACACCCGTCTTCAGCGAGCTTGTCGACGAGATCGCACCCTTCAACGCATCGATCACCTTGGCGCGGCGGACGATTGGGCGCGGATCCTTGATGTGGAAGATCTTGATCAGATCGCCTGTCACAACGCCGGAATCGGTGGTTACTGTGTAGGACTTCAGTGCGATCGGCCAGAGAATTCCTTTCGACTCGAGCAGGTCGAGATAGAACTGAGGCGAGCTCGCGGCATCACCCCCCCCGATGCTAATCCCGAACTGCGCGGCGAGACCGCCAAGTTGTCCCCCTGACCGCGATCCTTTCACGAGAAATTGCGATTCCACCGTGTAAGTCTTGCCTGAAGTGACGCTCTTGAAGCCGTTGTAGAAGCCGAACAGGAGCATCAGCGAGACGATGAGAACGCGATGACGAAGCATCACGTTCACGATTCCCACAACCGATATCTCCTCTGATCGCTGAAACGGCGGAGGAGGCGGCGGCATGATCACACCGCGCTGCGGCGCCGAAACGGCGAGCGAGTCACTCTGCCTCGGCGGATTCAACTCGCCATCCTCGCGGGCTCGTTCAGTGTGGAGAGATACCACTCATACGTCGAGCGGATTCCATCTTCGAGCGTGATCTTCGGCGACCAGCCGCGCGAGCGAATCAGCGACGAATCCATGAGCTTTCGCGGCGTTCCATCGGGCTTCGACTTGTCCCACTCCACAGGTCCGTTGTAACCGACGACCTTCGCGATCGTTTCGGCGAGATCGTGAATCGTGACGTCAGAGCCGTACCCGACGTTGTAGAGACCGGTGACGCGTGACTCCATCATCATTATGGCAGCGCCCGCCGCATCATCCACATGGAGGAATTCGCGCTGTGCGTTGCCCGTTCCCCACACGCGCATTGCAACCGGTTCTCCATTGGCGCGAGCTTCTTTCGCTTCGTGGAATTTCCGGATCAGTGCCGGCAGAACGTGCGATGTCTGAAGATCGAAATTGTCATTCGGGCCATAGAGATTCGTCGGCATGAGAGACACCCACTCGCGTCCGAACTGCGAGTTGGCCGCTTCCACGAGCTTCAGTCCCGCGATCTTGGCAATTGCGTACGGCTCATTCGTCGGCTCGAGTTCTCCAGTGAGTAAGTACTCTTCCTTGATGGGTTGCGTCGCCATGCGCGGGTAAATGCACGAGCTTCCGAAGAACACGACGCGATTCACGCCAGCTTCGAGCGCTGAGCCGAGGATGTTCGTTTCGATGACGAGATTCTGGAACAGAAAGTCCCAGCGGTATGTGTTGTTCGCGTTGATTCCACCGACGCGCGCTGCGGCGACGAAGACAACGTCGGGCTTTTCGTCGCGAAAAAAACGCTGAACCCCGCGCTGGTCGAGAAGATCGAGCTCATCGTGCGTGCGCACAATTGGAGCCGGATACCCGTTCGTCGCAAGCGCGCGGACGACTGCAGACCCAAGCAGTCCGCGATGACCTGCGACGAAACAACGGCGTCCGGCGCTATCCGTCACTTGACCAGCGCGTGCAATGCGGCGTACGACGACTCGATCGTGTATTCCTGACCGGACTGTGCGGTGGCCAGGTCCGCATCCACCATCATCTCAACCAGTTCGGTAAAGCCGACGCGTGGCTTCCACCCGAGAACGGTTCGTGCCTTGGTTGAGTCGCCGAGCAGAAGCTCGACTTCGGTTGGGCGGAAGTAACGCGGATCGACAGCAATCACTTCCTTGCCAGATGCGGTATCGACCGCGACTTCGTTCACGCCCTCGCCGCTGAACTCGAGCTCCATTCCGAGGCGCGAGAACGCAGCCTGGCAAAATTCTCTCACCGTGTGTTTCTCACCGGTGGCGAGCACATAGTCATCGGGCGTTTCGTGCTGCACCATGCGCCACATGCCTTCCACGTAGTCGCCGGCAAAACCCCAATCGCGCTCAGCGTCGAGGTTTCCAAGGAAAAGTTTGTCCTGCAGTGCTTCGCGAATCCGCGCGGCAGCCATCGTGATCTTGCGAGTCACGAACGTCTCGCCGCGAATGGGCGATTCATGATTGAACAGGATGCCTGACGACGCGTGAACGTTGTACGCCTCTCTGTAGTTAACGGTGATCCAATGAGCGTACAGCTTGGCGCACGCATAGGGGGACCGGGGATAGAACGGCGTCGTTTCCGACTGAGGGACGGCTTGGACCTTCCCGTACATCTCTGACGTCGAAGCCTGATAGAACCGCACGCGGTCCATCATCCCGAGAATTCGGAGTGCTTCGAGGAGGCGCAGTGTACCCAGAGCGTCGGAGTTGCCGGTGTACTCCGGCGTCTCAAAAGAGACCTGCACGTGGCTCTGCGCCGCGAGATTGTAGATCTCGTCGGGCTGCGATTCCTGAATTATACGGATGAGGTTCGTGGCGTCGGTGAGGTCACCGTAATGCATGGTGAACCGCGAATGCACGTCCTGCGGCTCGGCGTAGATCCCGTCGACCCGCTGGGTATTGAAGCTCGACGCCCGGCGCTTGATTCCATGGACATTGTAGCCCTTGGCGAGCAGCAGGCGCGCGAGGTAGGCTCCATCCTGGCCGGTGACGCCTGTGATGAGCGCTGTTTTCATTCAGAATTTCCCGAAAGATTCAACGAACCCAATGGCGGAAATCCGGGGAAAGCCGCGGGCTGGGACCGAAAGTTGTAAACGAAGGTGTAGCCGGGGAAATGTCACATCCGATGTGGCGCCAGTCAATCTTTTGCAGTACTCTCTGTGAAGCTGTAAGTCCGCGTCAGTTCGTGACATCCGGATTGTGCGGGAGTCATTGTTGCGTAGATTCACCCGGCACGTGCCTTGCCCTCCGATTCAGGCAGATGGGGATTTTTGTGTCGGTTTTTTTCAAAGTTCGGCTGAACCACCTCAAGCCAGTAAACGTCTTGACGATCAAGTCACTCCGAAATCGGCACCTGTTTGTAGCCGACGCCTTGTCGGTAATTCTCGCGACGCTCATCGCGTTCATCGTGCGATTCGAGCATTTCCAATGGCTAACTGAAAACGTAAAGCTCGTCGGAACCTACCTGGTCCTGACTGTCCCTCTGCGCCTTGCAGTGTTTTTCGCGGCCGGGATGTATCGCCGCCTCTGGCGGCACGCCAGCGTCGGAGAGCTTCGCCCGATCATGTCGGCGGCTGTCGGTGGCGGACTCACGTGCGCAGTAGTCGGACTGATTTTCCTGCCACTTTCCGGGCTTACTCCGACCCGGGTGCCCTTCTCGGTCATCTTCATTGACACTTTCCTGACGGGAGCCTTCATCGCCTTCCCGCGCCTCATGGCTCGGATAGGGCGACAGGGCTACACACGCCGCAGGAAAGATGACACAGGCAAGCGAGTCCTCATCGCCGGTGCGGGCGACGCCGGCAAGTTGGTCGTCAAGGAACTGTTCGTTACGTCGCAGCTGGGTCTCGAGCCGATCGGCTTTGTCGATTCGGACGCGACCAAGCACGGCCACATGCTCGCCGGCCTGCCAGTATTCGGTCCGCTGGCGCATATCCCGGAGATCGTCGAGCGCTTCGGAGTCGCGGAAATCATCATCGCGATGCCATCGGCTCCGGGCACAGTCATTAGACAGGTCGTCCGTGCCGCGCTCAGCTGCGGCATCCCGACCAGGACGGTACCAAGCCTTCCCGAGATCATCTCGCGCCAGGGTAACGCGACGGGCCTCCGCGAGGTCGAGATCCAGGATCTTCTCCGTCGCGATGCAGTGGAGACGGATCTTGCCGCCGTCGCAGAGCTGGCGACAAGCGAGACAGTTCTCATCACGGGTGCTGGGGGATCAATCGGCGCAGAGCTGTGTCGTCAGCTTGCCCGTCTGGCCCCGTCACGGCTGGTGCTGCTCGGACATGGAGAGAACTCGATTTTCGATATCTTCCAGGAGCTGTCGCTGACGTTCCCGGATGTCCAGATAATTCCAGTGATTGCCGATGTGCGCGATCGTCCGCGAATCGCACACATCTTTAATCTCTATCGACCTCACGCGGTCTTCCACGCAGCCGCGCACAAGCATGTGCCTTTGATGGAAGACAACGTCCTCGAGGCTGTAACCAACAACGTTGCAGGCACTCGAAACGTGGTCGATGCCGCCATTGACGTGAACGTGCAGCATTTCGTTCTCATCTCCACCGACAAGGCAGTTCGCCCAACAAGCGTAATGGGCGCAACGAAGCGTATTGCAGAACAGCTCGTTCAGCACGCGGCGACCAAGCATCATCGCAACTTCGTCTCAGTTCGCTTCGGCAACGTGCTTGGCTCACGCGGCTCGGTGGTTCCGACTTTCCTTCGCCAGATTCGCGCCGGTGGTCCGGTGACCGTCACGCATCCAGAGATGCGACGCTACTTCATGACCATACCTGAAGCCGTGCAGCTCGTACTTCAGGCAGGCGCACTTGGCCGGGGTGGTGAGGTATTCGTGCTCGACATGGGCGAGCAGATCCGCGTGGTTGACATCGCGACCGATCTCATTCGCCTGTCAGGCCTCGAGGTTGGCGCCGACATCGAGATCAAGTTCAGCGGTGTTCGCCCGGGCGAGAAACTGTACGAAGAGATGTTCTTTACCGCCGAGAATGTGTTGCCGACGGATCACCCGAAGGTGCTGCGCGCACGCAACGGGTTGCTTGCAGAAGGCACCGTAAAGAAGATCGATACGCTTACTCGTGCGACGGACATGGGCAAGGCCGAGGACGAGATTCGGCGGCTGCTCCAGACGCTGGTTCCTGATTTCCATCCCCATGGGGCGACCTCGCATGAGGAAGAAATTGTCCGTCCGAGTGAGGGCGTTCGTCGGGCATAAGGTAGTTGACTCTTAACTCGATAACTGAAGAACTGTTATCTCTCGACTCTTGACTGAATGACTCGATAACTGAGCGGAATCGGAGGTCCTGCTGCCGCTCAGTTTTCAGTTTGATGAGTCAAGAGTAGAGAGATGGCAGTTACTCAGTCGCTGAGTTTAGAGTTTGTTTTGCGGAAGATAGATTCTTCGGAGTGCCGAATGGTGGCTCTCGCCGACGGCTCCCGTCCCAACCTTCGGCGATGCAGGATTATCGCGGAGTCGATTGCTTTCAACATTGTAGAAGGGTGCGGAGCTTCGTCAAATCCAGATTTCGCCCGTTTCCTCCAGATCAGTATCAAGTCCGCATATGAGCTGGAGTACCAGTTGTTGCTGGCAAACGATTACGACGTAATGATCGAGAAAGAATGGAAGTCGTTGTCTGGAGAGACTATCGAGATCCGAAGGATGCTTTGTCGTCTGAGAAAAAAGGTTCTGGGTTCAGATGTTACAAATACTCCGAACTCAAGGACTGAATGAC
>JBBSGU010000145.1:0-5540 GCA_038253755.1 Gemmatimonadales bacterium | reverse complement strand
TGGCACAACATCGGCCGCCAGTTCATCGCGATGGGCGCGGCCGGCTGGCACATCTCTATCGACGTACTCGATCGCTTCCTTGCAGGTCATCCCATCGGCCGAATTGTCGGCAGCGAAGCGATGACGTTCGATGGATGGCGACGCCTCCACGCCGAGTACGCGAGGCAGTTCGACGTCGAAGAGGCAAATCCGAACGAACAATCTGACAGGAGCAAATAGTCGTGAGGATCAAAATCAGCAGCATCTACGTGAACGATCAGGAAAAAGCGAAACCGCTTGGTGCCAACTTCACCATGCCACCAACGAAGGTCAACGGCTTGACCATGGCAATGCTGAAAGACACGTGCGGCAATCTGGCTCAGATCGTCGCTCTCGAAAAACTGGCCGGCTGATGAAAACTCAATCTGGCGTAGGCAAAGACCAGCCGGCCGCGGAGCTTATCTCGAAAAGAATCGCCGAGCTTGGCGACTGGCGCGGCGAAACGCTGAGCAGGATGCGTAAGCTCATCAAGAAGATCGATCCGGACGTCGTCGAGGAATGGAAGTGGATGGGCACTCCAGTCTGGTCGCACGATGGCATCATCTGCACGGGCGAATCCTACAAGAACGTTGTCAAGCTCACGTTTGCGAAGGGCGCGTCGCTGAAGGATCCGTCAAAGCTCTACAACTCGAGTCTCGACGGAAACGTGCGGCGGGCGATCGACATCCACGAAGGAGAAAAAATTGACGAGTCCGCGTTCAAGGATCTCGTTCTCCAGGCGATCGCGCTGAACACGTCCCAGAAGGCAAAGCCGTCGAAGAAGGCAAAGCCGAAAGGATAAGTCACGTCGTCCTGGATGGGCAGGATCGTCGATACGAACGGACTCAAATCCAGCCACAAAGGGAAGAGGTGCAGCTCAGTGGAGGCAGACTTCACGTCATCGACGGACCGTTCACTGAGAGCAAGGAGATCGTTGGCGGCTACGCTATCGTCGATGTCGATTCAGACAAGGAAGCGCTCGACCTGGCGACGGAGTTCATGGAGCTTCACCGGGTTCACTGGCCCGACTTCGAAGGAGAGAGTGAGCTGAGGCCGGTTGAGGCCGGTTGAGACTGGGGAGCCGGGCTCAGAGTAGATCTGCGTTTCTCGAACTACATGAACTGCTTGAAGCAGTTCCCGTCAATTCCTGTTTGAGGATCGCCGAATCTCGATCAGCTCAGGTCGTAGTGCGATCTCGCCGCAGATTGTCACATCGTACTCGTAAGGTTCGCCAGTGTCACCGTCCGTCCACGGAAAGCCCTGACACGTGGTGGGGTAGTACGACTGATCGTGAATGGTGCAGCAGCCGTCCCGCAGGAGAACGCAGCGATTCTTCCGTACGCGCGTGCGCCATTCTCCCGAGCGAGCGAAATAGACGTGCCCCGGGCCGTGATTGCTCTCGATTGCTTTCGCTTCTTCATCCGAGAGCGACGTGCCGTATGCACAGCACGATGCCTGATGCGGGCAGGGGAAGCAGGGCAATGACGGCAGCGTCACGTGATGATCGCGCTAAGCGGTTTATCCATCGGGCGGCGTGAGATCGGAAAAAGATAGGAATGTTCCTTCAATCACGCGACACAAATTATTCCGCCGGGTCGAACTCCCGCGTCATCTCGGTCATTGTCCGTCGGAAACCTGCTCTGGCGAGGGTCAACGGATGTTGCCGCGCAATCCTACAACCATCAGGAATGACAGGTTTTATTCCAGGAACTCGGACGACACATTGTCGAGGTCTTGTGACGGGTCTGCCTCCTCTGCATAATCGCTCCTATTCACAAAACAGGAGCCTGTATGAGCAGTCGTGCCGAAGCACTCGCAGCCCGCATCGAGGAAGGCGCCGCCGGGCTGGCGACGTTTGCAGAAGGATTGTCGGACAAGGAATGGAACACGTCCGTTACGGGAAGTGGCCGGGACAGTCGCTCGGTTGGTGTCGCTGTTCATCACGTGGCGAGCGTGTATCCAATTGAAATCGACCTCGCCCAGACGATCGCCGGCGGAAATGCGGTGAAGGATGTGACGTGGGATGCGGTCGCCGACATGAACGCAGGGCATGCGACGGACAACGCCGCCGTGAACAAGGCCGCCGCTCTCGACCTTCTTCGCAAGAACAGCAAGGCGGCGGCTGACGCTGTTCGCGGCTTTACGGACGAACAGCTGGACACCGCGGCACCGTTCTCCCTGAGTTTCGGTGCGCCAGTCACTGCGCAGTTCGTGCTCGAGGATCATGCAGTACGTCATAGCTGGCACCACCTTGCGCGCATCAAGTCAGCGCTCGGCCGCTAGAGCTCGACTGATTCGAGCCCTTTCCAACCGCTCCAATCCCAAAAAAATAGAATGCGCACCGTCGTTACAGCCGTCCTCGTTTTCGCCGTCTCCAGCATCGCCGGCGCGCAATCGAAGACCAACAACAAACAGTCCGCAGCGAAGCCGGACAGCTCGAAGTTCACGATCGGTCTGCTCTCCGGTCTTCAGCTTCGCTCGATCGGCCCGGCGCTTACGTCCGGACGCGTGTCCGACATCGCGATCGATCCAGGCGACAAACACACCTGGTACGTCGCCGCCGCATCCGGCGGAGTCTGGAAATCCACCAACGGCGGAATCTCGTTCTCGCCGATTTTCGACGGACAGGGCTCGTTCTCCATCGGCACGATTAACATCGATCACGCAAATCCAAGCGTCATCTGGGTCGGCACCGGTGAGAACAACGCGCAGCGAGTCGTTTCTTACGGCGACGGCATCTACAAGTCGATCGACGGCGGACGAAGCTGGAAGAACATGGGACTCAAGCAGTCTGAGCATATTGGCCGGGTTGTAATCGATCCACGGAACTCGGATGTCGTCTACGTCGCCGCGCAGGGCCCGCTTTGGAAGAAGGGCGGCGATCGCGGCGTCTTCAAAACCACCGATGGCGGAAAGACGTGGACCAAAATTCTCGGCGTCGATGACTGGACGGGCGCGAACGATATCCAGCTCGACCCACGCAATCCCGATATTCTCATTGCAACTACATGGCAGCGCGAACGCCGAGTATATGCGTTCGTCGCTGGCGGGCCGGGTTCAGCTGTATGGCGATCGACCGACGCCGGAAAAACATGGACCAAGTCTCAGGCCGGCTTCCCTGACGTAGACCTTGGCCGCATCGGTCTCTCAGTTTCGCCAGCCAATCCGAGCGTAGTGTACGCCATCGCTGAGGCAGCAGAAGGGAAGGGAGGATTTTTCCGCTCGCGTGACGGTGGCGCTAGCTGGGACAAGATGAGCGGCTACCAGTCGGGCAGTAATTACTACAACGAGATATTCGCCGATCCGAAAGATGTTGATCGCGTGTATGCGATCGAGCCGATCCTTCAGGTCACGGACGACGGCGGAAAGACTTTTCACCGCGTTGGTGAGCGCAACAAGCACGTTGACAATCACGTTGTGTGGATCGATCCCGACGAAACTACACATCTCGTCATCGGATGCGACGGCGGCGTGTATGAAACCTTCGACGGCGGCAAGACTTATCGATACGTGGCGAACCTTCCCATCACGCAGTACTACCGCGTGGCCGCAGACGAGTCGAAACCGTTCTATAGAGTATTCGGCGGAGCGCAGGACAACTTTTCAGTCGGCGGTCCGTCGCGCACACGCAACGTGAGCGGAATCACCAACGCTGACTGGTTCATCACATCCGGTGGAGATGGATTCGGAAGTGTCGTCGATCCAGTCGAACCGAACACCGTCTATGCCGAGTCGCAGTTCGGCAGCCTCTCCCGGTTCAATCTGAAGACGGGCGATGTGATGGGCATTCAGCCGACTGAAGAGCCCGGCACTCCCGGACCTCGATGGGGATGGGATTCGCCGCTGTTCATCAGCCCGTTCAATCACAATCGCCTGTATTTCGCATCGAATCGGCTCTTCATGTCGAACGATCGCGGGGATACGTGGAAGGTGATCAGTCCTGATCTGTCGCGTCTCATCGATCGCAACCGGCTCAAGGTGATGGATCGCGTGATGGGACTGGGCGCAGTATCCAAGAATGCGTCGACGACGCTCTTCGGCGTCGTGTTGACCATCGCCGAATCGCCCGTGAAGGAAGGTTTGTTATTCGCCGGTACTGACGATGGAAAGATCAGCGTCAGCGAGAATGGCGGGGGAACATGGCGATCGATCGACCATGTGCCCAGCGTCGCGGACACTGCGCCCGTTTTCAAGGTTGTTCCATCGCAGCACGACGCGAACGTCGTTTATGCTGCGTTCAACAATCATCAGGCAGGTGACTTCAAGCCGTACCTGATGAAGTCGAGCGACATGGGTCGCACGTGGACGTCGATAGCGGGCAATCTTCCGGAGAAGGGAAGCGTCTACGCCGTGGCCGAGGATCACGTCAATCGCGATCTGTTGTTCGTCGGAACCGAATACGGATTGTTCGTCACCCGCGATGGCGGCCGGAAGTGGCTCCAGCTGAACGGCGGACTGCCGACTATTCAGGTTCGCGATCTCGCAATTCAAAAACGCGAAAATGACCTGGTTGTTGCGAGCTTTGGTCGCGGCTTCTATGTGCTCGACGATTATTCTTCGTTGCGCACCATGAATGACGCTGCGTTGGCAAGCAGCTTCGTACTTTTCCCAACTCGTCCGGCGCCGCTGTACGTACCGTCGGTTCCGCTTGGATTGTCGGACGCGATTGGTCCCGCATTTCAGGGAGCAGGCTATTACATGGCGAACAACCCGCCGTTCGGTGCGGTCTTCACCTACTATATGAAGACTGCGCTCAAATCCCGACGCGATGTTCGTCAGGCCGCGGAGAAGGAGCTCACGAAGAAAGGCTCGGACGTGTTCTATCCAGCGTGGGACTCGTTGAAAGCGGAGGATCGTGAAGAGGGTCCCGCCGTTCTCGTCACAATCAGCGACGAGACAGGCAATCCGATTCGCCGGTTTAGTGCGCCATCCGCCTCGGGAATCAATCGTGTAGCGTGGGATCTTCAGCTTCAGGCGCCGAACCCCGTGATAGGACCGGTGTATGCTCCCGACCCCGACTGGCCTTTCAATAGTCCGCCTGCATCGCCGTACGCCGTACCCGGAACGTACCAGGTGAATTTCTCGACTCGCGTGAACGGAGTGTTCGCGCCGCTTGGCGAGACGCAGCGATTCCAGGTTGTAGCGGTAGATGGCACGGCCGGAAGAACCATGGCCACTCTCGCGGATCAGCAAAGAATCGCGGATCTCGAGCGGTCGGTGCTCGGTCTCGATCAGGTTATGCGCGAAGCGTTGGGCAGGATGACTTTGTTCAAGCGCGCAATTGACGAGACCCCGACGGCGGATACGAGTCTTCAGCACCGGGCCCGTATAGTGACCGACAAGCTGAAGGACGCGCAGGAAGCACTGAACGGCGATCCCACTTTAGCCACGCGGAGTGAGGCGACACCGCTATCTCTTCTGACGCGACTTAACGGTGCGGTTGGCAGCGTCTGGGGCTCTACGCTCGAAGCGCCCACGGGT
Source organism: Gemmatimonadales bacterium (assembly GCA_038253755.1). GTDB lineage: Bacteria > Gemmatimonadota > Gemmatimonadetes > Gemmatimonadales > Gemmatimonadaceae > UBA4720. The sequence goes on along the minus strand of JBBSGU010000145.1, from coordinate 41 downwards.
GGTCAAAAAGCGGAGCTTGATTTCGTGAGGTCGAACTTTGG
>JBBSGU010000144.1:0-5614 GCA_038253755.1 Gemmatimonadales bacterium | reverse complement strand
TCTCGCTGGATCCTTCGGCATGATGCCGCCGATCAACACTTCGTTCTCCAGCTCGACTCGTGTCACGACATCACTGTAGCGCGAGAGAACTCCCGTAATCCAGTCGGCCGGTCCTTCTGAATCAACCAGCACGTGAAGCCCTAGGTGCCGCGCGTTGCCCATGATGAAATCGAGAAACGCAAAAGCGTCGGCTGGCGGCAGCGTGCGAAGCAGTTCGAGATGGTGCAGCCTCAGATTCTCAAACCCCATCGAACGGATGATGTGCATATCCGTCCGCATCCTCGGCTCATACGCACGCCAGTTCTTCCACATCACCGGCGACGTCGGCCAAAACGCTTCGGAGTTGAGGCCGGGCGTCCGATAGTAATCGAAGTTTTCCGCGAGAGTCGAGTACGGGAAATAGCTCGTGCCGAACGACACGCCTGGAACACCCAGCGAAACCGTTACGTCATTGCCCGTCTTCGAAACCGTGCGATAGCCTGCGAAGACGCGAAGCTGGCTCTCGGGCCATGTCGTCGCCGGCGATTGTGAGATGTCGAGTCGCCACTTGAGCGATACCGTGTCTCCTTCGCGAACGGCGGCGTACGGAGTGACCGGCATGTAACGAGACTTCGCCTGGTCCGGATTCGGACCGGCAATTTCCGATATCAACCATGTCGTATCGGAACGCTGCCGGGTCTTTTCCCAGACGTAGAAATGGCTGCCCTCAACCCAGGCCGTGTCGCGCTTGATCGTCGGAACGGGCGAAAAACCGTTCACAGCGATGAACGACAATCCTTTCGATCGCCAACTAATCCAGTCGACACCACGCGTGTACCAGAAATCGCGATCCCACGTCGGTGGAGAGTCGCCGCCTTTCATCTCGCGTCCGTTGAACCGGAGTCTGCTGGCGTTGATAGAGGGAGTGATCACCCGACGAACGATCGCGAGATATGCGGACCCAGCCTGCGCTGAAGTTCGTGCGACTTTCGCTGTCATGTCGAACGAACCGCGACCATACGGCATTGCGGTTAGCGTCACATCGTAGCCCGAAACCCGGGCCGAACTGCGAAGCGTTCCGTCTCCAGCTGTTGTCCAGATCGAGCCAAGCGGATCAAACGATGAAATCGCGTTGTCTGCGGTCGCAGTCGTTCCGGGAACGACGACGAGTCCTACGTCGATCGATGCGATCGCATTACTGCGATGCTTAATGCGAAGGCGGCCCGCTTCGGATGATACACCGAACGGGCCGCTGAACGTTTCAATTGTCGAATTGTTATTTGCCGGGTTTCCAACGCGGGTAAGACGTACACTCGAAGCGGGCTTGAGCGATGCGAACATGCGCGCGAACCCGTGATCAACACGCGCCGTCGTGTTTCCGTTTCGATACTCACCATCCGGCAAACTGACTGGCATCTCGATCGCGCCCGCATAGGGAATCTCGTGATTGTTGCGGATTACGAGCGCCGCGTCGCTTTGGGCACCGGCCATACCGAACGCGACAAACGAGAAGCCCGCCATAATCGCGACTCCCCATCGTCCATGCGTACAGCCGACGCTTTGCATCAGGCCTTTGTCATCGCGTGCTCGTCCCACCCCATTAGCACTTCGCGCACACGCTCGAGATGATCCTGCATTCTTGACGTCGCCAGCGAGGCATCCCGCAAACGCACCGCTTCAAAAATTCCGACGTGCTCACCATGATCCTCGGCGCGATTCCCCTTGATTTCGAGAATCATTCGCTGCTCTTGCCGGAAAAGACTCGACAGCACCTCGAGTATCTGGTGCATCACGGTGTTTCCGGACGCGAGCGCGATCTGGCGATGAAACGCGAGATTCACCTTGTTGAGCAGCTCGCCGTCATTCAGGCTCTGACCGGCTTGCGCGAGAAGCCGTTCCATCTCGTCGAGGTGTTCGGTCGTCGCGTTACTCGCAGCGAGCGCAGCAGTGCGCATCTCGACTGGAATTCGCGAGTCGATGAGGTCAACGAGAACTTTCTTGGACGGCGTACCGCCGAAAACTGGATTCGTGATGAGGAATGAATCCGGAGTGGTGCCGACGTACACGCCAGACCCGTGGCGGATATCGACGACGCCGATCGTCTCGAGTCTCTTGAGCGCCTCACGAACGGTCGGAGATCCAACCCCGAACTGCCTCGCCATCTGAGTGATCGCCGGCAACCGGTCACTCGGCTTGAACCCGGTTGACTGAATCATCCGAGTGATCTTCTCGGCGATCTCGTCCGACAGGCTTTGCCGAAGCACAGACTGGAACTGGATGTCCACTAAGCCGCTCCTCTTAGCCGGTGAAGAACCACAAGTCACTAAGTCATCTTATGACTTTATGAATCGCCAAAGGCTAAGGGGCGGGCTTTACGCTGTCAAGAGAAGTTTCTTGGGAAGGTTCTTGGTCCCGGTTTGGCCGATGGCCGCTCGGTTAGCTTCGACCTCGGAGATAATCGCGAACCTGACGCCACCCGATTCTGACGATTTTCTCCTCTCGAATCGCGCTGGCAAGCTCGGGTGAAAAGAGCATATCGAAGTCTCGTTGCCTCCACGCCGAGCCCCATGGACGCTCGTTCGGGAGAAGACTTCGGAGCTCGGCGTCGTCTCGTCCCGGATGCATGAACAGCTCGCTCAAACCTGGTGGAATCGAGCGAGCCCGATCGGCGTACCAGGAATTCCACGCCTCAGGTGTCGAGTCTTTCGCTCCTGGAGAGATCAGTCGCTCGAGCGGAACGTTGGCTTTTTCGGCATCGCCGGCGAGCCATGGTGCCCGCGCGTACCACGATTTCGAGACGCGAAACGGAAGCCGGTAGTGCTGTGTCAGTTTGAGGAGGACTCCAAACACATCCGGACGTCGAAGCTGAAGGATGTGCTGATGTGCATCGAGGTGAGTGATGTCGATTCCCTCCTTCGCTGCGCGGTCGATCTGCGCGCGAAGCTCCGCCTCCATCTCCGTCAACGAAAACACCGGCGTCGCCGGCCATGTCAGCGGAAAGAATCCGTCTGCGTCGACAAGCGTCGCAACATTCTCACGCGGAAGAACCGGCCGAGAGCGAGCTGATGGACTGCTCGTGAGCGTCAGATGAATCCCGAGGTCGAGCGATGGCCGGCTGCGCGCCCAACTCGCGAATTCCGCAAACGCATCACACGGCACCATAACGCTTCCGGAGTCGATCGCCTTTTTTTCGAACGCCGTCATCACCGCCGCGTTCACTGCGCGCGCGATGCCGATGTCGTCTGCGTGCAGTATCAGCAAACGCGCGTCCTGCGGAAATTTTAGATACTCAGCGAGCGACCCCGGTCCTGCTGCGGTTGCCGATGAAAGCGATCTACACGCGACTCCCGCCAGCGAGACAGCGCTGGTGATTATGAAATTGCGTCGGGTGGTTGCAGTCATTGTTAGATAAGATGACAAACATTTCCGCATCGTGATATTTCGCCGTGTTACTATTCTGTCAAGAATGGTACTCATCTGCGGGAGCGGCGCACGTGCGAGTAACTGTCATAGGCGCGACAGGACACATTGGAACCTGGCTCATACCCCGCCTCGTCCGCGCGGGTCACGACGTGGTTGCTGTGTCACGCGGAGTGAGAAAACCGTACCGCGACTCGCCCGAATGGGAGTCGGTTAGAACGGTCGAGATCGATCGACTGGCCGCCGAGGCGGATCGATCATTTGGCTCAGCAATCGCGAAGCTCGAGTCCGGCGCGGTGGTCGATCTCACTTGCTTCAACGTCCAATCCGCCAGGCACCTGGTCGATCAGCTCCGGGGCAAAGTCGAGCTCTTTGCACATTGCGGAACTCTCTGGGTGCATGGCATTCTGAACATTCGGCCGTACGATGAAACATTTCCTCGCAAACCTTTCGGCGACTATGGATTCAGGAAGGCAGAGATCGAGCGTTATCTGATGCAGGCCGCCGCGGACGGATTCCCCGCGACGGTGCTGCATCCCGGTCATATTACCGGGCCGGGCTGGGTTCCGATCAATCCCGCCGGGAATCTCGACGTCAGGGTCTTCGAGCGCCTTTTGTGCGGTGACATCGTGACGCTGCCTGACGACGGTTCTGCGACGCTTCAACATGTTCATGCCGACGACGTCGCGCAGGCCTTCGAGCTTGCAATTGCAAATCCGGAGTCGGCAACCGGCGAATCGTTTCACGTAGCGGCACGACAGCCGGTGACTCTTCGGGACTATGCCGAGGCCGTTGCATCATGGTCGAACCGAAAGGCAAAGTTGGAGTTTCAACCTTGGGATGAGTGGCGCAAGACGGTGTCCGAGAGAGATGCGGACCTGACGGAGGATCACACGCTTCATTCTCCATGGGCGAGCATACTCAAGGCGGAAGAGCACCTTGGATTCGCGCCGAGGTTCAGTGCGCTCGAGGCTGTTCGGGATGCGCTGAGCGGAGGTGCGTTCCGCATGCTCGCGCTATTCATCTGTACGATGATAGCGGCGGCGTGCGCCGGGTCGGGCTCAGACGTGACCGGTCCGACGCCCGTGATGCCGTCTGATACCGCCGCGCCACCCGTCAGGCGTGAGATGCGCGGGCTATGGATCGCCACGGTTGCCAATATCGACTGGCCTTCCTCGCGAACGCTCTCGGCGACACAACAGCAGAATGAGCTTGTCGATATCCTGAACAAAGCGAAGGCCGCCGGACTTAATACTATAGTGTTGCAGGTTCGTCCCGCCGGTGACGCTGTTTATCAGTCATCCCTCGAGCCATGGGCCAAGCTCCTGACTGGCGCTCAGGGAGGGAACCCCGGCTATGACCCGCTGGCGTTTGCAATTCAGGAAGCACATTCGCGCGGCATGGAATTGCATGCGTGGATCAACCCGTTTCGCGCCGGAAACACGTCCGACACCACGACGATGGTCGCGCCACACTTGTTCAAGACGCGCCGCGACCTCATTCGAGTCTACGGCTCTAATATCTGGATGGATCCGGGTGAGCCTGACGTTCAGGATCGGTCAATCGCAGTCATCAAGGACATCGTGACGCGGTACGACATCGATGGACTTCACGCCGACGACTATTTCTATCCGTATGTCATCAACGACAACGCCGGCAAGCCGGTTCCCTTCCCCGATTCCGCGACATTCGCGAAGTATGGTAACGGTATCGCCCTCGCCGACTGGCGCCGCGCGAACATAGACAAGTTCGTCGAGCGGATGTATCGCGAGACGCACAACATCAAACCGTTCATCAAGGTCGGCATTTCGCCGTTCGGAATCTGGCGTCCCGGTAACCCGACCGGCATCACCGGCCTCGACGCTTACTCGAGCATCTACGCCGATTCCAGAAAGTGGCTTCAGCAGGGTTGGGTCGATTATCTGGCGCCGCAGCTCTATTGGGCGATTGCTCCGCCGCAACAGAGTTACACCGCGCTGCTCGACTGGTGGCTGGGACAGAATACGATGGGGCGCAACGTTTGGCCGGGTCTCGCCACCTATCGGGTGCAGGACGGGACGTCGAGTGCGTTCTCTCTCACCGAGATTCCCGACCAGGTTCGTGCGACTCGCCAGCGAAACGGCGGAACTGGAAATCTCTTTTACAATACGACGTGGACGCTGTCGAAGAACAACCTCGCCGCGACGTTGTCGGGCGATTTGTACAAGAGCGCTGC
>JBBSGU010000143.1:0-5644 GCA_038253755.1 Gemmatimonadales bacterium | reverse complement strand
TTCCGCGACACGCGCGATCTACCGCTATTCCAAGTGGCCGACGCAGGCCATCACGTACAACCTTGGCAAGAACGCGATTATAGAGCTCAGGGAAGCCTGCAAGGCGAGGACTGGCGCTGCCTTCTCGGCCAAGAAATTCCATGAGCGCTTCATGTCGCAGGGGCAGATTCCAGTCGCGTTCGTGAAAGACGGGTTCCTGGAGGAATGCGGTCCGCAGGCTTGATGGTTCCCCATACCGGAGCTGCCGGATGACAACACGCCGGAATTTTCTTTCTGGGATCGCAGTCGCTGGACTCAGCGGCCGCGCAATCTTTCGTGAGAACGCTGTCGGTGCCCTAACTCGCGCGAATCTCATCGCTGGCGACCAGACGCCGCAGTCTCTCGCCGATGACGAATCGTATTGGAGCGAGATTCAGCGCGCGTTTGACGTCGATCGGACGATGATCAACCTGAACAACGGCGGCGTCAGTCCAACCCCGAGTCACGTGCTCGAGGCGATGATTCGAGACCTGCGGTTCACGAACGAGCTTCCCGTTGAGCACATGTGGCGGGTGCTCGAGCCGCGCATCGAGAGCGTCCGTCGCGACCTCGCGCGCGAATTCGGCTGCGATCCGGAGGAGTTGGCGATAACACGCAACGCTTCCGAATCGAACGAAATCATGATCATGGGTCTGGATCTCAGGAAAGGAGATGAGGTCGTCGTCTCCAACCAGAACTACGGCCGCATGCTCACGGCGTGGGATCAGCGGGCACGTCGCGAAGGCATCGTCGTCAAGCAGGTGTCATTCAAGGTGCCGCCGCCGTCACAGAAGTACATCGTGGATCAGTTCACCGCGATGGTCACTCCGAACACCAAAGTCATCGAGCTGCCGCACATCACCAATCTCACCGGCCAGATCATGCCGATCCGGGAATTGGTGGACTTCGCGAAACCGCGCGGCATCGAGGTGATCGTGGACGGAGCTCACGCGTTCGCGCATTTCCCGTTCACGCGAGACGACCTCGGCGCGGACTTCTATGGAACGAGTCTCCATAAATGGCTGCTCGCTCCGATTGGAACCGGCTTTCTCTACGTACGAAAGGAAAAGCAGTCGAAGCTCTGGCCTCTGATGGCTGCGGCAAAGACTCAGGACAACGACATCAGGAAGTTCGAAGAGATAGGCACACATCCAGCCGCCAATCACAACGCAATCTCGGCTGCCCTCGCATTCCATCGCGGAATTGGCACCGATCGCAAGATCGCGCGGCTACGGTACCTGAGAGACCGGTGGGCCAAGCGACTGTTGGCGGAGAGTCCGCGAGTGAAAGTCCTGACGCCGCTCGACAGCAAGTATTCAGGAGCGATCGGATTAGTCAGCGTTGACGGGCTGGAGTTCGGAAAACTTGGCGCGTGGCTGATGTCGAAGCATCGAATCGTGAACACGCCCATTCTACATCCCGAGTTCAACGGGCTTCGGATCACGCCGAACGTCTACACAACGGTTGATGAGATCGACACGTTTGCGGACAAGATGACCGACGCGATAAAGAACGGAATCGCCTGAGATCGAATCCGGTCGCACCGACGACGAAACGGAAATTGCCTGCATTGGTTTGCAGTCGTGCGCGAAAAAAATGAGGCGGACTTTTCAGCCCGCCTCATTTTTACGCCAGAATCCAGCCTACAATGGATCGCCGTCCTTGCGGGTCTTGCTTCCCTTTGGACGTCCGCCCTTTCGTGCTGCCTTGCCGTCTTCGATCATTTGATCGAACGCAGCCTTGGCATCTTTCATCAGCGCGGCGTGCGTCGCGCGGCGATCGCGCTCCGACCGCTTCTTCTCGGCCTGGTAAATCGCCTGGGGTGTTTTTGCTTTATTGGGCATCTAGACTTCACCGCCTCTTGTTCGTTGTCCCATATATCCGAACGCTCCGTCGGTCGTAGCCGAGCGGAGCGCTTTGAGTCTCTCAATATAACACTTTCGAGACGTTTTTTGACCCTCTCAGGCCCCGGAAACGGCTACTGACTCGGCGGGTCGTGTACGGTGAGCATCAGGGACCAGCTCACCCTGAACCCGCCGAATCGCATCTTCCAGCTCCGCATGCCGTTCAGTTGGCCATTCATGGAAGACTTCCGAAAGTCTGAGCCGGCGAGCCTCGCCGATCTTGTCGTGTATGTCACAGCCGGCAGAACTAAGACTCCGCGTCACGGATGATCCGTCTTCCGACGCTCTCTCTTCGACGAAACCGGCCGTTACGAGCTCATCCATTGCCATCGACAGATTGCTGACATCCAGTCCATATGTTCGAGCTAATGCCTCGACGTCCGCGGCGGGGTCGTCCTCGATTCGGAGCAGGAGCCATGCTGCGGCGGGAGACATGGCAACGCCTGCCCGCTTTACCAGCCGCTCAATGTATTCTCGCTGCACATCCCGGTCGGCGACCATTCCCAGCGCGCGCATGACGATCGGAAAGGAGTCCGTACCGGTCGGCATCGAAAAGGCCTCGCCCATTTCCGTACCAACGTCCCCGGCGCTTGCGGCGACGGTCGCACGGAGCGGCCGTTCCGGGAGAACGAGGGCAAGCAAAAATCCGACAACTGCAATACTTGCTGCAACCAGGAAGACCGTCGAGAGTGACTGGGTAAAAGCCCCCGCATACAACTGACGGGTAGCGGCGGGCAACGATAGAATGGAGCGGGGGTTCATTCCGGCACCACCGGCAGCCGCGGCTCCGGCAGGCAGAATGCGGCTCAGATTATTGTCGAGCTGCGATGCGAAAATCGCCCCCAAGACCGCCGTTCCGACAGATCCGCCCATCAGACGGAAAAGCGTGGCACCCGATGTCGCAACTCCAAGATCGGAGTAATCCACGGCGTTCTGCGCGGCGATGACGAGAACCTGCATCACCATACCGAGCCCAAGACCAAGAAGCAGCATCAGGAATGCGGCGGTCACGAGGGATGTCTCGGTGCTCATTCTCGACAGAAGAAAGAGCCCGACGGACATGATCCCGGTGCCGAGAATCGGGAAGATCTTGTATTTCCCCCACTTGCTGATGAGTTGTCCCGAGACGATCGACGAAACGAGCATGCCGCCCATCATTGGCAGCATTCGTAGGCCCGATGCTGTCGGGCTGTCGCCCTTGACGATCTGGAGGAATAGCGGCAGGTACGTCACCGATCCGAAGAGCGCAAAACCCACGATCAGGCCAACAACTGTTGAAACAGTGAATGGCGCGTTTCGGAAAAGCCGAAGCGGGAGCACCGGCTCGCTTGCGCGCTTTTCGACCAGAAGAAAAAGTGCAAGTGACACAAGCGTGACGGCGATCAATCCAAGGACCATCGGTGAAGTCCACGGATATGCCGTCCCGCCGATATCGGTCACCAGAATCGTAGAGCTGAGCGTCACCGCGAGCAGGGCAGACCCGGCGTAGTCGATTGCATGAGAGACCCGTTTGGCGCGGGCCGGCAGCGTCGCAGCCAGCACCGCAATGGCGATAACACCAAGCGGAAGATTGATGTAGAAAATCCAGCGCCACGTAAGGTGCGTCGTGAAGTAACCGCCAATCAGCGGGCCGGCGATGCTGGCCAGTCCAAACACAGCGCCGAAAATCCCCTGGTATTTTCCACGCTCCCGGAGCGGGACGATGTCGCCGACGGCCGCTTGAGTCGTGACCATCAGGCCCCCGCCGCCGAGTCCTTGTATTGCGCGGAAGACGATGAGCTGGGTCATTGACCGGCTGAGTCCGCACAACGCGGAACCGGCAAGGAAAATCACAATCCCCGTTTGGAGGACTTTTTTTCGTCCGTAGAGGTCGCCGAGCTTGCCGTAGAGTGGAGTGACGACGGTCTGAGCCAGCAGGTAGGCCGTGACTACCCAGGCTAGACGTGAAAGTCCGCCGAGTTCTCCAACGATCGTCGGGAGGGCGGTTGCAACAATGGTTGAGTCGAGGGCGGCCAGCAACATCACGAGAATCAGGCCGCTGAAGACAAGTCGGATCTGCGAGGATGAGAGAGGTGCCGGAGGGTGATCCGGTGCTGTTGGTGTGGTCACGTTGCTTAACGGTTGAGGCGTTCAAACCGTTGAGCAAGACGGAGACCTTCAATGATGTTAATCAGACTTTCCGCAGCTCCGGAAACTCTGTGAAGGCCCATATGGAATAGAGGAGCATTACCGCGCCGCCAATCCCGATCGCCCACTCGACGTTTGTCGCGTGTGCTACGGCGCCGGCGATGAGCGACCCGATCGGCGTGAAACCCACGTACACGAACACGTACGCCGCCATCACTCGGCCCCGCAGCTCGTCGGGCACGGCTGACTGAAGAATCCCGTTCGCGAGCGCTCCGTTGATCAACATCGTCAAGCCGAGAAAGAACAGCACACCGGCGGCGACCGGCCTGACGTTCACGAACGAAAACAGAATCAACAGTGTCGAGAACGAAATGGTGGAGATGGTGAGGAGCCGCCCGCGCCGAACGCGGTTCCCCAGGGCGGCTAGAGTCAGCGCACCGCAAACCGCTCCGATTCCGACGAATGTCACGAGCAGCCCATATCCACTGGCTCCTGTGTGGAGGACATCGCGCGCGATAACGGGCATCAGTGTCAGGTACTGAAAACCGAAAATCGCCAACATCGCGATGACGCCCATCAATCCCGTGACCTCGCGTCGCGAGCGGATGTATCCGATCCCTTCCTTGAATTGAGACAATGCGGATGGCCGCTGTTCGTTCGGAACGAACTTCGGAAGCTTGATCGCGATGAGACAACCAATCACGGCGATGTAACTCAGCGCGTTGATGCCGAAGCACCATGCGAGTCCGGCGCCAGCAATGACAGCTGCAGCAATCGACGGCCCGATGATCCGAGCGAGATTGAATCCCCCCGAGTTGAGCGCAACGGCGTCGACGATGTCATCGCGCCCCACCAGCTCGACGATGAGCGACTGTCGAGCCGGAATCTCGACGGCACTCACCAGGCCATTGCTGAACGCCAGAATCACGAGGAGAGGAATGGTGATGTGATGGCTCCACACCGCCCACCACAGCAGCGCGGCCTCGAGGGACAACAGAACCTGCGCGATGGTGACAAGTCGAAGCTTGTCGCGCCGATCGACCAGCACGCCAGCGTAGAGCGAAAAGAACAACACCGGCAGCGAGCCCGCCGCACTGACGACTCCCACTATGAACGCACTATTCGATAGCTGAAGTGCCAGCCACCCCTGCCCAACCTGCTGCATCCAGGTGCCGATCAGCGAGACAGTCTGCCCAATCCAGAACAACCGAAAGTTCCGGTGTGCCTGGAGCACCCGGAATGGATTCAGCGATCTCGATTGGGGAGGCATTCCTGTAAAATCGCATTAAAGCGATTCCGCCGCCTATTAAAAGCCTTTGACACAGAGACCACAGAGACCACAGATCACAATCAAGAGACGTCTGCGGCGCGGCGCCCTTCCCGCAACCGGGCTTTTATGGAATTGGGGTTAACGACGGGACTACGGCTGATTTCCAATGTCGCTCCGTCGTACCGTCGTTTAGAAGTTATGACTGGGCTGGCCTCCGGTTTCAGCGTGGATTAGCTCATCACGTGTTAACCGGAGTCGCCAGAGCCACATGCGACGATGTCACTGTCGCAAAATCACGGAGACCAGCCCATGTCATCAGCACTTG
>JBBSGU010000142.1:0-5658 GCA_038253755.1 Gemmatimonadales bacterium | reverse complement strand
GTCTCCGAGCGCGCCATCGCTGATGCGCGTTATTCGCCAGACGGAAGCCGCATCGCGTTTTCGATTCGCGAAGCGGGACGAACCGACATCTGGATTTATACGGTGTCATCCGGCAGTCTCGATCGGCTTACTACCGCCGGCGCCGTCAACGATCGAGTGGAATGGTCACCGGATGGCCGACGCGTGATCTACCGAACAGATCGTAACGGTCCGACAAGCCTCTGGTGGCAAACAATCGATGGAAGCCTGCCGGCAGAGCGTATCAGTCCTGCTGGTCTGAACATTCCAGTCTTCGAGGGCGTCATAACGCCTGACGGAAAGACGCTCGTGTTTCGCGTCGATACGCCCAATCGCCTGCGCGACATTCTGTCGGTATCGATGTCGGGTGACAGGACAATCACTCCCGTGCTCGCTACGGACGCGGACGAGCTTAATCCGAGAATTTCGCCTGATGGAAAATGGATGGCGTATGTGTCGGCGGAGTCGGGACAGGATGAAGTATATGTCCGACCGTTTCCGGGTTCCGGTGGCCGCACTCTCATTTCGGTGAACGGCGGACGCGAGCCGCTCTGGTCGAAAGACGGGCGGACGATCTTCTATTCGGCTAACGGTGCCTATCTTGCCGCTTCTGTTGCATTGTCAGCAGCACTGTCGGTTAGCAGGCGCGATACCGTTGCCAAAGGGAATTACGCTTCCATGCGATTCCATCCTCTTTACGATGTTGCGCCGGACGGCAAACACCTTCTCGTGCTCGAGCCGAGCCAGAGCGATGTGCCGGCGACGGTAATTTTGAATTGGGGGAATGCATTCGCCGCCCGGGTCTCATCGACGAAATAGTCCGGGCCGCGAATGCGACACACCTCAACCCTTTTGGTAGATTCTAATGTCCTGCGGCGGCGAACTGTTTCAACGCATCCGGTACGATGCGCCCGTACTCATCGAAAATGTTGACGCCGGATCCCTGGGCGATCTCCTTGAACTGCGCATAGGATAAACCCGCCTGCGCAAGGAACGGCGTCAACGCATTGATCTGCGTCTGCAGATCGCCCATCCGCTTTGTGTTGAGAACTCCGCCCATGTGAGTTGCGCCCTTTGAAAGCAATTCGGTGGCACTCGCGTTTGACAGCATCCCAGCTACAGCTCGCCTCGCTTTGCCCGCAGGGTCTTCCTGCGTCCTTCGCACTGAATCGACCTTGGCCAGCGCCTTCCTGGTCGAGTCTTTGCGCGTCGAGTCTCTACGCGCAGCTCGCCGCCTGATCGAATCTCGTACTGCCTGGGAATCCACGGTCGGTACAACAGCGACCACACTACTTTCGGCCGGCGCCGGCGGCGGCGCAACCTGCATCGATGCGGAATCAGCGACCATGGCAACAGGCGCGGGAGTAGCAACAACAGCTGGAGCTGTAGTAAGGCCTCCACGTTGTGACATCACGAACCCACCAAGTGTTAGCAACGCAAGAACGACAACGATGCCCGCGTACAATCCCATGCGGCTCTTCCTGGGCGTCTCATATCCGGGAGTCTCGTATCCGGGAGTTCCAAACTCACCGGATAATGGATCAAACGAGACTGGCGGAACTTCATCCCCAGCCAGAGCTTCATCTGCAGCCAGAACTTCATCTGCCGCCCGAACTTCATCTGCAGGCGGAGCTTGATCGGCAAACGTCGGCTCGGCCGCAGGAAGTATGTCGTCTCGAATAACGACAGGAGTCGTTCCCGAAGCAGGAGTAGGCGTGCGCTCGACGCGAGCAACCCTTCGCTCCATCGTCCTGACATCGCTCGACAGACTCGAGAACATGGCGAGTGAATTCAGCAATTCCCTCGCAGTTGCAGGCCGCCGCTCCGGCTCTTTCGAGAGGCATGTCATGACGACATCCGACAACGACTGCGGGACATCGGGACACACCTCAACGAGCGGCCGCGGATCCTGAGTGAGAACCGCCGCGAGCATTCGCTGCGGAGTAGTCCCTGCAAACGGCGACTTTCCGTTGAGCAGCTCGTACGCAAGCATTCCCATGGCGTAGATGTCCATGCGATGATCAGCAGCCGCATCGCCGGCAAGCTGCTCGGGCGCCATGTACGCCGGCGTGCCAATTGCCATACCGGTGGCTGTCATCCCCTGCGACGACGGCATTGCCGCATTGAGCGCCTTCGCTACTCCGAAATCGGTGATGAGCGAATACGAGCCCGACATGAGGATGTTGGCCGGCTTGATGTCGCGGTGAATAATGCCAGCCTGATGCGCGTAATCGAGAGCTTCGCCCACGTGATTCAGGACGCGCAGAACCTCCCCGACCGGCATGGCCCCATCCTTTTCGACCGCCGACTTGAGGGATTCGCCCTTGATGAACGGCATCGTAAAGTAGAGGAGATCGTCCTGTTCACCGGCCGAGAGCAGCGTGACGATGTGAGGGTGCTGAAGCTGCGCGGCGACCTGCATCTCCCGCCGGAATCTGCCCCGGTTCACCTCGGCCGTTAGCTCCGGCGACAGAACCTTGATGACGATTTTGCGCCCCAGGATCCGATCGGTCGCGACGAATACGCGGCTCATACCGCCGCCGCCGAGCTCACGCTCGATGTTGTAGGCGCTGGAGAGGGTGTGGTTAAGCCGGTCTTCGAACGTCGTCATTTCGCAAATAGGGTTAGGGCCACGGGCAGAATATTGGTACTGCCGGATCACACCGAAGTTGGTACGACAGCCTTCCGCTTCGCGCGCGCAAGGGTCGCGAACTGGAGAAAATACCTGCTCAAACCATGGGCTGATTCTGGACGCACATCGCCATCAAAAAACAGCCGGCAGAATTCCTCGCGGGCGCGTAACACCTCGCGCCGACGGGGTCCTCGCCATCGATCGTCTGCAGCCGTGAGATCGAACAACTCGAGAGCCCGATCGAGTGCGTTCTCGAATCGAGAGACTCGTCCGGACTGCGAGTTCCGGATAGCACGATCAACCTCGCTGCCGACGTTGGCAAGCTGCTCGGGGAGCGTCATCTCGCGCCATCCACCGGAAGCCAATGCTGCGTGCAGTGTCACGAATGCGTCACTCGTTTACCAGACTCCGCACGACTGCTCGAATCGATTCGCGCAGCGCCGGATCCTCGACATCGCGCGAGCGATTTTTCACGGAAGGACGCACATTGATCATCGAGTCGAACTCGATCCAGTCATCGCCCGTCTCGGCTGGATAGAGATTTATCCCCCACAGATTGTTCTGTTCGGAACCATCCTCGAGCAAAACGCTTTCCTCGTCCGAATGAAGCTCTCCGCCGATTGCCATCAGACTGCGGCGGACGTCTACTACAGCCTTGACCATGTCTCCAAAAAGCGCCTCAGCCGCTGTCGTGAGCGCGGCCCGGGTTATCCCGCTTCGAATGATATCGATGCTCATGGAACCTGCATGAAGTGGCAACTCAAGATGCTTGGATGCTCCGAGGTCCACAGTATACCTCGTGTCGGGACTATGCGACACTGCGACGTACGCCGTTTGGTATGGTCACGATCGGGCGACTTGGCAAGATATGAAATAGCAGTGGAAATGAAAGATGGAACGCGCGGTTGCGGTCGTAGCCAAATGCTCAGCGCCCTTTCTGTGTTCGACGCGGAGGGATCACCTCGCCCGTCAGGTGGGCGACAGGAATAGTGATCTGATTTCCATCACGCTGAGCGCGGTAGTGAGGCGACATGATCTCGACGCCGGCTTCATTGAATGTTTCCTGGATGTTCTCGTGCAGGCGCGAGTATGTCAGCGCCATTAACGCCGGTTGGTACGTGTAGGCATTCAGCTCATAACTGACGTAAAAATCATCCAGGCTTGTCTGAAGAACAAAGGGCCCCGGCTCCGCCTCGATGTTTTCGGTGCGCCGGGCAGCTTCGATCATGAGCTCGTGCACCTGCCGCCATGGAGAATCGTAGCCGATCGTGATCGACGTGTGCAGGATGAGGCCGTCAACTGCCAGAGTCGTGTAGTTGATCACCTGGCTGCTGAGTACGGTACCATTGGGAATGGTGACGCCGACATTCGGAGCGCGCCCCCGGGCAGGTGCGGATAGAGGACTGTAGCGGCCACCGCGAGCACAAGCACACGAACGATCTTGTAAGTGGGATCTGCCCAGTCGGGGTAGAACCCGCGTAACGTTATCGCTCCCGACTTCACTGCGCCGAACAGCATCCTCAGGAAAACGAGGATGTAACGAACGATGACGATGCCCGCGGCGAGATAGAAGCGGCTGGGCAGGTAGGGCACGAGTCCTACCCATGCGGCTGCGAACGGCACGAGCGCATAGCCGACGATTCGTTGCGAGAACGGCGCAGTCCCACAACTTTCGCGAGCAGGTCGAGCAGCGCCGAAAGACGCCCGGCAGGCAGCAACTCGAACTGCTGAATCCGAATAGCCGGCAACTTGTGCTGCCTGAGTGTCTCGATCCGTCCGTGAACCTGCGGAAACCCCCAGGCAATCAGGCGCAGCAGCGCAATCAGGACAAGCGTCGCCAGCACGGCGTACCCGGCTCCGAAAAGCAGCGCGCGAGCCCCCGTCCGTTCGGACACTGCGAGTACAATGGAGCGGATCTTCGCCGCGTAATCATGCGCGCTATCCCCAGAGCAGCCAGCGCAATCAATGTTGCCACCGCCGGCGATGCCGCGCGCGCAAATGGGGAGCGCATCAGATCTCCAGTAGACAGAGCCAACAATCTCGTTTTGCGTACAATCTCTCGCGGTGGGCAAGCGGAGGCAACATCCACGAGAACATTGAAGCGATAGCCGGTTTCTGCCGCTATCCGGCGCGTGCAGCTGCGTGCACCAATCGCCCCATTCTTGCACTGTTTCTCCTTTGACACAGCAATGGAGGAACACATGCCGGATGCATGGAGCAACAAGGACGAAAGAAAGTACGAGCACGTCAAGGAAGGTTACGAGGAGAGCGGCAAGTCCGAGAGCGAGGCGGAAGAGATCGCCGCGAGGACGGTCAACAAGGGCCGGCGTGAAGAAGGACGAACGCCGAACTCCAGAACTGAGGGCACGGGCAATCCGAACACGAGCCTCGACTCACGCACCAAGGACGAGCTCGAGAATCGCGCGAAAGAGCTGAACGTCAGCGGCTATAGCTCGATGAGCAAGGACGACCTCGTGCGCTCGATCAGAGACAAGGAATAGCATTCGCTGATCGAAAAAATGCCGGCGCTCTACTCAGGGCGGCCGGCGTTCTGGTATTACATTCTTGAATGAATCCTATTGAGCTCCTGTCCAGCCGGCGATCGATTCGCGAATTCACGACGCGTGAGGTAACTCGCGCCGAGATCGAGACACTCCTCGAGCATGCGGTGACGGTGCCGAACCATCGCCTCACACAACCATGGAAATTCTTCGTCCTCGGCCCCGCAGCACGGCGAGCTTTCGGATTGGCGCTTGGCGCGCGGAAAGCGCGCAAGCTTGAGGATCCAGCCGCGGCCGAGCAGCTTCGCCAAAAAGTGGGGGAGGAGCACGCAGCACTGCCGTCAATGATTGCTGTCGGCATTGCTCAGGATGAGAATCCCGAGATTCGCGAGGAGGACTACGCGGCCGGGATGATGGCGGTGCAGAACATCGCACTTGCCGCTGTCGCCCTCGGACTCGGCACACACATCAAGACGGGCGCAGTCATGGACGATCCTGCTGCACGCG
>JBBSGU010000141.1:0-5662 GCA_038253755.1 Gemmatimonadales bacterium | reverse complement strand
CTAATGGCATCGCGGGCGAGCGGTCTACTAAGAGAGGGTGCAATCTTTTGGGATCGTGAGCGACACAACGATTAGCCGCTTCAACTATCCGCGCTGTTAGTTCAGGAAGCGTGGAAACATCTACGGGTGCGACCCAGGACGAGTTCGGATATGTCCTTGGAGTTGCGCAGATAGGCGGTGTCGCTGGTTCTGCAAAACCAATGCATGGGAATCTCCGGGAAGTGATGGAGATCGTCAGTGATGAGGATGGTGACGCATTTCGTGCGATGTATACGGTAAAGCTGGCTGGAGTGGTCTACGTGCTCGATGTTTTTCAGAAGAAAGCCAAATCTGGACGTGCCACACCGTTGGCAGACTTGGAACGAATCGAATTGAGGTTAAAGGCGGCGAAACGACTTCATCTCGACCGCCGCTAAAATTCACGGAGAGACTGTGGCAACAAAACGGCGAAGGCTCGTCCGCGGTGAACGCGGTACCGTCAATGGCACCAAGTATCTCGTAGGCAGCGGCAATGTTTACGAAGATCTCGGCTTCGCTGACGCCGAGGAGATGTTTGCCAAGCTCAAACTCGCCGCTCAGATCAATAGGATCATCGAAAACAATGGCTGGACTCAGAAGGCCGCCGCGGCAAATCTCGGTACGCAGCAACCTGAAATCTCTAACCTGAGTAGAGGAAGATTGAGAAGCATTACCTACGACCGGCTGGTGGGCTGGCTCCTGAAGCTTGGATATTCGGTTGAAATCCGGGTTGCTCGATCAAGAAAACCACGCGTAGAGATTGCGATCGCAGGCTAGAATGCGAAGCGCGGGTGAATGCGAGTACACGCCTTCGGCGAGGTTGGAGAATCTGCTTCATAGCATCAAGCGACTCATTCCCTGACGGGGCCCGCAGAAATGAACATTCGAACTGCGAAAGGCGAAATAACGA
This sequence comes from Gemmatimonadales bacterium, assembly GCA_038253755.1. Classification (GTDB taxonomy): domain Bacteria; phylum Gemmatimonadota; class Gemmatimonadetes; order Gemmatimonadales; family Gemmatimonadaceae; genus UBA4720. The sequence continues at coordinate 4,734 of JBBSGU010000141.1, read as the reverse complement.
GCGTTGAATCCTGGTTTGCGCTTGCGCCTCCAAAGGGGAAGATGCGCCAGTGGGTTGTCGGCCGAAGCGCAAAAGAATTGGCAAAGGCCTGGTTTGAGACAGGAGTAGCCCGTGTACCAAAGCAGTTAGCGGATCTGTTTGAATCTCACCCAGATTTCAGACCGGTAACCTGGGAATGGGGAGAACCCGAGGTGAGAATTCCCTTTGACAAGATCAAAGGCGAGCCGCGAAATACTGATCTGGCTATTCGGGCACACGATGATCGCGGGACCATGGCGATTTCAATTGAAGCAAAGGCCGACGAACCGTTCGGCCCGATGCTCGGCGATGCACTCGCCGTCGCGATTGACCGTCGTACAGCCAATCCGCGTTCAAGAGCACCGGACCGGATCGAGCAACTCGTTGATGCCTTGCTTCCGCCGAAAAATGTTGGCTTGCCCAATCTGAGGTCACTTCGCTATCAACTGCTCACTGTCACGGCCGGTGCTCTTGCTTGGGCTGAGCAATGCGAATCTCGCCGGGCAGTCCTGGTGGTGCACGAATTTCAATCAGCTGCGACGAACTCTGCATCTCAAGCCGCAAATCACGCAGATTTCGACAGGTTCATCCGGCGCATAGCGGGATCGAATATTCAGAAGAACATTGTGCCCGGCACGCTGCTCGGTCCAATCAATGTTAATGGTGTGCCGCTTTTCACCCAGTCAGCTCATCTGTATTTCGGCCTGATCGTGACGCATTGCACTTTGTAGGATAGGGCGCACCTCTCCGGCACTTCAAATAACTTCCATCATGAACACGCGTAAGCCGAGATTGGATTGTTCAAGCGGTGCGATGAACCAGCCCGCGTGGACTAACAATTACGATCAGGTAATTGCACAAAGGCAGTGTTCCTGAACTCCGCCGCCGAAGCGAGAAACAGACATGACCATTGCTGTAGCTCTGAAAGTTGGAGATGGCGTTGTACTCGGTGCAGACAGCCTTATTAACCAGGCTGGTGTCCCGGAAGCAGAAGCATTCAGGGTGCTCAACTCCCTACCCCTACCAAGGTTGTTCCACTCAGCTATGCCTTTGCAGGATGCAATCGATCTGGTCAAATACATGATTGAGGTTACAATCGGATTTGTAAGATTTTCGCCGGGAGCGCCGACTGTTCATGAGCCGGTCGACGTTGCAGCGATTAGCTTTCACGAGGGGTTTCGATGGGTCTTGCGGAAACACTACTACAAGACGGAGCTTAATCCTGGTTCGGGTTTATCCTGATGATTCGGAATCCTTTTCAGGCGGCACGGAGGCGCACATGATCAACAAGGACGGCGACCATCCGCGTGGGTACGAGTATCCTCCACCGAGCATCAAGGGCGGAAGCGTTGGGCATAAACCAACCGGCCATGCTAAACACTAACTCAGGCTAATCTTGAGAAAGTTCGCAAAGCCGTAAACACCGTCAGCGATTCACTAAAGACCCCCAGGCTCATACCGAAGCCCTGACGGCACGACGGTCGCGCCGACGCGGCAGAGTTCTTTGGCCAAGAAGATCCTGCGACGCACCGACACCATCGAGCTCAGCGGTGCCGGCGTGCCATCGTTGCTGCTGCGCCCCGACCTCAATGACCGCGTGCCCGGAGTTCTACTGCTCCACGGCTACGGCTCTTCCAAGGAAGTACTGTCGAATACGATGGGCGTTGCCCTCGCTCTCCGCGGAATTGCCAGCCTGTCATTCGATCTTCCACTCCACGGCAATCGCGACGAAGACATGTTCCAGGAAGCGCGGACCAATCCGTTCGGTCTGCTGCAACACTGGAAGAGCGCGCTCGCCGAAGCGAAGGACGCGATCGCATGGCTCGCTGCGCACGAAGCAATCGATCCACTCCGCATCGGCATCGTCGGATACTCCCTCGGCAGCTACATCGCGCTCCAGACTGCAGCGGCCGAGGAGAGCGTTAAGAGCGTCGTCGTCGCTGCAGGTGGTGATCTTCCCGCAACACCGTGGACGAGCATGGTGCGAATGGTTACCGATCCGCTCGCATCAGCGCGGAAGTTGAAAGGCCGCCCGCTGCTCATCCTGCACGGCGTTAACGATCGAACGATTCGGCGCGAGCAGGCGCAGGCATTGTTCGACGCGGCTGCCGAGCCGAAGACGGTGAAATGGTATCAGTCGGGCCACGTCCTGCCGCCCGCCGCAGCGGATGACGCTGCGGCGTGGATTGTCGAACAGTTCCGTTAGCTCGCTCCGAGGTAAGACACGAGATTGTCCATCGTGCGAGCCGTGCCCTCGTGGACTCCCATCTTCGTGAATTGCTCCAGGTCGGCCGCCGACCGGCATACGATCTCTACGACCATGCGTGTTCCACGCGCCGACTCCTCGAGAGTCACGCGACCGGTGGCGCCCATCGACTCGAACACCAGGCCCTCGGGCGGCACAATCTCCTGGTAGACGCCCGCGAAAGGCATCGCAGCATGTGAGCGCGTGGCGAAGGAGAACGATCCACCGACGCGCAGGTCGATCTCGCACGATATCAGCGGCTCGCCGTCGGGATCCCACCATGCTGTCACCTGCTCCGGCGTCGTCCAGGCCTCGAACACCTCCGCCCTCGATGCATCGACTTGGCGCTCGAAGCGAATGGTGTGGGTGTCATGGTCGACTTCGAATGCGCGCGCGGCGCTCGTCTCTGAATTGTTCATTTTTTTTCTCCCCGTGTTTTTCTCGATGCCAGGTGGCGATCGAGGTTGTTGAGCCTGCGCTCCCATAGCTTCCGAAATGGCTCGATCCAGTCGGCCGCGTCCTTCATCGCGCTCAAGCGCAGTCGTCGCGGGCGTCGCTGTGCTTCCCGCAACCCTTCGATCAGTCCCGCGGTCTCCAGAACCTTGAGATGCCTGGAAATCGTAGGCTGGCTCAGGCCGAACGGTTCGCTCAATTCGTTGACGTCCGCCTCTCCCTTCGCGAGCCGAGCAAGGATTGCCCGCCGGGTGGGGTGCCCAAGCGCCGTGAAGACGGCATTCAATGATGGTTGGACCTGATTGTATGTAGCCATACCTTGTATATAGCCGATTCGCTATGGACAAGTCAAGGCTTCTATCGCGCCTCGAACAGGTAGCAGGTCTGGGCACAGCAGCGATGCTGGGAGAATCAGCTCCGCGGACGAATTCTGAGTGGGCGATCTTGCAACCAGAGACTACAATAACGTCGACGCAGTCTACGGAGCGTCAGCTGGACGAGTGTGCGTAGTCCTCGTGAAGGAGGCGACTACTGCTCCGGATCCACCGAGTGATGGTGCTCGGCGACGTCCTTTGCCAGACGCGTCTTTTCGCTGTTCTTCTCTGCGTCATCGTGCTGCTCGCGCCCTTCGAACAGACGATCCTTGCCGGCGTCGTCGTGCTTTGCAATCTCGTCGGGTTTGTGGCCCGCTCCCGAGGAGTGCTGCGTGTCGCTTGTCTGACCTGATTCGTTCGCTGCTTCCGCTGACTGGTCGAGCTTCCTGTCGCTCGAGTCGTGCTTGTACCCGCTGCCCTGTTCGGCCATCGATTTCTCGCTTTGATTGGATACATGAGTACGGCAACAGCCATGCCCATTTGCAACGCATCGTGTCCGGCCCGCGAAGCAGCCAGCCGCGCGCCGTGATACTTTTCGGCCCTATGAAATCCATCGTGACCCTGGCCGTGTCCGTGGCCCGCCTCGCATCTGCCGCTCTCGCGTTGGGCTCTACCAGCCCCCTCACCGCGCAGACCCAATCGCCCCCCCGCCCCCGGGTTCTCGTCATCGCCACTGGCGGCACGATTGCCGGCGTCCAGGACGCCCCCGGCACGATCGGTAAGTATCGCTCCGGTACGCTGACCGCCGAACAGATTCTCGCCTCGGTCCCGCAGGTCGCGCAGTTCGCGCAGGTTGAAACGCAGCAGTTCTCCAATGTGCCCAGTGGGCTCATTTCTCCGGCGCAATGGATCGCGCTCGCACGTCGCATTGATGAGGCACTGCGTTCGCGCCCCGATCTGGCGGGTGTCATCGTCACACACGGAACCGACCGCCTCGAGGAGACGGCATTCTTTCTGTATCTGACCGTGCGCTCGGAGAAGCCGGTCATCCTGGTGGGGGCGCAGCACCCGGCGACAGGGATCAGCCCCGACGGTCCGATCAATTTGCTCGCCGCGGTGCGGACCGCCGTGTCACCACAGGCGGTTGGGAAGGGCGTGATGGTAGTGATGGACGACCGTATCATTTCGGCCCGCGAGGTGCGCAAGCAGTACCCACGCGTTGGCGGGTTCGCCGGCGGCGAGATGGGGATGCTCGGTGTCGTCGGGCCCGATGGGCCCGAGTTCTTTTTCGCACCGACGCGGCGACGCGGGCCAACGAGTGAGTTCGATCTCGCCGGTGTAAGTGCCCTCCCGGAGGTCGATCTCGTCCTCGCATATCCGGGGGGCATTGGACGGAGTTACGAGCGCAAGCCAGCGGGAGTCGTAGTGTCGGCTACCGCGTTAACGTGCGCCGAGTCAGCGGCGTATCAGACGCTGGCGCGCAGCGGGGTAATCGTCGTAATAGGCTTTCCGAGTGGCGACGACCTCGGTGACGAGCGCACGACGAGCGACGGTGTGCCATTCGGCCTTCGTCAGACGTGCCCTGGGTTGGACAGTGCCGGCATCTTCCGGGCGCCCTGGGTGCCAGCGATTGCCGTCCAGCACCTGACGCCGCAGAAGGCCCGGATCCTGTTGATGCTCGCGCTGACACGGACGCGCGACCCG
>JBBSGU010000140.1:0-5679 GCA_038253755.1 Gemmatimonadales bacterium | reverse complement strand
CAATACAACCGCGTCGGCGATCCACGGAGTGAGCAGCTCGCGATAATCGGTCGTTTGACGAGCTCGCTTTGCGATTGGCGCGCAAGCAGCGAGCGCATCGGGATTCGAGTCAGCAATCGCGACGATCGAAAAATCGTTCAGTCGGCGGAGAAGGGGGAGATGGGCCGTTTGAGCGACGACACCACAGCCAACCACTGCGACTCTGATCGGCCCGGAAACGGTGCGAGGTGAAGTGGACGTCATAACCTCGACCCACCGTGAGGGGGTCAGCCTGCTGATTGGGATCACTTAGGCTCTCTCCAGCAACACGATGCCTGACATGCGACGAAATTCCTCACGAGTTTTTGCGGGGTAGAAGCGCCCGATGAAACGCCAGAGCCACATCATGTTCATCTCTCTCTTCAGGCGGTGAGCTTCTTCCATTGCCGAACGAAACTCTGATTCACGCCATCCGAATTTCGTGAAGAAATCGGTCCCCTCGGCCGGCGCAAACTGAAATTGAGCGTTTCCAGCGTTGACGGTCTTTCCCCATGACCTCTGCATGATCTTGAGAAGTCGCGGGCTCGCCAGATCGATCAGCCAGAAGCGAAATGACTCACTCGTGTAAAGATCGGCGGCAAGCTTGCCGACCTGTTCAGCCGTCAGGTAGACTAGCAGCCCTTCGGTAATCACGAGCGTTGTCCTTGCGGCCGCACCGAGTCGCACAAAGAGTGCCTTACGCGCGGCGTCGTCGGTCAGGTCGAGCCGAACCGCCTCATATTCGCAGACCGGTCGCGATTCGCGAAGGGTGTCGAGCTTATAGTCGAGAATTCCAGGAAGGTCCACGTCAATCCAGCGAAGCGATTGTGAGACTGGGAGACGCCATGCACGCGCATCGAGTCCCGCGGCCAGGTTGATGACGGTATCGATCCCGTAACTCGAGATCGTATCGAGAATGATCTCATCGAAGACAGCGGTGCGGACGATCATCGCCCACGCCATGCCGCGGCCGCTCTTCATGTTGTCCACGATGTGCTCGCCGCGCTCTCCGGCTAACCGGCGGGCGAACTTATCCTGGAAAATGGCGTCCGGCCGATCGGTCTCCATTGCCCGGTAATAGGCCACCCAGCGGGCCGTATCGGAGATGTTTTCGATCAGCATCTAATCGACTGCTCCAACTGTGATTGAAAAGAAGCACTTCGTGACTGAATGGTAATTTGCGAACGAAACGGTCGTTGCGCGAGCGACGATCTTTTTCGGTTTTCGAGCGGCCGTGCGCCGCGGGAGGTATGTTCGACCGATGCGGAAGCTCATCGTCGCCAGGCGGGGCCTAACTCGACTAGTCTTGCGAATCGCGGGATGCTTTCTCGGCGCCGCTGGACTTTCGATTGCAGCCGGATGCCGCTCGGAAGCCGCGCCAGTCATTCGGGAGGGTCCAGCCGCAACATCCGCCGTTTCTGAGACGTCGGCGCACCGGAGTGCGGCCGAGGACTATTCGGTTCGCACAGGAATCGGATTTCGATCGCGGAAGAATCTCGACGAGCATTTCGCGAAGCACGGCTCCGAATTTAGAGGGCTGAGCAAGCAGCAGTATGTGTTTGCAGCGCAGACTCTTCGCGATCGTCCCGTTGGCGGCGACGTCGAGGAAATAGTGCGTGTGGATGGGACTGCGTCACGGTTCGATCGCGCGAGCGGTGCGTTTCTCGCGTTCAATCGCGACGGTACCATCAGAACTTTCTTCAAGCCGAACGACGGCGAGCAGTATTTTCGACGACAGGCCCAGCGGAGCCATTGAACAGATGACACGACAAGGCACGGGAAAGCACGGATCCACGGCCGATCCTGTGCGCGCGTATCTCAAATCGCGGGGAGTGTCCGACGACATCGTCGAAGGCGGTCTGGAAAGCGCGATTGACAGATGGGATTCGATCTCGAAAACCGCAAAGGATTACGACTTCACGCTGGACGATTGGCTCAACGACATGGATCTGCGGGACATCATCCACGGCGCGATGGCGGCAACGACCGACGCCGACCGTGAGAGTCTCGCGTCTGCATTGAAGAAAGCCGACGACCGGCTGCGAAAATCAACTGCGAAGACCGGGTCCATCTGGGGCTCGGCGATGCAGGGTGCACTTGCGCCGGATCCGGTGACGAGCTGGTGGTACTTCCGGCGTCCGCTCAATCCCGGCGAAATCATGGCTGACGATCTCGAGGCGGCCGGTCTGGATTAGCGGCATCGTCCGCCGCTGATTTCCGACGGGTGGCGGCCGTCTTGCGTTGCTGGAGTAATGGTTTGACGGCTCCCACTCCGAGACAAATGGACACCGCCCGAGACGAAGGGACAGCAGGACTGATTAATAGAGTACCCCAGATCACGATCGTCTTCTGGGTGATCAAGGTTCTCGCGACAACCGTTGGCGAAACGGCCGCTGACCTGCTCTCGACCACGCTCAATCTCGGACTCGTTGTAACGTCGTGGGTGATGGCAGCCGTCCTGATAGTAACGCTTGTCTTTCAGTTTCGAGCGCGTCGCTACGTACCGCCCATCTACTGGCTCGTGGTTGTCTTTATCAGTGTCGTCGGGACACTGATCTCCGACAATCTCGTGGACAACATGGGGGTGCCGCTTCTCACGACGACGGTCATCTTCGCCGTAGCGCTCGCTGTTGTCTTCATCGCGTGGTACGTCGTCGAGAAAACGTTGTCAGTCCACACGATTTTCACGTTCAGAAGAGAGATGTTCTACTGGCTGGCGATTCTCTTCACGTTCTCCCTTGGGACATCTGGCGGGGACCTTTTGTCAGAGAGTCTCGGACTCGGCTACGCCGTTGCGGCGATGATTTTTGCGGCAGGCATCGCAATTACGTACATCGCGTACCGCATGGGACTCAACGGCATACTGGCCTTCTGGATCGGATATATCCTAACGCGACCGCTTGGCGCTTCGATGGGTGACCTTCTCACAGCCGACAGAGCCGACGGAGGCCTGGGGCTGGGAACGGTTCCAACAAGCGCCGTTTTTCTGGTTGTGATCGTCGGGCTGGTGATTTACCTGACGAATCAGGAAAAGAAGAAGGCCGTGGCTTAGCGAGAAGCGGTGTTGAGCGAAAGCAAAAACGGGCACTCCCTTCCGGAAGTGCCCGTTTCTGTAAATCGTTGTGGTTTGGAGCTTTATGAAAGCTCCCGAGGAGGGACTTGAACCCCCGACCCGGTGATTAACAGTCACCTGCTCTACCACCTGAGCTACTCGGGAATGCTTTTCAAAGCTAAACCCCTCGCGGCACCCAAATCAACCGAAACGCGTGAATGCAATTCCTGAGTATCTGAAATGACTACGGGGAGCCGCCCCGCCTGCATTACCAATTGACAAAGCGTTAGTATGTTACCAAATTGGGAACAGCTCAACTTCATGCACATAATCACCCAGTCGCGCCTCCGCTCGTTTGCCCGCGAACACCCGGATGCCGATTGCCCGCGTCGTGCCTGGGAAACGATAATGCGCGCTAAGAAGTACAAGAGCTTACACGATCTGAAACGGGATTTTGGAAGCGCCGACACCACGCCGAGTGGCATCACCATATTCGACATTGGCGGCAACAAATACCGATTGGTCACGAAGGTTCTGTATCGAGCAGGGCAAGTCTTGATCAGGCATGTGTTGACTCATAGGGAGTACGATCGCCTGATGAAGATAGGAAAGCTTTGATCGTGCCCGCACTGGACGCTGGGAACGAAGTGGAGACAACATGACAATCGGAGTCGCTCGAAAGTCAGCACCTATCGTTCGTCCTATCAGAACTGCTCATGAATTTGAGCAGGTTGTGACCGAGCTCGACCAACTTGTCAATCTCAATCCTCGTGAAGGTTCGGCGGGGTATGACCGGATGGAACTCCTCGCTATTCTGATCGGTGCCTATGAGCAAGCCCATCTGCCAGCGTTCAAACCGGCAACGCCACAGGAGCTCGTGCAGTTCATGGCCGAACAGAAAGGGCTGACCTCGGGCGCGCTCGCCGACCTCCTCGGCGGACGATCGCGGTTGTCCGAATTCCTGAATGGAATGCGAGAACTCTCAAAAACCCAGATACTTCGCCTGCGCGACGCACTCGGCATACCCGCAGACCTCCTGCTTGGACGCTGATGCCACAATCAAAAAACGAATCGACGCTCATCGCGCTCGTAACGGGTGCGTCCAGCGGCATCGGACTCGAGCTTGCGAAGCAGTTCGCCGCTCACGGACACGACCTCGTGATCACCTCCCGTCACCGCGACGCCCTTGAAGCAGTTGCTGGAACGATCGAAGGAAAATTCGGAGTGAAGGTAACGGTGATTCCCGATGACCTGACCGACCCCGACGCGCCTCAGAGACTTTTCGATGCGATAAGGGCCGACAACATCGACGTTCACTTCCTGGTCAACAATGCGGGATTCGGACTCGGCGGAGAGTTCGCCGACACTGATATCATGCGAGAGCTCGAGCTGATTCAGGTCAACATCGCGGCGCTGACTCATTTGACGAAACTGTTTTTGCCGGGAATGCTGAAGAGGAAGTCCGGCAAAATTCTAAACATTGCGTCGATCGCCGCGTTTCAACCCGGCCCGCTGATGGCCGTGTACTACGCGTCGAAGGCCTATGTTCTCAGCTTCTCCGAAGCGCTCGACGAAGAGCTGCGCGACTCAGGTGTCAGCGTGACATGTCTCTGTCCCGGAGCGACGGATACGAACTTTGCCGAGACGGCGAGGGTCTCCAACAGCAAGCTCTTTACGAAGGTTGGCGTCGCCAAAGCAGATGACGTCGCGAAGTACGGTTACGAGACGATGATGCGCGGCGATCGTGTCGCCATCTTCGGGATAAGAAACAAGATCATGATTCAGTCCGAACGTTTCGCACCGCGTAACCTTGTGACGAAACTCACGCGCATGGCGCAGGAAAGCCGCTAGCAAGCGATTCTTGAGCCTTCCGAGTGTCTTGTCAGTCGCGCTGGCGCCTCGGGCGACTTTCGCGAATGGTGTGAATTTCGCCTACCTTAGATCATTATGTATAGGCTTCGGTTGCTCGGGGGCGTCAGCCTTTGCGGCGAGGATGGTCGGGAGCTCGATGCGCTTCTTCGGCAGCCCAAGCATCTCGCTCTGCTTGCTTACCTCTGTCTTCCACAGCCGGGCGCGTGGCACCGCCGGGATTCCCTGGTTGGGATATTCTGGCCCGAGACTGATCAGAACAAGGCTCGAAGCCTTCTTCGAAGCGCCCTTCATGTCCTGCGCGGGCACCTGACGAACGGAGCCATACTAAACCGCGGGGACACTGAGGTCGGCGTTGATCCGTCGATGGTTTCTACAGATGTAACCTTGATGGAGAGAGAACTCGCTGCCGGCTGTTACGCGCGGGCACTTGCCCACTATTCGGGCGCGCTCCTCCCGGGACTGTACCTCGCGGATGTCGAGGAGTTCGAAAAATGGCTGGCGAATGAGCGAGCCCGTGTTCATGGGCTTGCCCGCAAGTCTGCGTCGCTTCTCGCTGATGAGCGGGAGAGATCTGGTGACATCGTCGGAGCTATAGAAGGCGCGCGGCGCGCGGCCGAGCTCGATCCGGACGATGAGATTGCAGCGCGGAGATGGATCGCCTTGCTCGACAGGGCCGGTGATCGGTCACAGGCATTTGCCGTTTATGATCGATTCAGGGAGCACATGGCAGAAGAATT
>JBBSGU010000139.1:0-5774 GCA_038253755.1 Gemmatimonadales bacterium | reverse complement strand
GTGATGATACGCGGCGTGCATCGCGTAGATCACCGAGCCGGACCCAAGGAACAACAGCGCCTTGAAGAAGGCGTGCGTGACGAGATGGAAGACTCCGGCTGTGTACGCGCCGACTCCAACTCCGACGAACATGTAACCGAGCTGGGATACCGTTGAATACGCGAGGACCTTCTTGATGTCCCACTGCTTGAGTCCGATCGTCGCGGCGAACAGGGCAGTCAGACCGCCAATCAGCGCAACGACGAGGCTGGCTACAGGCGCGCGCGAAAACAGGAACGAGCTTCTCGCGACGAGGTACACACCAGCAGTGACCATTGTCGCCGCGTGGATGAGTGCGGAAACCGGTGTCGGACCCGCCATGGCGTCTGGCAGCCAGATGTAGAGCGGGATCTGAGCGCTCTTGCCAGCGCATCCAAGGAACATGAACAGGCAGATCGCTGTCACGAGCGCGCCACCGAAAGCCAATCCGGGTGCAGCCGCCTTGACTCCCGCAAAGTCAAGCACGCCGATGTTCGAAAACAACAGGAACATCGCGATGAGGAATCCAAAATCACCGATGCGGTTGACGATGAACGCTTTCTTCCCTGCGTCGGCGTTGGCCTTTTCAGAGAACCAGAAGCCGATCAGCAGATAAGAGCAAAGTCCAACGCCTTCCCAGCCGACGAACAACACGGGGTAGTTTGCGCCGAGCACAAGCACCAGCATGAAGAACACGAACAGATTCAGGTAGGCGAAGTAGCGGGGGTATCCCGGATCCTCTTTCATGTAGCCGACGCTGAAGATGTGAATCAGCGTGCCCACGCCCGTGATGACCAGAACCATGAGCATCGACAGCTGGTCGAGCTGAATCGCGGCGTCGATCTGAAGGCTGCCGACCGGCATCCAGCTGAAGTAATTCTGGATGAAGGGCGTTTCCATGCTCACTCCGCGCATTGCGGAGAAAATCATGAAAGCCAGGATGAAGGACGCACCGAGCACGAGCGGACCAATTACGCTGACGATCCCTGCGTAACGATGCGGCTGCACTGCATGATGGTCATCACCATGCGCGCCGTGCTCTTCAGCTTCCGAAATCTCGCGAGCGTTCGACGCTGAATCGTTACCATGACCCGTGTCCGGATCATCGGGGCCGATGCGAGCGGCACTGAAAAGTGAAATACCACCGTTGATCAGGAACCCGATGAACGGCAGAACCGGAAGCAACCACACCCAACCGGCCACCGTTCCCGTCAGCGGATGCGCAATAGTTGCGATCTGGAGGAGCATCATCCTTTGAGGAGATTGATGTTCTGCAGGTCCACCGTCTGACGGTGGCGGAAGATCGAAATGATGATGGCCAGGCCGACTGCCGCTTCTGCCGCTGCGACAGTCATCACGAACACCACGAACACCTGACCGGCCGCGCCGTAATAGCGCGAGAAGGCGATGAACGTGAGGTTGACGGCGTTGAGCATCAACTCGACGCACATGAAGATGATGATCGCATTTCGGCGGGTCAGAACTCCAATCACGCCGATCGTGAACAGCAGCGCCGACAGGGCGAGTGACTCAGCTAGCATTTCCGTCCTTTCGTCTGCCGAGAACAACCGCTCCCGCGATGGCGATCAGCAACAAAACGCTGGTCAGCTCGAACGCGAGCAGATACTCGTTGAATAGCGGCTTTGCGACAGTGCCGACGGCACCGAGCTGAGCCATTTGATCGGCAGCGTAGCCTTTCGGAACTTCAAAGTGAGTGTCGATCCTGGTCCGCGCGATGGTCATGATCTCGGCGAGCATGCCTATACCGATCACAACGGCGGCAAACACCGGAAGCTTTCCCCTTGCGTCGGAGATCTCGGATGGATGACCGAGATTGAGAAGCATGACGACAAAAAGGAACACGACCATGATCGCACCAGCGTACACGAGCACCTGCATGACGCCGATGAATTGCGCATCGAGCAAAATGTAGATGGCCGAGAGCGAGAACATGGTGTTCACGAGCCACAACGCTGCGGTGACGGGACTCTTGCGAGTCACGAACGCGATTGCGGACGCGATGGATACCACTCCAAAGAAATAGAAGTGGAACATGTAGAAGAGCGGATACTGGTCCTGCATTACTCGCCCTTCGGGTCTTCCGGGTCCCACATCTCGCACACCGGATGTGTTTGCGCAGTCAGGCGCTCGAGGTCGTAAACGAACCCGGCTCGGCTATACTCTGAATTCTCGTAGTGACGTCCGACGTGAATTGCTTCTTCCGGACAGACTTCCTGGCAGTACCCGCAGAAAATGCAGCGGAACTCGTCGATCTCGAACACCAGGGGATAGCGGTTGCCGTTCTCGTCTTCGCCGGGAATCAGCTTGATGCAGTTGGCGGGACACACGGTGGGACAGAGCCCGCACGCAACGCACTTCGCCTTGCCCGTTTCGGTCGTCAGCATTCGATGCGTTCCACGCCACCTCGGCGAGATCTGCCACTTCTGCTCCGGATACTGCACCGTAACCTTCGGCTCGAACATGTGCTTGAAAGTAAGAGCCATCCCCTTGAGGGTCGCTCGTACGTAGCTGACGTCCTCGATCGGCCGTTCGAGGACCTTCACCCCGATTGCCATCAGTCAGTTGCTCCTGCAGAGAGTGGGGATCGTGAGCTCACCGCGCGAAGGCGCTGAAGCTGCTCGCCGCGTTGTCTCCCGTAAGCCGGGCTGATTATGCGGCCGCGATCCAGGATCGCGAACACGATGACGACGAGTGCCATGTTCAGCGCACCAAGAATCGAGCTGTACATCGCACCGCGATGAATTCCGGCGGAGTCGAGAATCAGAACAGCGGTCGCGATGATCACTATGTACGCTAGTGCCAGCGGAAGCATGAACCGCCAGCCGAGCGACATGAGCTGATCGTAGCGAAAGCGCGGAAGCGTCCAGCGAATCCAGATATAGAAGAACAGGAAGAAAAGCGTCTTCGTGAGGAAAATCACGATCGATAGAAGAGTGAGCCAACCGCTGAACGGGCCGATGTTATCGCGTCCCGTAAAAGGCACGTCCCACCCGCCGAAGAAGAGCGTCACGATGAGCGCGCTGGCGGTGATCATGTTGCAGTATTCGGAGATCGGGAACAGCGAGAACTTCATCGCGCTGTATTCGGTGTGATATCCAGCGATCAGCTCCGATTCAGCTTCCGGCAAATCGAACGGCAAACGATTCGTTTCAGCGAAGGCGGCAACGAGGAAAATGAAGAACGCGATCGTCAGGTTGACGACGTTCCATCCGCCGTACGCCTGCTGAGTTACGATGGTATTGAGAGTCACGTTGCCGGCAAGAAGCAGAACCGGAATTGTGGACATGCCCATCGATATTTCGTAGGAGATCATCTGGGCGCTCGACCGCAATCCGCCGAGCAATGCGTACTTGTTGTTCGACGACCAGCCGGCAAGCACGATCCCGTAAACGCCAAGCGATGAGATCGCGAGCACGAACAGGAAGCCAACAGGAAGGTCGGCGACGATCATCGGGATCAGACCCCAGCGCGTCGGGAGCGGGGCGCCAAACGGAATTACCGCGACTGTGGTAAGGGCCGGGATGAACGCGAGGATGGGTGCGAGAATGAAGATCGGCTTGTACGCTTCTGCCGGATACGTCTCTTCCTTCATGAAGTTCTTCACGCCATCGGCTGCAGGCTGAAGCCAACCCCCCTTGCCGCCAACGCGATTTGGCCCGTGACGGCCCTGAATCCAGGCTGAAATCTTTCGCTCGGCGAGTGTGAGAAGTGCGGCGCCAAGCATGTAGACCGTGAACACGATGATCATCTTGATCAGCGTGAAGATTATGAAGGCTCCAGTCCCTGACGGGGCCTGCGGATTCGCTATTTGAAGCAGCGCGGGAAGGTAAGTCATCGCGACGCTCCGGCCATTTCGGCTTGCAGTACTGGAAGTCCTCTCATGCCCAGCTTGTCATATGACAGTCCCGAGAATTCCGAACGTGCATTTGCGAGATCCGAAAAAACGTCGGAAGGCAGGAAGAACGAATCCTGTGCTCCGAGCGCGCCAAGCAGATCGCCGAGGACGAGCCAGCTCGGGCGAGCTTGTCCCGGGGCGGCCTTCGCCTGCATGAAACGTTGCACGCGACCGCGCAGATTCGTGAACGTCCCCTCTTCCTCGGTGAAATTGGCAATCGGAAGAACGACAGCGATGTTCTCGAGGCTTTCTGGAATTGCGGTGCCGATTACGATGATCGCTCTCGCCTTTGACGCTGCGTCTGCCGACATACCGCGCAGGTCGTCATCGGCGATAATGAGAACGTCGTCGTTTCCGAGATCGGCCAGCGGATTTTCAGAACGCGTATATCCAAGGATCTCGGCGCCATGAACGTTCGCGGCTCGATCGCGTCTCAGTGCGAGATCTTCAACGCCTGGAAGAGGTGCTTCTTCTCCTGTGGCGACTCTGAAGACTCCCGTTCCACCTTTGCGCTCGAGCAGACGGGTGAGGAGGAAAAGCGCTTCGTTCGATAACATCGGCGACGCGAGAACGAAAAGCTTCGAGTCGCGAAGCACGTTGGCTGCTGAGTGAATTGCGATGTCCCATTCGGTCGCAACCAGCGACGAGCCGTTCCGAACCATTGGGAGCTCGGCGCGGTCCTGCCTGTTCATCCATCGATAGTTCAGGCGACCGTAGTCGCACATGAAGAACTTGTTGACGTCTTCGTTCGGTCGTGGCTTGAGACGAGCGACGCTATTGTCACGAACTTCGATCATCACGTTGCAGCCCTGGGTGCAATTCGGGCAGATCGAAGCGGCGCGATCGAGCTCCCACGCGCGTGCCTTGTTGAGGAAATCCTTCGACAGCAGCGCGCCGACGGGGCAAAGGTCAATAACGTTTGCGGCCCAGGGATGCGTGAGATCCCTGCCCTCGAACTTTCCGATGACTGCGCGATCTCCACGCTCGCTCACATTCAGAACGGTGTCGTGCGCGAGATCGTCCATGAAACGCACGCAGCGCGTGCAGAGGATGCACCGGTTCGGCACGTAGATAACGTCGCCGCCAAAATCCTCAACCGGATTGAATCTCTTGGGATCGCGATAACGTGAATCGGCGCGGCCTTCCTGATACGTAAAGTCCTGCAGCTCGCATTCACCGGACTGGTCGCAAATCGGGCAGTCCAGCGGGTGGTTGATGAGCAGGAATTCGAGAACGCCCTTGCGCGCCTCGAGGGTCTTATCGTTGTGAACGTGGACGACCTGTCCTTCCGCAACGGAAGTGGCGCAGGAAGGAGCGAGCTTCGGCGCCTTCTCGACTTCGACGAGGCACATACGGCATACGCCGGGAATCGGCAGGCTCGGATGGTAGCAGTAGTGCGGAATGAGAATTCCTGCAGTTTTCGCTGCTTCGAGAATCGACGTTCCCTCGGGCACCGATACCGGCCGTCCCTCGATCGTCAGGTTTACCATTTTCGTTTCAGCCATCAGGCCACCGCCGCCATGACGGAGTGAATCCGCTTTCCGTGAATAAGCGCCTCGAATTCATGTCCGAACTTCTTGATGCCCGAAATGACCGGCGTTGCGCAAGAATCGCTTAGAACGCAGATCGTCGTGCCTGTCATGTTGTGAGCGATGCTCATCAGCGTGTCGAGGTCTTCCATCGTTCCGTGCCCGTCCCTGATTCTCTCGAGGATTTTCGTGGTCCATGCTGTGCCTTCGCGGCATTGCGTGCACTGGGCGCAGCTTTCGTGAGCGAAGAATCGGGCAAGGCGCGCGATGACGCGCACCATCGACTGAGCATCGTCGATGACGATCACGCC
>JBBSGU010000138.1:0-5798 GCA_038253755.1 Gemmatimonadales bacterium | reverse complement strand
CCCAAGGCTGTCGCGGACTGTGGCGACGGCCAGTGCCACGCCACTCTCAGCTGCGTACCGACCGATCATTCTCGCGCGCAGATTCGAAGCAACTCCCGTTGCACTCCGGCTCGACGAAACTACTCTCGCGCCGAGCACCGTGAGAATCACGATAAGCCAAAGCGCCAGCATTAGCGCCACGCCCTTCCGCCTCGACAAAGTCATCGCACGCTCAGTGCAGTCGCAACCATCAGTGGTGGTCCTGACAAGACGCCGCTGGCATCGCGAAATGAGATTTCGACTGCTGCAGGAAACTGACGAGTTGATTCCCAGCCATCCTGCCATTCCGCTTCGTCCGGCGCCCGCAACACTCGAACGGTGATTGATCGCAGCCTCGCGACCCTCCCCTGGATGGGATTGAGATTTCCTTCCAGCGAAACAGCGCTGAATTGAAGCCCACCGGCCGAGGGGGCGATTTCGACTCTCCAAAGCGCTCCGACGCCAGGAGATCCGCTGACTCCGCGCGAAACAAACCGAAGCACATCTCCGCTCTCAACGGTTCTTTCGATTTCGAACGACGCGCCGGACGGTGCGTCCGAGAGGTGACGCAATGCGTCTCCGATCAGGGACCGCGTCAATGCCTCCGACTCGTTCGTCCGTCGATACTCCTCAATTCGCGCGCTGCTATCGAGGCCCGCCTGAACCGATCCATAGGCGAGCATCGCAACAAGTCCGGTGAGGACTATCGACACCATCAGCTCGATCAGCGTGAAGCCACTCCGAGACCGTTTCATTGCTGCATCAGCCGATGCACTATCATCGACGCTCCGCCAGGCACCGTCACCGTCACGGAGACATCGACAAGTCCGTGCGTTGCCGCGTGCGTCTCGATTCGTCTGCCGAAGCCTGTAGGGAGTCGCGACGCATCCAGTTCCCTCAGTGCCGCGGGTCCAATCTTCGCTGCCTCGACGGCCTCCTCGGCGTACGACGTCGCAGCCGACCACGCCTGAGCATCGACAGCAGCCCGGTTCGTCTGCTGAAAAATTCCGAGAACTCCAATCGCCGACAGCGAGAGGATCACCAATGCGACGACGGTTTCAAGAAGGGTCATCGGGAAACGCTCGACTCTCTCTTGAACTCACAGGTGAATGGATCGAGTGCGTCGCGAATTGTCGAGCTCTCGTTCAAAGTGCAAAGACCGAGTGGCGAGATGTCGATCGTCGCTGCCGAGCCATCATGTTGATCGATCCTTCCCGAGCGAAGCGGCTCGGCTGCCAGCCTCGCTGCGTAGATCGACCAGTTTCCATCGGCCGCAATTGAGAGAGTCATTCGCGCGGATCGCCGCAGTGCCGCGTTTCGGGCGTCGGCGATAGTTGTTCCAATGTCGGTCGTTCTCCGCGGAAGGATCATCGACGGCGCGACCACCGCGAGGGCAATGCCCATCACAGTGAGCACAACTACCATCTCTATCAGGGTGAACGCGCGACGTTTCCGCGTCAGGAGCTTCATCCAGCGAAAGTGACCGTTATTCGGTCAACTCACCAGATGGGATCGGCGACCAGTACCTCATTGACGGCATCCTTCGTGATTGGCGCCGAAAAGAGGTAACCCTGACCCTGCTCGCAGCTCAGCGACCTGAGCTCCCTGAGCTGCTCGGCCGTACTGATGCCCTCGGCCTCCGCGCGCACGCCGACGATCTCGGCCAGCGTGAGGATTGTCCGAACGAGACGAAGATTCTTTTCGTCCGTGTCCATGTTGCTGACGAATGCCCGATCGATCTTGATCGCGTCGATCGGAAGTCCATGCAGATAGCTTAGTGATGAATACCCGGTGCCGAAATCGTCCAGGTAGATCTGCACGCCAAGGTCGCGGATTCTCTGGAGAATCGAGCCAGACGTCTTACCCTTGTCGATTATCGCTGACTCGGTGATCTCGATGCGAAGGCTGCGGGCATCGATTCCGCTGGTTTCAAGTGCTGACGCGATCTGGTCGACAATGTCAGGCTGAGAAAACTGCTTAGCCGAGAGATTCACGCCGATCGACAGCGGCACTTCACGCGGATGAAGTTGATGCCACTCCTTCATCTGCCTGCACGCCTCGTCCAGAACCCACCGTCCCATCGGCACGATCAGCCCGGTCTCCTCAGCGATGGGAATGAAATCGCCCGGATGGACAAGCCCGCGAGTTGGATGATTCCACCGAACGAGCGCTTCGAGACCGGTGATGCGACCTGTCTTGAGCGACACGAGAGGTTGATAGTGAAGGCGGAATTCACCGAGCTCAACTGCGCGGCGAAGATCAGTCTCGAGCTGCAGCTTTTCCAGCGCGTCCGTGTGCATTGTCCGATCGAACATCTCGTAACGCGCACGACCCGCTGCCTTTGCGCGGTACATCGCCATGTCGGCGCTGCGCAGAAGCTGTTCGGGCTGGTCATGAGCCATTGAGCTCGTCACGATGCCCATGCTGGCCGATGTGACGACCTCAGCTCCGGCAAGATTGATCGGGAACGAAAGCGCTTCCTCGATTCGCTCGGCAACGCGACCGGCATCGCTCGCTTCTGTAATGCTTTCGAGCAAAATCGCGAACTCGTCGCCGGACAGGCGAGCGACGGTATCTTCGGGGCGAAGACAAGCTTCGAGACGGCGGGCGACGGCACGAAGCAGCTCGTCGCCAGCGAAATGGCCGAGGTTGTCGTTCACGTCCTTGAACCGGTCGAGATCGAGGAACAGAACTGCGAAGAGATCGTCGGGGTGACGCGCCGCACGCCGCATTGCATGGCGCAGCCGCTCGGTAAACAGAGAACGGTTTGGCAATCCTGTCAGCGCATCGTGGAGCGTGCTGTAGAGCAAATGCTCCTGGGTCTGTCTCTTCAGCGACAAATCACTGCGAAGCTCGAGCTCGAGCACGAGCGACGCGGCGACATCCATCAGACAGTTGATCTCGGTATGCGTCCACGTGTGAGGCGCGGTGTCAATGACGCACACAGACCCGATCACCTGGCCATCCGACGTCATCACTGGAGCCACCGCGTACGCGACGCCGTCAGGCGTCCGTTCGTCTGCATCTGAATCGATCGGAATCTTTTCGTCCGAATTGCTGATGAAAACCGGGCGGCCGGTCGAAACGACCTGTCGCGAGTATCGCAAAGCGAGCGGAACCTTGCGCCACACGCGCGACCGACCGGTAAGCCCGACGCTGCTCTTTACGACATGGCGGTCATCGTCGAGGAGCGAAACGATCGCCACCGGCGAGCGCAGTGCGCCCGCGGCAAGCCGGGCAACCCTGTCGAACGACTCCTCTGGAAGAGCGTCGTATGGGGTAGCTGGCCGCGGGAGCGCACTAGGGCGCTCGCTTGTCTTCCCCGATCGGTCGTCGGCCACGTTGCCGGTGGTCGGGATCGGGTCAGGCATGCAACAGTTTCAGACTCGTCATTCAGATTTTCGGAGTCGCGAGGAGGGGGACACGAACGTCGTTCACCCTTACCGGGAGGTCTGTCTGGAGCCCGCTAATGTAGTACCGAGGCCGTCGAACGACCAAGAAACTTTTGTTTACCTCGAAGTGATTTTATTTAAAGGAGGCTTCGGATCCAGCCCCCATCCACGGCGATAGAGCCGGCCGTGATATAGCTTGCCCTATCCGACGCCAGAAACGCCGCCATCGCAGCAAACTCGCGAGGCTCCCCGAGGCGTCCCATAGGAATTTCTGACTCCCATCGCGCCACCGCCTGCGCTTCGGAGATTCCTTCGCGTTTTGCGGTTGCGGCCGAGAGCTGAGTGACGCGCTCGGTTCTCGTGTATCCCGGGAGCAGATTGTTGACAGTCACACCAAAGGGCGCGACCTCATTTGCGAGCGTGCGTGCGAAGCCAGTGACGGCTGACCTCAGGCTGTTGGACAACATCAAGCCGTGCACGGGCTGCTTAACGGCAATGGACGTGACGTTGATGATCCGTCCCCATCTGCGGTCCTTCATTCCAGGCAGCACAGCGCGCGTGAGATTTACGACGCTGAGAAGCGTTAGCTCCACTGCCGACTGCCACATCTCTGGCGTCAGCGTCTCGAATGCGCCGCTTGGTGGACCTCCCGCGTTTGTCACGAGTATGTCGATACGACCAAAGTGGTCGATTGCCTGCCTGACCATCGCATCCACCTGCTCCGCTGCGGATACGTCGCCGGGTAAAGCGAGGACTTTTGACGAAGTGGATGATTCGATGTGTCTGCACGTCGAATCGAGCGCATCGCTGCCGCGTGCATTGAGCGCAAGCGATGTACCTTCTGCCGCCAGCTCTTCCGCGATAGCGCGGCCGAGTCCTTTGCTCGCCGCAGCGACGAACGCGATTTTGCCCTTGAGTCCGAGATCCACCTCTACTTTCGCAAATAGGCGTCGGTCTTGTTCAGCCAGTCTTCGCGTGGCGGATCGAAGATGTCCACGTCAAGTGTATCCTCGAGCGCGATAGCCTTGTGCGGAAGATTCGACGGAATGTGCAGCACCTCTCCGGCGCGCACGACGACTTCCTCGGTCTGGTCTTCGCCAAGCCAGAAGTGCAGTGCGCCTTCGAGGATGTAAGTGAGCTGCTCGTTCATGTGCGAATGCTTCGGGACGATGCAGCCCTTCGCCAGATAGACATGTGCCAGCATCATCCGGTCGCCGGTGATGAGCCGTCGCTCGAGCGTGTCGCTAACACGCTCGCGCGGCATGTCATCCCATCGATAGTGAGTTGCAGTTTTCGGTTCTGCCGGCCCCGTCACTTGATCGTAAAGTCCTTGCTTCCAGCAGATGCGCCATCGAGCATGATCTCGACCTTGTAAGCGCCCTTCGGCCACGCGCTGGCCTTCTTGATGTGAAACTCGTTGCGAGCTTCGGGGCCGGTCGGAGCGATGTTCTGCGAGGACTGATTCACGGTTTGCTTCCCGTTATAGGTCCACTTCGCGTCGAGCTTGGCGCTGGTTGCCGCGCCTTCCGTTTTCACGACAACATAGATCGTGTCGCGCACTCCGAAGTCGGACGTCGCCGTGACGAGACTCTTGTCGGCGGTAAGTCCCTTTCCCGTAGAAACGTCAGTGACGTGTACCGGCGCAGGCATAGCCGGCATCGTGTCGAGCGGTGCCATCGCGGTAGTGTCGACCGGTGCCGCATCCTTTTTTTTGCAGCCTGCCACTGCGAACACCATTGCCATCGCGGCGAGTGATGCGAGGCCGCGCGAATTCATCTTCATCAGTATCTCCTTGTTACCGCGTCACGCGGAGGGAATGGTGAGAACCTGTCCCGGGTGAATGAGATCGGGATTTTTGATCTTGTCGCGGTTTGCGTCGTAGATCTTGTGCCATGCGTTGGCATCGCCGTACAGATGCTTTGCGATCTTGCTAAGCGAGTCTCCGCTCTTCACGGTGTACGTCTGGTCTGCAGCCGAAGCGGTTGCTGATGATCCACCGGTGACGTCGGAGAAATCCGCCGTCGGAGCATTTGCCTCGGCCGAAGCCGAGCTGTCAGCGGTCACGTCGGAAAAGCCGCCGCTCTTTGTGTCGCCCTGCTTGTCATCGAAAACGCCCATCCTTCCTCCTGTCGCAGTAGGCGGGCTCAGAGGCCCGGAAAGCTACTTGGCTGCAGTTAGCGTGCCCGCCATCTGGACTCATCGCGCGGACCGAGGGGGCGACAGGACACTAGACGTGAGACATCTGTTTGTACTATTATTTAGTCGCTCTGGGGGACGGCCGTCCCTGTTCGGTGCGCTGACGCCGCGTTGACGCCATGCCCACACGCTTCATACCATCACAGAAGGATAGGTTTATGAATCGTTTCACTGCACTTGCAGTATCCGCTG
>JBBSGU010000137.1:0-5933 GCA_038253755.1 Gemmatimonadales bacterium | reverse complement strand
GGACTCGTTACGAACAAGGATGATTTTCAACTCGTCGTGGTGCCCAACTGGCGAGTGGAGCTGGAGAAACGATTGGCTGCTGCGCGACACTAGCTGATCCGCTAATCTGCCGTCGACTCCGGGCGCCTTGGAATTCGTAGACCAAAGCGCTCGATGAGCGATGGAATGCTGCTGATATCCATCTCCAGCGCATATTGGTTGGCCAGTTCTCGCAGAGCCTCCGGATTTGCGTGCGCCGACCCACCCATGTCGACGAGCTCCTCAAAATACTTTTCGAATCCTGCGGGTGAGATTATCTCCAGAATTCGAGCAGGCTCGTCCCCGGCGTTCCAGAACGAATGCCACTGCCCGCGCGGCTTGAAAATCAGATCGCCGACTTCGCCGTAGACAACCTCGTCGCCGAGGAGCGCACCGACACGACCTTCGACGACGTAACTGTATTCATCTTCCCGGCTGTGACGATGGAGCGGAGCGCCGAGGGCGCGCGGCGGGAGGGGATGCTCGACGAGTGAGAATCCGCCACCGGACTCAGCTCCGTCAATCATGAACCGAACGCCCATCGCTCCGAGCATTCCCGCTTTGCCATCCCGGGGGCCGAGCACTTTTGCTTTCAATTCTGTCATGCGTCCGTCCTTATGGCGTAGAGGCGAGCCTGTGGCTCGGCTGAGTACCCGAGTCGCGCTTGATTCAGATCGTAAACCCGCTCCAGGCTATTTCGGCGGAAACTTCCAAGCGATAGCGATCACTACCTACGGTCCTTTGGTTTCCTGGCTGATGCCGTCAGGCTAGCGTAGACAAACGAAACAAACTGATCGGGCTTGATGTTGCCGTTGCCAAGTTGCGCGTCGTACTCTGCTGATGGTTTTGAGGCAAGGACTTCCTCGAGCGTTTGCCTCTGAGCGACGCGCTTCGCGACTTTGTCTGTTACCGACGCCAGCATGTTCCGGAAGCGCACAAGATCATCTCGATTGCCGAGCGGACCATGTCCGGGAATGAAGCGCGTCCCGGAATTGCTCATCTTGAGCGCGCGATCAGCCGCCGCGATCATACCCAGCACTGACCCGCCGCTCGATACATCGATAAACGGATACCTGCCATTGAAGAACGTATCGCCCATGTGGATGACGTTGGCCTTCTTGAAGAACACGATGACATCACCATCGGTATGCGCGTGGGGTACATGGACGGCCGCGACGCTGTCGTCATTCACGTAGAGCGTGATCGATTCGGAAAAAGTGACGATGGGGAGCGCAGCGCGTGGCGAGGCGGGCACTTTCTGCTTGAACGCCTCGATGAACTGTTCCGTGCTCATTCGATGCCGAACATTTTCCTGAGCCAGAATTATTGCGCCGGCTCCGGCCATGTTTTCGTTGCCGCCGGTATGATCACCGTGCCAATGAGTGTTGAGCAGGAACCGGACTGGCCGGGCGGTCACCGTCGCAATGGCGGCTCTGATTTTCGGCGTGAGTGGCGCAAACTGGTCATCTATCAGAAACGCATCATCACTCCCGACGGAGAGACCGATGTTGCCTCCGGCTCCTTCGAGCATGTACACACTACCAGACAACGGCGTGACCTTGATAACGGTTTGGCTGTAGTCCTGAGCACTGAGCACAGTGGCGGCAGACGCAATTCCGACCAGCGCCAGGACATAACGTGAAGGCATGGGGGTTTTAAGAAAGGGTTGGCGAACGCGGCAAATATACAGCCGTCGGACGCTCCGCTCGAACCGCTTGGTCCAGCTCACTCCGACCGAAGGCAATATCGAGAGCCATGTCTCGGTAGAACCATGATCAAGCAGTACGAGGTGATGACGACGTACACGAAATCGGGCCTGGGCCTCATCGATCCGGCGACTAAGAAGAAATATTTCGCCGATCAGAAAGCCCTGAATGCAACTCTCGTGAAAACTGCTCCGATCTCGCTCAAGAGCGATGTCCTGATGCTCGAGCGCGATTCGAACCTCGGGTACGACGCGCAGCTTGGAACAGACCGAAAGGTCAGGATGGCTGCACTCGCGCCGCTTAGAAGGCCTGAGCATCTCGCCGCGGCCAAGCGGGCCAGCGATTATTGCGGGGTGAGTGTAACGAAATAGGAGTTGATGGTCCACGGCATGCTCTTCGAAAGACTGTAATCCTCTTGCAATCCCGGGGTCATCATGGATTTCGTGTCGACGCTGATCAAGGACCTGCATCAACTGGAATGGCTCGGCTCACTCGTCGCGCGGCTCTCTGTTGGAGTTCTCTTCGCGCTGAGCGGCGGGGGAAAACTGTTCGTGCAGAAGAAAGGCGAGGAAATGGAAGCAACCGTGCGCAAAGCGGGTGTGCCGTCACCGGCGGCGAGCGCGAAGATTCTGTCCACCATCGAGTTCACGTTCGGATTATTTCTCGCGGTCGGATTCCTGACGCCCGTGAGTTGCATCCTGCTCATGGGGATGATGGTCGTCGCGCTCATCACCACGGTGCTGCCGGGAGTGAAGGAAAGCTCATTCATCGCCTGGGTCTCGGCGGTTCTCTACCTCCCCGAAGTACTGTACCTGGTGATTCTGTTCTGGCTGCTGCTCGCCGGACCGGGCCGCGCCAGTGTGGACCACCTCATCGGGAGCTGAACTCGGCCGACCTTGCGGTCGACAACAACACTACAGCATCATCGAACAACTCCATCAAGGGATCCAATGCCGATCAGCCCAGCGGTCTTCCTCGTTTCAGCTATCCTCGCAGGGCCCAGCGGCATGATCTCTCGAGCCAATCCGGCACTCGAAATGAAGGGATCATGCAGTCTCATCACTCGCCAGGAGGCTGCGGCGGCGGTCGGAGCAGCGGTTCCAACGGGGACAGAAAAGCTCGGAGAAGTTCCACTAAAAGGCGGTGGCTCGATCAAGGCGCAATACTGTCTTTTTGGATCTGAAGTTGTGCTCGCCCGCTTTGCCCTCGGGCCGTCAGCGGCGGCACTATTCAACGACTATCGCAAATCGCTGGCGTCTGAGGATGACTATCGGATAGTAACCGGAGTCGGCGACGAAGCATTTCGAGCAAAAGGACAACTCGCCATCCGGAAGGGTCAGTCTGGCCTGATCGTTGATGTCGGTCAACGCCGTGGGTACGGGGGAGCGGCAGAGTTGAAACAAGAAATGGCGCTTGCAGCGGTTGCCGTTGGGCGGATGTAGCACTTGGTGCGGCTGCCCGCCTTCACTCCGCTCGACCCGGACTTCGCGAATCGAGTTCGCATCAGTTTCGAGCGCCAGCAGTTCATGAAGACACTCGGCGCGACGCTGGGCGCAGTCGAGCCGGGATTCGTGGAGATTCAACTTCCAATCAACCCCTCGATCACTCAGCAACACGGCTTCGTTCACGCCGGAGCAGTTGCGTCGATCGCCGACAGCGCTTGCGGCTACGCAGCGTTCAGCCTGATGCCAGTCGACGCCGGTGTTCTCGCCGTTGAATTCAAGATCAACTTGATGGCACCTGCGAAGGGCGAGATGCTGATCGCATGCGGACAGGTTCTTCGCGCAGGAAGAACGCTGAGCGTCTGTCAGGCGGAAGTCGTCGCGGTTTCGGAAGGCGTCGAGAAGGCTGTGGCGCTCCTCACGTCAACTGTAATGACGATGACGGACAGAGAAGGGGTGCGCGGCTAGCGAAGCCGAGCACCGGTCGGGATAGCCGTTCCCACTTTCACCGCAGGTAGCGCAAGACTCGACACGCGCGAAAAGCGCGTGCACTTTGGATGTGACAAAGCCAATGAGCATCCGAAACGGGAGGGGGGAATGGCAGGGATTTACGAGATCAAGGCATCAGGTGACGGATTCATGTTCAACCTGAAGGCGGGCAACGGTCAGGTCATCCTGACAAGCCAGAAGTACTCGACAAAGAAAGGCGCAATGGACGGCATCGAATCGGTTAGGACCAACTCGGCTTTCGATGAGCGGTATGACCGGGAAACGTCGTCGAACGCTAAGCCGTTCTTCAGGCTCAATGCCGCGAATGCGCAGACTATTGGCAAGAGCGAGATGTACGAGTCCGAGTCTTCGCGTGACAACGGCATCGCGTCAGTAAAGGCGAATGGTCCGACGGCGACCGTAAAAGAAGCAACGGCAAACGGCTAATGCGCGGACTGATGATGGAGACACCGCTACTGGTATCGTCCATCATCCGTCACGCCACGTTAAATCACGGCGATACGGAGATCGTATCGCGCGATGCATCTGGCGCCACGCATCGCTATACCTACGCTGACGCTTACCGCCGCTCGTCCCAGCTGGCAAACGCCCTGACACGCGCGGGAGTTCGTGAAGGCGACACAATCGCAACAATGGCGTGGAACGACTACCGCCATTTCGAGGCGTACTACGGGATCTCGGGAATCGGCGCTGTTTGTCACACAATCAATCCACGACTTTTCCACGAGCAGATCGCGTACATCATCAATCACGCGGAAGACGCGTACGTCCTGTTCGATCCTGGCTTCATCGAAATGATCGAGCGACACGCTTCTGGCTGTCCAATCGTAAAAGGCTGGATTGCGATGTGTGAGCGCAACGAGATGCCCGAGTCATCGCTGAAGAATCTCATCTGCTACGAGGACTTCATCGGCGGTGAGCCAGAGCACTACGACTGGCCTGTACTCGACGAAAATTCAGCATGCGGTCTCTGCTATACCTCGGGAACGACTGGAGATCCAAAGGGTGTGCTGTACAGCCATCGTTCGACGGTGTTGCACGCGATGACGTCGGCAATGCCGGATGCCATGAACCTTTCAGCCCGAGACACGGTCATGCCCGTGTCGTCAATGTTTCACGTAATGGCGTGGGGGCTACCGTACAGCGCGACCATGGTTGGGGCCAAGCTCGTGCTTCCGGGTCCGAACCTCGATCCGGAAAGTCTTTGCCAGCTTTTTGTCGAAGAGGCCGTCACGATTACCGCCGGCGTGCCGACGATCTGGCTTGGCCTGGTCGCCCATCTCCAGAAGACCGGAGCCAGGCTGGGCTCCCTCAAGCGAATACTGATCGGCGGAGCGGCGTGCCCGAAATCATTGATTGCTGCTCTCGAGGATGACTACGGCGTCGAAGTCGTTCACGCATGGGGTATGACCGAGACGAGTCCCATAGGAACGTTGAACACGATGAAAGCTTCTCACGCCGGTCTAACGGCGGCCGAGCGACACGAAATTCAAGCGAAGCAGGGTCGCGGCGTATTCGGTGTCGAAATGAAGATCGTCGATGACGCGGGCGTCGAGTTGGCGAGGGACGGTGTGGCGTTCGGAGATTTATTGGTGCGCGGACCATGGATTTGCAGCGCATACCACCGGCTCGGTCACGTCGAAACGCTGCGTGACGGCTGGCTTCCGACCGGGGACGTCGCGACGATCGATGCCGATGGCTACATGCAGATCACCGATCGGTCGAAGGATGTCATCAAGTCGGGTGGGGAATGGATCAGCTCAATCGCGCTCGAGAATCTGGCTGTGGGACACCCGGCAATCAGGGAGGCTGCTGTCATCGGAATTCCACATCCCAAGTGGTCCGAGCGGCCGTTGCTGATAGTCGTCGTCAATCAAGGTGAATCCGTGAGCCGCGATGAGCTCCTTGGCTTCTTTGATGGGAAAGTTACAAAGTGGTGGAAGCCGGACGATGTCGTCTTCGTCGACGAACTTCCTCATACGGCCACAGGAAAACTTCTCAAGGCGAAGTTGCGGAAGGATTACGAGCTGTTCGGGAGCCGCGCTTAAGCCGGCGAAGTCATGGTCTTCCATCGCCCCTCAGAGCGTGGCATGTTGAGCCCGGTAGCCTGATTCATTCCACAGGAGTCTGCCATCATTGTCGCGTTGATTCCCACCGGGACCCCGCCGATTGCCCGACTCTGATTTCGCACTAAATGAAGCGCTTGCCGACCGGTACACGATTGAACGCGAAATCGGCCGGGGTGGGATGGCGAGCG
>JBBSGU010000136.1:0-5996 GCA_038253755.1 Gemmatimonadales bacterium | reverse complement strand
TAGCCCCAGCCGTCCTGCTGTTTCATCACGAGCTCGTGAATTCCGTCCGGTACGGTCTCCACTCCCGCAACCAGCTGACTCTTGTCGATGTTGTTGTTCTTCAATGCAATGGCGCATACCCTGAAGGCGACATTGGGATTTTTCATCGCCTCCTTTACTTCGGCGATGTAAGCAGAGCGCTCAGGCATGACGAGCTCGAATCCCTTACCGTACATCACAACTTCCAGCTTAGCTTCTGGAGTCGATGTTCCAACTTCCCTCAGCCATCTCAGCACCGCTTTCTGCTCCAGCGTGTCGCGGCTGGTGAGGTCGAACGCGACACGGTACGGCTGCGGCCCACTGTGGACAAACGCGAAGCTCGACAGTGCGCAAAACCCGATGAAGAATATGCGTCTCATGATGAATCCTCCGGTTAGTCAATACGTTGATGCGGACGGCTTTGACGGTCAAGTAAATCAGACTCTGCTCAGCGAGCACTGTTGACTCCCGTCTTGCGGGACACCACCCATAGCTGGCAATAATAGGCGGAGCAGGTTTGTGCTCCCGCAGCGGAGAACCTTTGGCGATTCGAGAAGTCCCTTGACGAGTGTCCTGCTCACTGGCGCTACCGGCTACGTCGGTGGCCGACTGCTGCCGTTGCTTGAAAAGGCGGGCTTCCAGGTCAGGTGTCTCGCCAGACAACCGGAAGTCCTCTCGAGCAAAGTCGCGCCTTCAACGGAAGTTGTCGCGGGTGACGTTCTAGACAGTGCATCTCTCGAAAACGCGCTGCGCGGCATCGAAGCCGCGTACTACCTCGTCCACTCGATGGGTTCGAGCGGCAGTTTCGAGGACAAGGATCGGCAGGCCGCGTCGAATTTCGCGCGGGCCGCAAAGGCCGCAGGCGTTCAGCGAATCATTTACCTTGGCGGCCTTGGCAACGACGAGGAAGAGCTCTCGCCACACCTCCGCAGCCGGCAGGAAGTCGGAGAAATCCTGCGAGAGTCGGGCGTGCCGATACTCGAATTTCGCGCGTCCGTCGTCATCGGATCCGGCAGTCTTTCATTTGAGATGATCCGCGCGTTGGTCGAGCGGCTGCCGTTCATGGTCACGCCCAGATGGGTCAGCGTGATGGCACAGCCCATCGCGATTCACGATCTCCTCGAATACCTGGTGGCCGCGCTGCGACTGCCGATCTCGCAATACCGGATGTACGAAATCGGCGGGGCGGATCAGGTCTGCTATGCGGACATCATGCGCGAGTACGCGCATCAGCGCAGACTGCCGCTCCGGATGCTCTCGGTGCCCGTGCTCACGCCGTATTTATCGAGTCTCTGGCTGGGGCTGGTAACTCCACTCTACGCGCGAGTCGGTCGCAAGCTGATCGAAAGCATCACCCATCCCACGGTGGTGCGCGATGATGCTGCCCGCAAGACATTCGACATTCACCCGATGGGAATTCGCGACGCCATCAGACAGGCAATCGCGCGCGAAGAGCGCGAGTTTGCCGCGACACGATGGTCCGATGCGCTTTCTTCTGCCGGTGAGCCACGATCGTGGGGCGGGGTCCAGTTTGGAACACGGCTCGTTGATTCACGTACGGTGCGCGTCGCGACGACGGCGGCGGAGGCGTTTGCGCCGATCCAGTCAATCGGTGGCAGCGAGGGCTGGTACAAATGGAACCTGCTTTGGCAGGTACGGGGTTGGCTCGACATCCTCGTCGGAGGCGTGGGCATGCGGCGAGGACGATCTCACCCGTCGCGTCTCAACGTCGGTGACACAATCGATTTCTGGCGCGTCGAGGCGCTCGAGCCCAATCGGCTGCTGCGTCTTGCCGCCGAAATGAGGTTGCCCGGCCGAGCGTGGCTGGAGTTCGAGGTAGAAGGCGAGGCGCCCTCCACGACCATCAGGCAGACTGCGATTTTCGACCCTGTGGGACTACCGGGTCGCCTGTACTGGTATGCCTTGTTTCCGCTGCATCAGCTCGTGTTCACAGGAATGCTACGAGGCATCGCTCGAGCGGCGCTGCAAAATAACCGCGGATGACAGGAGGGCGACGTGCTTTGGCTAAGGCAGGCACTTCGGGTGAGCACGCACCGGGTCAAAGCGCGCAATTCGCGATGGGCTTTGCGAATCGTTTCACCGGTATTCCCGACGTTCACTATGGAGAGGACGACCACTGGGTGGCCGGAAATCGCGGCGTGTCGACCTGGTTACTGTCGGGAACGTTCCAGTCCGGCGAGGCGATCAAAGTAGGGGCGTCGACCTGCTCTATTTCAGGGGCGGCATGATCGTGAAAAAAGATTCGTAATGGACGATTGTCCAGAAATATCCTCACCTTTAACCAGCTTTAAGATGCCCGATGCCGGAGATGAACTGAACCTCGGTCCGATCGGGGCAGTCTTTCGCGTAATCAGAACAGCCGCCGAAACCGACGGGCGGGCGCTGGAGATGCAATGGCTGCTCGAACCGGGTGCTGGCGGCACGCCGGTGCACATTCATCCGAATGCCACCGAGACTTACGAAGTGCTCGAGGGAAAACTGGATCTGTACGTTGACGGTGCCTGGAAAGTCCTCGGTGAGGGAGAGCGGGGATCGGCACCTCCGGGCACGCCTCACACTTTTCGGAATTCGAGCGGCAGCCGGACGCGTGTTTTCAACACTCATTCACCCGCGATGCGCTTTGGCGACTACTTCGAAACCATTCACCGAATCGTCGACAGCGGCGTGATTGAGCCGAGGCGGATGACCCCGAAGGCGATGTTGTACCTGTCGATGGTGATGACGCGTTTCGAGGATGAAATAATTTCCGTGCGGCCACCGCAGGTCATCGTGAGAATTGCGTCTAGAGTTGCGCGATTGCTCGGCTACGGGATTCCAGCGCCGCGGTCGCGTTAAAAAGGCGAGTCCGTTCTCGCACGAGCGCGTCAGTCACGGGGTTTGAACCTGTCGCTTCAGCGACATCAGCCGAGCCGTGACTTCAGCCAAGAGCTCCACGGCGATGATCGTCATGGCTTGAGCTTCGCCTTGATGTCGGAGAACCAATTGTCCACCTGCACCAGTCGAATTGCTTCCACTGCCGCCGAGCCAACAAGATCAAGGAAGATGAACCGTCCGTCCCTGGTCACTTCGAAGGCCTGGTGGTAGCCGAGATAGTTGAACCTCGTCGCGTCGAACAGCGGCTTAAGTTCGCTTACGTGAAACGCCGGGCCCGACGCAAGTTGTGCGGCAATGAGGCGGTTGGCACCGTTGAGGAAGAACAGTTCCTTCCCGTCGGCAGACCACACCGGTGACCCACCGCCGCCGTTGGAGACTTGCCACCGACCGGCCTCCGCGTTGGGGAAGGGCCGGACATAGATCTCGTTTATCCCGGATTCGTTCGATACGTATGCTGCCGATCGACCATCGGGGGAGAGGGCGGGCTGCAACTCCGTGAACGTGCTAGTTGCGACCGGCACGACTGGAGAATCGCCGTTGGTGCTCACGGCGAGAATGTCGCCATTACCTGCAGCGGCGGTTTCGGTGCGGACGAGAAGCCAGCGGCCATCGTGCGACCATGAGACTTCCTGAATCGCCTTGTCGAGGTGCGCGAGCCGTCGATCGCTGCCGCCACCGTCCACGATGCGTGCGTAGACGTCGCCACCACTGCCACTATCCCGCACAAAGGCGACTTCGCGGCCGTCAGGCGACCACGTCGGGCGGCGGTCGTGGCCGCTGAAGGTGAGCCGGCTAAATGGCCCCCCGTCGAGTTGCTTGACCCAGATGTCAAATCCGGCGCCGGGTGTGGTCACGCCAACAGCGGCCCGCCGCCCATCCGGAGAAATGGCGAAGGAATTGAATTCGCCGGTCCACGCCGGATCGAACGGAGCCGTTACACCTGCGCGATCCTCGTGTTGCAAGGTGACAATGGCGCTGGTTGAGGTGCCGACACCGTACACCAGAGTCCCCGACCTGGACCAGGCCAGGCGCGCCAAGGCCCAGTTGAGGGACACACCCTGAAGCACCGGCACGCCCGCGCCGCGGGTCTCGAGTTTCGACAGATCGAACGGTGCCACCAGCGCCACGCCGTCGCGCCGCACATACAGCAAGTCACCATTGGGGAGATACCAACCCATGGCGACGTCATTGAACAGCAGCTTGTGCTGACCGGTCTTGAAGTCCAGAACGTGCAGGCTCATGGTGACACAGCCGGAACTGCAGACCTGAAAGATCAGGCCACGAGTGTGCGGCAACGGCGTCGGGAAAATCGGCGCCAACCCTTTGAACACGGTATCGGGCAAAACCACGGACACAGCGCCGCCTGACTCGTTGACGCGTCGCAAGCCAAGCAGCGACACACTGGGGTAGACAAGGGTGCCGTCGTCGAGCCAGGCGACTCCGTAACCAACCGAGACTGAATCGGCGATAGTGATGCTGGCGCCTCCATCGACGCGCACCTTCTTGAGCTGGGTGCCAGCGGTATACGCGATCCACTGGCCATCGGGTGAAAACACCGGCGAAGTTGCGTGCTCTGTCCCGGGAAGCACCGCCGGATTGAGATCGTCGAGACGCTTGATCCAGATCCGCGACAACGAGTCGCCGAGAAAGGCGAGTCGGGAGCCGTCAGCCGAGATCGCCAGCGGTGGCCCGGCCAACCTCGCCGTCTGGAGTGGGACACTGTCGCTGAGCGAGATGTAGTGCCGCTCGATCGGCCGATCAGCGGCAGCGCGTGCCCGGGTCCATCCCCAGCCCGCAGCAACAACCGCCAATGCGAGCGCGACCCCGAGCGGGATGGTCAGGCGTGACATCCGACGCTCGGAAGCGCTCGCATTGCCCGCGCCGCCTGCCATGTCGTCTCGGCGGTAACCGGGATTCTTCAGCGCGTCGGCAAAGGCCTTTGCGCTGTCGAATCTGTCTGCAGGAAGTTTTTCGACCGCGGTCGCAATCGCCGCTGCGATATTGGTTGGGACAGACTTGCGAAGCCGCGTAACAGGCGCCGCATCTTCGGTCACGATCTTCATGATGATCTGCTGTGCGGACGCGCCGGTGTGCGGCGGGTTCCCGGTCAGCATTTCGTACAGCACGCTTCCGAGCGAATAAATGTCGGAGCGGTTGGTAATCCCTCTCTCTCCTGTCGCCTGCTCGGGGCTCATGTAGTGCGGCGTACCGAGTGACAATCCCGTTTCTGTCATCCGTCCGCCCGCAGCCGCGCTCAGCGCCAGCGCGATCCCGAAGTCCGCCACCATCGGACGTCCGTCGTGCAGCAGGATGTTCGCCGGCTTGATGTCCCGGTGGATCACGCCATGGCGGTGCGCGTAGTCGAGCGCGTCGGCCACGTCGGTTGTGATCTTCACTGCTTCATCGATGCCGAGTTGTGTTTCGCGATCGAGTTTGCTGCGAAGAGTTTCGCCCTGGATGTAGGGCATCACATAGTAGAGAAAGCCGTCGGCGCTGCCGGAGTCGAAGAGCGGCAGAATGTGCGGATGCTGTAGCGCCGCGGTGGTCTTGATCTCCACCACGAACCGCTCGGCTCCGATGACGGCAGCGAGGTCAGGCTTCAGGACCTTGAGAGCGACCTTGCGATCGTGCTTCAAGTCCTCGGCGAGATACACAGTCGCCATACCGCCCTCACCGAGTTCGCGCTCGATGCGGTAACGATCAGCGAGCGCGGCGGAGAGTCGTTCTACAGGTTTGGGCAACGCGGGGTCGTGAAGGTAATTCTATGAAGGCGGGGAAGTTGGCTCTCAAAGTTCAGCGACGCCAGAGCTTCTGCCGGCGCCGCGATACCAGAGCATGATGAAGCCGACCAATATCGAGTGAGCGTGAGCACTTACAACGACATCCGGGCAAGGACTTGCACTGTTTAACTCACGGCTCACGATCATCCAACCGCCGAGGACCAGGCCGGGTCGCGAGACAAAGAATGCGTGTCTTCAGGTATCGGCGAACCAGTGAATGCATGAGAGCCTTCGGGCGAGGTAAGAATCAACATGGCAACCCCATCATCACCGGACAGTCCTCCGCGTCTTTCCGATCTCATC
>JBBSGU010000135.1:0-6136 GCA_038253755.1 Gemmatimonadales bacterium | reverse complement strand
TGCGGAAAGACTCCGGACATCCAGAGGGATCGGACACTTTAACCGCTGGCGTGGCGTCGGTAGGTGCAGGCGGTCGGCTTGCGAATACCGGGTCAGTCCAGACCACGGGTCCGCCCTTGCAGGCAACCACTAATACAGCGAAGAAAAGACCGGGAAGTCGCATGGCTCCCTAAGCTAGCGAGACGGCGCTTCCCTGCGCATGCAGGGGTTCGCCACCGCCAACTGTCCGGGTATCTTTGACCCTGCAATTTCAACATCCGAGGACTCAAAGATGGTATCTGGCTTCAACGGAAACCGCCGCGTTCCCACGCCGGTAAACGAACCGGTTAAAGGTTATGCGCCGGGTTCACCTGAACGAGCGTCGCTGAAAGCACGCCTCGAATCGATGGCAGCGGAGCGAGCCGACATTCCGGCCATCATCGGTGGCAGGGAAATTCGCAGTGGAGATCTCGCCCAGTCCGTAATGCCGCACAATCACAAACACGTCCTCGCCGACTGGCACAAGGCAACCGCTGCCGACGTGGATTCTGCCATTGCCGCATCGCGCGATGCCGCGCGCGAGTGGGCAAACTGGTCGTGGGAAGACAGAGCCGCCGTATTCCTCAAGGCTGCCGAGCTTCTCACCACGACATGGCGCGCCACTATCAACGCTGCCACGATGCTTGGCCAGTCCAAGACTGCCTTCCAGGCAGAAATCGACTCGGCGTGCGAGTTGATCGATTTCTGGCGCTTCAATCCGCATTACGCGCAGCAGCTTTACGACGAGCAGCCGCTGAGCGACCACACGATGTGGAACCAGCTCGACTATCGCGGCCTCGAAGGATTTGTCTACGCAGTTACGCCATTCAACTTCACGTCGATCGCCGGAAATCTTCCGACTGCACCAGCTCTCATGGGCAACACTGTCATCTGGAAGCCGGCATCGAGTGCCATGCTATCGGCGTATTACCTGATGAAGCTCCTCGAAGAAGCCGGCGTTCCACCTGGAGTGATCAACTTCGTGCCGGGCGATGCTGCAATGATCTCCGACAAGCTGCTCGCTCACCGCGATCTCGCCGGTGTGCATTTCACCGGCAGCACCGGTGTCTTCAACAACATGTGGAAGACGATCGGTGCGAGCATGTCGAACTATCGCTCGTACCCGCGCATCGTTGGTGAGACAGGAGGAAAGGATTTCATCGTCGCGCACGCGTCAGCTGATCCCGTCGCTCTCTCAGTCGCCATAGCCAGAGGCGGATTCGAGTACCAGGGACAGAAATGCTCGGCCGCCAGCCGCGTGTACGTTCCTGAATCGATCTGGCCTGAGGTGCGGGATCGCACGGTGGCGATCATGAAGGAAATCAAGATGGGCGACCCTGCTGACTTCAGAAACTTCATGGGCGCCGTGATTGACAAGCGCGCGTTCGACAAGATCAGCGAGTATGTGACCCACGGCCGCTCAAATGCGAAGATCATCGCCGGCGGCGGCGTGAAGGGAGACGAAGGTTATTTCATCGAGCCGACTCTCGTCGAGACAGACGATCCGGCGTATAAGCTCCTTTGCGAAGAGGTCTTTGGGCCGGTCGTTACCGCTCATGTCTACGACGATGCCAAGTACGAAGCGACGCTCGCTATCGTCGATCAAACTTCACCGTACGCGCTCACCGGTGCGGTCTTCGCGCAGGAGAGATCGGCGGTTCGCACAGCTCAGCTCGCGCTTCGAAATGCCGCTGGAAATTTCTACGTGAACGACAAGCCGACCGGCGCGGTTGTCGGGCAGCAGCCGTTTGGTGGAGCGCGAGGTTCGGGGACGAACGACAAAGCCGGATCGAAGCTCAACCTCACGCGTTGGGTCAGCGCAAGGAACATCAAGGAGACATTCTCGCCGCCGCTCGATTACAAGTATCCCTTTATGGCAGAGGAGTAGGTCTTCCGAGGGTCACGGTCACTTCGCGACGCTGACCATCGTCCGCGAGTGTGATCGGACCCTCTGCTCCGTTCACAGTCGTCGATGCCACTCCGCGCTGGAGGCCTTGCGGATTTCTCACTGTGATCGAGTAGTCGGTCGATCCGTACCGGTAGTCGATGTGAAACTCCGGCCATGACGACGGAATGCACGGATCTATTACCAGCGTGTCGCCTATCTTCCTGAAGCCGAGGATGGCTTCGAGCCCAGCTCGGTAAAGCCAGCTCGCAGAACCTGTGTACCAGGTCCACCCTCCGCGACCGAGGTGGCCCTCTGCCGTATATACATCGGCTGCCACGACGAACGGCTCGACCTTGTAGGTTTTCACCGCTTCCGGCGTGAGCGCGTGCGTGATCGGGTTGATCATCTGAAAAAGGTCAAACGCACGGTCCCCGTGCCCAAGCATCGCGGTCGCGAGCACCGACCAAATAGCCGCATGAGTGTACTGGGCACCGTTTTCCCGCACACCCGGGAGATAACCGCGGATGTAACCCGGATCGTGGGAGCCCTCATCGAACGACGGCGTGAGAAGCATCAACAACCGCGCATCTTCGCGCACGAGATGTCTTTCGAACGACTGCATCGCCTGCGTCGCGCGGTCCGGATCGCCCGCGCCCGAGATAATGCTCCAGCTCTGCGCAATCGAATCGATCGCGCATTCGGTGTTCACGTGGGATCCAAGAGGAGCGCCGTCGTCGTAGTACGCGCGACGATACCATTCGCCGTCCCAGGAGGTTGTTTCAACGGCATTTCTGTAAGCTTCGGCAATCGCAACCAGCTCCGCCGCGACATCGTCGTCCCCCCGATCCGTCGCGTGTTCGGAGAACTCGCGAAGTGTCTTGTACAGGAACCAGCCCAGCCAGACGCTCTCGCCCTTTCCGCCAACACCAACGCGGTTCATTCCGTCGTTCCAATCGCCGCCACCGATCAGTGGAAGTCCATGGACCCCCGAAGTAGACGCGCGACGCAGGGCCTGCAACGCATGACCATAGACTGTGTTCGTCTTCGATGAAATCTCGGGAACACCGTAGATCTCGTCTTCTCCCGGCTCGAGGACGGGCGAGGTGATGTAAGTCGTGACTTCGTCGAGAATCGACTTGTCACCAGTCACGCGGATGTAGTGATTGAGAACGAACGCCAGCCAGATCAGGTCGTCGGCGAATCGCGTGCGCACTCCCCTGCCGCTGTCCGGATGCCACCAGTGCTGAACGTCGCCCTCCTCAAACTGCCGCGACGATGCAAACAGGATGTGCTCGCGCGCCAGCTCATGTTCGGCGTACACGAACGCCATAGAATCCTGCAGCTGGTCGCGAAAGCCGTAGGCACCGCTCGACTGGTAGAGAGCGATGCGTCCCCACATGCGGCACGACATTGCCTGGTACAATGACCAGCGGTTGACGATCAGGTCGAATGTCGGCTCCGGCGTCGTAATGACAACCGTACTCAGCCGTCGGTCCCACTCCGCGACTGATCGATCCAGCTCCAGGGCCGACTCTCCGGCTTGCCTGTAACGACTGGCAAGCGCGAGTGCGTTGTCTCGCCCCACTGCCGATCCGAGAACGATACTAATCTCCCGCGTCTCACCTGGATCGAGAGCAATTTCCATCTGAAGCGCCCCACAGGGCTCCGGATAACCGTCGGAATTGCCGTCCAGCTTGCCACTACGAAGGCCAGCCGGTGATGTGAGAGCGCCGTTGCGGCCGATGAAGCTTGTTCGATTCGACGTGTAACCAGAGAGCGGTTCACTGACCGACGAGAATGCGACCTGATCAGCGTAGTCGGGCTCGAACTTGTTCGACGCGAGCATGGTGCTTTGATCGGCGAGTAACTCGACCTGGACGTGCCCCTGCACTCGCTCTCTGTCGCTGCCGAGGAGCCAGTCCACATAACTGGTGATCGTAAGATTCCTTGCGCGCGAGCTCGAGTTGGTAATCGACAGCAACTGGATCTTTACCGGATCCGTCTCGGCTATTCCCGCACGCAGGCTCGTTACTATGCCATCGTGGTCATGATCGAAGATGGAGTAGCCGGCGCCGTGGCGTGTCGTGTACGGAGATGATTCCCGCATTGGCGCTGGGGTCGCCGTCCACAGGTCGCCGGACGCGGCGTCCTGAAGATAGATGCACTCCCCCGGTGCATCGCAGACTGGATCGTTTTCCCACGGAGTGAGACGGAAGAAGCTGCTGTTGACTGCCCAGGTGACTCCCATCCCGCTCTCGCTCGCCATGAAACCGGCGGATGGATTTGCGATGACGTTGGACCACGGAGTCGGCGGCAGGTTCTCCCCGGTGAGGCGAATCTCGTATTCGTTAGCCGAGTTGAACCCGCCGATCCGGTTAAAGCAGCGGAGATTCGTGACTCCTGAATTCTCAGACATTGGCGACATCGTCGAGTGTCTGGCGGTCGCAGTCGATCTGAATCCTGGCAACAGCTTCGAGAGCGCCAAGCTGTTTTGCGGTGAGGTCTGCCTTGTCGAGAATGAAGACACCCCTCGCGTCCCCGAGGGTCTTGTCGTCGCGATGCGCTCTCAGCAAATCGCGCACGGCGTCGAGCAAGGCTTGCGAACCGGTGGAGACTATGACGAGGTCGCAATCCAATCCCTTCAGGTGCCAGTACCTGTGAAGCTCGACAACATCGGTCAAAGATTCAGTTGCATTCATCGAGCTTAGTGTCGCAAGAATGATCGGCCACTCTCCGGTGATTCCGATCGCAATGAGGTCGGCGCGGCTGGCCGTTCGTCCCAACGTGTTTGTCCCGTAGATCAGTCGGGTGGCAAGGTCCTGGGAGATGTCAGGATTGACACTCGTGACTAGTGGATTTCTGATCACGTCCGCGGCCGCCTGAACGCCGACGCCTGCTGTATTGAACCTCTCAGCGAGTTGTAGGGCGTCTTCGCGGTCCTTGGCGAAGAATGTGGTGAACACGACGGACGCCGATTCGCCCGCCGGAACCGCCACGCTTGCACGTATAGCCATTATGGGATCGAGAACGGCCCCCACCGTTCCCTTCAATTCTCCGGGATTGTCCATCGCGACCGGATTGCGTGGCGATCGTCCTCGTCCGACAAAAACTGATCTATCTGTTTCGACAGTAATTGCGCCGACGGCGTTCTCCACCGCGATCGTGTGACCGCACCAGACAGGCTGATGAATCGCCGCCCTTGGCCGGCGCATCGCAAGAAGCGTATGAGTGTCAGCAAGCCACTCTGTCTGCACGAAGAGATTCCCGAATGCTCGGTGCCCGCGATCGGAAATCGTAGACGCGAGCACGACTTCCTGGTAGCTGGTAATCTCGATCTCCTTCTTATCTGCCGACAGGTTCTTCACCGTCACGCGCCGCACCTCTGCCGCCACATCCGGCAGGACTCTTATCTCGGTCCGAGTCTCGATTTCGCCATCGCGCCTGCTGAAGGTCGCCACATCCCCTGCGAAACTCGCCTCATACCATAGAGAATCTGCGCAGACCGGTTGATGACCCGCTGACCAGACGTTTTCCGAGCCGATGTCGCACAGGTAGCACCACTGGCCGTGGTCGTCGCGGGTGCCGTCCACTCTCCAGCGATTGATCGCTAGATCGCCATACTTGCTGATGCCGCTGCCGGCATTGCTGACGAGCACCGTGTATGGGAGCCGGCCAAGCAGCGCAAGCCTGGGCGACGGAGTATCGGCCGAGTCGAATGTCCGGGAGAGCGGGGGGGTGGAAATCGAGTTCTCCGGGGGAAAGTGCGTTCTTGTGGGTCTCAAATCCCGGGCCTTGAAAAATCTCTTACGCGTCTGGATGTAAACGATTACATTTTTGCCTGTCCGTCAACCCTGTGGCGATGGCAACCATAAAAGACGTTGCACGTGAAGCCTCCGTTTCGGTAGCGACAGTGTCGCGCGTCTTCACCGGCGCCACCGTCGTGCGCGAGGAAACAGCTCGTCGAATCAGGGAAGTCGCGGCAACGCTCCGGTACACACCGCACTCCGGCGCGCGAAGTCTGATTACCAACCGTACGAACACACTCGGAGTTCTTCTCCCCGATCTCTATGGGGAGTTCTTCTCCGAGCTGATTCATGGAATCGATCTAACCGCGCGCAATGGTGGCTATCACATCCTCGTGTCACGATCATGGGAAGGCCGTACCGAGATCGAAGAGGCCATGCGCGCGATGCGCGGCCGGGTCGATGGGCTGTTGCTGATGTCACCCGA
>JBBSGU010000134.1:0-6141 GCA_038253755.1 Gemmatimonadales bacterium | reverse complement strand
TAAGTCGAGAATTCGCAGCTCTCCGTATTCGCCGCCACCGGGAGCGACCAGATATGCGACCAACCGCCCATCGGGCGAAACATTGTATGTCGCAATCGAATTTCGCTTTCCATTCTGATTCAGTTTGTCAACGCGTACGAGCGGTCGGTCAGCGCCGTTGAGCCCGTGACGGACATACAGGCTGTAGTCGCTCTCGCTCAGCTCTCGTCGCATGCTGAAGTAGTCGTTGCCCGAGCGCTGCACGTTGGAAACGGTTGTCGACGCACTCGAGATCTCTGTCAATCGCCTGAGCAGCTGCGATCTCAGTGGCAGTTTTTCCAGAACGGCATGAGTGTAATCGGCCTGGCCCTTCATCCAGGTGTCGAGCTCCGGACCTTTCGACTCCATCCATCGATAGGGGTCCGATATGCGCTGGCCGAAATAGGTGTCGACCACTTCACGCACCGGTGCTACCGGTGGCGACTGCTGCGCCAGCGCAGGAGACGAGAACACCAGTAATAAGGTTAGGAGGCTTTGAAAGCGCGGCATGTTATGGGGTTGTCAGGAGGGCTATGAATCGCAAACATATTTATCCTGACGACGGTGAATCGGCAAACAAACGTCGGCAATGCGAAACAAAATCCTTCCGGCTTTTGGCCTGCGGCCGTCGGCCCCCGGCTGTGGCGGAACGTATCGTTACGCTGCCGGCGTTAGCATCCTTTCCGTCTCAGCCGGCAGCTGGAAGGATTTCCTCTGCTTCGAAGTGAGTGGCATGACCACCGTGAGCCCAATGCTCAGTGCTTCACCACTCTGCTCATCCACGCGTCTCCGTGCAGAACCTTCACCGCAACTTCGCGGTCGTGGCGAGTGTCGTGGGCGAGGTACACGGTCGCCATTCCACCGGCGCCGAGTTCCTTCTGCAAAGTGTATCGGTCGGCCAGCGATGCGGCGAGACGATCCATTTCTGACATTGATCGTCTAAGATGGGCCGATGTTTTTTCCTGACCAGAGCGCAATCTCTTCCGTTTCAGCCGGCAGCCAGTGGTCGGAATGCCGGGAGCCGGAAGGATCTCTTCCCCCGGCAAGAGCTAAGTGTTGCTCCAAGCTCCAGCTGGCCAAGCCTCCGACTTTCAAAATCTTAACTCCCCACAATACCGATCTGACCTGCTACAATGCGCGTTTCAGCGCCTTCAGCAGGACGACGTCATCTCGATCCTTCGGTCGATTCGCTGCCTCCTTGGACCGTATGATGTCATCAAGCGATGCGACATGGAAAGTCATTCCGAATGCCTCGAATTTCTCAGCGCCTTTTGCAAGATCGTCGTAGCCAGCGGTCCCCGAAGGAGTGAATGCGATGTCAAGCCGGCCGGCGGCTGTTACCAGATTCCAGATAGCGGCGCGCGCGAGCGTCACCGCCGAACAGTCAAACACCAGACCTTCGGGAATTCCCTCGGTGTAGACTTTCGCGTGCAGCTCGCGAAGTGCAGCGGCCAGGTGCTCGAGGTTGTCGGTCTCGCTCGAGGGCGTGATGTCTGCATCAGCCGTTAACCGGGGGAACCCATAAAGGCGCGCAGCAAGCGCACCGATCAGAACAAATCGAACTTGATGCCTGGTGAGCGCCCCAATCAATCGCTCCGGATCGAGCGGGGCAATCTCAGACACGACGCGCTGCGGCTACAAACCGACTAACCTGCGCGACTTCCCTGAGGCGCTCTTCTGGTGTCATGCGAAGAATGCGCGGTATATCGTCCAGAAGAGACCGGTCGACAACACGAATTCGCTCGATCTCTGCATTGAGTTTATATCCCGCCGCCTTGAGCAGACGCTCGAGGGTCGGTAGAGAAGGGTTCGTGTCACCGAGTTCAACGCGCGCGATCACAGACTGAGCCGTTCGTGCCTTTTTGGCGAGCTGACGTTGATTCATTCCCGCCTGTTGCCGGGCGGTTCTTAGAAGATTGGCAGCGGTG
The DNA here is from genome assembly GCA_038253755.1 of Gemmatimonadales bacterium. Taxonomy (GTDB): domain Bacteria; phylum Gemmatimonadota; class Gemmatimonadetes; order Gemmatimonadales; family Gemmatimonadaceae; genus UBA4720. The sequence goes on along the minus strand of JBBSGU010000134.1, from coordinate 4,195 downwards.
AGCTGTCGCGGCATTCCATATGATAGCTACTTAGCTATCAAAGATCAACCGGCCAGCCTTGGTCGATACCCGACGCTTCGTCCGCGGGCGCTGCTCATCCGGTTGAGTAGCCGAGCGCACGTGCGTTCGCGCTTACGCGCTTGTCGCGCGTGACAAACGTCACCAGCTGGGGCGGCTCCCCGAGCAGCTCAACCGTCGCAACATGAATCGCATCCAGGGTCCGGATCGGCTCGATCGGAAACGGCCGGCCCGCCCGAACCAGAACGTCATCCGACACAGCGATGATCTCGCAGCGACGCGCGAGAGTTTGAAGGCCGCGAATTGCATCCCGCTCGTCCGCCGAACTCAACCTGCCCGTCACTCGCGCTCGAGTGAGTGCCCGATTTGCCTCGGCGAACGTTAACGCTGAAGTCACGCGACGACCCGGTCCACGCATTGCTTGCATCACCGAGGGATCGCTCTCGAGGAGTGCTGCGAGAAGAGCACTCGTTTCTATGTAAACCGTCTGAGCGCGAAGGCTCTCAGCAATGCGTGCGGCTTTTCGTGGCGTCTTCCCCTTGCCCGGCGTGGGCTTACGCGTCGCCACGATCTTCGTCTATCAGCGCAGCGGCGGTTCCTGGCGGAAGCCTTAATGGTGGGAAATCGGCAAGAGGGTCCCCTTGCTCTAGTGCCGGGCGGATGACACCCGATGCGATCAGTCCTTCGTAACGTGACACGCTGGCTTCTGCGGAGCCGGACGGAACCAGCTCAGCTACGACGCGACCGCGGTCAGTGACCGTAACGCGTTTGCCGGCTTCGACCTGACGCACGTAATGACTGAGGTTGTTCTTCAGCTCGCGAATGCCAACGGAGGTCATAACTCAATGTAGCCACATGTGGCTACATTGACAACTATTCGTTTCCGGACATTCCAAGTGTGTCGCGCAGTCCCCTCAAGTCAAACCGTTCATCTTCGGGCAGCCGCGTTTCATGCATCTCCATTTCGCGAAGTAGAACTTCCAGTTTCGCGCGGGACCCCGGACGTTTCGCTGCCTCACGTGGAGTAAGCCCGTCCAGCGCTGGTATTTCCATGTCGGGCCACGCGGACATGTGACGTTCCTTGTACGCTCGTATGATCGCCGTCATTTCGTCCGTCGGCGGCGGAACGCGCGCCTCCCCTTCCCGACTCGGCATCGATTCCACAAGCCGGAAAAGTTCATCCTGGCTTGTCTCATCTCTCAGCCGATGTTTCACGAGCCCTCCAAGGTGAGACACGACCGAAGCTCTGAGCGACTCCGCGCGCCGTACAGAGTTCGACTCAACGCGCATTCGCGTGCCCGCGATCACGATACGCCCGATGATCGTATTGTCCCACTTCGTCTTCGCATTGCCCTGCTTCGTGATCACGATCGACACCTCGTGTCCCTTCGACTCCTGCTCTGGTTCCTGCGCACCCGGGAATGACGCGAGACTGGTTAGAAGCAATGAACGATGTGGCGTGAGAATATCGAAGTGATCGGTTGTCGGTGAAAGCAGATCGCCGTCTGTGTTTGTCAGAGTGGGGGGTGGGGCATTACGTCGCAAGCTTGTGATGCCGCGCCAATCATCGATCATTTCGAGTTGCACATCCGGACGCTGGAGTATGAGCGGATGCACTGGCCGTGTTCGCACGCGGCAAATCTTTTTCATGTCACGGGCCACGACGTCAGCGTCACGAGGTGGAAGCGGCTGAGGATGGGTCCCGCTGAAGAATGAGATTCCGCCACTGTCAACAACACGCCCGAGAAGGGCGCTTCGAACATCCAGGTTCGACGTTCCCATGATTTCATGGACGAACCGCTCTTCGTGCGTTAACAGATCGACCACCTGTGCACCAATCCCTCGCTCGATTCGCCGCACTTCCCAGATGCTCAGCCAGGCGGCGAGCTGGGCATCCAGGAGTTCCTGGAGATCCGGAGACAATCGTGAGGGTTTTTCCTTCGCGTACAGACGAGCGAGAGAAACCCCGTGTTGGGGGAGCGGGTAATCGAAGATCGCCCACGGGATGGCGAGCTGCAGCTCGGTGTCATCGATCGGTTCTTCATCGGAGCCCGTGTATGCGTCGAGTGCCGGTTGAAGCCAATCTGGGCCGAGACGGATTTTGGAAAATCGCACGAGGCGCTCGATGAGCGTTCGGTCGAGTGCCTTCATGGCATCTGCGCGCGAGATCGCCGGCGGTGTCGACAGGGACGCTGTCAGGCCGCAGCACTTCTTGTATTTTCTCCCGCTGCCGCAGGGGCAGGGGTCGTTCCGCCCAATGCTCATTTTTCGATTCTGACGAAAGTTCGACTGAGCCACTTAATTTAGGGTCGAAACGGAGGCGTTGACATGGCGATCACCAGGATATCCGAAAGCGATCACCGTCTTTGGCAGAATCTCGCGAATCAGACGGGAAAGCAGCCTCAGCAGATCATCCACGAAGCTCTCGACAAGTATCAACGAGACCTGCTCCTCGACTCGATCAGCGACGGTTATTCTCGCCTGAAAGCCGACAAAGCTTCATGGGTTGCTGTGAATGACGAGCGCGGTTTGTTGGAGGCGGCCGGTAATGATGGTTGCAAGACTAGGGAGCGGCCTCATATTGCCGAGGCTTATGGCGAATAACGATGGCAGGAGCCATAAAACGAGTTGCCAAAAGCCGCCATCTTGTGTATATACATTGTAGATACAACCCTATCCGGCACCGATGATGGTTACTACAGTTCAACGCTGGGGAAACAGCCTCGCAATTCGGATCCCGAAGGCGTTCGCGGAGGAGATTCAACTCGCCGAGGACAGCGATGTTGAGATATCTCTGGATGGGGACCGGATTATCGTCGCCCCGGCGAAGCGAAAATGGAAACTTGATGAACTTCTCGCCCAGGTCACTCCGTCGAACAAACATGCTGAAGTGGAGTGGGGTGACCGCCGCGGCAAAGAGATCTGGTGATTCGGATTTGAAGAAAGCCACCGCGGCCCCGGAGCGTGGTGACGCGGTCTGGTTGACGTTCGATCCGCAGGCTGGCCATGAACAGTCCGGCCGGAGGCCGGGAGTGGTGTTATCCGATACCGCTTATAACAAGGAGATTGGGCTGGCGCTGTTTTGTCCGATAACGAGCAAGGTAAAGGGCTATCCGTTCGAGGTCTTGTTGCCGGACGGGCTACCGATATCAGGCGCAGTGCTGGCCGATCAGGTGCGGAGTCTCGACTGGGAAGTGCGGCGCGCCACCCGAATCTGCCCGCTTCCACCCGAAACAGTCGACGAAGTGCTCGGCAAAATTGAAACGCTTCTAGGGCGATGAAATGATGTCGACATCAACGAGGTTATTGCTAACCAGCTAACAGCTAAGTGCTGCTCCCAGCTCCCAGCAGCGCAACCCCGCCGTCCAGTCAACCAGGCTTCACCTTTGATAGCCTGACAAAATCCCCCTCGCATCCGACTCCGATGTACTTGTTCCGCAGCTTGCGCACCGTCTCCCGGTCGAGCGCCGACGAATGCGCGGCAGGGTTACGAATTTCGGCCAGTTCCCTGATGATCGCGTAGAGACTCGAAGTGAACCACTCGCCTTCCGCAACAAACTGTTTTTTCAACGCCTGGTTCAGTTCGTCAGTCTCGCCAAGAATTCTTGCAAGGTCTCCCAACATGAAGGGCCCACCAATGGCGAGATCTACACTCCTGCCGTCGAGGTTGATCGTCCTGTCGAGCGGGCGCATCCGACCAAGCGCCTGCTTCAACAGGATATTCGTCTGCACCTCAAACGCTTTCGCAAAGCCGAGCAACACGGCGGAGAAGTCGAATGACACGTCGTTCCTGTGATCGCGATAGACCTTCTCCGCCGTTGCGATGAACGTCCGCGCAGCCGGATCGAGTCGCGCCCAGTTGTCTTCACCAAATGAGTTCTCGCGAAGGTCCCGCTCCGTGAGACCGATACCGCTGTGCTCTGAGTCAAACTCTACCCAGTACTTTCCACCTGTCAGTTGAGCACGAACATCAGCTTCGAAGTACCGCTCGCCATCCGGCCGCGTGACAATCAGCGGGAGGTTGACCATGCCTCCATATAGGGAAACTGGATTGTCGTGATACGCCGTGTTCCTGAGCTTCCGCAACTCCGTCACGACGGCGAGCGTATCATCCGACACAAGACGGCGAATGTCCCAGATCCGGAACCAGCAGTCGCAGTGAATGTCTTTCGTACGG
>JBBSGU010000133.1:0-6222 GCA_038253755.1 Gemmatimonadales bacterium | reverse complement strand
TATGCGGGGACCACGACGTCGCGGCTGATATTGCCCAGGAGGTCTGGATCCAGATTTTCAGAGCCCTGCCGGGATACCGGGGTGACTCCCAATTCGGGACATGGGCCCACCGGATCGCGGTGAACAGGACGCTCAACGCGCTTCGGAAGATCAAGCGAATCTCGAAGATCGAAACGGAGATCGAGGACGACAGCGCCTTTGTCGAAGGGGATAGCGACCGGACGTTCCTCGCGGAATCGATCGAAGAGGCAATGGCTCAACTCTCGCCGGGGGCGCGGACGGTGTTCGTGCTCCACGACGTCGAAGGATACACGCACGACGAGATTGGCTCTGAATTAGGCATCACATCGGGCGGATCCAAGTCTCAATTATTCAAGGCACGCGCCAAGCTTCGCCGGCTGTTGGCGCACCTCGTAGATGAATCAGCTGCCGGCGTAGGAAGGACACGTGTTGCCCCTATCTGAAAACGCACTGGACGAAATGGTCGCCCGCGAGCGCGAGCGACAATCACCCGCACTCACTGACTGGGGCTCGCTGAGCGCGCAACTGCGCTCCGAGGGTCTCATGCAGTCACGACCGGCAACTGAGCGATTTATATCGAGCCGGTGGATGCAGATCGCAGCGGCAGTCACACTGACGTTCGCCGGAGCAGCGGTCGGAAGAATGACGGCCGGTGCCGCTCCTGCCGGAAGCATGGAGCCGGTGGCCGTTCAATCGACGAATGACGGCTCGCAGTCCGGAGTTACGCCGGTTTCCACGCAGGATCCTGCGGCCGGTGTCGATGAGGGCGCGTCCCTCGCATCGAACAACGCTCCCTTCAAGTCTCCCGAAGAAGCGTGGGATGCTCTCAATCGCTCCGGCGCAGAATATCAGCGCGCGTCGGCATATCTGTCGTCAACCGGCAACACGCAGACGATGCCGACCGCACCGGCGCAGTATCGCACGCGACTCGCCGCACTCGACAACGTGATGAGCGAGATGCGCGGCGCACTCAAGGAAGCTCCTCAGGATCCGGTCATCAGTCAGTACTACCGCGCCACCGTTGGCGTGCGCGAAGCAACTCTGCGTCAGCTCGGGACGACGCTCCCGGCCGGCGCTCAGCTCAACCGATACTAGTGAAAGGAATGCAGGGAATGCGGGTCACTCGTTCAATTGCAATCGCAGCGGTTGCGTTTCTCGCGATCGCGCCGATGGCGGCGCGCGCTCAGGAACAACAGTCGAAGGGCTGGCTGGGGATCGTCATTACAACCGGTTTCGGACAGACCGACCGCGCCGGATCGGTTGTCTTCGCCGAATATCCTGTAATCGAGTCTGTCGACCCCGGGTCTCCGGCAGAGCGTGCCGGTCTCCAGACCGGTGACGTGATTCTGTTCATGAACAAGCAGGACATGAAAAGCAACCCGGTGCCGGAACGCGGTATGCTCGAGCCCGGACAAAAAGTTCTCATCAGGTTCCGCCGCAACGATGTCGCCAGGTCCAGCTCAGTCCTCATCGAGCCTAGGCCCGAAGGAAATCCACAGACGCTGGCGCTAAGGATCATCGGTCCGGCACCAATTCCGGGGCAAGGCGAGGGCCCAAACCAGCGTGTGACCATCAGGCAGTCGATGCGGCCGATGGTGGAGATCAGCCCTCTAGCAATCCCGACCGCTACGCCGAGCATTGGAATTTTCGGCGCGCTGTTGACTCAGCTGAACGCCGATATGCGCGACGCGTTGCGTGTGAAAGGCAACGGCGTATTCGTGATCAACGTTGAAAGCGGAACGCCGGCTGGATTCGCCGGACTCAAAAGCGGCGACGTGATTCTGAAAGCCGCGGGAGAGTCGATCGACAATCCTGGGGAACTCGTCCGCATTATGCGCGCGGCAACCGAGAATGCGGTGAGGCTTCAGCTTATTCGGAAGCAGAAGCAACAGTTCGTCACCCTGCGCTGGTAGCTCGTCAAGCCGCGGCTTCGTTCTCTCCGCTGGTTAATTGCTGAGGGCGTGGAAGGGGGATCAATCGATCTGCCGGTCTTCCGGAATGAGCGATGCGTGAATCGCGAGCGCTGCAATGGCTCCATCTGACGCTGCAGCAATCGCGAGCTGAGGTCCCGGTACGATATCCCCAGCCGCGAATACATTCAGAACTGACGTATGGTAGTGTTCGTCGATGACGATCAATCCGCTGTCGTCGCGTTTGCACTTGAGTTGAGCGCCGAGGTCGTCGGCGGGATATTGGCCGATCGCGAAGAAGAGCTGCTCGCAGTCGAGCTGCATTCCTCCGTCGAGCGTTATGCAGCGGATCTCGCGATTCTCTGACGACACTTTTTCGATCTTCGGGTCGAGCACTAGAATGTTCAGCGCCTCCAGCTTGTCGAGCTGTTTTTTCGCGATGTTCGGCGGCTCGCCGTTGGTGCAGATGACTATCTCACTGGTCCAGTTCGCGAGTGACAGCGCCATGCCGACTGCCTTCCGACCTGATCCAACGACGATCGTCTTCTTGTCTAGGGCGTCATAACCGTCGCAGTCGGGACAGACATGCACGGTTTCGCCGTAGCAGTCAACGAGACCTGGAATACGCGGCCAGATATCCTTGATGCCGATCGCGAGAAGAAGTCGCCGCGCGTCGATCTTCTCGCCAGACTGAAGGGTGAGGACGAATCGTTCACCGTTGACGTTATCGACTTTCTCAACGATCGCGGCTACAAGCTTCGCTCCGAAACGCTCGGCGTCCTCTCGACCGCGCTTTCGGAGGTCCGGTGACTTGATTCCCTGCGAACCGAGGAAGCCGTTGATGCCGCGGGTTTCCCAATTCCGTGGGTCGCCGGAGTCGATGAGTACTACCGAGTGCAGGTAGCGCGCGAGCCAGAGCGCGGCCGAGAGTCCGGCGGGTCCTCCACCGACGATCGCTACGTCATAGACACTTTCTTTTTCGGTCGCGTTGGCAGTCATTGTGGCCGCAGGCATTTGCAAGAAGAAGTCCGACAACAAAATCCGCCGTTCACGCAACCACGAATCTTTCGACTCTGTCGAAAAAGTCTTCGGGCGCTTCCCAGAACGGGAGATGGCCAGCGTGGGGGATTAGTGACAACTCTGATTCGGGTATGAGGCCGTGGATGGTGTGCGCGACCGAGACGTCGAGCAGATCGTCTCCGCCGTGGACGACCAGAGTGGGCACGCGGATCGAGCTGATCGTGGCGGTCCAGTCGTAACCATCGCGCCTGAGCCGAGCGGCGACGGCGGCTCCAGTGGGGCTGTTGGCGCGCGGTGAAGAGAAAATCGCGCCGAATTCGCGGTCAGAGAACCAGGCGGGGTAGAGAGCCGACGTGTACGCTGCGTGCGTTGCGATGTCGTCGGTCCTGAGATTTGCCGGATCGAGCCTCTCGAGCGTTTCTCTTCTCTCGCCGGAGAGACGGGCGAGTGCTCCAGAATGCAGTCGTGACAGCCAATCGCTGGTTGGGCCGACGGCGTCGACGAGGACTAGCCTGTTGACCGCCTGTTGATCGGATGCGGTGTACAGCATCGCGAGGCCGCCGCCCCAGGAGTGGCCGAGCACGTTCCAGCGGTCGATGCCGAGTGCTTGTCGGATTGGCGCGATGTCTCCGGCGTCGTGCTCGAAGCGCGCGGTTCTCGCGCCTGGTGGCTGCTGAGATTTTCCGCGGCCTCGCTGGTCGAAGAAGATCAGTTGTTGCCCTGCTGCGAGCGGGGCGAGTGCGGGCCAGAGGACGTCGTGGCTGAAGTGGAGGCCGCCATTGATGCATAGGAGTGGCGGCTGATCGTTGATCTTCGGGCTTGTGAAAACTGCGAACTTCAATCCTCTCGCGGTGATTGTCTGCTCGGCGAGGGGGGGAGACTTGAGTTGCTTTCTGCGGAAGGCGAGGAAGCGTTCTCTAGCGGAGCCATGGGGGTCGGGCACTGTGAAAAGGTAACGAAGGGTCGTTGCGGTTGAGCCCGCTGATCCCGTTGCATCCAACGAAAGTTTGATGCGATCGACTAACCGATTGGTACGCGGACTTGACTGATGGGGAGCGGATAAGGTACGGGGCGGCTTGCCGCGACGCGACTAAAGCTCGATCTCTTCTTTTTTGGGGGAACTACGTCAGTAACGATTTGATCAAACCAAAATCATTTCTGTGGTTACGTCCCCGATCCGCTCCCAGTCCGTCAAATCCGTGTATCCAATAGCCAGTCGCCTACAACGAATGCAGCGGCGCGGAACGACCAACTCGTTTCTCACGGTTTTAACAGAATTTTTCCCGCTGACTTTCGCGATTCGAGCATTGTATGAGCCTCAGACGCCTCTGACAGTGGGAACGATTTCTCGATTCGCACCTTCAGGTCGCCGCACGCAACCGCGTTCAGGACAGCGTTCGCTCTCAGCAGGAAGTCATTTCGCGTTGCCACATAATGCGTGAGCGTTGGGCGGGTCAAATAGAGCGAGCCCTTTCGCGAGAGCATCAGCGGATCGATCGGCGGCACGGGGCCGCTCGAATTGCCGAAGAGCACGAGCATTCCCATTGGCGACAGGCAATCCATGCTTTGTTCCCAGGTTGCCTTCCCGACCGAGTCGTAGGCGACCTTGACTCCAGCTCCTTTTGTCAATGATCGCACCTCCACTGCAAAATCCGTCGTCGTGTAGTTGATCACTTCTTCCGCGCCGGCTGCCTTGGCGAGTGCGATCTTCGCCTCCGTGGATGCTGTGCCGAAAACGTGAGCACCGCGCTGCGATGCGATCTGGCAGAAGAGAAGTCCCACACCGCCAGCTGCAGCCTGGATCAGACACGTATCGCCTGACCGCAGCGGATAGGTTGTGGTCGCGAGAACGTGTGCCGTCATTCCCTGCAGCATGACCGCCGCCGCCTGATCGATTGTCACTTCGTCGGGAATTTTCACGAGCCTCGCTACGGGGATTTTCGCGAGCTCTGCATACGAGCCCGGCGCCCCCTGCCACGCCACACGATCGCCGACCTTGAAATCGAAAGTCGAATCGGAACCAAGTGCGACGACGGTTCCCGCGCCTTCGGAGCCGGGCGTCATCGGCATCGACATCGGGTACAGGCCCGTTCGCTGATAGACCTCGATGAAGTTGACACCGACTGCTTCGGCTTTGACTATGACCTCGCCCGATCCGGGCGATGGGTCGGGGACATCGGCGATACGGAGAACTTCGGGCCCGCCAGCAGATTCAACTCTTATTGCTTTCATTTGTGGCTCTCACCGGGTGATTAATAACGACCTGCAACAAGTCTATGCATCGTCTCGCCGAACGCCGTCGATGCCCAGGATGAGATCCGCTCCGAACGCGAGCGACGGAGTTCGGAAACCAGGCGTTGCCTCGCCCGCGAGTGTACGGCGAACGCACTCGATCGCGGTTCGAATCGTGAGCTCGTAGCCCTCGGGCCCCGAGAGACGAGCGGCGAACCTATTCCCGCTGTCATCCGACGCCTCGGCCCAGAAGCGACTGCGTCCCCGCTCTCGTTGCTGTTCGTTCGGGCCCGGTGAACCGCTTCGCACCCTTGATTGAAGCCATGAGTTGAAAGGCTTGCGACTCAGGACAGGAAGAATCGACCGGCCGTACTTTAGCAGTTTTCGCATACCATCCGGGATCATCATGTAGACCTCGATGTCCGGAATGCCCGTGCTGTAAAACGAAGTCGCGACGTCGCCCCATGGCATCGTCGTGACGCTCACTGGCTTGTTGTCGAACGTAACCGTACGGCTCTTCCAGGCCGATGGAACGCGAACGATCGCCCCCCCGCGCCGAACTGCGCCGCCATTTCCGATGTTCTGAATCGAAGTGAGCATCGTGCCGCGCGAAATCCTGCCCACGCCCTGAATGGCGATCACAAGGTTCGTTGCAGACGGAAGCCGGCTCGCCACGTACGCCGCAAGGCAATCGCTCGGCACGACGTCAAATCCAACACCAGGCAATAGCATCACACCGGCCTTTTGTGCGGCCTTTGTTTTTGCCGCCATCATCTCGAACACCGTGATCTCGCCAGTGATGTCGAGATAGTGCGCACCATTTCGCATGCAGGCGTTGGCGACCTGTTTTGCCGTGTGAGAGAACGGACCCGCACAATTCAGGACTGTGCGATTTGTTTCTGGCAGTGCGTTGATCGCCGCGTCGAGAGCGTTTGCGTCGTCAACGCTTGCGATGCGATGCTCCAGTTCGAGCTCAATGGCGAGTGCACCTACCGTTGCGAGATTCCTTCCCGACAGAATAGGACGGAGACCGAACGAC
>JBBSGU010000132.1:0-6332 GCA_038253755.1 Gemmatimonadales bacterium | reverse complement strand
GCGACGTGTGTGGAACCGCGATGCGCTGCCGTTGAAGGCGAACGCAAGAATGAGAGCCATCAATCCAAAGACAGCGCCTTCGACACTGCTGAGTCCGGCGATATGATTCCTGTTCTCGCGCAATTGGAGGCGGCGGCCGACCTCGATTGCCGCCACCAGCCCGGCAAAAAGGAAGAGCGCAAACAACGTTCCGATCACGATTTCACTCACTGACCGCTCCCGCTTTTGCCCAGCGTTTATCTACCAGGACAAAGACCAGTCCCACAGCGTAGAATGCTACCAGAAGGCCAATCGTATTGAGCACGACGTTCTGCAATCCGATTTTCGGCAGATCGAGAAACGGGTAGGCGTACCAGCCGGAGGAGGCGCCGCGGACAAGCGCGTAGATGCCGTATGCCGCGATGTATAGCGACCATATGAGGGCGTGAATCCACCGAAGCGTTCCCTTACGAACGAAGACAATCCAGTAGATGAGCCCGAGCGCTGGAGTTATGTAATGGATCAGCGCGTTAGCCATCCACGCAGTTCCCTCCAGGTGATAGAGCCTCGCCAGCAGGAAAGCGTATCCGAGCCCGACGAAGGTGATGCTCAACGCCACCCAAGTGGCTACCGCCGGGAGATCTGTCCAGTTCGATGAAGGACGGTTTCGCCGAACGAGCCAGATGGTGAAAAAGACGGCCGTTATCACGTTGGTCAGAACCGTGAAATACCCAAGCATTCGCCAAACAGTCGAGATAGTAGAGGGGAATAGCTGGCGCGACACAGAGAACTGCAGGGCGAGCCCGGCCCACGCGATGACGGTGACGAGCACGAGAAACGCAACGTGCAAACCAGAACGGGACCGCGTAGTCATCACTCCTCCGCTCGCTGGGACTCCAGAAGCTACGGCGAAGACAATCGTCGGCGCTATGATCTCCGAGCTGCAGTTGATATCGTTTCAGACCAGCTCACGGATTGAGCCAGTAGCTCACCTTGAACAGAAAGATGTTGTCCGGCTGCACACCGAACAGCGAATTGACATTCTTGCTGAAAGCGAATTCTCCGACCGGTCGGAAATCGTCCCTCGTTTGCTGCCAGGCGAGATACATCGTCGAGCCGGCGCGCCAGTCCCACTTCATCACCGCGTTCCCGCGCAGCGAGCCAACGTTGAAATCCGGACGCGGCACCGCGAACGAAACGCCGCTCGGTCCGTTCGGATAAATCCGGCCGTTGGTGATCGTACCGATCTCGCTCCCATAGGTGAGGAACCTGAATCTGCCCGGCTCGGCGAACTCCTTCGCACCGCCGAATTTTCCGCTCGCAATGAACGGCTGAGCGAACACCTGAAATGAAAGCGTCGGGCTGTAGGTGTAATTGACTCGCGTGTCGAGCGACATTGTCGTCTGCCGCACGCCGGCGAAAACGTAGCGGAATCCGAACGTGCGCACCGCCGACGGATCTGTCACGCGCTGAAGAAACTGAGCCTCGGACTTGTCCCAATTCACCGATGGTCCGGCCGAGAGATCGAGATTCGGCCTCGGCTTGATCTGCACGTCGGCGGACCAGTCGAAATTGCTCGAGTTTCCCGGCCCCACGTTGGAATACTGCGAGAGATCGAAGACGACCGGCTTGCGCGGATCTGACGACACGTTCAGCTCAAAAAAAGAATACGTTGGGCGAGCCGCCGCCGGACCTCCGCGAGTCAGCCGGTCGTCGAGCGTGCCCGGCAGACCATGACTCAGGTTGATGCTCGCGTTCCAGTAATTCAGAAACTGCACGGTTCCGCGGACGAAGAGTCGGGTGGAGATCGCGTCCCAGGCGTAGTTGTGCTCGATCTGCGTCGTTGTCGCAACGTTGTAGCGACGGAACAGTCCCGGGTGGGTCTCGCTGTATCCGGCGTTGAGCTGAAAGTCCACGCGATCGGCGCGACGTTGATAGCCGAGGTCGCTGATCTCGTATTTCGGGCTGATCGTGTTGACCGCGCCGCTCATGTTCCAATGCCGGCCAATTGTGTGCGATAGCGCCGCGGATCCGGCGAAGCCCGTGAGCGACGTCGCTGCGCTGTCGAGCGTCAGATGATCGGCGTCAGGTCGCTGAAAGAGATGATACGGAAGCCGTTGTGTGGCGATCATCGCTGCCTGGCTGCCCGTCACGTGGCTCGACGCGGCGAATCCCCTCAGCGTCCATGTGCGCCCCGACCATTGATGGAAAAAGTCGACGCCGCCGGTGTACGCCGACTTGCGCAGCGCCGCATCGAGAGCCCCGGCGAGTTCGCCGCGATTGACTCCGCCAGCAAACAGGCCGATGGAGCTCTGGCCCGCGCGCCCTTCCCGCCTCAGCCGGCCCGCGAAATAATTAGTGAGCGGCTCGGCGACGAGTGTTCCGTTCACTCCATCTGGCGTTCGGTAACGCGCGGTCTCGCGCTGGGTGACAGCGTCAAGAACTCCCATCGCCCACCCGCCGGCTGTGCGACCCGTGAGTTTTGTGGCGCCGAGGATTCGCGTTGCGTCGGGGACGTCGCGCTCTTCATAAGGAGGCGCGAGCGATGGCGCGCGGCCGATGCGCCGCGAGTAGAACACGCTGTTGGTGCCGTCTGTGCCGAAGTTGAAGAGCTCCGATCCTTCCACGAAGAACGGCCGCTTTTCCGGGAAGAACGTCTCGAATGCAGTGAGGTTGATGACCGCCGGATCGACTTCCACCTGACCGAAGTCCGGATTGACCGTAGCGTCAAGCGTCATGTTGCTCGTCACGCGATACTTGAGGTCCACGCCCGCACCCGCGTCGCCTTCGTGGTTGGAGCGGAATGGATTGCCCGACTGATTGCCATTGGTCGAGCGGGCTACCGCGTACGGCATCACTTCGAGCCGTTTGCCGGAGACGACGTCGTTGATACCGACGAGATGTCCGAAGCGGGGAATTCCTGCGGGCCGGTCGCGCGGCGTAAACGACCATTCCGAAAGTTCCTGATTTCGCGCGATGAGTCTTTCGACTTGAAGGCCCCAGACGAGATTGGAATGTCCGTTGAAGCGAAGCTGGCTGAACGGGATTCTCAGCTCCGCCACCCATCCCGAATCGGTGACCTGAGTGGCTGCTTCCCACACCGGCTCCCACCCTTCGTCGTCGCCCGATGGTGACCGTGTCTGGTCGCGGCGGACGCCGAGCGGATTTACTTCGAACCCCACGGCGGTGCGATGGTCGTGATTTGTGTCGATGATAACCGTCAGCCAGTCAGACGCTGTCTTCGTCATGTCGCGTCGTCCAAGCCGGGCTCGCGCACCCTGGCTGTCGTACAGTATGGCGCCGATGTACAGCGCCTCGTCGTCGTAGAGAAAGCGGATGTCGCTCCGCTCGGTGGCGGGCCGCCCTTCCTGGGGGTCGAGCTGGCGGAGATCGCCAAGCGGTCTTGCCGTCTGCCATTGCGGCTCGGCAAGCGAGCCGTCTACGCGGATCGCGGTTTTTGTACGGGTCGCGACCGCCTGCGGCACGCTGAGATCGTTCATCGCGATCGGTTGGGGAGCTGGTTTTTGGGCTTGGGCAGCGGTCGCGGCTAGCGCGGCAACGGTGATGACGTGAAGGAATTTCATGACACGAAGGCGAGAGACGGGCTTGCTCCGCAATCTAGCACGCGGCGAAGCGGTTTGATCTCGCGAGCCCGGCTCGCCTTGAGCTGCGCCCGTGAGTAACATTCGCATGTGACTCATCTAACGCACCCATGACAATTCGAGCCCTCCCGGTACTTGCTTTCGCGCTCGGCGCCTCAGGATGCGCGCACGGCGCGAAACGCATCGATACCAAAACATTCCCGTCGCCCGCGATACCAGTGGCCATCGTTCCTGTCGCCGGCGCTGCCGTGCCGAGCCAATCGCCAGGTATACCGAGACCGACGGCTGATGGCACGCGTTACCCATACACCGAGGCCGACGTTCATTTCATGTCGGGCATGATCGGCCACCACGCTCAGGCAATCGTCATGGCGAACATGGCGCCCACACACGGTGCCAACTCTCGCGTGCGAATCCTTGCCGAACGCATCATCAACGCCCAGCAGGATGAGATTGCTTCGATGCAAACGTGGCTCAGGGATCACAACCAGCCGGTACCGCCCGCCGACAGTCACGGCGCGATGATGCCAATGGCCGGAATGGATCACGACATGCTGATGCCGGGAATGCTCACTTCCGCACAGATGACCCAGCTCGACAAGGCGCGAGGGCCTGAATTCGATCGGCTCTTTCTGACGTTCATGATCCAGCACCATCGCGGCGCTGTCTCGATGGTGGAAACGCTGTTCAACACGCAGGGGGCAGCACAGGATGAAACAGTTTTCAAGCTCGCATCCGACGTGCACGTCGATCAGGCCACCGAGATCGACCGAATGGAGCGGATGATCGCAGCCATGCACTCACCGTAACGCCCGTGCGACCGCTTGCCATTTCACGACTCGAAGCACCCCACACTTTAGAGAAACCAATGCTGCTATCCGCGCACGAAAACCCGGCGAGTCGACTGTCCACTCGGCTCTCTTCCCTTGTCTTGTCTGCCACAGTTCTGTCAGTCGTTGCGTATTTGCCCGCCTCGCCGGTGTCCGCCCAAAGCGGCACTTCCAGTCCGAGCAGCATGTCCGCAACACCGCCGAGTCCCGATCCACGCGTCGGACTTCGCGCCGGAAAATGGGATGCCGCCGAAGCGTCCTGGAACCTTCGGGTGCTCTCGGAAACACGGCCGTCTGACAAATTCGTTGACGGAATCAATTCCGACCTGACGTTCACCGGACCGTACGTGATTCAGGGCAGCTTCAACGGCTATCAGGTCTGGGACATCTCCAACGCCAGACAGCCGGTCCTGAAGACGGCCAATTTCTGTCCGGCGTCTCAGAGCGATGTGTCGGTTTACGGGCACTTGCTGTTCGTCTCGAGCGAAAGCCTCACCGGCCGCATTGACTGCGGCGCGCAGGGAGTGACAGACACCGTCAGCTCGGCCCGCTTGCGCGGCATCCGCATTTTCGACATCAGCGACATCGCAAACCCGAAAAACGTCGCGAACGTGCAGACCTGTCGTGGCTCGCACACGCACACGGTAGTCGTCGATCCGAAGGACAAGGCCAACGTCTACGTCTACATCTCGGGCTCGTCAGGGGTGCGCTCGCCGCGAGAGCTCGCCGGTTGTGTCGATGCGGCACCAGACAAGAATCCGAACTCCGCGCTGTTCCGAATCGAGGTGATCAAGGTACCGCTTGCGCACCCTCAGCAGGCAGCCATCGTCAGCTCGCCAAGAATTTTCAACGATCTCCTGACACCTGGGACGCATGGCGATGCGCCTGAGGATATCGCGGCAAACGCAAAGGCAGTTGCGGCGATGCGTGCTTCGGGGGGTTTTGTCGCGGTCGTCAGGGGCCGGGAACAGGGCATGAACCCGTTCTTCATCACGCCCTTGCTCGACAGTATCGTCAAAGCTCGCAACGGAACGGGCGAACCGACCAGTGCAGATACTACGGCGTTGCGAGCCACGCTACAGAGCATCGTTGACCGGGAGTTCGGTCCGGGCTTCGCGCCTGGCTCTCCAGGTGGTGGTCCCACTCAATGTCATGACATCACCGTATATCCAGCGATCGGACTCGCTGGTGGAGCATGCGGTGGATACGGGCTGTTGCTCGACATTCATGATGCCGCTCATCCTCGTCGGATCGCCGCAGCGGCCGATTCCAATTTTTCGTATTGGCATTCCGCAACGTTCAACAACGACGGCACCAGGATTCTCTTCTCCGACGAATGGGGTGGTGGCGTCCAGCCCAAGTGCCGCGTAACCGACAAAAAGGAATGGGGAGCCGACGCGATCTTTGCGCTCGTGAAAGGACAGATGCAGTTCCGCAGTTACTACAAGGTGCCGGCGCCGCAGACGGCGCAGGAGAATTGCGTCGCACACAACGGGTCGCTGATTCCGATTCCCGGGCGTGACGTCATGGCACAGTCGTGGTACCAGGCTGGCATTTCGGTGTTCGACTGGACTGACGCATCCCACCCGAAGGAGATCGCATTCTTCGATCGAGGTCCGGTCGATTCGACGAAGCTCACTCTCGCCGGCTCGTGGTCGGTGTATTGGTACAACGGTGTCCTCGTCAGCTCGGAGATTGTCCGCGGTCTGGACATTTTCGAGCTGACGCCGAGCGCTTTCATATCGCAGAATGAGATCGATGCCGCGAAGACGGTCCACTTCGATTATCTCAATACACAGGGACAGCCGAAGCTGGTATGGCCGCCGAGCTTTGCGTTGGCGCGTGCGTACGTGGATCAGCTCGCTCGGGAAAATGGACTTAGTTCCGCAAGAGTTGATGCCGTGCGACGGTCACTGGCCAG
>JBBSGU010000131.1:0-6698 GCA_038253755.1 Gemmatimonadales bacterium | reverse complement strand
TCTGCGAAATTTCGAAAGAGAATCGTCGTTTGCGTTTCCGCTAGTTCTCTGAATTTTGGGTAAGGGGTCCGTTCCAAATCTAAGGAAAAACCATAACCGCCAATTGGGGAGAACACCGGAGAGCAACAGCGGGAGAATTACGGGAGAACTACAGACGGCATTTCCAGCGATTCCCCATGGGTCGTCCCATTTATCCTATTAAAGGTTGATACGACAACTGCGGGTACAGCGGCGGCTGAATGTCGTCGTAAATCCAAAAAAGAAGAAAACCGCGTGGGGCCGGTTGTCTCTCGCCTTTCTCGCCGCTTTCTCCCGTCTTTCTCCCCATTTGCAGTTACGGGGTTCCGTTGTCAACGGCAAAACACAGCACCATCGAAGACTCCCGAGTAAGTCCAAAGTGACCCCCTTTAAATCCCCGTCCAAATGTCAGAGACCTATCGGGAGCGCAACGACCTTAGAAAATAAACTGGATGTCAACGGTATCACGCACAGGAGTCCCGTCCGCCCGGACACCCGGCCTGAATCTCAGCGACTCAAGCACGTCGCGGAGTTTTCGATTGTAGCCCCCGTCACGCGACTGATTGAATCCAAGCAGCTTCGCGTTTCCCTTCTCGTCCACGTCGAAGTACGCGATGAGGTGATAACCCTTCAGCGATGACGGCGCCGGTAGCGGAGGGAGAAAAAACTGAGTCGGTGTCGGCGGATAGTTGGTACCCGGCCCGCCTCCCGTTCCCGGTCCATTCGCGCTTCCAGTTCCGGCTCCGATTCCGGATCCGATTCCGCCACCGCTGCCCGGGCCAGCTCCGGCCGTTCCGGCATTGCCTGTTCCCGTCCCCGCGCTGGCTGCTGCACTGGGCGCAGGCTGCGCGGCCGCGGCCGGCGGTGGTATTGTCGGCTGGGGAGGTGTCGGAACCGGTTTGGGCGGTACGATCGGCTTTGGCGTGACGACCTGTGCAATCGCATCGGGAACTGGAGTCTTGAGGGCGATGTACTGCAGCCGCTCCCCGCCCGACCCGCCTCCACCGCCGCCGGCGGGGCCCGGCCCTCCGCCACCTTCTGCCGGATTTGCCTTGAAGCTCTCCTGCGCAATCGGATAAAGGATCAGCAGAATGATCAGCAAATGCGCAAAAAGAGAGGCGGCGATACCCTTCCACCGCCCCTCTCTCTTGCCTGGTACTCCTACCGGAGGTCTGTAGCTCTTAGCTATTGGGCCGGTGCATCCTTCGGCGATACACCGATGACCTTTACGCCCGCTCCACGCGAAATGTCCATCGCGTAGATGACCTGGGAGTACTTCGCTTTTGGATCGCCCTTCACGAAAATGATTTTCTCGGGACGGGGATCGTAGATCTCCTTCAGCCGCTTATAGAGAGTCGCCTTGGTAAGCGGCTCCTTGTTCAGCAGGAACTTGTCGCCCGGCAACACCTCGAGCACGATCTGCGGTGGCGGATTCGCGCTCTGCACCTGGTCGCTCGGGTCCGGCAGCTGCAGGTCGATTGCCTTTCGCGACATCGGAACGACGAGCATGAAGATGATGAGAAGTACGAGCAGCACGTCGATCATCGGTGTGACGTTGATGTCGTTCGTGAGCCCGCCCTTGCTGCTGGTCATTGCCATTACTTCTTCCCTCCGGCTTTCGGCATCCCGCCCATCACCCGGTCGGTCGCGATGAGCGACGCGGTTCCAGGCTGCTGGTCGGTGATCATCGCTGTCATCGTGACCTGGTTGTGCGCCGCGATATCGAGAGCGTCGAGCACTTTTCCATACTCGATGTCCTTGTGCGCCTTTACAAACAGAATCTTGTCTTCTTCGCGCGTTGCATAGATCGCGTTCAGCCGCTGTGCGAGCTCCGCGTTAGGAATCGCCTGCTTGTTCAGGAAATACTGCCCGTTCATATCGATGCCGAGCACCTGGTCGCGTTCCTCTTCAGGATGCGGCTTGAGGTTGACGCCTTGCGGCGGAATTGCCTGAAAGCCGGAGTTGATCGCCGGCACGACGAGCATGAAGATGATCAACAGAACCAGCATGACGTCGATCATCGGCGTCACGTTGGGCTCTGCCTTAATCCCCGAGCTCGATCCAGTTGACATTGACATGCGAAATTACCTCGGTACTTAGTTCGAGATCGGAGCGGACCCGGCGGATGCCGTCGTGTTGAACTCGCGCGTGAAGCGCGAGCGGCCGAACTCGCCACTCACGTTCTTGATCATGTAGTCGATCATTTCCTTCGACGTGTACGTCATCTCGGCGGTAAGGTTGTCGATCTTGACCTGGAAGAAGTTGAACGCCCACACGGCAGGAATGGCGACGATGAGTCCGAAGGCGGTGGTGATGAGCGCCTCGGCGACACCGGCCGAGATGGCGGAAAGTCCGCCCGATCCAGACGCGGCCATTCCGACGAAGGCGTTCACGATTCCCATCGTGGTTCCGAGCAGACCGACGAACGGGGCCGTTGCGCCGACCGTTGCCAGTACACCGAGACCGCGCTTGAGGTCGGTGACCGTCATCAGCATCTCGCGCTCTACAGCGCGCTCGGCTGAGTTGATGTCGTTGACGCTGACAGTTCCGTCCTGAATGAGTGGTTTGAT
Source organism: Gemmatimonadales bacterium (assembly GCA_038253755.1). Lineage (GTDB taxonomy): Bacteria > Gemmatimonadota > Gemmatimonadetes > Gemmatimonadales > Gemmatimonadaceae > UBA4720. Next base: position 4,110 of record JBBSGU010000131.1, on the reverse strand, counting down.
CTCGGTCAGCGCGCCACCAAGAACGCGGGCGACGTGGGACTTCTTGTACTTCTCAGCGAGCGTGACGGCTTCGCCGAGGTTGTCCTCTTCCAGAAACTGCGAAAACTCGGGAGCGAACTTGCGAGTCTCTTTCTGGGCGAGGCGCAGATCCCACCATTTCTTGATCGTGATAGAGAGCGACCAGAGCGACATTGCCAGCAGCGTAAACACGATGCCGCGGGCGAAGCCGGCCATCTGACCCCAAAGGTCTAGTAGCGAGAGTTGCATTGTATCCGGATCTCCGGTGGGTGTGGGTTATCTGTCGAGCTTGAACTGGAAACTCTGCTGCACGAGCTGCTTCACCTTGTGTCCACCAACTTCGGCCGGGTAGAAGCGCATGTTCGGCAGTGCGGTGCGTACTGCGTTGCCAAAAAGATCGTTGGTGGCCTTGAGAACCTTGAACGTGCCTGTCTCCGCCTTGCCATCTTCGTTAACTACGAACTGTGCCTGAACTTCACCCTCGACGCCTGAGGAACGGAGCGCGTCAGGGTAGCGCGGAGCGCCTGTGCCCGGAATCTGGGCAACCGGCTTCTCCACCTGAAATTCGAAGTACGTCTGGTTGGCGTCGATCTTCTGCGGTGTTCCGCCGGCGACGCCATTGGCCGTTCCGCCCTTAACGCCCTTTCCGCTGAAATCTTCTTCGCTCGTGACTTTCTTGCTGAGGTCGATATCAGGGATCTTGATGGGAATGTTCACCGGTGCCTGAAGCACCTGGAACCCCTTTGGCGGCGGCGCCTTGACGACGACCTCCTTCGGTGGCGGTGGCGGAGGCGGCTCCTTCGGCTTTGGCGCCTCTTTCTTCATTTCCACGAACTGAATCTTTTCTGCCTTCGTCTTGTCATCCGCAATGCCCGCGCGGGCAGTGAGGATGACGGCGCCGGCGATCAGAGTGCCATGGAAGATGAGGCTGAACAGCGTACCTCCAGCCATCTTTTCCTTCTTGGGCTTCGACTCGATCAGTTGATTGAACATTGAATCACCGAGGAAAGGTTTGGTGACACGTAGATTATCGAAACCGACTGTGCGAGGTAATAGCGGGAAGATTAAGAATCCATGAAATCCCGCTTAATGAAATTTCAGGCTTTTTGATGTTTGTGAAGGCAGTGGCAACGTTACGGTAAAGAGGCTTCCCCGGCCCAGTCTCGACGATGCAGTGAGCGTGCCACCATGTGCCTGAGCGATCCACTGGCTGATGGCCAATCCAAGACCGAAGCCTCCCCGCTCCGACATTCTGGAGCGCACCCGGTCGGCTCTCCAGAAGCGCTCGAATATGTAAGGCACATCTGCGGCCGCAATTCCAATTCCCGTATCTCGTACCGCGAATGTCACATTTTCCGGATGCAGACCGAGCCCGATGTCAACCTTCCCGCCGGCGGGCGTGTACTTGATCGCGTTCGTGATGAGGTTCAGGAATAGTTGGCGCAACCGCGTCTTGTCACCCATGACGGTGGCTTCGGCCGTGAAAGGAAGATTCACCGCGACACCAGCGGCCTCACCCAATATCAGCGCAGTTTCGTACACATCCTCGACAAGTGGTTTCAAATCGATTGGCTCGCGATGAATATCGAAGCGCCCCTCGTCGGCGCGAGCAAGAGTAAGCAGGCTTTCGACCAGATCTGCCATCCGCGTCGTTTCGTGCAACGCTTCCTCGAGCGCGATGAGCCGCTCGTTCTGCGTTCCTTCCGACATGGCGCGCTCGACGTCAGCTCGCAAAACGGCAAGAGGGGTTTTGAGCTCGTGACTCGCATCGGCGGTGAAGCGGCGCAATCCAAGGAACGAAGTTTCGAGCCGCTCGATCATCGCGTTCAAGGTCTCGACGAGTTGCTCGAACTCCAGTCCCGCATTCTCGATTGTGAGTCGCCGGTGAAGGCTTCGTCCGTCGCTGATCGCTGCAACGTCGTGAGTGATCTTGGAGATTCTCTGCGACGTGAGGCCGAGCATCTGCCACGCACCCCATGTTGCAAAACCGATTAAAGGAATGAGGAAGAAGAATGCGTAAACGTATTCGCGCGGAAGAGCAGTAACGTCATTCGTGGGAACTCCGACGATGACTTTGCCCAAGGGTGTTGGAGAACGCGCAATCGTTCGCGCAACCAGCAGTACTTTCTCGCCCGAGCTCGTCAGCGATAGTAAGCCGGCCGGTCCGCCGGCCGGAAGGTTGGCCAGCTGATCCGCCAACAGCGCGGAGTCCGCCGGATTCAATTGTATTACCGCAGCGGATTGAAACAGCGGATAGCCACGGCGATCGGTAACCACGATGAAGTTGGGAAACGAGCTCAGCATTGCGCCGAGCCGGGGCGTGATGGAAAGTGTCTGGGCCGCGGTGTCGGGACCGATGACGACTGGCTGGAGCGCCTCGCCGGCGTCGAGAATCAGGGATTGAGCGAGGTCAGCTTCAGTTGACGCGTAATGAGCAATGTCGCCGTATATGGTCGCGTTTCGCACCGTCCACGCCATGAGACCAATCACGCCGGACACTGCGAAGAGTCCCGCTACGAACGCCGCGGTGAGGTTCGTTCGGGACGACGCCATCGGTCAGCCGCGAGACTGCGACGATTCTGCGCGAATCACATATCCGACCCCGCGAATCGTGTGAATGAGCTTCTGCACGTGATTCGCGTCGATCTTTTTTCGCAGGTGGTTGATCACAACGTCGACGATGTTGGTTCCCGGATCGAAATGATATCCCCACGCATACTCCGTGATGAGCGTACGGCTCATTACTCGTCCCGCGTGTCTCATCAGGTATTCGAGCACCGTGTATTCTTTCGGCGTGAGCTCGATGGGGCCGTCACCGCGAGTAACTTCGCGGGTGTCCAGATGGAGCTCGAGATCGGCGATCTTGAGCGACGGCGACGCGAGTACACGCGGACGGCGGGAGAGTGCCTCGACGCGAGCGAGCAGCTCTTCGAACGCGAACGGTTTCGTGACGTAGTCGTCCGCGCCGGCGCGAAGCGTTTCAACCTTAGCGTCGATTGCGTCCTGAGCGGTGAGCACAAGGATCGGACGCTCGAAACCTTTCGCACGAAGACCACTCAAGACCTGGAGACCCGGCTTGCCGGGAAGCCGCATGTCCAGAATTATCAGGTCGTAACTTCCTGACATCGCGGTCTGTTCGCCTTCGTTACCATCTGCGACGAGATCAACCGCCCACCGCTGCTGCTCGAGCCCGCGCTTGACGAATTGTCCGACTGTCGGGTCGTCCTCGATGACAAGAATCTTCATACGAGGGGAATCTATATGAACGAAAGAGACCCGAGGGCAACGGCCTCCGGGTCTCCGGTGGTTCCGTCTAAAACGCTAAATCAATATTCGACCCAGTTATCCACCCACGTGTTCTGAAGCGGAATCAGCGCGCCCATTCCTCGAAGTGCCTTTGCCACTTCGCACGAGTTGTACTGGTAATTCTTGGTGCCGTTCGCGGTGTTGATCGGAACGGTTTGGCCGAGCTTGGCGTTCAACGCGCTGACAATGGCGCCTTGCACGGAGTTGGTTCCATTGCCCACCAGGTCGCCGCCAACCAGAACGACTCCTTTCCACGTGAACGTCGATCCGCTTCCTCCTCCAAGATCGCCCTTGACGATGAGAATGCCTCGTCCGCCGTTATAAGCCGACATCGTGCTGAGGTCACCGTTGTAATAAACCGTTGGGTAGTATGTAGTGTCAGACCAGTTTGGAAGTGTGCCACCCGGCATCACGATGTTTGGTGTAATAGCTGTGCCAGCGAGAATACCCGCCCAATCGATTTTGACCCTGGCGGCCAACTCGTTCACCGTTCTCTCCAGATATGCTGTGCTATCGGCCGTCGCAGGACGATTGAACCCGGGCACAATCGGCACTGCAACTCCAGCGATTGAGGCAGAGTCTCCACAACCGTCCTTTCCGAGGAAGGAACCGGAGCTGCCGTTTTTCTGAATTCCGCTGATCGCCGTCCAGCCGGCTTCGACGTTGATGTCGGCAATGTCCCAGGTCGCGTACTGCGCCACGGTGCGAACCCCGGCAGGCGTCGTCCCGACCGCGCCCTGTGTCTGCGTTCCCTTGGACCTGACGACATACAAACCGGAAAGCGAG
>JBBSGU010000130.1:0-6710 GCA_038253755.1 Gemmatimonadales bacterium | reverse complement strand
GATATCGAGACCTACGCACAGGACATCGTCGATACCGTGCGCGAGCCGCTATTGATGCTCGACACGAATCTTCGTGTTCAAAGTGCAAACCGGGCGTTCTACGAGACCTTCCAAGTCTCGCCGAACGAGACCGAGAGCCATCTCATCTACGAGCTCGGCAACGGACAATGGGATATCCCTGATCTCCGAACGCTGCTCGAAGATGTCATTCCGGCGAGCTCGGTATTCAACGACTACGAGCTCGAGCACACATTCCCGATCATCGGCCGGCGAGTGATGCTCCTCAACGGAAGAAAGCTTCGGGCAGGCAGTCACGCGGCGATCATCGTGCTCGCGATGGAAGACGTCACCGAGAGACGTCGGGCCGAGGCGGACTTCAGGGCAATCGAAACATACGCTCAGGACATCGTGGATACCGTCCGCGAGCCGCTTCTGATTCTCGATAAGACTCTCCGCGTCCAATCGGGGAATCGCGCTTTTTACCACACCTTTCTCGTATCAGCCGAAGAAACTGAAAACCGCCTGATCTACGAGCTGGGTAACGGACAGTGGGACATTCCAGCGCTGCGTACTCTCCTCGAAGACATCGTTCCCAAGAGTTCGGTCTTCAACGATTTCGAACTCGAGCACGACTTCCCGATTCTCGGGCGACGCGTGATGCTTCTGAATGCGAGAAAACTTCAGGCGGGTCATCACGGCGAGCTTCTCGTCCTCGCGATGGAAGACGTCACCGAGCGCCGGCGCGCAGAGGAAGAAGTCGCCAAGGCCAAGGAAGCTTCCGAGATAGCGAACCGGACGAAAAGTCTTTTCCTTGCGAACATGAGCCACGAGCTTCGGACGCCGCTCAACGCGATCGTCGGCTATTCGGAGATGCTCCAGGAAGAAGCAGTCGAGCAGAACCTGGCGTCGTTCGACAGCGATCTCGGTAAGATCAATGCGTCCGGAAGGCATCTGCTCGCACTCATCAATGACATCCTCGATCTCTCGAAGATCGAAGCTGGCAAGATGGAGCTCTTCCTGGAGAGCTTCGACCTGAATGAACTGATTGACGAGGTCGCTTCGACAATTCAGCCGATGGTCGTCGACAATGCCAACACGCTGCACATTGAGCGTCCGGCTGACCTTGGCCCCATGCTCGCTGATCAGGTGAAAGTCCGGCAGGCGCTCTTCAACCTTCTTTCGAACGCCGCAAAGTTCACGCACGAAGGGACGATCACACTCACCGCTGAGCGTCAGCACATGGATTCGTCGGAGTGGATCGTGTTCAAGGTGACCGACACCGGTATCGGGCTCAGTAGTGAAAAGATCCTGAGACTATTCCAGGACTTCACTCAGGCCGACGCTTCGACGACGCGTAAGTTCGGTGGAACAGGTCTTGGTCTTGCGCTGACTCGACGCTTCTGTCAGATGATGGGTGGAGACGTAACCGTTCACAGTGTTTCCGGAGAAGGAAGCACATTCACGATCAAGTTGCCGGCAGATGTCGCGGGTGCAAAAGCCGATATTGCCGACGATGACTCCGAAAGCAGTGCATCACCAAGCGCGGGCAACCGGAGCACGGATCCGGGGCCAGACCCATCTACGTGTGTGTTGGTGATCGACGACGATCCCGCACAGCGTGATCTGATGCGCCGTTTCCTCACCAGCGAGGGTTTCTGCGTGCGTTCAGCCAGCGGCGGCGAGGAAGGACTTCGCCTTGCCAGGCAGCTCGTTCCGATCGCAATTACGCTCGACGTCATGATGCCGGAAATGGATGGGTGGACCGTACTCGAAGCACTCAAGGCTGATCCTGTTCTTCGCGACGTGCCGGTCATTATGCTCACGATGGTGGATGACAGCGGGCGAGGCTTCGCGCTGGGAGCGGACGACTATGTCACGAAGCCGGTTAATCGTCGAAGACTGACCAGGATCCTGAAGAGATATTCCTGCAACAATCCGCCTTGTCCGGTTTTGTTAGTGGAAGATGACTCCGTCACTCGCGCCTTGATGCGCACCATGCTCGAGAAACAAGGCTGTCTCGTCACAGAGGCAGAAAATGGCGAAGCGGCCCTCGCGTCGATGGATCGTGATCGACCGAGCCTGATCTTTCTCGATCTGCGCATGCCTGTGATGGACGGTTTCGATTTTGCCGATCGCGTTCGTCAGCGACGCGAGTGGCGCAGCATTCCGATCGTCGTCGTTACGGCCCATGAGCTCACACCGCTGGAGCGACGGCGCCTCAACGGACGTGTCGAGGCAGTCATCCAGAAATCGGGCCGGTCAGTCGACGACCTGCTCATTCAGGTTAGCGGTGCCCTGAAGAATTGCGGTGTGGCGGCCTCGGCAACATTGTCCTCGTAGACGATGCCAAGAATCCTGCTGGTAGAGGACAACGAAATGAATCGCGACATGTTGTCGCGCCGGCTCGCGCGGCGAGGCTACGAGGTTCTCATAGCGATTGACGGACAGAATGGAGTGACGATGGCGCAATCCGAATCACCCGACCTGATCCTGATGGACATGAGTCTTCCGGTCATCGACGGGTGGGAAGCCACTCGCACATTGAAGGCGGCTGCCGCGACGAAGGACATTCCGATCATCGCCCTCACCGCTCACGCAATGTCAACCGATCGCGTCAAAGCACTCGAAGCGGGTTGTGACGACTATGACACGAAACCGATAGAGCTCCCACGCCTGCTCGGCAAGATGGAAGCACTCATCGGTGGCACTAACGACGCTCCGACGGGAGACAAAACATCGTGAGCGAGCTACCCAAACCGATCCAGGAACGCATTCAGCACATGTTGCCCAGGGACCTTCTTCACGACCTGCGCACACCACTCAGCCAGATTCTGGGCTACTCGGAATTGATGATCGAGCAGATGACCGATTCAGGCCAGAAAGAGTTCATTCCTCATCTGGAAAAAATCCGCAAGGCCGGGCGCGAGCTTGCGGATTTGCTGACCAGTAACTTCCAGTCGAAGTAGGCCGGCGGCACAGGTCTCGGGTGCAAATGTACAGCTTTGCGGTGTTCCTGAAGTCTCGCGAAGCCGATTGCTACTGCCCCTGCGAGAACTTTTGCCCGTTAGGAAGAAGAAATGAGATTTCTCTTCGCTTTCAATCCTTAACATTTTCGTGTGACGATCGTCAATCCATGAAGGTAGAAACACCTCTGAGGATAAGTTGCCGAAAATTACAGTCGTTTTCTTTTCCGCTTTCTTGCTGTGTGGCCTGGTCGCGTGCAGCAGTCGCGCGACAACCGAGCCTGGCATTGGAGTGCCAACGACTGACAGCGTCAAGGTCGCACTCAATGACCTGACGTCTGGCAACTATCTCGGACTTCGAGGCGGGTTGTATCCGAACGGGAGTGATGTCGAGCCATCGGCACATGCAGCAGAGGGAATGCGTAGGGCGGCGCTGATTCGCCCCCTCGATGCATACGGCAGCCCGAGTTCAGGCGGCAAGATCGTTCTCCTATCGATCGGAATGTCGAACACGTCGCAGGAGTTCTGCGCAGTGAATGGAACGACCAACTGCTTTCCCGAAACGTTCATGGGCGACGCGGCGGCGGATGTTGCGGTAAACCATACGAATCTTGTGATCGTGAACGGAGCGCAGGGCGGCGAGGATGCATCGGACTGGAACTCTCCGACGGCGCAGACATACAATGTCGTCCGCGACCAGCGACTGACCCAGTTCGGCGTGACGGAGAAACAGGTTCAGGTCGTGTGGCTGAAGGAAGCCGATGCGAATCCGACCAAGTCACTCCCAGACCCGGCGGCGGATGCGTACGTCCTCGAGACGCGGCTCGGTGACATCGTTCGCGCAATGCGAGTGCACTACCCGAATCTCCGGCAGGTCTTCCTCGGTACGCGCACCTATGGTGGTTATTCCACCGGTCGCCTGAATCCTGAGCCATTTGCTTACGAGACCGGATTTGCCGTGAAGTGGGTCATTCAGGCGCAGATCGATCAGGCACAGAGCGGCAGGATTGTTGACACGCGTGCGGGAAATCTCGATTACACTAGTGCACCCTGGATCGCGTGGGGGCCGTATGCGTGGGCGAATGGGACGACGGCCCGCTCTGACGGACTGACCTGGTTGCGTGATGACTTCGGGCCTGATGGTACGCATCCTTCCGCGCTCGGCCGCGCAAAGGTGGGGACGCTGCTTCTCACCTTCTTCAAGACTTCAACGTTTACCCGGTGCTGGTTCCTTGCCGGGCGAAGTTGCTGAGTTGAGGCGATTCGGCAGGTTGCTTAAGGTTTGGAATTAGCGGCCCACGTTACTTTAGGTTCAGGGCTTATCCTTTAGTAAGCGCATGACGCAAGCTATGACGCAGTCAGGCTCTCAAGACACCGGCGTCAGCCGCAAACCGGGTACGCGTGCGAACTCCCGCTGGTTGAGCGTCGCAAGCGTCTCACCGCGAGCGAGTGCAGTTGCCGCGATCAGCAGATCGTGGGGCCCGATCATAGCGCCTTCGCGCATGAGGTCGGCCCACAACGCCGCGTGACGGCGAGCTTCCGAAAGTCCGAACGGAAGAACCGGAATGAGGTCCAACACTGAATCCACAAACGCGGAACGGCGCGCTCGCGTTCCCGCATCAGTTGCCCTGTGACATCCGTGGAGCAGCTCTGAAGCGGTTATCGCGGCCATTGCCACCGGCTCATCGCTCAAATTCTCCAGGAACGCCTCGAAACGAATCGTTTGTCGCTCGGCTGCAATTAGCACAGACGTGTCGAGAATCACTTCCACTCCGGACGTAGAGCAGGCAACTCACTCCGGGCAGCTTCGACATCTTTTCGAAACTCGGAGGCCTCGTCTGGCGTGAGCCGTGGCACTTCCTTCCAGCGCGAAGCCAGCGAGCTCGCGGTGATGCGCGGCGCCGGTGCTACCGCGTCCGCCGGCGCGAGATACCTGGCCACGGCTTCTCGCACCACTTGAGATTTTGGGACGCCCCGTCCCCTCGCCATCCTCCCAAGATTCTTCGCCAACTCGGCTGAAATTCGAAGTGTAACGGCCGCGGTCTTCATGTATCACAATGTAATTATTTGCATTACACTTCGCAATTCCGGCTTCTTGAGGGCACCCCGAAAACACGGCTCGTATCGGAATGGCCGAATCAGCACGGATTCGGCGAGAGCTTCAGGAAACGAGCGGCGTTGCGACAGTAGATGTCGCGTTTCTGGTCGCGGCTCAGAAATGTCGCGGACTCGATTGCATCCACCGTCATGCCGATCGCTTCTGGCCACACCATTTGATCAGACCCGAACATGATGCGCTTGCCGAGCCCATCGCCCATCAGCCGCCGGAGATATGAATGGAATTCCTCCGGCGGCTGCGTCCACGCGATTACTCCGATGTCCACATACACCTGCGGATGCAGTTTCATCAGCGCGACGGTCTCATCCGCAAATGGCCAGCCCGCATGCATCATGTCTACTCGCGCATTAGGATGTCGCGCCAGCATGTCCTCGAGCCGAAGCGGGCGGTTCAGCTCCATGCGATACCTGGGACTGCCGTGATAAGTGGCTTGGCCGCCGGCTGATCCCGCATGAACTGCGATTGGAATGTCGAGTTCCTCGGCGAGCGCAAAGAATCGCTCATAGGCCGTGTCGCCTGCAGAGTAGCCGACCCATGGCGCGCCGATCTCCCCGATAACACTCAGTCGTCCTGCCTTGCGCTCGGCGCGAATAAAGTCAGTCGTGACCGCGTTCGGCAGGTTGAAACCGATCCCGGGAATGAACAGTCCCGGTTGCGTTCCCATCCATCGCTTCAGCAGTGCGGTATCGACCTCGTTCTCGTAGCTGATGACGCCGAAGATGACTCCGTATCGCTTCATCTGCTCGATTGTCGCACGTCTGTGAGCTGCTTCATTGAGGGCAGTTGGTACGATGCCCGTTGCCGGATTGGGTGCCTTGCTATCCCATCGCGGGTCGGACGACATTATGTGCATGTGCACATCGATGATGCGTCTTTTACTCGCCGGTGCCTGCGCAAACGCCGGGAAGGCCGCGGTCAACAGCAGCAGTGAATAGAATCGCATGACTTGATTAGTTAGACGCTGGTCGCGGAAGAGAGGTCGAGAACGGAGGAGCCACAATATTGTGCACGCAACCGGCGAGCGGTGTAAAGTTTCCGCGCGCCGCAGCATCGATCAACAGGTTGCAACTTCGGCGTGCTCACGACCAACCTCCTTCACGCCTGCATTCACATCGTCCTCGGAATCGCCGGACTCGTGTTCGGTCGCGGAACGGGAGCGCGAGGTTATTCGATCGTAGCGGGACTGATACTTCTGATTGTCGGCGTCCTGTGCCCGGACCTTCAGACCTCGTCGTATCGCTCCTCAATGTCAACATGGCCGTCACGTACCTGAATATCGTCGTCGGGCTTGCAGGGATCGTTGCCTGGATGGAATCGCGGCGGGATGTAGCCATGGGCACCTGAGTGCTCAGCGCACCAGGTCACGTGCCGTCAGACGAGCGAACCCTGAATTCGAAGCAGTCGGGCCGAGCGTAGTGGCCTGAGACATCGAGCGTCATTTGCTCGCGGCGAATGGCGCCCATGTCCAGCTCGGCGTGAAGTGTAATCTCGGCATCGTAGACGGGCTCGACGACGTACGCGCCATCGGGCCCGATGATGGATGAGCCGCCACGCAGCACGAAATCGTCCGGCCCCGACACACGCTCGGGGTCGTGTGTCAGCTCCGGCGGAAGCATCGACGCGCGCAT
>JBBSGU010000129.1:0-6770 GCA_038253755.1 Gemmatimonadales bacterium | reverse complement strand
AGATCGTTGGAGACGAACATCGAGTCCGGCTTGTGCTTCAGACCCGCAATGCGCTCGCCCACGGCGTATCCCGACCGATAATCATTCCATTCGCCTTCATACGGATACTCGAATACGAATGAATGATTCTCCGGTATGCCGGCATCGGCGAGCGCTTTGCGATACCCACTGCCCCGCACCTCGAAAAGCGTGCTTCCGAACTTGTCGCCGATGTATCCGATGCGGCGGCGTCCGTTTTCGATCAGGTGCTCGGTTGCGAGATAGCCGGCCATCGCCAGGTCAGCCCCAATGAAAGGGACGTCTCTGCCGGCGGTGTACGAAACCATCGCGTACGGAAAGCCATCATTCTGGAGGGCCTGGATCTGCTCGCTCTGCCGGTACGTTCTGGCCATTGATGCGATGATCAACCCGCTGACTCCAAGCTCGACGAAACGGCGGATTTGTTCTTCTTCCCGGTCGAGACTGTTCGCGCTGGACGAAAATAGAAGTCCGAATCCAAGCGCATCGGCGCGCTGTTCCGCCGCATGAGCAACGAGTGAAAAGAACGGACTTCCGAGATCGCGAAGCACGAAGCCGATTGTCTGCGGCGCCCGCACCGATTCACCCGGAACGTTCGGCCGATTGGCGACGAAGGTCCCGCGACCGACCCGACTGTGGAGCACCCCTTCGCTCACGAGTCCGGAGAGAGCTTTGTTAATCGTCATCAGCGACACGCCGTAGCTGAGGGCGAGCTCCCGGTGGGGGAGGAGCTGCATGCCCACTGGCATCTCGCCGGAGATGATTTTTCGCCGGATGTCCTGTTCGACCTGCTGATACAGATGGGTTGCTGAACCGGGATCTATGCTCAGTTACATACTCGAGTGGCGCGGAGGATCAAACGCCTCAAACGTGATGGCCGAGCGGATTGACGACCGGTGTGCTGGACGAGGAATCCGTGGAAGAGAGGGTAGGCCATGACATGATATTGTCAATAGTGTCAATCAGAAGGGCCCAAAACACCAGTCCCTCCCGAACACGACCACTTGAGCCGCCAAGCCTCGGTTTCAGACGCCTCTACTCGCTGAATTGCCTTCATCGCTACCTTATACATCCATGCCGCGCACCTACAGTTGGAGCGAACTCAAAGTCGGACTCATCTCGAGTGCCGTCATTATCGCAATTGTGCTCGGCGTGTTGCTCTTTGCGCGTGTTGGCGCCCTGCACGGAAAACGAGACAAGGTCTTCATCCTGACCGACCATGCTCGTGGTGTCCTCCCCGGCACCGAAGTGTGGATCGCCGGCGAAAAAGTCGGCCTCGTGAACGCAATCCGCTTCCGACCGGTTTCAACCGATACTTCGCGACGCGTCGTTATCGAAACAGAGATCCTCTCTAAGTTCATGTCACAGGTCCGAAGAAATTCCTTCGCGGATCTTCGTCCGGGTGGCAATCTCATCGGCAGTCCCGTGGTCTACATCTCACCCGCGACGACCGCGTCCCCACAATTGAATAGCGGCGACTCCATCAGCACGAAGTCGGTTGGCGTCATCAAGGACGTGGGCGAAAACGTCACTCAGCTCGTGTCCCGTCTAACGGTGCTCGCCGATTCAACGAGCAAGACAATCGCCCTTCTCAACTCCGAGGCAGGAGCGGCGGGTGCATTCACCCGAAATGGGCTGCCGCGAATCGCAAGCGTCAGCGGAATGATCTCAGGACTGCTCCGCCAGGCGCAGCACGGCAACGGAACCGCCGGCCTCATTTCCCGCGGAGATCTTCGTGCGCAGTTCAGTCGCGTGATCGCAGCGAAGGACTCGGTTATTCAACTGATGACGACCGGTAACGGTACACTTGGCCGCTTCCACCGGGATTCAACGCTTGCTCCAACCATCGGTCGCCTTCGCGCTGAGGTCGACTCGCTACGAGGCATGATGAGCGGCGGTAACACGTCCCTCTCGCGAATGAAGTCTGACACGACACTCGCAAGGGAAATGACTCGCGCACGCGCCCAACTCGATTCACTGATGAAGGATGTCAAGAAACATCCGCTGAAATATCTGTAGCGCCATTTATGCTTGACCATGTTTCCGGCTGCCGTTAGGTTCGCCTTCAGACGGCTCGCGCCGCCTTACATCCTCAAGTCAATCCAGGAGCCGCCTCTCCGGCGATTCCGCTCCTCCCACTAGAACAAACGTCCGCGCCAGCGGCCAACATCGTTTCCCGAAGCATTCGCTTCAAGATCAAGTCACAGTGGACATCGCAGAGCTAAAGCGAAAATCAATCATCGAGCTGCAGGACATGGCCGAGGGTCTCAAGATCCCCGACACGGTTACTGCAACCAAGCCCGAGCTCATTTTTCGAATCGAGCAGAACCTTCTCGATTCGAATGTCGCGCTGCACGGCGAAGGCGTTCTCGAAATTCTGCCAGAGGGCTACGGCTTTCTCCGAAGCCAGGACTACAGTTATCTCGCCGGACCCGATGACATCTATGCCTCACCGTCGCAGATAAAACGGTTCGGGCTTCTCACCGGTGATCTCGTCCGCGGACAGGTACGTCCCCCAAAAGCGTGGGAGCGATACCTCGCTTTGCTCAAGGTCGAAACTGTCAACGAGCAGGACCCGGACGCGACAAAGACACGCGTTCCGTTCGATAACCTTCGGCCACGTTATCCCGACACTCGCCTCCGGCTCGAATCGAAAGACGGAGACCTGTCCATGCGCGTCGTCGATATCTTCGCTCCGATCGGCAAGGGACAGCGGGGCATCATCGTATCGCCACCACGCGCCGGCAAAACAATTCTCCTCGAGAAGATCGCCAACTCGATCTCGGAGAATCACCCGGAAGTGACGATCATCGTTCTCCTGATCGACGAACGTCCTGAAGAAGTGACGGAGATGATCCGCAACATGAAGCGAGCGGAAGTGATCAGCTCGACCTTCGATGAAGGTGCGGCGCGTCACGTTCAGGTAGCCGACATGGTCCTTGAAAAAGCAAAGCGACTCGTCGAGAGCGGCAAGGACGTCGTGATTCTTCTCGACTCCCTTACGCGGTTTGCACGCGCTCACAACACCACGGCACCGCAATCCGGTAAGATTCTTTCGGGCGGAGTAGATGCCGCCGGACTCCATAAGCCGAAACGATTCTTCGGCAGCGCGCGCAAGATCGATGGCGGCGGTTCACTCACGATCATTGCGACGGCCCTGACCGAGACGGGCTCTCGAATGGACGACGTGATCTTCGAGGAGTTCAAGGGAACCGGCAACATGGAGCTCGTGCTCGACCGCAAGATCGCCGATCGCCGCGTGTTCCCCGCCGTTGACATTCTCAAATCCGGAACGAGAAAGGAAGAGCTGCTGCTGACTCAGGAGGAGATCAATCGCGTCACCCTTCTCCGCCAGTTCCTTGCCGACATGCCTGAAGCCGAGGCAGTGGAGTTCCTGCTGCGACAGATGAAGAAATCGAAGAATAACGCCGAGTTCTTCCAGCAGATGGCGCAGGGCGGAGCGTGAATACGGCGCTCGCGCGTTTCATTGCCGTCGACTACGGGGAAAAGCGGGTGGGTCTGGCAATTGCCGACACCATCGGCATGATCGCCACTCCCGCCGGATTCATTGCGCGCAGAGCAGGAAAGCGCGCGCCGATCGCGGAAATAATCAGAAGAGCCGAAGCGATGGAAGCGCGTGGTTTTCTCGTCGGTCTGCCCCTCGACGGCGGCGGAAATGAAACAGCGTGGACAGCCGAGGTCCGGCGCGTCGGCGATCAGCTCGGCAAACGCACCAATCTTCCCGTCCGATACCTCGACGAGCGTTTCACGACGGCAACTTCGCTCCGCACGATTCGCGAGATGGACGGATCTACCCGCGGCCGAAAGGGCGATGTGGATGCAATGGCAGCCGCTGTTCTTCTTCAGAACGCGTTGAACGTAACGGAATGACGAAGCGACGCGTCGCGATCCTGATCCTGGCGTCGCTGGCTGCATGCTCACCGACACCGCGAGGAGCTCCGATTCGCGTGATCGTTCCGCGCGGTTCGAGCTTCGCAGTCGCAACGGACTCGCTCAAACGCGCGGGGCTCGTCGGCTCGCCGTTGCTGTTTCGCATGTATGCGCGGTTCAGGAAAGAAGATCGCAACATCAAGCCGGGCACGTATCTCCTCAAACGAGGAACGCCATGGGCAGATATCATCGAGGCCCTGAACGGCGGAAAGGGACTTGTCAACACCATCACCATTCCCGAAGGTTTTGGACTTTTTCAGATCGTACCGCTGCTGAGCGAAAGACTTCAGGTGCCTGCCGATTCAATCAACGCCGTCGTTCGTGACTCGGCACTTCGAAACCGTGTCGGAGCTTCGGCTGAAACTCTCGAGGGCTACTTGTTTCCGGATACATATGCGTTTCCCGTCGGGACAACCGCGCGCGAATCGGTCACCGAAATGGTGAAGGGATTCGAGCGACGGTGGAAGCCCGAGTGGAGGGCTCGTCTCGATTCAATTGGACTCGACCGAAACAAGGCGATCACACTCGCTTCGATCGTCGAGCGTGAGGCACGTCGCCCCGAGGAGCGGCCCGTCATCGCCGCTGTTTATCTCAACCGACTCAAAGCGGGAATGCTTCTTCAGGCCGATCCGACAGTTCAGTTCGCGCTCGGACGACACACGCCGCGAGTGCTGCTGAAGGATCTCGAGAAGGACTCGCCGTACAACACCTACAAGTATCCGGGGCTTCCGCCTGGCCCGATTGCATCGCCAGGCTCAGCCAGTATCGTCGCCGCGCTCAATCCCGCGAAGGTTGACTACCTGTACTTCGTTGCTGCGCCCGACGGACACCACGAATTCAGGCGCACTCTGACAGAGCACGAGCAGGCCAGGAAAGCGGTGAGGTCTATTCGCTGAGCAGATCCGCCCGCAGCCACTTCAACTTTTGTCCATGAGTACCCGGCACTAATGATCGACACTTCCTGGCTCCGGCTCATAGCGATAACCGACAACGTCCGCGACGGACAGTCGGGCCTGATAGCACGCGCATCAGCAGCTGTGCAAGGCGGAGCTACCTGCGTTCAGCTTCGTCTCAAAGACGTCGCGGCCCGTGACCTGGTGGGAGTAGCGCGGGAGCTCATCGGGGCCGTCAACGTACCCGTTATCGTGAATGATCGCGCGGACGTCGCGATCGCCGCGGGCGCAGCGGGCGTTCACCTTGGGGCTGACGACATCCCCGTTTCCGCCGCCAGATCAATTGCACCTCCGGGATTTTTCATCGGCGCTTCAGTGGGCTCCGACGAAGAAGCGCCCCTCGCTGCGGGAGCTGACTACGTCGGTGTCGGGCCGGTCTTCACAACAAGCTCGAAGCAAGACGCGGGAACGGCGATCGGGTTGACCGAATTTCGCCGGTTGGCTGAATTGACTGGACTTCCAGCAATTGCGATCGGTGGAATAACGGCAGCGAATGCTCTGTCTGCGATCGACGCCGGTGCAGTTGGAGTGGCAGTGATATCGTCGATATTTGGCGTCAGCGATCCACTTGATGCCGCGCGGGCCTTGGCGTCCGCCATCGGAAGGTGATGTCCGGAATACCCTGGGGCTCTTTGCCCGCACGCCTCGTTCGTTGAGGCCGGCGCGGACCCGCGGATTCGCGCATCGATTTAGCGATCAATTTGATAACAGGAGGACTCAGAAAAAGGTCGACGAGATCAGGATCGAATTGCGATCCTCGAGCTTCTGAAATTACCGCCTTCGCGACACGCATCGATCTTCCATCGCTATAGGAGCGAGAGTGAGTGATCGCATCGAACGTATCCGCAATCATCACGATCCGGGCAGTCATGGGGATGCGCTTGCCCTTGAGGTGCCGGGGATATCCTGTGCCGTCCCACCTTTCATGGTGACTTAGAACTCCTACGGAAAGTTCCGGGTAGAAGATCGACAGCGGCTGTAGCACGTGGGCTCCTACCGCCGGATGAGTCTTGATCTCGCGGCGCTCGGCAGCGGTGAGCTTGGTGGCTTCATTGATGATGTCCTGGAGCGCTCCATCGATCTTGCCAATGTCGTGAAAGAGCGCGACGCGCTCGACGCCATGCTGAGTGCGGCCGTCGAGGTCTGCCGCTTCGGCGATTATCAGCGAGTACTTCGCAACGCGCCTAACGTGCGCGCCGGTCGCCGGGTTATTTGCGTCGATCGCGTCGAGTAGCGTCTCCAACGATGCCGCTCCGAGCCGCTCAAGTCGGAGTCGCGCCCGTCGCTCGCGGGTGAGCAGGGCAGCGGCGGCAACCGCGGTGACTACGAGCGGAGCGTGTCTGATCATGCAATCGCTTTACGCAAGAACCGTACATCAAATAGCTGGGCGGTACATTTCAGAATGAGCGAGACCGCGGTCGTAACGTCAAAAGGGATGCGCCGCTGGGCGTCCGGACATCCGTGGATTTACCGAAGCGACATATCTGAGCGCCCTTCCGTGCCGCCCGGAGTCGTTCTCGTCTGCGATAACCGAAACCGCAAGCTCGGCTGGGCCCTTTGGAGTCCGAAATCGGAGATCTCGCTCCGCCTTCTCGACACCAATCCCAGCGCAACAATCGATGAAGAGTGGTGGCAGTCGCGCATTCAGCAGGCCTTCGCCCGCCGCGTCGGGCTGGATGCCATCACCAACGCATATCGGGTCGTGCACGGTGAAGGCGATGGGCTGCCATCTCTTGTCGTTGACAAGTACGACCGCTGGGCGGTCATCCAGATCATGAGCGCCGGGCTCGAGACATTCCGCAGCGCCATCGTCCAGGCAATCGTGCAAGTGATGCATGTTGACGGCGT
>JBBSGU010000128.1:0-6802 GCA_038253755.1 Gemmatimonadales bacterium | reverse complement strand
CTTTTCCGCGGATACGAAGTCATCATGGTGGGACGCGATCCGCGTGACGCGATTTTCATTACGAGCCGAGCGTGTGGCGTGTGCGGCGGCGTCCACTCGACGTGCTCAGCGCTGGCAATCGAGATGGCGATTGGGTGCTGCCCTCCGCCCCAGGGAATCCTTATTCGCAACCTTGCGCTCGCGCTCGAATTCCTTTACGACAATCCCCTTCATCTACATCTTCTCGCCGGCCCCGATTACTCGCAGGTGATCGTCGAGCCGACGAACCCTTCGCTATACGAGAAAGCGAAATCGTCAGAGGCTCGGTTCACTGCAATCCACGGATACCGGACGATCTCCGATCTGATGATCGACCTCAATCCGCTCACGGGCAAGCTCTACGTTGAAGCACTGCACATGACACGCGTCGCCCGCGAAGCCTACGTGCTGATCTGCGGAAAATATCCGCACCCGCAGACGATTGTACCGGGCGGGATGAGCTCGACGATCAATCTCACCGTCATGAACGAGATGTTCGTCAGGCTCAGCCAGTTTTTCGATTACTCAAAGAAGATTGCGCTCATCTGGGACGACCTCACGGAGTTTTTTTACGAGGCTAATCCCGAATACAAGAAAGTCGGAGCCCGGCGGGCGAACATGATCGATACGGGGATCTTCGATCACCCCGATGCGTACGACGCCACGTACGAAAACGCGGACGACTGGGGCAATCGGCGGTGGGCGACGCCGGGTGCGATTATCGACGGCAAGCTTGTCACGACTGATCTCAAGAAAATCAACATGGGTCTCGAAGAATTCGTCGAGCATTCGTACTACGAGGAATGGACCGGCGACGGGCAAAAACCTCATTTCCCGACTGATCCAAGTGGTAACCCGCTTTCGCCTTATCACCCGTGGAACAAGGTCACGCGGCCGCGGCCACAAGGGCAGAACTGGAAGGAGAAGTACACCTGGGATACGACGCCGCGCTGGGACAGGCAGGGAATGGAAGCGGGATGCTACGCGCGACTGTGGAATACGGCGGTAGCGCAGAAGATGCCCGAAAGCGCTTTCATTGAATCAACCGGCCATTCGCTGAAAATGCGCGTCCCGGCGGGCGCGCTTCCGGAAACCGAGCTCGAGTGGCACGTGCCCGACGTGTGGAACGCCTTCGAGCGCAATCGCGCACGCGCGTACTGCGTGGCGGCGTCGGCGCTGATAGCGTTCGAGCAATGGCTCTCCGTGATGGAGCGTCTCAAGGACGGCGATACGAAGACGAGCACGAAATACGAGATCCCCAAGCGTGGAACGCAGCAGGGCGTCGGCTTCTGGGGCGCCGGCCGCGGATACCTGACTCACCACCTCACGCTCGACCGCGGCGCGGTGGCGAATTATCAGATCGTCACGCCGTCAACGTGGAATGCTTCCCCGACCGATCGGTGGGGACAGCCCGGACCGTACGAAGAAGCCGTCATGAACACGCCTCTTCTCGAGGAAACGGCGGATCCGACGAAATTCAGAGGCCTCGACGTGCTGCGAGCCATCCGGAGTTTCGATCCATGTATGCCGTGCACGACGCACATCCAGTCCGAGGGCGGAATGATCACGCGCGAGGTCAATACGTGCGCGTGTGGCCTGGACGACTGACAACACGGCGGTGCGCGTCCTCGTCGGCGGGGTTGGATATCCCGACCTCTGCGATTACTCAATAGGTATCCTCGTGCAGGAGCAGCTCTCCACCCGGGCTGCTCCGCCACACGTGACTGTCGAAGATCTGAGTTACAATCCGATTGCCATCATTCAACGGCTCAATGACGAACCTGACGGCGACCGGTTTTCGCGCGTAGTGTTCGTCTCGGCGGTGAAACGTGGCGGGTCGCCCGCGGGTGCCGTGCGGTGTTACCAATGGGATCGCGTCCTGCCATCAGATGAGGAAGTGCAACGCGCCGTGACGGACGGCGTGACCGGAATCATCGCGGTCGAGAACACACTCGCAATCGCCGAATACTTCAAGGCGCTTCCGGAAGAAGTGATCGTCATCGAAGTCGAGCCCGAGACACACGAGTTTGGCGCCGAGCTCAGTCCCGCCGTGAGAGAAGGATTCGAATCGACGTGCGAACTCGCGTGGTCATGCGCAACAGAGGAAGCGATCATCAGGGACCTGCCCGTCAAACCGCTCTCGTTCAATGCGATTCCCCTGATCCGATTCGGATGAGCGAGCCTGACGGCGAAGCAACCTTGATGAGTCAGGAGGACGTTCTCGACGGCGTGTCTCGCCTCATCGACTCTCTCGAGGCACACGCCGATCCGTCCGTCGGAGAACAGGTACGCGCGCTGCTTCAGGGAATCGATGCAGTTCACCGCACCGCGCTCTCGCATCTGTTCAACGCAATCGTCGGAATTGGTGGTGAACAGTTCATGGACCGTCTCACCGGCGACGCCGCAATTCGAATGCTGTTCATGTCGTACGATCTTCTCGCGGTTGACAGGCGCATCAACACCGAGGAGGCCCTCGATACAGTCCGCGGACATCTGCACTCACATGGTGTCGATGTGGAGCTGCTGGAAGTCGTCGGAAGTGAGGTTTTTGTGAAGCTGCACGGAATTGACGAATCGTCGATGCCGGTGGAGGCCGTGCGCCGGGACATCGAGACCGCGTTGCAGCAGGAGCTCGTCGGCTTTCAGATCCTGACTGTCGGAGAGCGAAAGCCCGCACCCAAAGTCTCCGAGCTCGTCCAGCTTGGCGGGCTCAAACGCGCTAACAGGCCGGTATACCATTCCGCGTTTTTCGCAGCAGAGCTCGAGCCCGGCGAAATGAGAGGGATCGATGCAGCCGGAGAGCCGGTCCTGATTGCCAACATCGATGGAGAGTTATACGCGGTTGCCGACCGATGCGGAGCAAGCCCGTTACCGCTTTCATTCAGCTCGCTCACGGATTCGGTTCTGGTCTGCAGCTGGCACGGCTGCCGCTACGACCTTCGCTCCGGCGCTCGCGCTGACGAATCAGGCGGCGATCGCATCCGTGTTTACCCAGTGCGGATCCAGAACGATATGGTCGAAGTTGCTGTCGGGGTCGAGCCGGTTCCGCTCGATGAATCCTGAATGGGAAGAACGGTCGTGGCCGGTTTCGGCAACACGCTTCGCGGCGACGATGGTTTTGGCATCGAAGTCATCCGGCGCCTTGGGGACGATGGCGTCGCCCCGACCGTTGAGTTGATGGAAGTCGGAACGGCGGGGATCCGTCTCGCTCAGGAATTAATGACGCCGTGTGACCTGCTGATCATCGCGGATGCAATGACTCGCGGAGAAGCCCCGGGCACCGTCTACGTACTCGAAGTTGACGGCGTCGATGCGGTTCAGCGAGTGGACATGCATGTTGCCATACCGTCGCACGCGCTTTCAGTGGCGAAAGCGCTGGACGTTCTCCCACCGCGCGTGATCATGGTGGGCTGCGAGCCCATGGAGGTAGACGAGATGACCTGCGATTTGACCGGAGAGCTGACTCCGCCGGTGCGCGCCGCTGTTGACGTTGCTGTGACCAGGATCCATGATCTCTTGAAAACGCAAGCAGGAGAAACAAGTGACCGATGACCCCGGCGGACAAATCGCCAGACGCGACGAGATGCTCGAGCTCCTTTTCTGGTTTGAAGGAGAGGGCCTCGGTTCGAGCGCGACGATTCCAGCGATGACCCGGTTTCTCGTTCAGCCCGAGAACATTGTAGGCCAGACTCTTGAGGATCTGGTTCGAACAGGATGGATAGTTGAAGCGGCGGGTGATCCGCCGGAGTACCTTCTTACTGAAGTCGGAAGAAAGGAAGCGGCGCGTCGGTTCGCCGATGAGTTTTCCGAACTTCTCAGTCAGGGACACGGCGAATGCAACGATCCCACTTGCGACTGTCACGACAATCCAGCCGGAGCCGCGGAATGCCACGCGGTCCGCGCAGGCGGAGGCCATAAGCACTGATGCGAATTGCGATAGCTGGAAAAGGCGGCACGGGAAAGACGACCATCTCTGGGACACTCTCGCGCGTGCTGGCACGTCGAGGCAGGAATGTCCTCGCCATCGACGCGGACACCACTCCGAATCTCTCGGCCATGCTGGGGATCGCGGCCGAAAAAGCGCAGGAGATGACGGAGCTTCCCCGCAACATGATGCAGAAGCAGCTGCAGGAGGACGGCACGACAAAGACCGTGTTTGTCGCTGACTCAGAGCAGATAATCTCCGATTACTCGGAACCTGGACCGGACGGCGTTCGACTCCTCGTTATGGGGAAAGTGAACCATGGCGGCGCTGGTTGACTGTGCAGCGCCCACGCCGCGGTCCGCGGCTTAATCGGTGAGCTAGTGAACAAAGGCGACGACAATCGCGATATCGTCGTCGACATGGAAGCGGGTCTCGAACACCTCTCGCGCGGAACAGGACGACATCTGTCGAAATTCATTGCGACGATCGAGCCGTATTACCGGTCGATGGAAGTCGCCAGCCGCGTGACAGCGCTTGCGCGCGAGCTGGGAATAGAAGACATCGTGACTGTGTCGACGAAGGTCCGTGACGACGCCGATCGCCAGGCGATCGCCGACTACTGCGCCGCGCACGGGATGGTTTTAGCTGCAGAGATTCCATATGACGCCGGTTTAGTCGAAGCCGAGCGCAATGGAAAGACTCCGATCGATTTCGATCCGATGTCGCCGGCAGTGAAAGCAATTGAAAGCCTTGCCGACTCTCTCATTCGATCTGAATGATTCGCCGCGCTCTCGCCGCCGCGGTTCTGCTTGGTGGAACGGCTAACGGCCAGGCGCTTTCTCTTGTCGGCAAAAGTGATCTTGGTGGCGCGGGCCTGAACGGCGACATTGCTGTAGTCGGAACCACTGTCGTCGTCGGCGCCGGAATCATGGCGGCAGCCGGAGTGCACGCGCACCTGTACAATCCGTATCCGTGCCCCGCAGTCACGATCAAGCTCGTCGATGCGTCTCTGCCGCAGTCTCCAGTCGTTGTCGGAACAATTCCCGTTCCTGCAGGAGTGGCGGCGCACGGCGTATCGGCGCGCCGCGTTTCGACACCCACTTTCAAGGGTGACCTGCTCGCAGTGGCGATGCAGATGTGCAGCGCCGCCGGCTCTACCACGGATCGCGGCGTCGCGTACTACGACATAACGAACCCCGCAAAACCTGCGCTGCTCGGACGCTACCTCGCCGACGCCGACATCGTTCAACCAGACAGCATTCCGCCGTGCGGTCCGCCGCCGGGTAAGAGCGCCGATCGCTGCGCATCGTCCCAGCACTCCGTCTCACTGATTCAGCGAAAGGACGGCCGCGTCTTTTCGTTGTCGCTCGAGCCAGGGGCTTCGGCGTCGAAACTCCCATCGGGAGATCTCAGAGTAGTTGATGTAACCGATCCGCGTCATCCAGTGCAGACCGGCGCGTTCCCCGAGCCGGGAGTTCCGATCTTCTCGACGAACGGATGTCGTCCGTTCAGCGCGGGTCATGGCGCAGGTTTCTCGCATGATGGAACGCGCGGCCTCCTCGCCTTCTATGACGGAGGATTGTTCGTCGTTGACCTTCCATCGTCCGGCAAGCCGGCACAGCTAGGGCAGTTCAAATATCCAACCGATCGCAGCTTTGAGGGCAGCGCAGCCTACGTCGCGTCGGCTACGGTCAACGGACGCGACCTTGCACTGATCTCGGAGGCGGATTTCATCGCGCCGACAACGACGCTCGAAGTGAGCGGACCATCGGTTCTGGCGGGGTCGAAGTTCGGTTGCGAAGCGATTTTCACTCTTTACGATCCTCAGAAAAAAGCGCAGCTGTATCATCAGAAAGGGATGAGCATTCAGGGTTCCCTCGCCTACATCGGTCGAGCGTGCGCGGCGAGTAGTTCTCCGGACATGCACACCGACATGGCAATGAATCACGGCGACATTTCAGTACCTGAGGATCCATATCTTGGCGACGCAACCAACCACGTTGTGTTGATCGATAGAGGCAAACAGTCAACGCAACCCGGTCTTTCCGCCGGAGGCTCAGGTTGTTCGGTTGCGGATCGCGTGCGCCGTGCGCAGGGGATGGGCGCGCGCGGTGTGGTGATTCTTCAGACGAGCGCGACTTCACCCGAGGCGTTTTCTCCAGACGGCGATCCTGCCGGGGTGGGCATTCCGG
Source organism: Gemmatimonadales bacterium (assembly GCA_038253755.1). Lineage (GTDB taxonomy): Bacteria > Gemmatimonadota > Gemmatimonadetes > Gemmatimonadales > Gemmatimonadaceae > UBA4720. The sequence continues at coordinate 667 of JBBSGU010000128.1, read as the reverse complement.
TGTTGATGATCGACAAGAAAGACGGTGATGTGTTGCGGACGGCTCTATGTCCTTCGGTGATTGGCTCGGCGTGCGCGAACCATGCGACAGTGACGGCAACGATGCGTGATGCGCCCGGGCAATGGGGAGCGTTGCGGGTCGTCGACGTTACCGATCCAGGCTCACCGAGGGAACTGGCAGAATTTCGAACGTCACGATCGAACATTTTCCCGCCGCCGGACTTCGCGGTATTCTCCCCCCAGCGCGCCGCAGTCACCGGAAGCGTCGCGATTGTTCCCTGGAACTCCGACGGCGCGCGCGCCATTGACCTGAGCGGCGCAAAACCGCGCGAGATCGGATCGTTCGTGCCGCCGGACGCGCCGGATCCAACCGGTGTTCTTCCGGCGAAGGCCTACGTCGTCGGCGTTGCCCTCATGTCGCTGCCGGTATCAGGAGCGGCGAAGCAGTATGTCGCGGTAAGCGACGTGAATTCCGGTCTCTATATTCTCGAATTGAAGCACTAGTGTAGTGTCGCTTAAATGACTTGCATAATAGATGGAGCGGTGGTATTTTGTATTTCATGCCACTTCCCATTCGTGTCGTTGCATTACGTCGCGGGGACCGGAGCCGCTTGGAGCGCCTGACGCGTTCGCGGACAACTCCCCACCGAATAGTCGAGCGAGCGCAG
>JBBSGU010000127.1:0-7017 GCA_038253755.1 Gemmatimonadales bacterium | reverse complement strand
GCACCACCCATGCGATGCGGTTCCCGTCGGGAGACCAGCTTCCGTTGCGCTCGTCGGGCGCCGCTCCGGGAGAAATCTGCACCGGCTTCCCGCCGTCGAACCCCACTTCGAAGACACGCCTCAGTCCATTGGAGATAGTGTGATATGCTACCTCCTTTCCATCCGGGGAGAAAACCGGCTTGAACGATGGATCCGATCCGCGCGTGAGTTGTTGAACAGGTCCACCGTCCACTGACATCCGGAAGATCTGCATGGCACCCGCCCGGTCGGAATCGAAAACCAGCCAGCGTCCATCCCTCGAGACATCGAGCGCTTCAGTAGTCTGGCGATCGTTCGATACTGGAATGGCGCTTCGACTCGAGATCCATCCAGTTTTCGGAAGCCGTGCCTTCCAGATGTTCGTCTGGTACGTCGCAACCGAATACGCGAGCTCGCTGCCGTCGGCGGACAGAGAAATCAGCGACGGGTTGAGTCCCGTGCTTATCCGTAGCGGAGCGCCCATTGGCTTGCCCTGACTTGTGAGATTGATCTGGTAGACATCTCGCACTCCGCCGAGCGCCGAGACCATGAGAAGGCGACGACTGTCGGGAGCCCATGTTGGGCTCGTGTTGATTCCGCCGCTTGAGGTGAGGGCTAAAGGCGAGCCACCCGTGGCAGGAACCAGCCAGATGCTGCTCCCGGCGATGTTGTAGTTCCTGAAGTAGAAGCTGTTTCCGGACACGAGGGCGATCCATTTCCCATCCGGAGACCACGCTGGTGAATGGGGATCCTCGACTCGAGTAACGAATCGCGGAGTTCCGTGATCCACATCGGCAACGAACAATGAGTCAGCGACGAAGTACGCGATGTGTGTACCATCGGGTGACCAGCATCCGAAGTTCGCGCGTGCGTCAACGACAGTCCCCTCACCGCCGAGAGCTGGCCGGATCTCGAGGCCTTGAGGACCCGAGACTAGTAGTCGATCGCCGTTAGGCGACCATGCATTCGGCCTCAGAGCTCCGGCAATTTGAACCGCGTCACCTCCATCGGTTCGCCGAAATTCTACATGGGCCGAGCTGTCTGACGGACCGAATGCCAGATACGCGACAGACCTGCCGTCGGGGGCGATCGTCGGTGACTCTTCCATCCCTGCCAGACGAGTCAATTGAGAGCTTGCCGTCAGCACCGCTGTCGCGGGTGGACGATGTAGCAGCCACCAAGTCCCGGGTCCAGCGAAAACCGCGATCGCCACGCCAGCAAATGCGAAGCGACGCCACTTTGGCACTGCGGGCTCGACTTTCGACGCACGCGCGGAATTGGGCTCCGTTCGCCCAGCGCTCGGCGTGATGACAGTGTTAAGTCGTGTCAGCAGGACGCTTGCGCTTTCCGGCCGATCGACCGGATTCTTTGCGAGTGTCTGCATCACCAGATCGGCGACCTCGCGGGGAATTGCCGTGTTGCGCTCGGAGAGTGAACGTGGTTGTTCCGCGATATGCGCTGCGATCAGCTGCGATGTCCCAGTCTTCCCCGCAAAAGGATGCACACCGGCGAGCAGCTCATACGCGACCACGCCCCATGAGTATAGATCCGCTCGGAAGGTCACACTCTCGCCTACTGCCTGTTCCGGCGCCATATAGGCCGGAGTGCCGATGCTGCTCCCAACCTGCGTCAGGGTGCTGTCCTCACTGCGCAGAGCATGAACATCCAGTGTGCGTGCGGCACTTATCGCTTTCGCAATCCCGAAGTCGGTCACGACCGCAGTGCCACCGGAAAGCAAAATATTGTCTGGCTTGATATCGCGGTGTATCACGCCTTCCGAATGCGCGTACGCGAGAGCGCGGGCCACGTCGCGCAACACGTTGATTTGATCCGCCATCGGCAACGAGGTGCCGTTGGACATCAACGCCCTGAGCGACTCACCCTTCACAAACGGCATCGTGTAATACGGCATACCGCCCGATGAACCGGCGGCAAGAACCGGTACGATGTTGGCCTGCTGCAGTCGTGCGGCCGTCGCAATCTCGCGGGCGAATCGCTCGGCGCTGACATCGGCCGCAAGCTCGGGTGCCAGGACTTTTACTACGACCTCACGGCCCAACGCCGTCTCTCGCGCCACGAATACGCGCGACATCCCGCCGCCGCCAAGCTCCCGGTCGAGAGTGTAAGCGGCGCCGAGTGTCGCTTGCAGCTGAGTGCGAAGGTCGTCGCTCATGGCGACAATGTGTGCCATGGATCGACCATTCGCTATCGACGAAGCGCTGTTATCCGCCCGGGCAGAACGGGATTTCAGGTGAACTGCCGGCGGAGAAGTCAGCTCCACAGCCGTAGGCTGGATTGCATTAATGCAAACGCCACATATTTTAGCCGCACTTCCATAGCAGAGGGCGTCGAGTGACCGACTCGCAAGGCAACGCAGCACCGCTGTCTCCCACCGCGAACGTATCCGTGCTCGAAGTCGAGACCATGCGGAAGGTGAGCTTGCGGCTGCTTCCGTTTCTGTTTGTGCTCTACGTCTTCAACTTCGTGGATCGATCGAACGTTGCGCTAGCCGCACTCCAGATGAACCGCGACCTGCACTTCAGCTCGAGTGCATTCGGATTTGGCGCCGGCATTTTCTTTATCGGGTATTCGATATTCGAGGTGCCGAGCAACTATGTGCTCGACAGATTTGGTGCGAGAAAGTGGATCGCGCGAATCATGATCACATGGGGCATTCTCGCCTCTTCGATGATGTTTGTTCGTACGCCTTTACAGTTTTATGTCATTCGCTTTTTGCTGGGAGCAGCCGAAGCAGGATTCTTTCCAGGCGTGGTTTACTACCTGACCCAGTGGTTCCCTACGCATCGCCGTGCGCGTGCGACGTCCCGCTTTTTCATTGCACTGCCGATGTCGGGAATCTTCGGCGGATTTTTTGGCGGATTTCTGCTCACCCTGGATAAGCAGGCAGGCCTCGCTGGATGGCAGTGGCTGTTTCTGATGGAAGGCGTGCCTTCGATTCTCATCGGGATTACGGTTTTATGGTACCTGACCGACAAGCCGTCGGACGCAAAGTGGCTCAGCGCCGACCAGCGCGCATGGCTGGTGGACACCATGAAGCGCGATCACGAAGTGTCGAGCCATGCGCATGGAATGTCTCCATGGAAAGTGCTTACGATGCCGATCCTCTGGTTCCTCGCCATTCCCTATTTCCTGATGTTGACGGCGGGGTACGGCTACACTTTCTGGGTGCCGATTGTAGTTCGTGACACGCTTCACACCACGGACACGCAAACTGCGCTCGTGACGGCGGCCATCGCTTCGGTATCCATGACGGTAATGCTGATTGCTGCGTGGAATTCCGATCGTATGCGGGAACGGTTTTTCCACGCAGCGTTCTCGGGAGTATTGATCGCCGTTGGATTTTCCGGCGCGGTTTTCATGACCACGCCAATCATGAAAATCGTTTTCCTCGGGATGGTGCTCGTCGGGTGTAACCTGATGCTCGCGCCATTCTGGTGTCTGCCTGCGACGATTCTTTCCGGAGGCGCTGCTGCTGTCGGCATTGCGCTGATCAATTCAATCGGAAATATCGGCGGCTTCATTGGCCCCTACTTCATCGGCTTTCTCAAAGACGCCACGGGCAGTAATACCGGCGCGTTTCTGGGACTCGCAAGCTTCGGTCTCGGTGTCGCCATCTTCTGCGTATCGCTGAGGTTGACGGTACTCGGACGCCCCAAACCGGCAAGCGCTCAAATCACGATTGCTAACGACCTGAGCGCTACTGCTGCAAAAAGCTGAGCGCACGTCTGGCCATGCGACAGTCCAGCGGGCAGGTTATGAAGTCCTCACGGGCTTCGCACCCAGCGTTCAATTCTTTTCATAATCCGTTCATGCCCTCAATCACGCGATCCTTCCGACACACCGCCATCATCACGTCGTTCACGTTGATTGGCGCCTGCGCTCCCGCGACGACAACATCCACGGCCGTTGCAACAGCTCCTCAACCGATGCCTGGCATGATCGGTGACACGACTGCGATCCGCTCACTCGTCGGCCAGCTCGACCTCGAGCGGTACAAGGCGACGATTAAGGGACTGACTCAGTTCGGCGATCGCCGGCAGGGCACGGCGAGAAATCGAGCGGCAATAGACTGGATCGAGGCGCAGCTCAGGAGTTACGGCTGCACGAACACCGAACGCATCACCTACAACTACCAGATCGATACGACGCGAGCGCGCACTGCATCGGTTCGCGGGAGACTTCCGACAACGGCACCGGGCGGTGCACGACTCCGCGGTAATCTCGCGCCAATCGGCGTCAACGGCGATTCGCTTGCCCAGCCCGACGCGAGACTTCGCGCGCTCGACACCGAGCAAACGGTTTCGGGCGAGCGACAGGAAGTGTACTGCACCAAAATCGGCACGACTCACCCCGGTGAGATGTATATCGTCGGCGGCCACATGGACGGAATCGGCTGGGGCGAAGCAGCCAATGACGATGGCTCCGGCACTGCGCTGGTGATGGAATTGGCTCGCATATTCAGCGGTCCCAACGTCAGGACCGATCGGTCGATCCGCTTCGTCCTCTGGAACAACGAAGAGTCGGGACTCGACGGAGCACGCGCGTACGTCGCACAACGACAAGCTCTCCAGGGAAAAGAGAGCCCCGCCGGCTCAGGCAAATATCCCGAGCCACGCTGGCTCGGCATGATTCAGCACGACATGATGATGTTCGATCATGGAATGCCGCTCGCCGATCACACGGTGAGCAGGGATCAGCGTCCTGAAGCGGATGTGAACGTCGAGTTCCAGAGCAACTCGAAAATGGCAGCCGCATCGCAGGAGCTCGCGTGGGTTTTCGCCAATGCGAATGAGAAATTCGCGACCGACTATCCGGCGACTGTCGGGCGACACATGACTAACACTGATTCGGCGCCGTTCCAGGACATCGTCGCCTCGATCAGCCTGCGCGAGAACGAACGCGGCGCACAGATCGGCGCTGGATGGGATCCTCAGTGGCACCAGCCAACCGATTTGTTCTCTACCTATACTGATAAGGATTTCCGTCTCGGCCTGAACGCCGCGCAAACTACTCTTGCCGCAATCGCGCAGCTCACAGGTGCGAGGCTTTCCAATAATCCCGCCGGCGTTAAATAGTAACATAGTGATACGATTTCCTGACGGTGTCTCCATTAGCGGGAAGTCGATGACTCTTTCTGAACACGAATGACGCCGGACTCATCGACAGCACTCCCGGGCGTCCTCAACACCCCGCTGTTCACGGTGGGTCAGACGCCTGTGACGCTTATCACGCTCGTCATCTTCTTCGTCGTCGTGGCCGGCACATTCTGGATTGGCCGACTCGCGTCCACATGGACACAGCGGGCATTCAAGCTGCGCGGAGTCGAAGACCAGGGCACCACCGGAGTCGCATCGCGACTCGTTCAGTACGCAGTGATGATCCTCGGGCTCGGCATTGCTCTCCAGACTCTTGGCGTCAACCTCGGCGCGCTGCTCGCCGCGAGTGCGTTCTTCGCCGTCGCCCTCGGCTTCGCGATGCAGAACGTCGCCCAGAACTTCGTGTCCGGCATTCTTCTTCTCACCGAACGGACGATCAAGCCTGGCGACGTGCTTCTGGTGGAAGACCGGGTTGTGAGAGTGACGAAAATGGGGCTGCGCGCGACTGTCGCTCGCACCCGCGACGAGGAAGACCTCATCATTCCCAACTCCGTCCTCGTTCAGAACACCGTTATCAACTACACCCTGCGCGACGCGGTCTATCGAATTCGGGCAACGGTGGGAGTATCTTATGGTCCGACCTCGATGTCGTGATAGACGTCCTGTACCGGGCGGTTTCGGCATTCCCGGCGCGCATCGAACACCGCGAGCCACGGGTGCTTCTCACCGGCTTCGGAGATTCGGCCGTGCAGTTCGAGGTTTCAGTGTGGACCCAGAACCCATGGGGATCACGGGCTGACCTTTCAAACCTCAATCACGTGATCTGGAATGCGCTGAGGGATTCGAGCATCTCGATTCCCTTTCCACAACAGGACGTGCGGGTCATCTCGGTTCCCGGAGGAAAGTCGTGAATATCGAAGGCACGTTCATTGTCCTGTTTTCCGTTGCAACGGGCGTGGCGATCGCGGCGCGTTACCTCCGGATGCCATACACCGTCGCGCTCGTCGCCGTCGGCCTCGTGCTCGGCGGAATGCAGGTCGTAGACGCGCCTCACCTCACCAAAGAGCTCCTCTTCGCCGTGTTTCTGCCCGGCCTGTTGTTCGATGCTGCATTTCAGATCGACGCAAAGGATTTCTGGCACAACCGCATGACAATCGGTGCCCTCGCGTTTCCTGGAGTTGTTGTCAGCATCGCGCTGACGGCGGTAATCGTTACCGCGGTAATCAATGGCACGGGCCTGATCGAAGGGTTCACGTGGCGCTACGGACTGCTGTTCGGCGCCCTGATCGCGGCCACCGATCCCATCGCCGTAGTCGGGCTGTTCCGGCACATGAACGCACCAGCGCGGCTCGGCCTCCTCGTCGAAAGCGAAAGTCTCATCAATGACGGCACGTCAATCGTGGCGCTTACTCTCATCCTGGCGTACCTGAGCGGAGCATCCACATCCGCATCCGGCCTCATCATTCAGTTCTTCACGATCGTCGGCGGCGGCGCGCTGGCCGGTGCTGTCGTCGGATTCGGCGTATCACAGATCATCGCGCGCATCGACGACGCGATGATCGAGATCACGCTCACGATGATCGCTGCCTATGGCTCGTTCGTTCTCGCCGAGCAGTTTCATTTTTCCGGCGTCATTGCGACGGTGACTGCCGGAATGATTTGCGGCAGTTACGGCCGGCGGCTTCGCATGTCAGCCCCGACTCAGCTCGCGGTCAAGACGTTCTGGGATTATCTCGCGTTCGCCCTCAATTCGGTGATTTTTCTGCTCATCGGTTTTGAGGTCGGCCCTCGAGCACTGCTGGCATCGTGGGCAGTCATCACTACCGCATTCGTCGCTGCGCTGATCGCCAGAAGCGGCGTCCTTCTTGGCGTGACACTACTG
>JBBSGU010000126.1:0-7286 GCA_038253755.1 Gemmatimonadales bacterium | reverse complement strand
TCTGTTGTTGGTGAAGTTTGGGGGAGAATGTTGCCATGACGGTCGATGCCCGAAATTCTCTCGAGAATCGTTTGCGGATCCTGTCCTTCGAAGATGAATTTTCTGGCGGCACCGAGTGCAAGCCGGCGTGGATTCAGCGGACCTGTCATTTGGAGTCAATTTAATTGACCTATCGCTCTGGAGGGGGTCGGGGGGAACCGAGACCTGAAGAGACTAGGTGGGGCCGGGCGCGCTCATTCTATGAAAGACGGCTTCCTCGACTACACGACCCCCCTTGAGATGGTCCACCACTATCCGTTCCAGCAGCTCGGGAGTGACGTGGGAATACCAGACGCCCTCCGGATAAACCACTACAATAGGACCGCCGCCGCAGACGCCGAGGCACGGAGTTTCGCCTCGCTTGACCCGTGATGGTCCGAAGAGGAGGTCCTCCCTCTGAAGGAGAGATGCGAGCAGCGAATAGAGACCCCTTCCACGCCGGTCCGGTGAGCAGAAACCTCCCGTGCACACGATCACGTGTCGCGAGTAGGCCTCCATCACCGGATCCCGCGCGCTGGCCGGAATTTTCGTCAACCCTTATACTGACCCATTGCGGAAAGATGGCGCCAGCGAAGTGCTGTTGACAGTCGAACAGGCCTAAGATTGTTTCCGATACTCGCACTTCCCGGAGACACCATGGCGACTACTACTGCGACATCCGACGATCAGTCGATCGCGAAGAAAGGCTACGCGCATCCTGATTCGCTCGTCAGCACCGACTGGCTGGCTGCACACCTCGATGATCCGACAATCCGCGTCATCGAAAGCGACGAAGACGTTCTTCTATATGACACGGGTCACATCCCCGGTTCCCAGAAGGTTGACTGGCACGAAGACCTGAACGACTCCGTCGTGAGGGATTACATCTCCCCGGAGCTGTTCGGGAAACTTCTTCAAACGAAGGGCATCGACGAAAACACGACGGTGATCTTCTACGGCGACAAGAACAACTGGTGGGCGACGTATGCCTACTGGGTTTTCCAGCTGTTCGGTTTCTCCAACGCGAAGATTCTGGATGGAGGCCGGATCAAGTGGGAACTCGAAGGTCGCGAGATGGTGACCGAAGTCCCGGCGTTTCCGGCAACTTCCTACCAGGCAAAGGAACGTGACGACAAGAAGATTCGCGCGTTCATGAGCCAGGTCCGTGACCACGCCGATGCTGGCAAGAAGCTGGTCGATGTCCGATCACCCGACGAGTTCAGCGGCGCCAAAACGCACATGCCCGACTATCCCCAGGAAGGGACACTCCGAGGCGGACACATCAAGGGAGCGCGAAGCGTCCCGTGGGCGCGGGCTGCGAATCCGGACGGAACATTCAAGTCTGCCGACGAGCTTCGTGCGATTTACGAGACCGAGCAGGGCCTGAAATCCAGCGACGACATCGTGGCGTATTGTCGCATCGGCGAACGCTCGTCGCATACCTGGTTCGTTCTCACCAACCTGCTGGGATACGACAAAGTGCGGAACTACGACGGAAGCTGGACGGAATGGGGAAATGCCGTGCGGGCCCCAATCGAAAAAGGCGCGCAGGCTTGACCGCACCATCCAGGATTCTCGTCAACTGGAAAGGCGACAGAAGATTCGAATCAGCGCGCGAAGGGCGTCCGGGAATTCTGCTGGACGGCGACGGCAATGACGCACCGTCGCCGCCCGATGCACTGCTCGCGGCGCTCGCGTCATGCGTGTCCGTTGATGTAGTGGACATCCTCGCCAAACGCCGAACACCCGTCAAAACGTTCGATGTCGAAGTACTGGGCGACAGAGCCGAGACCACACCGCGGCGATTCATTCACATAACGCTGAACTTCACGATCACCGGCAGCGGGATAGAGCGAGCTCATGTTGACAGAGCAATCGACCTGGCGGTGAACAAGTATTGCAGCGTGAAGGACTCGCTCGACCCGAACATGCCTGTCGTGTGGACTCTGGATCTCAACGGGTCGAGCGAGGGTTAATGGCGATCGTCCGGCTGATTCTCACGGTGCTTCTGTTTGCCGCGGCGCTGCTCATCGTGGTTCCGGCACAGACGTACGTCCTGTGGGAGGCGTCGGTCGCTGTGAACGGGCTTGGACATTGGCTCGCCATCATCGGCGTGCTCCTCTTGTTGCCTGGCTGGAAACGCGGAGTTGGCAAGACGAGCGCGATCCTCGCTGCGGTATCGATAATTCTTCTGCTGTTGCCGGTTCTGCAGGCGACGGTCATCGCGCGGAATCTGCCGCCTCGCCTCGAGTCAGCATTTGGATCAGTGCAACCGAGATCGTTGCCGGGAGCTGCGCCACGAGACAAACCGCTCTCCTTGCTCACACTTTTTCGGAGACCACCGTCGCCGGAAGTTCGAATGGCGACGATGAGGTACGTCGTTCGCGATGGGAAACCGCTCGAGCTCGACGTGTATCGACGGAATCGCGAGATGTCCCCGGCGCCGTTGGTCATCGCGATTCACGGCGGATCGTGGCGCAGCGGATATCGTGCAGATCTACCGGCTCTCAACTACTACCTCGCCTCCCGTGGTTTCGTTGTGGCGACGCCGAGTTACAGGTTTGCGCCGCAGTTTCCGTTTCCGGCGGCGTCAAAGGATATCGATGCGGCGATTTCGTTTCTGAAAACGAATGCGAAGGAGCTCGGTATCGATTCGACCCGGATTGTTTTGTTGGGACGGTCGGCCGGGGGGCAGCTCGCGCTTCTCGCTGGATACACGAGAGGGGATTCAGCGATAAAAGGTGTGGTCTCGCTTTACGGTCCGACGGATCAAAAATGGGGATGGGACAATCCGTCCAACCCACGCGTGTACAACAGTGCCGAGACGCTGAGTGCGTTCCTGAACGGCGATCCGGTGCGTCAACCTGAAGCGTATCGCGCGTCATCGCCGCTGAATTTCGTTGGGCCGAAAACTCCGCCCACGCTGATGATTCACGGTGCGATGGATCCGCTCGTCTCATCGCGGCAGAGCCTTCGGCTGGATTCTGCGCTCGTCGCCAACAAGCGGCCGCATCTCTTTATCGAGCTGCCCTGGGCCACGCACGGATGCGACTACATCTTCAACGGACCGTGTGGGCAGATCAGTACTTATGCGATCGAGAGGTTTGTTGCGGCGGTGACGAAGTAGCGGGAACTGCAACGGCGGGAAAGGCTTTGGTCACGGATTTTACGGATGTTACGGATCAGGGACGAATCCGCTTTTCAGGCTAGAGGCGTTTGGGTGATTTTGGGGAACTACGGCGAGGACGGTTGACCTGACCCCTTTAATATTTCCCGCGGCTACGTCTCTGATCCGTTCCATCAGTCAAATCCGTGACCAAAGCCGTTGCCGTTTTACCGGCCTCGTTTTTTCGCATCGTACGAGCCCTGCTTCATCGTTGCCCACTTCTTCTCGGTGTGCTCGAGCTCGCCGCGGAGCTTCGCGTAGCTCTCATATCGTTCTGTGCTGATCTCACTCGCTGCGACAGCATCTCGCACCGCGCAGTCAGGCTCGATGAGATGCGTGCAATCCGCGAAACGGCACTGGTCGATGAGTGGTCTGAATTCCGGGAAGCACGCATCCAGATGCTCCGAAGGCATCCCCCACATCCCCACTTCGCGGAGACCCGGCGTATCGACGACGAACCCATCGTCGGGCAGCGGATGCATAACCGCACCGACAGTCGTGTGACGCCCCTTGTTCACCGACTCGCTGATCTCTCCGACTCGAAGATTCAATCCGGGGTACATACCGTTCAACAACGACGACTTGCCTACACCTGACGGACCACTGAGGACCGATGTGCGGCCGGCAAGCACGTCGTGCAGCTCCGTCAAGCCGATCTGCTTCTTCACGCTCGTGAAATTCAACGAGTAACCGGCGGCAGTGTAGTCCTTGAAACGCTCTCGCGCCTCATCCTCATCAACGAGATCGATCTTGTTGATCACGATTCTTGGCTCGAGCGCATTTCCCTCGGCGATAACGAGAAACCGGTCGAGCATGCGCACGTGCGGCTCCGGCTTGGCAGCAGCAAAGACGATCGCGACCTGATCGACATTGGCCGCGACTATTCTCTCGCCGTGGCCTCCGCCGGGCATTCTGCGAGCGAGCTGAGACTTTCTTGGAAGGATTCCGGTGATCGCCCAGGTGCCAGTCGTTTCCTGATCGAGCAATATCGAATCGCCGACAGTGAGCTTTAGTCCTTCTTCGGCCTTCTTCAGGCGGCCGCGCATCGAGGCGTCGAACATCTCACCATCGCTCGCCCTGACCCGCCAGATCCCGCCAGTTCCACTCATTACGACCGCTTTGCGACGATCGTCCGCGATTTCCGGCTCAGTCACTGAGTGGGTTCGTCGTGCATGGCTTCCCACCAGGGTCGTCCGGCAGTATCTCGCTTTGCGATTCCCTTGTTGAGCTCGGCTACTGCGTCGTTGAGAAGAATCTCCCCCATCTTCTCGCGCGCTTCCTGCTCGCTTATTCCATAAACCAGGAAATCTGTTTCGACGTGACCGGTCGCGACGGGATCACCGACTCCCCAGCGAACGAAGAGCAGGTATCCCGCGAACGGCTGCGAAGGATCGCCCGTTGAGTCCGTCATCACCTCGGCGCTGTACGACGTTCCGTCTTTCCCCTCGAACGCCGGCGGACGCGCATGAACCGCAGTGTATCCGCCGACCGTGTTCGCATCGCCCTTGGAGTGATCCGCGGGGAGAAACTGGCTCATCGCTAACTCTTGCTCCGGCCAACCATTTCCTTGATGACGTTGCCAGTGATGAACATCACGTTGGCAGGACGCTCTGCGAGGCGGCGCATGAGGTACGGATACCACTGCGTCCCGTACGGCACATATACACGCATGCGATAGCCTTCCTTAACGAGCTTCTCCTGAAGGTCGCGCCTGACACCGTACAGCATCTGGAATTCGAATTTGTCGCTCGCGATGTCGTTCTCGCGCGCGAAACGCTTTACAGCGGTGACGATCGCTTCGTCGTGCGTGGCAATTCCCGGATAGTGTCCGTCGGTGAGCAGAAGTTTCATGCAGCGGATGTAAGAATCGTCAACATCCTGCTTGTCCGGGTAAGCGACCGTCGCCGGTTCCTTATACGCCCCCTTGCAGAGACGCACTCGCGCGCCGGCCTTGTTCGCCATTTCCACATCCGACGTTGTGCGGTAGAGGTAACTCTGCAAGACGATGCCCACGTTTCCTCGGTACGACGGATACAACCGCTCGTAGAAGAGATCGAGCGTCTTGTCGGTATAGTCGCTGCCTTCCATATCCAGGCGGACAAAGCTCTCGTAATCGTGCGCCTTGTCGAGGATGTTCTGCATGTTCGACACGCAGAGCTCTTCGGAGATGTCGAGACCCATTGCCGTCAGCTTCACCGACGCGTTGGCATTCAGCTTCTGCTTCCTGATCTCGTCCAGCATCTGGATGTACTGGCGTGCCGATTCGCGGGCTTCCGCTTCGTTGCGAACACTCTCGCCAAGCAGATCGAGAGTGGCGGTGATGCCCTTGGCGTTGAGTTGCTTGACCGCGGCGAGTGCGGTCTCGAGAGTCTCGCCGGCGACGAAGCGGCTGGCGAAGCCCTTCGCCATCGAGTTCTTGCGAACGAACTTGAAAACCTGTGGCTGGGACGAGAGGTAAAGCAGGGCGTTGCGGAGCATTCGCTAATTACTCAAAGGCGGAAGCACACGCAGAATCGGGTATGGGCCGTCAGGTCGAAGCTCGTGATCGAGGTAGTTCCAGTTGACGAGGCCGTCTTCACTTTGCGGCTCGAGCAGATAGACGGCGAGCGGGCCCCGAGGCAGCATCGCCACATCCACCACGTACCAGGCGCCGGAAAGTGCGCCGGAATATTCCCGCCATTGCCCGTTCACCCGTGTTTCCTTGTGCCCCTGAAAAACGCGCGCCGACCTCGAGATGGAATCGATCGAGAACTGCTGAATACGAGCGGATCTTCTGGCGAAGTTTGCCGGAGCAGCGGCCACGTTGACTCCATGCAGACGGAGAAGCCTAAGCACCGCAGTGTCGCTCGCGGGAATGAGGTACCTGATTGGCATCCCGGTCCAGAGTGTTGTCTTGAATCGGTCGTAAACCGGCATCGTCACCGTGACGAACTTGCCTGTGCGCTTACTGCCTTTTGGAACTCCCGCCTGGGTGCGAACACCATCCGCCGTTTTCTCCATCACTTCGGCAATAACGTCCTGCTTCGACGGAGCGGCAACCATCTCAGTTCTGAGTGGGTACCTGGCTCCGGGCCGAATGTCGAGCGTGGCATAGACAAGGCCTGTCGATCCCTTGCGATCGCTGCGGCCCGCCGGTGTCAATGCGAACAATGACGCCGAATCGAGTGCCGGATACCTGACCCGCAGGAGCTCGACGCGACGCTCTCCGGCAAGCGAAAGGATTTCCTTGACGAATGCGTACGTTGACGCGATGCGACGCTCGAACGGATCGTGTGAAAAAGCCTCACTCAGGATCGCGATCTGTCCGCGCATGCCGTAGTAATTCGTTCCGAACCGCGGTCGTGAGTCGAAAGTGTACCAGCCTTTCGAGAGCGTGTCGTCCGAGAAGAAATCGCCATAGTCGAACGTCGCAAAGTCGTGCCGTGATTGCATTCGCTTTCTCAACACCGGCATCAGCGAATCGCGTGCAAAAATGCCCAGTGGTGCCGCAGGATTGAGCGGCGGAGCATAGGTGAGTGCGTATCCATGAAAACTTCCGTCGGTTGTGTGCAGATCGACGAAGATTTCCGGGTTCCACTTGTTGAACATTGCCAGCGATGCGCGCGTCTCGGGCGCCTCTGCTTTGATGTAGTCGCGATTGAGATCGAGGCCCTGCGCATTCGCGCGTTGGCCGACCATCTCCGGGCCATTTTGCTCTCCACGATTCACCTCCTGCGACCCGAAGCGTTCGTTCCCATCGGCGTTGTAGTCTGGAACAGCGATGAGGACGATCGAGTCGAGAGCATTTGGGCGCGATGAGCTTGTCAGATCCCGCAACATCGCCAGAAGAGCTTCCTTCCCTTCAACTTCCCCGGCGTGAATATTCGCCTGAACATACACGATTGGGCGATTGAGCCGCCTCGCTTCCGCCGGCGTTGACACACGCGGCCGCGATGCGATGACATACGGTATGTCGCGCCCTTCGTTGGTTTTTCCGATTGAGCCGAATGTCAGCTCCGGCCTGCCATGCAGTGCTTCGAGGAAGGCGATGACGTCGTCGTAGTGAGATGTCTCGAGATAGTTGGTTCGTTCGGCGCGAGTGCGAGGACCTTCGGATGTAACT
>JBBSGU010000125.1:0-7491 GCA_038253755.1 Gemmatimonadales bacterium | reverse complement strand
TTCAATCCAGTGGCTTTTGCCGCTCCGGTAATTCTCAGGCACCGGCGAGCAGTGCTGGCCGCGATGGGCGACGACGTGAGCTCACGCGACACTCTTGGCGTGCTGCTCGGAAAACTGGCGGGAGAGGTTACCAATGTCCTGGTGAAAGCTTCGCGCGAGATCGTGACCGTAGTCGCGAGTCAGCTACCTGCACTACTGCGTCCGTTTTCCAGTCTTCTCGAATCTCTCTTCAAGCCTTTACCTCGCGAGTTGAACGGGAAGAACGAGCTCGAACACGCTCCCAATCTCATCCGACTGCCGGAGCTCAACGCTTCCACCGTGTAGCTCAGCGATCTCGCGGGCGATATCCAAGTCGAAACCGACGTGGTTTTAATGCCAGTCCTTTAAGCGATCGTCATCAGCCGTGCAGATTGAACCGGTTGATGTAGATGTAGAGCCCGAACGCCGCCTGGATGAATCCGATGATGAACAGCGTGATATCCGGGCGGCCTCGCCAGAATTTGCGGCCAAGCAAGGCGACGATGGCACCCGACAGAATCGCCAGGCCGAAGAAGCCCACCATGTGATCGCGATAGGCGATGTATGTCCCGCCGATCGCTTTCGCCGCGAAGAAGTGTCCGCAGAATCCGGCGATCAGCAGTACGATGCCGAGCACGGTGAGGATGACCCGCCTCTGTCCATTCGTTGCCGCGGCGTACGTTCCCATTTTCATCCTCGGGGAGTTAGGCTCTCTTCGATATGGGTGGAGTACGCATCGAGTCTCTGGGTTGTTTCGCAGTGTCAGCCGTGCTTCTTCCGGCTTGACGCGATCCGCGGACATCGCGAATTTCCGAGAGCGCTGTCGGAGCGCGTCCGGTCCGCGGAAAGGGATGGTCCCCTCCGATGCAGTCGCTTCACTTGATTCAAAACACAACTCTTTTCGGGCTCACTACGCGGACAGGGGCCACAACGAAAGGAGACGTATCATGCCCGCAGTCCGCCCGTTGCCGCCGAGTCCCAACCTCGAGTTCGAGCACAAGGAGGCGAAAGCTTTTCTCCGTCGGTTGCGTTCCGGCGATCCCGATTCAGTCGCGCGCGCTCGGGCGCAACAACCGTCAATGGATGCGTCGGCATTGGCCAACATCAAACTCGCCCATGCGCAGCTCGTCATCGCGCGCGAGTACGGGTTCGCGAGCTGGCCGAAGCTCGTCCGGTATTACAGCGACGTGAATCGCCAGAGCTACAACCACGGATCGGTTCGCTACAGCAGTCTCGACTTCTATGAGCAGCATGTTCGTGCTCTTCTCGACAATCAACGCAACGGACGGATGATGGCGGCGCGCATGATTGCGGCGTATGTACCGCGATTCTACGGGGCGCGCATTGACGAAATCGTTGGGTCAACGATATCTGACGACGAAGCGCGCCTCGCAGTGGCGCGCAGCATGGGTTTCTCGAGTTGGGAAGTACTTCTGAGGGACTCTCAATCGGGAGTCCACCGCCGAGAGAACGGGATGGATGGTGATCCAATGCGGGACGCGTCCAAAGCCATCGCGGCAACAGACGTGAATGAGCTCCAGCGCGTCATCGAAAACCATCCTGATCTGCTTCACCCATCGGACATTGACGTGAGCAAAGGTCGGAGTCTGCTGCGATCGGCCATCCATCATGAACGGGTTCGAGGCCGCGAAGCGATGCGCCCGATCATGGATTGGCTCGCCGCGAATGGGCTCGACCTTCAGCTCGAGCTCAACAGGCAGCTCTGCGGTCATATGTACATGAAAACCGACAAAGTTCAGTGGTTGCTCGAGCGCGGCGCAGATCCGGCATGGGCTCCGCCGAACGGAATTCCGATTCTCGAGCACGCGCTCATTCGCTATTGGAACGGGGAAGCGGTTGATGCCCTCGCCGCGCACTGCACACCGCGCACAGCCTTGTGGATCTCCGCGGGACTCGGCGACATCGACGGGGTGCGACGCTCACTCGATGGGAATGGCAAGCCGACGGCCGAGGCGCGCAAAATTCGTCCTGATTTCGACGCGGTTGGTCCTCGAGGTGTCCTGACTCATCCCGATCCCGACGATGAAGAGATTCTGATGGAAGCATTCTTCATCGCGATGCTCAGCGGTCGCATCGCCGTTCTGGACTACATGGCGTCGCGAGGTGTGCCGGTTAACAGCCTTGTCTGGGGCACGCCCTTCATCAACGTCGCTGTCGGAAATGCGTGGACGCCTGTCGTCGAGTGCCTTTTACGCCTCGGAGCCAATCCGGATCCTGACTCGTGTTCGTCCTGAGGACCATAGACTCGAACGGCCGAAAATCCCGTTGGATCCGGATTCGCAGTCAATGATCCAGGCGGCCATCGGCCTCGCTACAGAACGACAGCGCGTGCTGATGACCGGAATTCACCTGCTCTACGCCCTGTTGCAACCCGAGCATGGCCCAGCGGCAGAGTTGCTCGCGCTATGGATCGAGTGCGGCAACTTTGAGCGCTAAGCTCCTGAGCTCGCTTGGATGCGCGCAATCCCGTTTGCGCGCCAAGAGCCTTCCCCGAAACGATTGTACCGGAATTTCAGGTGAGGCTGCCAGTCGAGAAGTAGCCGAAGGCTAAGCCCCGCGGCGCCCACCCGATTTCGCAGACGTCGCCTGAGGCTTCGGCTGTGCGGGCCGTGCGTGGGGCGTCGCTGCCGGACCTTTGCGGTCTGGCGTCACTGGGTGCGGGGTCTTGGGCTTTTTTGAAAAGTCCGGGATATTGCGTTCGCCTTTGTGCTTCATTGAATCCTCCGGGGATTTGGAAACTTAGACATCGACTCCGCCTCGCGCCGAATCGCGTTGAGCATCGCACGTCGAATCAGTCCGCTGCCTGGACGGCCAACAAGCCAGTAAAGCCTGAACTTCCACCGCGCGTCGACCGCACAGCTCACGCGAGTTTCGGTGCGGAGATCGCTGCAACTATCGGGGAAGACGAATGACGCGACCCCGCCTTGATTCACGATCGCCGTACTCGGCTTGCGCTGCGGGCTGAGATCTGAGGATCGAGCCGATAGCGGCGGGAATCCCGCGGATTGCGAGTAATGCGCGAGTTATAATACCGCCGGACAAGTTCGCTTCGCGGATGGCGCGGAATACTATTTCCTGAGGCGCACGGACGATGATTCGATGCCGCTCGACCACGTCATACTGCGGCATGAGATCATCGAGTAGCGATGCCGTCGACCGGGTTTCCCCCCTCGAGCGCTGCGGTCTACGGACCACCTATCTCCACCAATAGTGGAAAGTGATCTGACGCCCTTTTCGCGACTTCCGGCGTCTTCCGAACTTCGACCGCAGTGAAGCGTGAAGCGTACTCCGCGGGCGTGAATACGTAGTCGAGCCGGGTGTGCGGATTCCAGACGGGAAAAGTGTATCCAGGCTCGTGCTCGAGATCAGGATGCACACTTCGCCAGGCGTCGATGTATCCGTCCGATCGCATCATTTCGATCGTGCTGCGGGCGATGTCCCGGCCACTGATCCAGATCATTCCGCGAATCCACGCCGGCATCGGAGACGAATCGAAACGCTCCCCTGGTGCAAGCGCGTTGAAGTCGCCGGCGAGAACGTGAAACGCAAACGCGTTGTTCTCCTTCCTCAACTGCTCCTGAATTCCGTCGAGCAGTCCGCGAAGCTCACGCGCGCGCTGTCGCTCGGTCCACTTCGAAAACCAGGCGCGTAAGTGCAAAACGAATAGGCGCGGAAATCCATCGGCTAGTGCGACCTCGAGCAGCGCGTGTCTCGTTCGCGGCGGATGACGCCACGCGTGATTGAGCACGGGCACGTTGCTCAGGAATCCCGTTGAGTGTGACGTTCTCGATCCGAAGAACTCAAATCCAGCGAGTCTTGCAATGAGTCCGACGACGGCAGGATCCCGCGCCTCCTGCAACGCCACTACGTCCGCGTTCGCAGACCTGATTACCTCGGCTATCTGTTCAGCGCGGCCGATGCCGCCTTCGCGGATGTTATATGTGAGGAGCCGCACGGCTCACTCCTCTGGTTTTTTCAACAGCACCAGATACGGCTGATCCATCGTGATATCGCGGACGTACTGCACCAGCGAAGTAGTCGCCTGAATATTCACCGGCCGGCCTGTCATGCCGCAAAGTTTTTTTCTCAAGGGTCCGAGGGCCGATGAAGCGTACGGATGCTCGTCGCTCAGCGGTACTGAATGAATTCCCGGGATGTGGAACTCGCCAAAAAGCATCACCATGTCGCCGCCGACGAATGTGACATCGAGATCGCTCGTTCCCGGACCGTCGGCATCGAACGGATCATCGGAGCCGTGCTTGTGCCCCGTTATCGAGCTTCCTCGAAGAATTACGTCTACGCCGGCCGGAGTGGCCTCGCTCAGAACGGTTATGAACTCGTCGAATCGCGCTGAGTCTCCGCCGAAGGCGAGCTTCGTCACCCTCTCCCGGATTTCGCGCTGGCTCGTAACGTCGTCCGTGTCGGACTTGCTCTCCGTGTCTTTATCGGGCTCGTTTTCTACACCCGCTCCATCACCGGTTTCCTGAGTCATGCCGGACGACCAATGCATGAGTGAAGCCAGTGGCAATTGGACACAGTCAGCTCGCGCCGAGATACCGCTCGGAGAGGCTGGCGATCATAGCTGACGGATCGGGAGGATTTCCCGTCGCCTTCTCGATCAGAGCCGACGGCGAGTAGCGCCTTCCATGGCGATGGACGTTCTCGCCGAGCCAGGTGCGAAGCCTCGTGAAATCACCCGCTGCAAAGCTGTCTTCCAGCGGCCCAACCGCGCGCTCCGCCGCCTCGAATAACTGCGCTGCATACACGTTGCCCAGTGTGTACGTCGGGAAGTAACCGATCAGCGCTTCGGACCAATGGATGTCCTGAAGACACCCGTCGCGATTGTTGGCAGGTGTGATGCCGAGGTACTTCTGATATTTCTCCGCCCAGGCGCCCGGAAGGTCAGCGGCGCGAAGATCTCCGTCGAGCAACGCGCGCTCGAGCTCGAACCGGATCAGGATGTGAAGGTTGTACGTGACCTCGTCCGCATCGACACGGATGAGTCCGGGAGCGACGTGATTCATCGAGGCGCGGAATGCGTCCAGCGAAACGTCGCCAAGTGATTCCTCAAACGTCTTTTGAAGCTGAGGATAGAAATGCAGCCAGAATCCCTGACTTCGCCCGACGAGATTCTCCCACATCCGCGATTGTGACTCATGTACGCCGAGCGACACGGCGTCGCCCATCGGCGTGCCATAGTGTGCCCGATCGAGACCCTGTTCATACAGCGCATGACCCGTCTCGTGAATCACCCCGAGAAACCCGTTCGGCAGGTTGAACGGTTGATACCGGGACGCGATGCGCACATCGCCGGGCCCTATCGTCGAACAGAACGGGTGAGGCCCAAGATCGAAGCGGCCGGATTCGAGACTGAAGCCGAGTTTTGCCGCGATGCTTTCCGCAAAAATTCGCTGGCGATCGACGGGATACTCAACCACCTGTGCGGACGTCGTCCTGGGACGGTCGCGCAGCGCTTCAACAAGTGGGACGAGCTGCGGGCCGAGCTTCGCAAACAGTGCCGACACCTGCGCAGTCGTCATGCCCGGCTCGTAGTCGTCGAGCAGAGCGTCGTATCGAACTCCGTCGCCGTATCCGGTGGCGTCGGCCTTTTCGCGCGTGAGCTCGAATGTTTTGTTGAGCCACGGCGCGAAGCTTTCGAAGTCGTCCTTGTCGCGCGCCTCTGACCACGCTTGCGCGGACTGCGCCGACACGCGCGCCATTTCTTCAACCAGCCGGCGCGGAAGGCGGGTTTCACGATCGTAGTCCCGTCGCATTTCGCGGACGTTCACCGCTTCGACAGATTCCGCATCGGTGACAAGCGATGAGCCTTCGACGTCGGCGAGCAGATCGCCAATTCGAGGGTCGGTCGCTCGCTCGTGCAGGATACCCGCGAGAAGGGACATCTGGTCGCCGCGATGATTGACACCACCCCGCGGCATGCAGATCTCCGCATCCCACTGCAACAGGCCAAGAGACGAGGCCAGTACGGATTTTTCTCGCGAGAGCCGAACCAGCTCCGCGTAGGCTTGATCAGGATTCATTGTAGTGAGGTATGAGCGCGAGACAAGCAAAGGTAATTTACGCGCGCTCTCTTCGTTGAATGCCTTGCAACGAACGGTGCAGACCCCCAGAATATCGAACCCGTTCCTGTCATTCTTGCCCGGAGACCGTATGAAGATTTCGCATTTGTTTCTCGCCACGCTGGCCCTGCCAGTCGGCCTTGCAGCCCAGCAACCGGCTGCACCTGCCGGTCCGCCTGTAAATCCAGTCACGACGGTGTTCCGAAATCGGACGATGGGTCTCCAGCGCAACCTCGCTCAGGCATTCGACTCTATCCCTGCGTCGAAGTTCAACTATCGTCCGACGCCGGCGCAGCTGACGATTGGATACATCGCGCAGCACCTCGCCAGCGATAACTATTTCTTCTGCAGCGTTTTCGGCGCGATGCAGCCCACGCGACCGCCACTCGATATCTCAACTGCTGATTCGATCAAGGCAACGTGGCCGCGCGAGACGCTCGTTACGAAGGTGAAGGAGTCATTCAAGTATTGCGAAGACGCCTTTGCACAGCTCAACGATGCGAACCTCGCCGATCAGGTCACGATCACTCCGCCGGGTGGCCAACCGCGAACGCTGACGCGCGCGGCGATGGTGCTCGGTCACGCGCTGGACATGGCCGATCATTACAGTCAGCTGGCGAATTACATGCGGCTGAACAACATGATTCCGCCCACCGCGCTTCCTAGGCCACGTCCGGCTCAGTAAACCGTTCGCGCAGCGCATCCAATCTTTGCAAAGACGCCGACGGCATCAGCTATCGATGACGTCGGCCTTTTTTCTACGATCGCGGTGGCCTTGGGAACCTTCCGCTCGTCCACGGAACTCCAGCCTGCTCCGCGGCTTGTTCGAGGCCTTTGACATCCACCTCGATCAGCTGCCTCACCTGAGACAGTATCGCGCCAAAGTTCGACCTCACGAAATCAAGCTCCGCTTTTTGACCACCCGTGGGCGCTTCGAGCGTAGAGCCCCAGACGCTGCCAACCGCACCGTTAAGTCGCGTCAGAAGAGATAGCGGTGTCGCCTCATTCCGCGTGGCTAAAGTGGGATCGCCGTTCAGTGCTTCCTGCGCGTCCTTCAGCTTGTCAGTCACAATACGGACCCGGTGCTGAAGATTCGTATCCGCCGTCGGGGTCTCGTCAATTGCGCGCTTGAACAAAGTCATCCTGCCCAACGCTTCACGCACAACCTGATCGAGACCGAGCACCGACCGCTCGAGATCCGCGATTCGTTGCTGATCCGCAAGAGTGGCCATCGTTCTTCCGGCCGTGCCATCTACCGCTACAACCTGGAATCGCTGCGTCTCTCCAAGTGGCGCGAACACTCCGTTCACGCGAGTCGAGAAATTCACCTGGTACGTTCCGGGTACGGCGTACGGCGATGCAGGCGGACCTT
>JBBSGU010000124.1:0-7519 GCA_038253755.1 Gemmatimonadales bacterium | reverse complement strand
GCAAGCCGAAGATGCTCGCGATCGTCGCATGCATGCGAAAGATCCTGGTGACGCTAAACGCGATGCTCAAAACGAGAACGCGCTGGCAGGCTCCGATCGAGCCCGTCAGCGCTTGACTTTAAACACAACTGCTCTGTGGTCACTGTGTCCAATTGCCTTACATCCGAACATCGAATTGATGCGTATGAGTGGCGTGACAATAACTCACCCCACTCAAGAAAGGATCTAAGAAAATGAAGAAAATGCTTGCAGCGGCAATGATTGCCGCAGTGGTCTCGAGCGCCGGTGTGGTATCGGCTCAGACCGTGATGGTCGGCGGAATGGCGATGTATCCGACCAAGGATATTGTTGACAACGCGGTCAACTCGGCGGACCATACGACGCTTGTCGCAGCCGTCAAGGCTGCTGACCTCGTCGGCACGCTAAAGAGCAAAGGTCCGTTCACGGTTTTCGCGCCGGTGAATGATGCATTCGAGAATCTGCCGGCCGGAACGGTTGCAACCCTGCTCAAGCCGGAAAACAAGGCTGCATTGACGAAGGTGTTGACCTACCATGTCGTTGCCGGCCGCATTGACGCAGAAGATCTGATGGAAATGATCAGGAAAGGACACGGTACCGCAAAGCTGAAGACCGTTAGCGGCGGAATGTTGACCGCCTCGATGAACGGCAAGCGCAACGTTGTGATCATGGACGAGAGTGGCAACACTACGCACATCTCGACGTACGATGTCATGCAGTCGAACGGCGTCATCCACGTTATCGACCGAGTTCTTTTGCCCAAGATGTAAAAGCAACGGCTTTTGACACAGAGACCACAGAGACCACAGAGCAACCTCTGTGGTCTTTTGCTTTGAGAGACTCTCTCTGACGAGAGTCCCATTTTTGGGGTTAAACGACAGAACTACAGAACTACGGAACTACGGAACTACTAACATGGAACTACGGAACTACGGTCGGAGAACGGGCCGTCGTTCCGTACCCAACCCCAATCCCATAGACTTGAATTCGCCAGAAGTTCTCATCGAAGACGCCACCCAATGCCGGTCTGTGGTCTCTGTGGTCTCTGTGTCCAATCAGGTTGTTAGCGTAAGATTAGACAATCATTTACGCGAATGGAAATTCTTGACTGAAAAAGTGAAAGCAGGTGTGCGGAACAACGCGGCCGCGAATCGTTTCGAGATCGAAGTTGAGGGAGGGTTGGCGGTGTCCAACTATATCATACGTGGCCATACGATCTACTTCGTCCATACGGAAGTGCCACCGTCGTTGGAGGGACAGGGTATCGGCAATACGCTGGCACGCGCGTCACTGGATTACGCGCGTGCGAACAACTTGAGAGTTGTGCCGCAATGTCCTTTCATCGCCGCGTTCATAAACCGTCACGAGGAATATCAGAACCTTGTTGACGCAGATCGCTAGTGATCCGCCGCGTGAATTGCCTCCGTTCGCCGACACGTTGCGGTCTCGAACCCAAACGCCTGGATCCGAATCATGACTTTTCGGGACTTGTTTTCGGAGAGGGCAAGTATCTACGCGCAATTCAGGCCGGAATATCCCAGTGAGCTCTTCAAATGGTTGCGCGGGCTTGTTGACCGGCACGACGCCGTATGGGATTGCGCAACGGGAAGCGGACAAGCAGCCAGGGCACTCGCAAGAATCTTCTCGCGGGTCGTTGCAACCGACGCAAGCGCAGAGCAGATAGGACAGGCTCCGCCGGAAGACGGCATCGAGTACCGGGTGGCCAACGCGTCAGCCAGTGGATTGTCCAATCAGTCGGTGAATATGGTCACGGTCGCGCAGGCGCTGCACTGGATCGATCTCGACACGTTCTACGCGGAGGTGCGTAGAGTACTGACGACTGACGGCGCTCTCGTGATTTGGGGATACGGCGATCCCGTGATGGAGACGGAGCCACTCGAGCAGACCGTCAACGGATACAATCGCGGCACAATCGAAGATTACTGGATGCCGGAGAGGATGATCCTCCTTGAGCGCTATGCCAACGTCGCATTTCCGTTTCGCGAGATAGAAGCGCCGACGTTATGGCTGGAACGCCAGTGGACTCTGCCGGAGCTGGTTGGATATCTCAGAACGTGGTCGGCTACGGCCAACTACATCAAGAAGACCGGGACCGATCCAATTCCGGCGGCTGAGGCCGAGCTCGCTGAGCATTGGGGAGAAAAAGAAAACCGCCGTCTCGTCAGGTGGCCACTCCACATTCGGGCTGGCTACTTGTCCTGACGAAACGGCGGCTCCTTCGCACCTACGTTGACTACTTCGCTGGCGCTGCGGTCTCCGGCAACAGAACGAATCGATCGTAGTTGGACGTGTTGAAGTACAACTTTGCCGCGTCCTGAATCATTGCCGGCGTGAGCTTCTTTACCATGTCGTCGTAAAGCGATCCAAGTCCCGCCAGATCTTCGTGAGCCTGATCGCGGCCGACGATGTTCGCCGCCCAATACGAATTTGTTTTGACATCAACTTCATGGGAGCGAAGAATTTCTTCCTTCACCTTGTCTACATCGGACTGGCTCACGGGTGTTGACTTGATGCTCTCGATCAGAGCAAGAGTCGCTTTGTAGAGCGGCTCGACGTTCTCGGGCGACGATCCAAAAGAGATCTGCACCGAGTACTCCTGTCGCGGCTCGAGACCACATCCGCCACCCACGCCCGGGCTGTAAGTGCCGCCGAGCTTCTCGCGAAGAGTCTCGTTCAATTTGGTCTGCACGAGTGTAGTAAGCGCGCGGAGTGCTACGCGCGTCTGCGGGCTGTAGGTGCACGGCCCGGTGAAGAACATGATGGTGTTCGCCTTGGGCTCGGTGCCTTTGTGAACGACGGTCTGTATGACTCCCTTGGGAGGCATTCCGCCGCGATCGATGAACGCATCCTTGCGAGCTACCGTCGGCAGGGAAGCGAGATAGGTCTCGACAAGCGGTTTCATCGCAGTGGTGTCGACGTTGCCTACGAACACGAAAGTGAAATCACTCGCGTCTGCGAATCTCGATTTGTAGAACTGCACCGACCTGGCGGGATCCACTTCAGCAAACACGGTCGGACTGATTGGGCGGGATCGGAAGGAATGCTGCGCCATGATCGTCGATACTGAGTCCGTGAAGACCGAGCTCGGATCAGCCCCGCGGTTGGCGAGGAACGGGCCTACCTGAGCCTTGAACGCAGCGAAAGCGGTCGTGTCGAGGCGCGGTGCGGTGAAGTCGAGGTGGATGAGCTGAAACATCGTCTCCAGATCTTTCGGCGAACCTGAGGCGGCCATGTTCTCTGTAGTCGCAGATATGGAAGGCGTAACGGAAATCGCCTTGCCGCTCAGCTTCTTCCCCAGGTCGATCATGTTGAACGAGCCGATACCGCCGAGTGAGACGACCTGCGACGCGAGGGCGGCGGACATGTAATCTTTGTCTTCGGCGAGCGACGTGCCGCCCGGGCTATAGGCCCGCATGATCACTTCGTCCGCCTTGAAGTCGGTTGGCTTTACAATCACGCGCGCACCGTTGGAGAGTTTCCATTCAACGCCGCTGATACCAGGAATTGCCTTTGACGAAATGATCTTGCCGGCGGCCGGCGGCGTCGAGACGAGTGCGTCGTTCGAGAGTGTCTCCGTCCATGCCGCGAGCTGTGCCTTGTTCGCGCGATCGAATGCGGCGAGGATGCCGCTTTTCGTCGGAAGGATGACGCCGGCCTTCACCGGCGACTCAGCGATGATCACGCGGTTCTCGTCGGTGATCCAGCTTCGTGCCAGCTTGTTGACGTCTGCAAGACTGATCGTCGGAGCGACCTGCTGCGCAATCTTGTACTCGTAAGCGATGCCGGGGATTGCCTCGTGCCGCAGGAAGTTCCCGATGTATTCCTCGACAAACGCCGATGACTGCGTCTTATCGCGCTCGGCGTATCCGCGCTCGTATGAGCGGAGAAGATTCACGCGTGCCCGGTCGAGCTCGGACTGAAGGAACCCGAACTGGTCTACCCGGCGGGCCTCCTTGAGAAGCGCCTCTACGCCTTCTTCGATGCCTCCATCCTTTACACTCGCGCCAAGCGAAAACCCGTCGGTATTGCGAGCGAAGAACGAGTTCTTCGACGCTCCTGCCCCGAGGAACGGAGCGTCGGGCTTCTGGGTTATTTCGGTAAAACGCTGATTGAGCATGCTGAGATACAGCTGCTCCATCAGATCGCGGCGATAATCGCCGACCGTCCGAGTGGCGGACGCCGGCATCTTGTAGATGAGATCGACGCTTGAGCTTGTTGCTTCCTTGTCGCTCGCGATTGCGACGAGCGGCTCCGTGTTTCCGGGAACGTCGTAGACCGTGCGTTTTGGTGCGTTGGCCTTCGCGGCAGGTATTCCGGAGAAATGCCTTCTGATCTGCGCTTCGATCGCTTTCGGATCGAAGTCGCCGACGGCGATGACGGCCATCAGGTCAGGACGATACCAGTCGTTGTAAAAACGGCGGAGCTTTGCCGGAGTCGCTGCCATGATGCTCGCTTCCGTTCCAATCGGCAGGCGCTCGGCGTACCGTGAACCTTTGAACGCTACTGGCAGCCATTGCTGGAGCATTCGCTCGCCGGCGCCGCGCCCGCCTCTCCACTCTTCGCGAACCACGCCGCGCTCATTGGCAACTTCGGTCGGGTCCAGAGTCTGGCCGTGTGCCCAGTCGTCGAGAATCGTGAAGGCCTGGTCAACGAGACGCGCGGTATCCGTCGGGATCGGCAGGATATAGGTGGTTTCATCGAAACTCGTCCCGGCGTTGAGGTCCGCGCCGAAGCGAACGCCGATCGACTCGAGGTACTTGATCAGATCATTCTTGGCGAAGTGCGTGGTTCCGTTGAACGCGGTGTGCTCGAGCATGTGAGCCATGCCGAGCTGATCGGGTGCTTCGAGGATGGAACCGGCGTTGACGACAAGACGGAGCTCCGCCCGCTTTTCGGGCTTCGGGTTCTGACGGATGTAGTAACGGAGGCCGTTCGGCAGAGTACCGATGCGAACTTTCGGGTCAATGGGAAGGACCGCCTCGAGAGGAACTGCAGCGGAACCGGCGGCAGTGGACTTGGGAGCAGAGGAAGGCGCTGGGGATTTCTGAGCGATCGCAGGGACTGCGATCAGGAAGAAAGCGAAATAAGTGAGGGCTCGGATAGTCATGGATATTGGGGAAAAGAGGCGGCCGCTCAGGAGCGGCCGCATGAAATGCTTTTCAATATCCAATTATACAGCTAACGGGGTGGTAGTGATCCCATCCCGCGTGTTAGCATTTTGTTGCCGTCCTGCTCAAGTCGTGCGCTTCTCGACCGCGATCGTGTAGTGACCCGCGAGCGCTGCGATCGCGCCGATCGCTACCCACAGCGGAATCAGGACAACACTGGCTACCCCGATCGTGAGCGGAAACTCCATCAGGGTGTGGCCGCTGTCGTTCTTGATTGTGATTCGACGAGCGTTGCCTTCCTTTACGATCTGTTTGACCTTCTGGAGGAGCTGGTCACCGCTCACCTTGTGCTCCTCAGTATGAGGCTGGGATGGATTCGGGTTCGTCATTGGCAGATTGTTGGGGTTCGACATCACTACGCGAGCCTCCACGGAAAGTGACAGCGGCTTGGGTTCTTGCACACGACCGCCGGTCCAGCGAGTAGCTTGCAGTCATGAGTATATCACTTGTCGTTCCAACCCGCGTTCTGGCTGTCGTCCTCGCAGCCACTCTTTCCTCTGTCCCCATCGCCTCCGCTCATCATGCGAAAGCGACGGGCTGCGACGCTTCTCTATGGAGTCACGTATACAATCCGACACGTCTCGTCCGGATGAAATCGTGCATCTCGGCTACGGGTACAATTGCGGAATCAAACGCGGATGACGATGGCGACCAGCATTTCCTGCTCAAGCTAGATCCAGGGCAGGACAAGCTGCTCAACAAGAGAAACCTGAAGAAGAAGGATGGCGATCTTGTCGTCGAGGTCGTGTGTGCCAACCCGGTTAAGCTCAAGAAAGTGAAAAGCGCCTGCGCCGGATTTCGAAACACGATCCCGATTCCTGCCGTTGGATCGCATGTGAGTGTGACAGGGACTTACGTGATTGACGGCCACAACGGATGGGCAGAGATCCATCCCGTGTCGCAGATACAATCAATCAGGTAGCGGGAAGTTTTATTTCCTTTGGGCCGCTGCCTCCGGCAAACAGCAGGTGATCGGTCCGACCGCCCGCCGTCAACTTCACCAGATTGATCTGGTCACTGAAGACTTCCTGGAGCAAGTCGTCGGTGAGCTGCAATTTTCCAGTGGCCGAAAAATGATCGCTCCCGATGCACAGCCAAATGAAGTTCCCGTCTCTCCTGAGGCCACACCATCCCAGCGGAATGCTCGCGCCATGCGCATCAGTCAAGCGGAAGCGTCTGGCTGCGTACGTGTAGGATGCTCGCTCGAAGTCGCGTGATGAGCGCGCCCCGGATGGGTAACTCCTGAGCGCGGTGGCGCTGAAGTCGTCAGCGAATACGCGGATCATTGCCCTCAGCATTCCGTTCCGGGGCCAGACTGTGACCTCGGCGTAGGTGGTGTGGAGTGGATGAGCCCACGCGTCAGTGGGTACGAGCGCTCCGGCAAACAGCGCCGCGCAGAGTGAGGCTTTCAATCGCCGACGTATCACCACGGATACCTTTGTACCGCCCATCCGCCAGCTACGACGAAGGAGATGGCCGACACTACGGCGATGCGATAGTTCGGATGTAAGCCCGGCTTACGACCTCCTACCGAGAACACGAGAAAGTCGGAAATTGCGAAGAGGGCGGCGAACATCATGAGCAGGAGCAATTGGCCGAGCTCGACACCGATGTTGAATCCGAGCAATGGAATTGCCACGTGTCCCGGAAATATTCCCTTAAGGTAGTCGGCAAACCCGGCTCCGTGAATCAGCCCGAACATTCCGGCAAGCAGTGGTCTGTATTGATGCCGCCACCGGGGTGGCTCACTCCGAACGAAGATCAGATTTTCCAGACATGTAAGTGCAATCGTGACCGGAATCAGGAACTCGATGACCTTGATCGGGAAATCCAGAAGGCCGGATACCGACAAGCCAAGCGTCACTGAATGTCCGATCGTGAACGCGCTGACAACCCACAACGCGTCGCGCCAGTCCTTCCTGTAATAGACCACGGCAAGCGCAAGGAGAAAAAGGATGTGGTCCATCGCGCTGATGTCCACTATGTGCCTGAAACCGAACTCGACAAAAGTCGAGAGCTCGCTCACTTAGGAAGTGATGCCGTTATGGCTTTGGCATGGCGTTGTAGAAGTGGATCGTTCGTTCCCATATGGAGAGCCTGCTTCATCGCGGCTTCAGCTTCCGGAATTCGCCCCGAGCGGTACAATGCCCATGCGAGAACATCGTATCCATACACATCGTGGCGGTCGTGGATTTCCTGTTGCGCCTTTGCAAGCACCAGAGGGACCTGCCGATTCTGATCGAGGAGGTACAAACTGAGCGATCGGTGAAAGGGGCCGGGTTTCGAAACAAATGCTGCGTCTATCACCCCAT
>JBBSGU010000123.1:0-7524 GCA_038253755.1 Gemmatimonadales bacterium | reverse complement strand
GATTCGAGATAATACGTGTCGAACTTCACGCCGAAAGCCTGAAGATCGAGGTCCTGTTCCTTCCTGAGCGCGGCTACTGCGAACTCGCGAACCGCGGTTGAGTCTGACGCGTCGCCGCCACCTTCCGCGAACCGCTCGGCGATTTCGCGAATGTACTCGCCGTGATAGCCGCCTTCCGGAATAGCAGCTTCACCACCGTCGATTGCGCCAACGCGGGTCTTGACGCTGGCGGCGAGATTCTCGATCTGAACGCCGGCGTCGTTGTAGTAGAACTCACGCGAGACCTTCCACCCTGTCCACTCGAGCAGCGTCGAGATCGCGTCGCCGAGCGCTGCCTGTCGCCCATGACCCACGTGCAGCGGCCCAGTTGGATTGGCTGATACGAATTCAACATTCACCGGCGCGCCCTTCCCGGCATTCGTCTTTCCAAAACCGTCGTCACCCGCGATGACGTCACGGACTCCTTCTGCAATCAGCGCGGGATCGAGGCGAAAGTTCATGAAGCCGGGCCCGGCGATATCGACGCTCTGCACTCCAGCGTCCGTGAGATTCATTCGATCGCGAAGTAGTCCAGCAATCTCCGCCGGTCGCTTCCTGAGCGGACGCGCGAGGGTCATCGCGAGGTTCGTTGACCAGTCTCCGAACGACGGGTCGGCTGGTCTCGTTATGGCCGGCTCGATTGGATCGGTCGCGCCAAGCTCGCGCGCGGCCGCCACCAGCTCCGCGCGAATTCGATCTTCCGAAGTCATGCGATCTTGCCGGGGTTTGCTTTGGGTGGTGTTGCTTTGGCCGGTTTTGAATCAGAAGCGGGAGCCGTTGCCGCAGGCTTTGCGGGCGAATCAGCCGGCTTGGCCGGAGTCGATTCGGACGCCGGAGGCTTCGAATCCGCCGCCGCGGCATCGCTTCCGGCGGGTGCGTCGGAACTCTCCGACTTCTTTGCCACGGCATCGGCGGCGGTCTTCTCTGCGGATGCTGCCTCGCGTTCTGCTTTCTTTCCGTCCTTGCCGTAGTCGGTGATGTAGAAGCCGGAACCTTTGAAAACGAGTCCTGCTGCGGACATGAGTCGCACGCCAATCTCTCCGCAGACCGGACACTTTTCTTCGGCGGAAGCGGTTCCTATGGAGCGATAAAATTTCTCAAAATCATGCCCGTTGGGGCACCGGAATTCGTACAGCGGCATTCGGAATTGCGAAAAGGCGGCATCGACGGCTAAGAACCATCAAAGTTACGCCTTCGGGGACCCCCTCTCAACCCGCCGTCCCTCAAAACCGGAACGAATTAGGCGCCCGGGTCATAGTGGCCCCATTGAGCGCCAAGTGCTGCCGCGATTTCGCCTACGGTTGCTCTGACTCGGACGGCAGCGACGATGAGCGGCATCATGCGCGGCCCGTCATTGCTGGCGACCATCGCAGCCGCCGATGCACCGATGGCATCGAGAGAGTCGTTTACTTTTTTGTTATCGCGGCCGGCTTTCATTGCAGCGAGAGAAGAACGCTGGTCCTGTTCGAGGCGCGAAAAATCAGGAGCGGGAATTGGCGGCGGTGGCTCGTCGTCGGCAAATCGGTTGACGCCGACGACAACGGTTGCGCCGCTTTCGACTCTCAATTGATGCTCGTAGGCGCTTCGCGCGATTTCTTCCTGGAAAAATCCGGCCGCAATTGCGTCCTCGGATCCACCGAGTGCGTCTGACTTTGCGATCAGCTCCATCGCACGCCCTTCCAGCTCATTCGTGAGGCTCTCGACGTAATAGCTGCCAGCGAGCGGATCGACTGTATTCGCCAGACCTGATTCGTACCCGATGATCTGCTGGGTGCGGAGCGCGAGTGTCGCCGCCTGCTCAGTTGGCAGCGCGAGTGCTTCATCGTATCCGTTCGTGTGCAGTGACTGAGTTCCGCCAAGAGTTGCGGCGAGCGCCTGCACAGTAACGCGAACGACGTTGTTCAGAGGTTGCTGCGCGGTAAGCGTCACGCCGCCGGTCTGGGTGTGAAAACGCATCCGGCAGCTCGCATCGGCGGCGCCAAATCTCTCGCGCATGATGCGCGCATACATGCGCCTTGCCGCACGGAATTTTGCGATCTCCTCGAACAGGTCGTTGTGCGCCGCGAAGAAAAACGAGAGCCGCGGCGCGAATGAATCGACCGGAAGACCTGCCTCGATCGCGCGCTTGACGTATTCAATCGTGTTCGCGAGAGTGAACGCAAGCTCCTGCACCGCGGTCGCACCTGCTTCGCGGATGTGGTAGCCGGAAATCGAGATCGGATTCCAGTTCGGCACTTCCTCCGCGCAATAGCGAAACACTTCGGAGATCAAACGCAGGCTCGGTTCCGGCGGGTAGATATACGTGCCGCGCGCGATGTATTCCTTCAGGATGTCGTTCTGAATTGTCCCACTGATCGCGGCTCGCGAAATCCCACGCTCTTCCGCAACGACTATGTACATCGCGAGCAGAGTCGCCGCAGTAGCGTTGATCGTCATCGACGTCGAGACCGTGTCGAGCGGCAGCCCATCCAGAAGTTCGTGCATGTCCTCGACACTATCGATTGCTACGCCGGCCCGTCCGACTTCGCCGAGTGACCTCGGCGAATCGGAGTCGAGACCCATCTGGGTTGGGAGATCGAACGCGACGGAGAGCCCCGTCTGTCCGGCCAAGAGAAGGTGCCTGAACCGCTCGTTCGTCTCTTTAGCGGTTCCGAACCCCGCGTACTGGCGCATGGTCCACAACCGGCCGCGATACATGGTTGCCTGAACACCGCGGGTGAACGGCCACTTGCCGGGATCGTTGAGGTCAGCGGAATAATCGACGTGCGCGTCCGATGGACCGTAAGCCGTTCGGATCCCGATTCCGGACGGTGAAAGCTTGTCGGCGGCATCGCCGCCGGCGGACGTCATCGCGCCGCTACAGGAGTCTCGTCGGCAACCGGCTTGCCGATCATGGACAGAGCGATGTCGACGTCGCTCTTGCTGCCGATGTATAGGGGAGTTCGCTGATGCAGATCGGCTGGCTCGATGTCGAGAATGCGTCCAGCGCCGTCGGTCGCTGCGCCGCCGGCCTGCTCGACGATGAACGCGAGCGGGTTCGCTTCATACAGAAGACGAAGCTTTCCTTTCGCGTTCTTCTTGTTAGACGGATAGGCAAACAAGCCACCGCCGAGGAGATTGCGGTGGAAATCGGCGACGAGCGAGCCTACATAGCGGACGTTCATCGCGGTGCGCTGGCCATCGAGACCGCGATAGCGTCGCATCAAAGCGCGTACGTCTTCCGACCACAGACGCTCGTATGAGTCGTTGACCGACAGATACCGTCCGATGTTCGGAATCCGAATGTTCGGGTGCGACAGCAGGAACTCACCGATCTGCGGATCGAGAGTGAAGCCGTGAGCTCCCTGACCCGTAGTGTAGACCATCATCGTGCTGGACCCGTAGATCACATAGCCCGCTGCGACCTGTCTGCGGCCGGGCTGAAGCATGTCCTCCATCTCACCGCGCGCACCGCGGGTGATTTTCCGAACGACGGAGAAGATCGTTCCCACCGGGACATTCACGTCGATGTTCGACGAGCCGTCGAGCGGATCGAACAGCAGGCAGTATTTGCCACACTTGAAGTTGTCGGGAATCTGAATGATTCCCGGCTCTTCCTCTGACGCCATGGCACAGAGCCGCCCACCGTGGTCGACCGCCTTGACGATGATCTCGTTCGCAAGGACGTCGAGCTTCTGCTGCGTCTCGCCCTGGACGTTGATGTCATCCGTGGCTCCGAGGATGTCTGCCAGGCCCGCGCTGCGGACTTTGTTGGCGATCATTTTCGCCGCCAACGCCATGTCGTAAAGGACTCCGGAGAGCTCGCCGGTTGCTTCGGGGTGAAGCTTCTCCTGCTCGATGATGTACCGCTCGATCGTCACTACGGAGGTAGCTGTATGCTTCACCACGTTATGCGTCCTCGTTGGATCCTGAGCCGGTTTCCCGCCCGAGACGGCGCGCCGCATAGCTCCGCGCATCGGCCTCGAAACAGTTGGCGTAATACCCTCGCCGCAAACTTTCCCAAATGTAACGGAACGGAAACGTCCGCCGCTCGGAAAACTGCTGGAAGTGCCGGAACTCGTGCAAGAGCAACTCGGGATCGAGCCGGGTTGCCGGGGCGAGGAATATCGTCCGGCCCAGCGTGATCGCGGCAACGGTGGCCTGACCCAGCATCCAGCCGCCGACCCTCACTGGCAGCCCTCCTCTTCTGAACCGTAACTCGGCCAGTTCCGGATACCGGTCGATCAACTCGCGCGGGAGGACGAGATGATCGCCAAACAGACCCTTCACTGCTGAATTTGAATCCGCCAAGTCTCGCCAGCCGCTTCGTAGGTGATGTGCTTCCCATCCGTGTGAACGACAATCGTCCCGACCTTGTCGGTTCGCAAGACCCGGGCTCCCACTCGTGCAAGCGAGGCGATCACGTCTTTGCTCGGGTGGCCGTAGAGATTGCCGGCGCCGACGGAGATGAGCGCCAGCGCGGGATTGACGGCCGCGAGAAATCTGTCGCTGCTGCTTGTCGAGCTGCCGTGGTGGCCGACCTTGAGAACATCGGCATGCAGGTCCTCGCGCACGTGATCGAGGAGCCAGTCCTCCTCAGGTCCCTCCGCGTCGCCGACCAGAAGGAACCGCGAAGTACCATACTCTACGAGCGCAATCGTGCTGGCTGAATTGGGGTCCGAGAGCGATGACGTCCAGGCCGAGTCGGGGGCAAGAAACCGAACACCGACTCCGTCGAATGTCAGTGAATCGCCGGCGTGAACGCGGTGCCAGGCAACTCCGGACGCTCGTGCGGCGTGGAGGGCGTCATCGTAAACGCCACTCCCCTGCGGAAACGCGGAGTCCCAGAATGTGCCCGGATGAAGCGACTTCATCACCGATGATGCGCCTCCTACGTGATCCGCGTGAGCGTGGGACAGCACGAAGCTCGCGACGGTTCCACCGCGCTGCATGATATAGGGTATGATCGTCGATCGCCCGGCATCTCCGCCTCGCCAGATGCGGCCGGCGTCGAAAACGATCCATCGACCCCGGTCGGTGCGAACGAGGATGGCATCGCCCTGTCCAACATCGAGCACGTGCATTTCGACGCCCCCGCTGTAAGGCGGATGCACGATCGGACTCCACGCAACAAGGCAAATCGAGCCTGCGGCGACTATGCACGGTCGCGCGGGATAGCGGCTCATCGCGGCAACGAGCAGCGCGACAACGGCGACACCGCCGGCCAGAACTGTGGTTAGCGAAGGGACAACATCGATCGACGCCCCCGGTATGGAAGCAGCAGTAGAGGCAATCGCATCGAAAGCAACAAGAAGTGGGTGACACGCGGCTGCGAAAAAAGACCCTGCCGCAGGAATCGGCGCCGTTACCAATGCCAGAAACAGCGTCGGCTGCAGAAGGGAGATCACCGGCCCCGCAACAAGATTCGCTATCGGAGCGATGAGACTCAACCGACCGAAATACCATGCGATCAGCGGCGCAGTGAGGAT
Organism: Gemmatimonadales bacterium; assembly: GCA_038253755.1. Taxonomy (GTDB): domain Bacteria; phylum Gemmatimonadota; class Gemmatimonadetes; order Gemmatimonadales; family Gemmatimonadaceae; genus UBA4720. The sequence continues at coordinate 2,017 of JBBSGU010000123.1, read as the reverse complement.
AGTCGCGACAACCGACGTCAGCAGTTCCTTGGAAATCTTTCTCCTCCAGCCGTCGATGTTTGGATCGACTAGGCGCTTTGCGAGCGCTCCGCTGGCGATGAGCCCGGCGATTCCGACAACACTGAGCTGGTATCCGAGATCGAGAACGGTTCTTGGAATCACGAGTGGTATCAACGCGCCTACCGCGAGCGACGCCCAGGGTGATGTCGGTCGCTGGAATGATCTCGAAGCCGCCACCACCGCCAGCATCACGGCAGATCGTAGGGCGGGCGCCGGCGCTCCGATAACCGCGACGTAGATAGCCGTGACGACTACTGAGAGAATCGTCGCGGTCTTTGGCGGCAGTCGCAGCATTTGCAGCAGCAGCGCGACTGCCCCGGCGATGATCGCTACATGAAGCCCGGAGATCGACAGCATGTGCACCATGCCGGCGCGAGCGTAGCGATCGCGGACCTCCGGGGGAATGTCGTGTTGATCGGCGATGAGGAGAGCCTTCGCCATCGGCGCGTCGCGACCGAATATTCTCTCGATAGACCTGGACGCCCGAAGACGTGCCGCGTCGAGCACGGAAGAGCTATCTGTTGCTTTCGCCCTGCCGATCGAGACCGCTGGACGCGCTGCAGACAATCCGCCGATGGCACCGCCAAGCAACATCAGGCCGAGCGCAGCAATTTGGATTTCTCGCCGAATGAGGGCGACGAAGACAACGAGCGCTGCGCCGACGATTCCGATCCACGCGAATCCGGAAAGCCCCAGCAGCAAACCGGCCGCGAGCCACAAGTATCCCGACGCAATTAGTGGCAAGGCGTGCTCGAGTCAGAGTCGCCGTCACGCTAGCTGCTAATCCGGTTTCGTGGAGATCAATCGACGACGCGCGACATCCTAAATGCGCGTCGAAGGTGGGCTGCTGAGTTCGCCCTGGACGGCCATCGGCAGAGCGACGCGCTCCCGAACGATCGCGCCAGTGAATGTGGATCCTGTCGTTCCAGTAAGCTCGACCCTGGCATAGCTGCCAATCATGTCTTTTCCTCCGGGCAAGATCACCGTCTTGAAATCGCGCGTCCTCGCCTGAAGCAAACCGCCTCGCCGCGCTTCCTTCTCGATCAACACTTCCGTACGCTGGCCAAGCGCTCCGAGATTGCGATCACGTGTACCAGCGCGGACGGTTGCGATGAGTCGTGCAAGGCGATCGCTGGCAACTTCAGCCGAGACCGTTTCGCTTTCCGGCATGCGTGTAGCCGGCGTTCCTTCCCGCGGGGAAAATTTGAACGTGTACGCATCGTCGAAACCGACGGCACGCACGGCGCTCAGCGTTTCGTCGAAATCTTCTTCTGTCTCCCCCGGAAATCCAACAATCACATCAGTGGTCATTGCAAGACCTGGTATCGCAGTCCTGAGCCGATCAACGCACTCGAAATATCCTTCGCGCGAATATCTCCGCAGCATGCGCTTGAGCGTCTTCGACGAACCCGACTGCATCGGCAAATGGACGTGCTCGCAAACCGCATCCGTTTCAGCCATTGCCGCAATAACGCGATCGCTGAAATCATTGGGATGCGGACTCGTAAATCGAAGTCGCTTCACTCCCTCAACCGCGCCAACCGCGCGAAGGAGGTCAGCGAAGTCATGAGTGCCGTCGGTGTAAGAATTGACCGTCTGGCCGAGCAGCACGACTTCGGTCATTCCTTCCGCGATGATCTCGCGCGTCTCACGAATGACGTCGTCAAGATTTCTGCTGCGTTCGGGACCGCGTGTCGTTGGGACGATGCAGTACGTGCAGCGGTAGTCACACCCGCGCTGAACTGGTATCCATGCCTTGACCTTGTCGAAACGGCGCGGATTGAAGTCTTCGTAATGCTCTTCCAAATCAAAATCAGTCGCGGTTGCTCGCGTGCCTCGCCGCGCGTTCTCGACGAGCAGCGGAAGCGAGCGATATCCGTCGGGACCTATCACAAGGCTCACATGCTTCGCACGCGCCAGAATCTTCGGCCCGAGACGCTGCGCCATGCAGCCAGTC
>JBBSGU010000122.1:0-7780 GCA_038253755.1 Gemmatimonadales bacterium | reverse complement strand
TCGCTGTATTAGTGGTTGCCTGCAAGGGCGGACCCGTGGTCTGGACTGACCCGGTATTCGCAAGCCGACCGCCTGCACCTACCGACGCCACGCCAGCGGTTAAAGTGTCCGATCCCTCTGGATGTCCGGAGTCTTTCCGCAACACGTCGAGCGGGCAGAACAAGTATACCGCGTGGTGGCGCGTGCAGCCCGACAGCAGCGCGCTGTTGATGGTTGCGCGTTCATCAGGTGGGAGTGATTGGGGATTTGCGGTTGTGGCAGATTCGACTGACCATGGCGTGCGAGGTTGTAACAGGCCCGCTCCATCGATCGCGGCAGATAGCGCGAGTGGCTATGTCCACGTCGCGTACTTTCTTGAGCCGGCTGCCGGTGCGGGAGTTTTCTTCGCCCATTCGATGGATAGCGCTGCGACCTTTCACGCACCGGTGCCGATTGTCTTCGGCCACAACCCGTCGCGTGTGAGCGTTGCTTCGTTCGCTGATCGCGTCGTCGTCGCGTACGAAGATCCCAATGCACAGCAACGACTGATAGACGTTGCACTTTCGCGGACGATGGGGCATCTGTTCGAAAGTCGCATGCAGGCAACCATGGACAATGGAAATGCCTCGAGCCCGACGGTCCGGCTTGGCAGCGATTCGATTTTCCTGTGGTGGACGGAGAGTTCTCACGATCCGTTTGGAGAAGCGTCGCGACCAGCTTATCGCGCGGCAACATGGCGCTGACGCTTCGCGTGTAAGCAAGCAACGTCATTTGTTGTTTCGACAAAGGACGAAAAAAGTGTGTTGCGCTTTTATCCGAAAAGCCTACTTTCGCATCGCGGCAACGAAGCGCGCTCAAAGCTGCCGACTTGCACGCTAATCAACGGACAACAATGGGGGCATGAAATGCGACACGCGAACCGAGGAGTGAAAATATTGGCAGTGGCCACCTCGCTGGCGGCGTCAGTTGCGCTTGCGGGGCGTGCGCAGGCACAGGCGAATCCGATTGCGTTTGGTATTACCGCCGGGGCTACCAAAGCTGTTGGCGAGGGCAGCGATGCACTCGATCTCGGATACCATGCAGGCGCGCTGGTTCAGTGGAATGGACCATCCCTGCCCGTGGGCATTCGGGGGGACGTAGTGTACCATCGCTTTACGTTCAAGGATGCGAGCGATGCTCACGAAAGCATCACCGCCGGTACGGTAAACCTCGTCTATAGCTTTGCGATGGACGCAGGCGCACAGATCACCCCGTATCTTATCGGCGGCGTGGGGTACTACCATGCCTCTTTCACGTGCGGCGGCAGCTGTGGCACAGGCAACACAAACAATTCCGACAACAAGTTCGGAATCAACGGTGGCGCTGGAGTAACGATTCCGCTCAGTGGCTTCAGCACGTTCATCGAGGCCCGCTATCACAACGTTTTCACGGACGGCGGATCCACGAAATTCATTCCGATTTCGGTCGGAATCATGTTCAGATAGCTCACTTGAGCTGACAAAGGCCGGCGCCGAAAAGCGCCGGCCTTTGTTGTTTTTGCGCCATATTTCCTGCTCATATCAAAGAGGATTCAGTGAAAACAACTCGTATATGGTCTATTGCTGCGCTTGCCGCCGCTTCGTTGATGTCTGGCAGCATTGCTTTCGCGCAGGCGAGAATTCAGGTCGGCGTCTATGCAGGCGCGTCATTGCCAACGGGCACGTTCAAGGATCAGACCGATCTTGGCTACCATGCAGGTGCATTTGCAACGTTTAAGCTCACATCTCAGTTCGGTGTCAGGCTCGACGGCGCATACAACAACTTCGGCACGAAGAACTTCGCGCTGGATCAGACGACGGCGACATCGAAAACGACTCTCTCGTTCGCTACGCTGAATGCGCAGTACGATCTCGGTGAAGAGGTCGTCATGGCGCCGGGTGGCGGAGCGATACCCTACATCTCCGGTGGCGTCGGCGCATATCACTTCTCATTCGATGACGCATGCACCGGGACCGGATGCTCGGGGATCACGTTTGGCGCGTCATCCGAAACCCACTGGGGACTGAATGTCGGAGCGGGCTCAGTTTTCCATCTGTCCTCATTCACGCCTTACGTCGATATCCGCTATCACTCGATATTTCCGAGGAGTGGACAGTCCGGACGAGCGAACATGCTCCTCGCTTCCGTAGGATTGCGGTTCCCTTAGCCTTTCGACATTTCCCTCTATCCGAAGCACGGATCCTGCCCAGGGTTCAGCCATGCCTAAATACCTCGGTGCGCACACGATCAACAACGGCGGGATTCACATGGCCGTGAAAAGAGCCGGCAATGCGGATATGACCGCGATGCAGCTCTTCACGGCCATTCCCAAGTACTACGGCGACAAAGTCTCGATCAAACCCGAGCGAGTCGAGCGATTCAAGTCAGCGCTCGCCGAGACGAAGATCAAGCCGGAGAATGTGGTGGTTCATGCAGCGTATGTGCTGAGTGTCGCGACGCCTGACAATGACAAGTGGATTCGTGCTGCCGGGGGACTCGCCAAGGAAATGGAGCGGTCGAGTGCAATCGGAGCCGGTCAGGTTTGTTTCCACCCGGGATCTGCAGGCGACAGCGAGCGTTCGGAATCGGCAAAACGAATTGCGACCGCGATGGTTCAGGCATTGAAAGCGGCCGATTCCGGCACGAAGCTGCTCATCGAAAATACAGCCGGTGCAGGCCGGACCATGGGGAAAACGGCGGACGAGATCGCTGACATTCTCTCTCACGTTCCGAAAGGACTGCGTGCGCGGACCGGGTACGGGCTCGATACCTGTCATCTCTTTGCATCGGGTTACGAGATCACGCACTCGAAGGAAATGTTCAAGGCGATCATCGACGACTTCGAGGAGAAGACCGGAGAGGCGCCGTCGTTTTTTCATCTGAACGACAGCGAAGGCGCCCTAGGATCCAATAAAGACAGGCATGTACTGATTGGTGACGGCGCCATCGGGGAAAATCCCTTTCGCTGGCTGCTCGCCGATCCACGGTCAAACGGCGTTCCGCTCGTGCTCGAGACACCTCAGCTGAATTACGACATAGGGGACGACGACCCGACACCCGATCCGTACGATGTTCAGATGATGGAGCTTCTTCTCTCGTAAAACAGTGTACTTTCCCTCTTGCAATTAGATAATGCGGCTATACTTTGCCTCGCGAGACGCGCACCCGCGTCGGCGAGAATTAGCCGCCCTGATTCACACACCAGGAGAAGCGATGGCCACTGCGAAGAAGAAGAGCTCGGCGAAGAAGTCGTCCTCGAAGTCTGCATCGAAGAAAACGACGGCGAAGAAGGCTCCCGCCAAGAAGAAGGCTCCCGCAAAGAAGAAGTCGGCAACGAAGCGCACGCCGAGTGCAGCCTTCATGAAGCCGATGACGCCGAGCGCACAGCTGGCCACGGTAGTGGGAACCGCTCCGCTTCCGCGCACCGAAGTCACCAAGAAACTTTGGGCCTACATCAAGCGTAAGGGACTTCAGGATTCGAAGAACCGTCGCATGATCAACGCAGACGATAACCTCCGCCCCGTGTTCGGCGGTGCCAAGCAGGTTTCCATGTTCGAGATGACACGGCTCGTTAACAAGCACCTCAAGTAAAGCACATTGGCTGTCGCATCGAGCAAGGGGCGCGCTCAACAAGCGCGCCCCTTTGCGCAGCGCTCCGCGCTGCGCTCATTCTGGGAGAATGTCAAGCCGCTTCTGAGCGCACTCCTGTTTTTTATCTTCCTCCGCACGTTCATTGTCGAAGCGTACCGGATTCCTTCCGGCAGCATGATCCCCACTCTTCTCGTTGGTGACTGGCTTTTCGTCAACAAGTTGGTCTACGGCCCGCACATTCCTTTCACCGACATCAATCTGCCCGCCATCAAGGATCCGGCGCGCAATGACGTCGTCGTATTCAAGTCGCCCGATCAAAAAGACCAGCCGTGGGATCCAAACCCCACGCTCGTAAAGCGGCTCGTTGGAATGCCCAGCGACACTCTCTTCATGCGAAAAGGGCAGCTTTATGTGAACGGCGCTCCGCAGAGAAAGTCTTTCGGCCCCGCAACCGGACAGGAGTTCGATTCAGTCGATCCTTTGATGGATTGGCAGAAGGCAGCTGGGTTGAAGGCTTCACGATTCGGCGCCGCGCCCGACCAGCCGACTCACGACAACTGGGGCCCGTTTGTCGTCCCGGCGAAGCACTACTTCATGATGGGCGACAGTCGCTACAACTCGAAAGACAGTCGCTACTGGAGCTTCGTGCCGAGGGAGAATATCCGAGGCAAGCCGATGTTCGTGTACTACGCGTACAACGCCGACGATAGCGACAAGCCGCTGCCGTTTATCACCGACATTCGGTGGGGCAGGCTGGGGCACTGGATCAAGTGAAGCTGCTGACCGCTGACCGCTGACCGCTGACTATAACTACAGTTCGGCAATCAGTCCCAGGGCGTTTGTAAATGTCGAGTCGAACGTCACTGCACGATGATAGCCGTCCACCGTGTACTCGGGATCCTTCACGATGTAACGATCGCCTACGCGGAGGACGTGTACCTGCCTATCCGGTTTTTGCTCGCTGACCACCTTGCTGTACGCATTTGCAGCGCGCGCGCACGTCCCCGCATCGCTCACCGGCTTTACTTCCCACGACTTCACGCGCGCGACCTTGTATACCGCCAGAGTCTTCTCGGCGATCTTGTCACGGCGGCGCATCAGCGACATAAAGAGGCGCTGATTGTAGCGCTCTCCGGGAATCGCTCTCACACAGCCGGGATCGTGCGCAGCAGGGAAGGCGACAGGGCTCAGCGCCAGAATCGGCGTCCCTGCGAGGATCGCAGCTATCCATAGTCTATGGTGCATGTCATCAAACTGACGGTGGTTCCTCGCCGCAGGTAACGCGCAGACCTGTTAACCCACTAAATTCAGACCATGCGCGATTTCATCGCGAGACAAAACAGCGAGCATTTACGCCAGCGCCTTTCCGGCGGTTGGCGAGTCCGCGAGCCCGCGGCATTCTCGAGGCTCTCCAGGTCGATTGTCGACATGGCTCTCGTCACGGGCATCATCGCAAGACTCTATCGCGCGGTGGTTCTTGGCAGATCTGGCGGCAACACAGGGTTGTACATCGGTGTGACCCTCACCTTTGGCGCCCTCTTCCTCCTCGCGATGGCCACCATCCACCTCGGCCGCTTTGCCCTTCGCGATTGGCTGTGGAGAGCGCCTGCATTTGCGGCCATCGAGGGCGCGACGGAAATGACGGTGAGTCTCATCCTCATCTGGATGCACCGCGAATCGTTGGGTACCGGCGCAGCGCATTTCAGCGATTGGCCCGGGATGGCGCTCGGAACCATCGGCTGGCGAGTGGCTACGATCTCCCTTTTTGCTCTGCTTCTGGCGGGCGTCGTGAAATGGGTTCGCTACATGTTGCTTCGCAAAGAGCACTCGGCCTGGAGCGATGGAACGGTAAGGGTCGGAATTCCCGGCGAAGAATTCATCGAGCGGCGCCGCAGGTAGGCGTGAGGCCGGCCGATCCTTTATTATTCGATGGAAGCACGACACAACAACAAGCGGGGATGAATATGTACGACGAGAGAATGGTTACGCCGATGCGTCAGGAGCTCACACAACTCGGTGTTGAAGAAATGCGCACGGTCGAGGAGGTCGATGCGAAGCTGAAGGATTCAAAGGGAACGACGCTCGTGATCGTGAACTCGGTCTGCGGGTGCGCTGCTCGCAATGCGCGTCCAGCAGTCGCGCGCGCGCTTCAGCACACGGTGAAGCCCGATGCGCTCACGACGGTGTTTGCGGGTCAGGACACGCAGGCAGTGCAGCGCGCTCGCAGTTACTTCACCGGCTATCCGCCTTCCTCGCCGCAGATCGGGCTGCTTAAAGACGGAAAGGTCGTTTTCATGCTCGAGCGACATCAGATCGAGGGACGAACGGCGGGAGAGATTGCGGATGATCTCGTTGGGGCATTCGATCGGTACTGCGAAACTTCGATGTCGGCTCAGGCAGCTAACTGAACTGGTTTATCGAAGAAAAAGGCCTCGTCCAAAGACGAGGCCTTTCCCTTTGTACCCAGAGAGTGGGGAGTCGTTAATTCATCTAGAGTAGCTCACCCATTTCATCATCTCCCCAAGGGTAGGCCGCTTACCGTACATCAGCAGTCCAACTCGGTAGATACGAGCTGCGAACCATGTCGCCGCGAAGCAGGCAGCCAGTACCCCGACAAGTGAGACAGTCAGCTCCCACCACGGAACGCTTCCAAGCGCGAGCCGGAGCGGCATGATGATCGGGGCAGAGAACGGCAGCATCGACATCACCTGTGCCAGCCGCGACGTGGGATTGAGAAGAATCGGATTGATGAAGATCGCCGTCGCAACAAGAAGAATCAGCATCGGCTGAGCGGCCTGCTGCGCTTCCTGCTCGGAATTGACCGTTGCTCCGACCGCCGCGTAAAGCGATGAGTAGAAAACGAATCCAAGAATGAAAAACAGCAGGAGCAAGAGAGCAAGGCCAATCGAAATCTGAGGCAGCTCGAATGGCATCGTGCTCACGCCGAATTTCTCGAGGATCGGTTGTCGAAGCTTGAACATCACGACAGTCGTTATCACCCACAGCACCTGCTGGGTGAGGCCGACAGCGCCAACACCAAGCACTTTTCCGGCGAGCAGAGTTTCGGCTGGCACGCTTGAAACGACAACTTCCGCGACACGCGTCGTCTTTTCCTCGAGGACACCTCGCAATACGTTCTGTCCATAAAGCACGATGGACATGTACAGCAGGAACGCGATACCACCGGCGAAAATGATGCTCACCGTTCCCGATCCGCCTCGTCCCTTGTCGGTGATTCTCTCGGAGCTCAGCTGAAGTGGAATGAAAGTCAGGTCGCGAACCCTGCTCGAGTCGATGCCGGCCGCCTGGAGACGCTGAGCGAGCAATGCTTCCCTGACGGCCGAGCGTAACCGTTCCATATCGCCGAGCGATGTGGCATTGCGTCCGGAGTAGCGGGCTTGTTCGCCGGCGATGGTGCGACCGTCAGTGATGAGATACCCACTCACCTGCTTTGCCATTACTTGCTTCGTTGCCGTGCTCTCGGCCGCTGTCAGCTCTGACGGCTTCAAAACCACGACCTGCGGCGGAACGGATCCAGGTTGCCGATCGCGGCTCATGATTTCCGCGATGCGCTGGCCGATGCCGGTTGTCGTAGCGTCGAGAATTCTCGTGTTCGTGAATTCCGTGCTGCCCTTCGACCGTTTCGCGAGCACCGCCGGGATGATGATCATCGCCCCGAAGAAAATCGGGCCGAAGACCGTCGCGAAGATGAACCACTTCGTGCGGACGCGCTCGAGGTACTCGCGCTTGATGATCGCCCAGAGCTTAGCCATGTCCAGTCATCCCCATTTCAATTCCAGTTGCGCCGACTTTCTCGAGGAAGATCTGATGCAGCGATGGCTGTACGATCTCGAACCGGTTGACCGTTGCACCGGCGGCGATGACGCGTTGAAGCAACGTCTGTGGATCGGCGCCCTTCGCTAACTCGATCTCGAAATAACGATTGGAGTCGTCGACTCTGTCGATGAGATCCCTGTCGCTCAGCACCATCGCGACTTCGGTTGAAGGAGTTCCCGCCAAGCCGAGGGCAACATTGCGAGTGCCGTGTGAGCCCTTTATGTCTCCAATCGCGCCGTCGAGAACTTTCTCCCCGTGCGCAATGATGCAGACCGAATCACACATACGCTCGGCGTTGTCCATCAGGTGCGTGCTGAAGATGATTGTCTTTCCACGCTGTTTCAGCTCGACAATT
>JBBSGU010000121.1:0-7877 GCA_038253755.1 Gemmatimonadales bacterium | reverse complement strand
TCAGATAGCTCCTGGATACGTCGGAGACCCTCAGGGAATTCCGCTGATGGGAACCCACTATACCGACAGAAACAGCGGCGAGTTCAAGGGGTCGCCATTCACAAGCACTTTCGTCTACGGATACTGGGAGGGAAAAATGATTTTCCTCGAACCCATGATGACCAAGGCGTTCATCGAATCGAATCCGAACGAGACGAAGGTAATTGCCGTTCCTTCGCGCTATCCGGCGGCGGGACGGTATCCCACATCATACAGCGTTACCCATGACGTGCCCGCGAAGGAATATCGCGTTACGATGTCGGGGTTCGTCGCCCGGAATTGAATGCGAAGGAATGACAGCCGGCTTGAGGCGGCTGTCATTCCTCGCGGCGTCTTGCAGTATGCCGCAATCCCTCAACGGTATCAGCGTCACGGCATCCGCTAGTATTGGATCGTTGACATGGACGGACGTCTCGTCGCGCGTTGGAAGCCGGACGACGAGCTGCCCGAGATCACCACTGGGCTCTTTGGGTGGGCGGCGCACAATGCGGATGAGAGACTTGAGAGCGGGAGCACCCAGACGTTGAAGCCAATCCTGTCGGGCGCTGGATGCGCGCATCCTTTTTATGGACCATATGCTGCAGAAGATCCCCTCGCGCTACGCGAGGCCCTTTATCTCGCCTCGACGGGCGTATTTGACAAGGTCGAAAGACTCGGTGATGGTACCAGGAAAACCTCCGGCTGGGCGGCAAGCCGAACGCTCTCCAACGAAGAACTGAAGGGAATCCCTCCCGTACCCACCAGGCAGAAACGCTCGACATGCGCGGGCAAGGAGAATTGAATGCGGTTTGAATCTATGATTGTCGGCGGTCTCGCTGCTGTCGCCGGCGCAATAGGAACACACCAGACTAGAAGCCGGACAGCCGGCACAGTGTACGTCACTGACACGGTGTTCGTGCGACAGACAGTTGATTACAACGAAGTCGCGCGCCGGGTAGCTCTGATAAACCGGCAACAGGGTCCGATGACAATCGACGGCGACCTGATCGTAAAGGGTCGCATCGGAGTGGGCGGCTCACCTGAGCCCGCGACCAACTACCCGGTCACCATCCATGGCCAGGGCGACAGCCGCATTCTGTTCATCTCCAACGAAGCGCTGACCGATGGCCAGCGAGTTGGAACGCAGCACCGTCACGTCGGAGCGGTTGGCGTCTCGCACGATGGCGGCCTTCGCATCGATCAGAACGCAGTGTGCTTCAACGATTCACGCGGTTGCGTTGTTGACGATAAGCTGAGACGGCGCGCCTACTCCGGATATGACTCGATGGGCGACATGTCGTTCTACCTGTCGGATGTCGACTCACTGACGGGCCAGGCGACCGCGCCGAACATGCAGAACCTCGTCCTCCGCCTCATCGACTGGGACGGGAACATCAAGTTCACCGCTCACCGCCCCGGACAAAGAATTTTCTTTCAGGGGAGCACGACGCCGAGGGCAGCGGATATTCAATGGGAAGTGCCGCTGCACTAGCGCAGTAGTTGCCTGCGACCGCCGCTGGTGCCGGTATCTCCCGCTCGGCGGCAAGTGCAAGGCGTTCCCCTAGATCTACGCTTTCGCTTCGCGCCCGCTCTCGCAGCGCGATCTGGGCATAGGCCACGTCGGTTTCTGTGAGTCGCGGCGTCACAGGAGTCGGGCTCATGATTGACGACCACGCAGACGTGTGTCCGAATCCGAGTGCATGCATCATCTCATGCGTGACGACCCCTGCCTCATGCAGCCTGGCCGTTGAGCGAAAGAAAACTCGCGCGTCGTAAACGGCGCCGTTGGGGCTCCATGTGATGTACGTGACACCTTCGTCATTGGCCATCGGCTTTGTATCGACGACGATGACGTCAGCGGGATCATCATCGCGCGCGATGGTCATCGCACGAAATATCTGGACGCCTAGATCGGCCTGCATCTGGCCGAGTATTTTCCAGAACGCGATGGAGTCATCGGCAGAAATTCCGCGATTCGGCCGAAATGCCACGCCGACAGGAAAGCGACTGGGGTTCCATCCGACGATTCGCCGATCATTGCCGGACGCGAGTCTCCAGAAATTCGATCCGCGCCGTGTGGCGGTCGCCTGTCGCGTCGCGACAACGATTCCGGAGTATGTCCCGGCATCGATAGCGTAGGACGTGTCTCGCGCCTGAGCAGACAGAGCGAAGGGCGTGGAAGCCCCAAAAGCAATAGAGAGGCACGATCCCAACAACAGAAATTTCATACTACCGCCGGTCGCCAGTTGACGTTACACGAATATCAAAGCTCGATCCGTTCCTCAAGTCGCGAACCGACACGATGATCCTGACGGTATCGCCCGTTCCGGAATATGTGGGTGAGATGAGGACATCGGGTTGAAGAATTCTCTCAGCATCTTCCCTGGAACTCGACTGGCGATCGCTCCACGCACCGAGTCCTGGTCGATGAGAATGAATCCACCTTCCTTGTCGAGCGAGCCACGCAGCGCATCCGTGAGTGTATGCGAGGACGCGAGAAGCGCGGGCCGCTGTCGTTTTCCCTGGGCTCCGTTATCGCGACTTTGCGCTTCCCCGACGGAGCGGGCGCAACGGCTACTTCGGCCGGCGCAACAGCAACAACCGGTCGCGGCGGAGTTGCCTTGGCAATCGAGTCGGTAACCGCACGGCGACACCGTAGAGAATTCGGACGGACTTTCCTGCCGAGCGAACGATCGGTAGCGACAAAAACGCGGCTCACTCCGCCAGCGCCGAGCTCCCGCTCTATATCGTAAGCGTGGGAAAGGAGGCTTCTCAGTCGTTGTTCAAATGGATCCATTTAGCTGGGCTCTGGTTCGGCGGAGGAGATACCGCAGCGGCCACAATTGAGATAGCCATTTGCCCGGGTCTTCACCCGCCGACGACGATTACTTGCCCTGCAGATTGATAAGGAACGGCCGCGGCACGAACCTTCCAAAGGGCAAAGCCGTTCGCGGGACGGCGGCGTATAATGTGCTGACCGGATCCCCGCGGCCTACTCAACTCCCGGCGAATGCCAGCCAACGTCCCAGAGAAGTCATCCTTGCGTGCAGAGATCACCCGGTTGCTCGAGGAAGCTCGTGCGCGGACACTTCTGATTGTGGGCGGCCTTTCGGACGAGGATCTGCATCGCCAGCACGATCCGCTCATGAGTCCGATCATCTGGGATCTGGGACACATCGCGCATTTCGAAAAACTGTGGCTGACCCAGAATCTCGATGGTCCAATCGAGTTTTCGGAAATGCCCGGCATGTACAATCCATTCGAACATCCGCGGGCGACGCGCGCGGCTCTGCCGATACCGGCTTTGGCAGATATGCTCGTTCGGCTCGAGGAGATTCGCGAGAGCGTCCTCGAACGGCTGGAGTCGGTGGACTTCGACGATTCGAATCCGTTGATCGCCAACGGTTACGTCTACAACATGGTGCTCCAGCACGAGTATCAGCACAACGAGACGATGCTTCAGACGCTTCAGCTCAAGCTTGGCAGTCCGTACGCCGCCCCGCGTATTTCTTCGCCAGCTCTTTCATCCGAATCGGAGTCGTTCGCGGGCACAATATCAATTCCTGAAAGCACGTACTCCATCGGCACGGACGATCGCGCGGAGGCTTACGACAACGAGCGTCCGCGGCGTGATGTTACCGTCGATGCCTTTGAGATCGACCGCTCACCGGTGACCAACGGTGAATTCGTTGAATTCATTTCCGCCGGGGGATACGCCGAACCGCGTCACTGGTCAGACGCAGGAAGAAAGTGGCTTGCAGAGTCTGGCGCCGTCGCTCCCAAGTACTGGACGCGGGATGGCGATGCCTGGACCTCCCGCTCGATGGACCGTGAAGGACCGATCGATCCGACGCGGCCCGTATGTCATGTCTCGTTTCACGAAGCAGACGCATACGCACGATGGGCCGGTAAGCGTCTTCCAACCGAGATCGAGTGGGAGATCGCCGCGAGCTGGGATCCGAGCACAGGAACGCCGCGGAAATTCCCCTGGGGCGATGAGATCACCGCGAGTGACGCAAATGTCGACCAGCTCCTGTTCGACACAACGCCGGCCGGCACCTTCGCGAAGAACGTCTCTCCGCTTGGATGCTACGGAATGATCGGCGATGTCTGGGAATGGACGTCGTCCGATTTTGGCGGTCATCCGGGATTCACGGCATTCCCCTACCGCGAATACTCAGAGGAATTTTTTGGACCGGAATACAAAGTGCTACGCGGTGGGTCATGGGCTACGCGACCGGGCGCTATCAGAAATACGTTTCGCAATTGGGATTACTCAATTCGACGGCAGATTTTCTCAGGATTTCGCTGTGCACGATCGGTCTGAGCCCCTCCTGAAGGTCGCCGATGGTCGCGATCCCGAGCGCACTGCGATGGTCGCGGATGTGCGGCGCGGACTCTCTCTCGACCAGAAAGAGCTGGATCCGAAATATTTCTACGACGAGCGCGGTTCAGAACTTTTCGAGCTGATCACCGAGCTGCCGGAGTATTACCCCACGCGTTCAGAGCGGCGCCTCCTCGAAGCGGCGATGCCGGCCCTGATCCATGAACTCGCCCCTGCGTCATTGATCGAGCTGGGTGCGGGCAGCGCAAGCAAGACGCGCGTAATCCTCGACGCTATGCGCGCTGAGGGGTCCGGAAAGCAATACGTGCCGCTGGATGTCAGCTCCGATTTTCTCCGCGACACCGCCACGAAGTTGAGGGCCGAGTATCCGTCGCTGCACATCGATCCGGCCGTTGCCGATTTCTCATCCGACCTCGACCTGCCGCCGCTCGAACGTCCCGCGCTTTTTGCTTTTCTCGGCAGCACAATCGGCAACTTCAGGGAGATGGGCGCGGTAGACATCCTCAAACGTGTCACCTCACGAATGCGCGGAGACGACGCGTTCATTCTCGGTGTCGATCTGCGAAAGAACCCGGCAACCATCGAAGCGGCGTACAACGATTCGGCGGGCGTCACCGCTCAATTCAATCTCAACGTGCTCCGCGTGCTGAACCGCGAGCTAAATGCGGATTTCGATCTCGGCGCGTACGCCCATCGCGCGATCTACGATAGCGACCGCCACCGAATCGAGATGCATCTCGACTCGACGCGCCATCAGATGATCACGATCCCGGCAATTGGCGACATCGAAATTCGAAAGGGCGAGTCGATTCGGACAGAACTCAGTTACAAGTACGATCGAGACACTGTGGCCTCGCTGTTCGAGAAATCCGGATTGTGTCTCGAGCGCTGGTTGCCGGCGGACGATGATTCTTTCGGACTTGCCCTCGGCAGCCGACGGTGGGTACCCCGGTGATTCTCTCGCGTGAATGGCTGCTCGATGACGTAAGGCGCAGGTTCGGGATGAACGGACCGGCGAGCGCGTCTCCACTGACGATCGGCGCCGAGCTCGAGCTGATACCCGTTCATGTCGAGACGCGCCTTCCGATTCCGATCAGGTCGCCGAGCTCGGCGTGTTCCGCTGACATCCTTCGCAAGGTCGCCGCGAAGCATGGGTGGTGCGAACAATCGAACGGTACGGATCCTTCGTCATGGCGGTCGGCGAGCGGTGCGACGATTACATTCGAGCCCGGCGGACAAATTGAGGTGAGCAGCTCGCCGCATGCATCGGTTACGGCACTCGTTCAGGAGCTGTCGGAGATGACGCGCGCGCTGCTCGATACATTCGAGCGATTCGGCGTGACGCTCGAGACGAAGGGGGTGGACCCGTACAATTCGATTTCGGACACACCCCTTCAGCTCCACCGGGACCGGTACGCGAGGATGACGAATTATTTCGAGTCGATTGGTCCATCGGGCGTTCGAATGATGAGGCAGACGGCATCGGTTCAGGTTAACGTCGAGCCGGGGGCGGAACCGTTGACCCGCTGGGCTCTGCTCAACCGTCTCGCGCCGGCACTCGTCGCGATGTTCGCCAATTCGTCCCGGTACGAAAACGCCGAAACCGGGCACGCCAGCTACCGCGCACATCTCTGGAGAACACTCGATCCGTCGAGAACCGGCCTGTCAACCTCCGACAAGCCAATCGAGAGCTATTGCGACTTCGCGTCGAATGCTTACTGGATGTTCGACGCGTCGCCGACCCGCACGTATCAGCCTTTCGAGCAAGCGATCCAACGCGGCGCGTCCGCTGAAGATTGGGACCTCCACCTGTCCACACTTTTTCCGGAAGTGCGTCCCCGCCAATACTTCGAGCTGCGCTCGGCCGACATGGTCGATCTACCCTGGATTGCCGCCCCAATCGCGCTGATCGCCGGCGTGTGCTATCACGAGAACTCGGCAGCGGCAGCGACCGAGCTGTTGACCGGCGTCGATGCCAACACCCTCATCCGGGCGGGTCGTGAAGGTGTCTCTGATCCGGAGATTCGCTCCATGATTGATTCGTTGTCGGAGATAGCAATTGAGGGGTGCGACTCCCTCGGCCCCCAATATGTTAGCCACGACGACCTCGACATACTCGGCGAATTCGTCGATCGTTATTCCGCAAATGGACGATCGCCCGCTACAGTTTCATGACCAGAGCTCGATAGCGCTCGAGCTCGACAACCTCACAAAGGAATTCGGCAAACGCCGCGCGCTCGACGGCGTGTCGCTCTCGATCGCCGCTGGCGAGTGCGTTGCCGTCGTGGGAGAGAGTGGTTCGGGCAAGACGACGATGCTACGGTGCATCAATCGCCTGATCGATCCCGATTCCGGAGGCGTGTCGATAAACGGCCGCGACATTCGAACGAGAAGCGTTGTCGAGCTGCGCCGCTCGCTCGGCTACGTCCCGCAGGACGGCGGTCTCATGCCACACTGGAGAATTCTCCGGAACGTCGCGCTCGTGCCATGGCTGTCGAACATGACTGATGCCGACGCGCGCGCTGAGTCTGCTCTGAGAACAGTTGGGTTCGATCCTTCTGATGTAGCATCCCGATGGCCGCATGAGTTATCCGGCGGACAGCGTCAGCGAGTCGCGATGGCGCGCGCTCTGGCAGCGGGTCAATCGTGTCTCCTGCTCGACGAGCCATTTGGCGCCCTCGACGCCATAACACGAGCCGAGCTCCAGAACGCTTTCGTCGAGATCAGAGTGCGATCGCACTTCACGGCGATACTCGTCACACACGATCTGCGTGAAGCAATGTCGCTTGGTGACAGGGTCGCCGTGATGTACCGCGGGCAAATCGAGCAGGTGACAACGCCGGACGACCTGCGATCGAATCCAGCCACTGAGTATGTGACGAAGCTCCTCGCTCATGCTACAGGCGGGACCGCATGAAAAAGCGCATCGGAATTGTCGCGGCGTTGATGCTGTCTGCTTTGGTGAACAGCGCCGGTGCACAACGCGACCAGCAGGAGAAGGAAATTGTCGTTGCATCCAAGCCTTTTGGCGAATCGTTCATTCTGGCCGAGATGTTCGCTCAGATTCTTGAATCGAAAGGCTTCCGTGTCAGCAGGCGGCCCGGAATGGGAGCGACAGAAGTTGCGTTCGCCGCGCTTCGAACTAATTCGATCGATGTCTATCCCGAGTACACCGGCACCGGACTGATCGCAATTCTTCACGCAGATCCAACAGGTGATCCAGCGTCAGTCTTTGGAAAGGTCTCGAGTGAATTCCTCAACCGCTTTCAGGTTCGCTGGCTGCCGCCACTCGGATTCGAGAACACTTATGCTATAGCCGTGAGACGAAATACGGCCGATCGCTACAAGCTTCGTACGCTTACCGATCTTGCTGCTGTGTCATCTGAGCTTGTCGCTGGACTCACTCCGGATTTTATCGGACGCAAGGACGGGCTACCGGGGCTTCAAGGTGCTTACGCCCTGCGCTTCAAGGACGTACGGCCTCTTGCACAGGCTGTGAAATATCAGGCGCTTG
>JBBSGU010000120.1:0-7892 GCA_038253755.1 Gemmatimonadales bacterium | reverse complement strand
ATCGAATGAATGGAGAACTTTCGACGAAAATTCCGTGGCAAGCGAAATTTTTTCTTCAATTGCCCGTGATCGCAGAACTGTACCGAAAATATGAATCCGCTTATGAAGCAGTAATCCGAGGTCGATATCCTGTTGGCGCCCAGCGGTGAGTCCGACGACAACGATCTGCCCGCGTGACATCACTGCTTTCATGTTGCCCGCGAGATAGGGACCGCCGACAAGGTCGAGCACCGCGTCGACACCGCCCGGAAAAACTTCAAGGACGTGGTCCGGCCAGTTGTCACCCGAAGCGGTGATTCCGAACTCGAGGCCCAGAGGGCGCGCCTTCTCAAGTTTGTCTCCAGAGCGCGACGTGCCTAGGACTCTTAGTCCGGCCAGCCTTGCGAGCTGGATTGCGGCGGTGCCAACTCCGCTTCCCGCTGCATGGATCAGGAGCCGCTGACCCACTTGCAACCGAAGCTGTCGAAAGATTGCGTCGTAAGCGGTGAGAAATGCTTCTGGAATCGCCGCCGCTTCCTCGAACGTCAATCGAGCAGGGATCGAAATCGCCTCGCTCTCGTGGGTGCAGAGGAGCTCGGCGTGTGCGCCCCCACCGACCAGGCCCATTACGCGATCGCCCGGCTTCCAACGCGTTACATGCTCATCCACACTTTCAACTTCACCCGAGTACTCGAGACCTGGAATGTCTTTGGACACTCCGGGAGGAGCAGCATAGGCGCCCTTACGCTGGGAAATGTCGGCCCGGTTCAGAGCCGAGGCCCGAACGGATACGCGGATCTCGTGCGATCCGGGACTGGGAGACGTCACCTCTCGCAACTCGAGGACGTCTGAGCCGCCTGCGGCGGTGTTAACTATTGCTCGCATGGCGGTAACATGCGCGAATCTTATACCCGGGACGAGACTCGAACTCGTATATGCCGAAGCATGAGGGATTTTGAGTCCCTTGCGTCTACCAATTCCGCCACCCGGGCAGGAGTCGGTATTTAAACTTCGCCCAGCGCTGAAACAAGTCGGAACAGCCCCGACGGCCGTTCCGACCTGTCCTGGCCTAGCGGTTCAGACCACCAGCGATTGGAGCGCGTAAACCCGGCCGCCTTCTCATATCTTGACCTGCCCGCAGTTCCTGGGCGCGTTTTCTCATTTCATTCTGGATACCGAAGTATCGTGCCCGCTGAACAGGCGAGAGAAACTTGCCGAGCTCAAGCTGCTCGCTCTGGAGGAGATCGAGTCGCTGGCGCTGAAGCTGAATCGACTCATCCAGCAACTGACCTACTTTTGCCTGATTTGCGCCTTCGCCAGCAACGATCTCGGCGCGCAGCGCCTGACGCGTTTCTCGCTCGCGCATCATCAGAGCTATCCGCTGTTTTTCGAAGCTGAGATTTGTTGACTGCAGCTTCGCCATCTGGTCGTCATTGAGGCCAAGCCGGCGCTTGACCATTTCGCCTGTGCGTTGGCGTAGCTGCTGCTCTAGCTGAGCCCTGCGCGGGTTGGCGGCTCCGTCCTGCTGCGCCGAAATCGCTCGACGACTGTCCTGGGCGGCAGCAGCAAGCGGCGCCGCCGCGGCCAGACCCGGCAATATGCAGGCAAAAAGAATCGCCTTCGATCCGATCATTGCAAACCCTCGTCGCCATCGACGACAACACTAATCGTCTCTGGCTCAGCGGTAGGCAAGCCTTCGACGTTGTCCACTTCCCTGAGAAGCGCTTCGAGCTGCGTGTCCGTCAGGTCCTGAACTCCACCCGTAAGCGAAAGACCGGAAGTCGAGACCACTCTCTTCGAAGTGGCGACGGCTACGGGATTCGTAATTGCGACCTCTTTGGGCTGAGCCTCCGGCGTTACGGCAGGTGCCGGAACTTCACTAGCGGCGGAAGGTGCATGCACAACCGTCGCAATCTTCGCAACCGTCGAACCAGACGACACCGGTTCCCTCGACTTCGAGAACGTGAGCGTGCCGGCGACGATCAGCGCCACCGCCGCAGCCAGTTTCCAGATCTTCGACATCCCCGAGTGTTGCCGACCGGGAGCTATCTGTGCGACTTGCTGCTCTGCCGATGGAACCGGTGCAGGCAACATCGAGACAATCCGGGAAACATCGATGGAAGGCCCCAGAGGCGCATAGGCTCGTACACGCTCCATGAGAGCGAGCTCCGCGCGACAATCAGCGCAGCTTTCCACGTGAGCCTTCATAGTCGCTCTATCGAGATCGCCCAGCCGGCCGTGCAAAAGGTCCGGCAGTGCGTCGCGGACTTCCGCGTTCATGCATTCAGTCATTCAAAAACTCCTTCACAGCGCGCATCGCATGGTGATAGTGAACTCGCGCAGCACCTTCGGTTGTTCCGACTACTTCCGCGATTTCCTTGTACGACAAACCCTGTTCGACTCGAAGCAGAAAAACTTCGTGCTGCGTTGGTGACAAGCTCTTTACTGCCTTGATCACGCGATTCTCCGCTTCCTCGGCTAACATTCCATCCAGCGCATCGTACTCCGTCGAGGCATCCGACGGCTCGATAGAAACCATTGCTCGCTGACGCCGCTCGGATCGTCGCCGGTCGAGCATCAAGCGTCGCTCGATTGTGAACAGCCACGTCCTCAACGAACTCTCCCCACGAAAGGCATCGAGGGATCCAAACGCCCTTACGAACGTATCCTGAACCAGCTCTTCTATCTCTTCCCTCTCACCCGAGCTCACCGCAAAACGAGCGAGCGCGTCGGCATGCCGGCTCACGAGTGAGGAAGCCGCTCGTGAATCCCCTGCTCTCCATCGCGCGATCAGCTCTCGATCGGATTCTTCGCCCGGGTTTGAAGGTGCCATTCAATTCGTGTTGTTGGACGCTCTGCAGGGCGTGTCGTTAAGGCGTATGATTAGCGAAAACCAAGCTGGAAAGGATCAATGTATTCGAAGTCGAAAAGGCCCCTCGCAATTTCTCACCGGGGAGTCCGCACATCCGCTCCTGAAAACTCCGTCCCCGCTTTTCTGGCTGCCATCGACGCCGGTGCCGAGGGCATTGAGCTTGATGTGCACGGCAGCCTCGATGGGACTATCTATGTACACCACGACCCTGCACCAGTTGGCACCGATGCGACGGGAGAACCGTGGCAGCCAATAGCAATGCTCGATGCAAAAGAGATCGCGGCTATTCGCCTGACCGACTCAGTCGGGATTCCAACATTGGATGAGGTAATCGAAGCAGTCGCCGGCCAGGCGCAGATCTTCATCGAGATTAAGGGTTCTGCGATCGAAGAGACAGTCACCAGATGCCTGAAACGGCACGTCGCCCGGCTGGACCAGTTTTCCTGTCACTCGTTCGATCACCGGATCATCAGAAGAATTGCCGGCTTGCTGCCAAGCCTCAGAACGGGAATTCTTCAGGTTTCCTACCTGGTGGACAGCTGCGCCGCCCTCCGCCTGTCGGGTGCGACGGATCTTTGGCAGCAAGTGGATTTCATCGACGCGTCATTGGTTTCGGGCGTACATGCCTGTCGCGGCCGTGTGATAGCGTGGACAGCAAATGACCCCGGTCAGTGGGACACGCTTGGGGAACTTGGGGTCGACGGTATTTGCACCGACAACGTCGACGCTTACGCACAACACGCTTTGGCTGAGAAGTGACGTTCGCGACCTTCTGAACATTCCTCTTACAAATCTGCCGCTGTTTCCCAACCTCTCTACTGCTATGTTTTCCCCGCGCTGGGGTGCAACCTGCCCCCAGCTGTGAACCTCGAAGGAGCAATCACCAGATGAAACGTCATTTTGTCCGCTTCGCCATGATTGTGGCCGTGGCCGGCTGCACCCAGGCGAAACCGGGGCAACGGCCGACGCCAGCCAAGGATTCGGTAACGGCAACGGGAATGGGAGCGCTTTCTCAACCGAACGCAGATCCATTCCCAAGCACGTACGTTCGGACGTCGGCGCTGCCGCTTGTAATTCGCAACGTCATTATCATGACCGCCGCCGGGCCGACGATTCGCAATGGCCAGGTCTCGATTGCCGATGGCAAGATCGTCGCGGTGGGCGCTACAGTTGCTGTTCCCGCGGGCGCGACCATTATCGATGGCGGCGGCAAATACGTCACTCCCGGCATCATCGATACCCACTCGCACCTCGGGGTCTACGCCGCCCCTGGCGGTCAGGCTCTCAGCGATGGTAACGAGGCCACAAACCCGGTCACTTCTTACGTCTGGGCGGAACACTCTGTGTGGCCGCAGGATCCGCAATTCCCCCGCAACCTTGCCGGCGGCGTAACAACCCTTCAGGTGCTGCCGGGCTCGGCGAATCTGATCGGCGGACGCAGCGTAGTGCTGAAGGTCGTTCCTTCGAGAACCGTTCAGGGAATGAAGTTCCCAGGCGCCAAGTATGGGCTAAAGATGGCGTGCGGCGAGAATCCCAAGAGAGTTTATCAGAGCCGTGGACCGTCAACCCGCATGGGAAATGTGGCAGGGTATCGAACCGCGTGGATTCAGGCAGAGGCCTACCGGCGGAAGTGGGACAAATGGAACAAGGACCATAAGGGCGATCCGCCAGCACGAGATCTCGGAATGGAGACGCTCGCCGAAGTCTTGCGAGGCAATATCCTCGTCCACAACCACTGCTATCGCGCCGACGAAATGGCGCAGATGATCGACATCTCAAGGGAATTCGGATACAAGATCCGGGCATTCCATCACGGAGTAGAGGCGTACAAGATCGCCGACATTCTTGCGAAAGAAGGAATCGGCGGATCACTGTGGGCGGACTGGGGCTCATTCAAGATGGAAGCGATTGATGCGATCAAGGCGAACATCGCGCTGACGTCGAACGCCGGTGTTCGCGTCGCCGTGCACTCTGACGATCCGTCGGGATCGCAGCGTCTCAACCAGGAGGCTGCGAAGGCGATGGCGGCCGGAAACGCCATCGGCATTCCCGTTACGGAAGACATGGCGATCAAGTGGCTGACGATCAATCCGGCGTGGCAGCTTGGCCTCGACGACAGGATCGGCTCGATCGAGCCGGGTAAGGACGCCGACATCATCCTTTGGACAGGCGATCCGTTCAGCGTCTACTCGAAGCCTGAGAAGGTCTGGATCGACGGTGCGATGTATTTCGATCGTACCGATCCACGGGAGCAATGGCGTACCGATTTCGAGCTTGGCTTTGTACAGACACCAGCGGGGATGAACCGATGATCAATGCAATCAACAGGGTTTCGCGCACTGCGATCATCACTGCCGCGTTCGGTGTGGTGTCTACTGCGGCAAGCGCACAGACGATTGCGATAACAGGTGGAAAAGTTTATCCGGTGAGCGGCGCTCCGATCGAGAACGGCACGGTCCTGATTCGCGACGGGAAGATTGTCGCGGTTGGCGCGAACATTACAGTACCGAACGACGCCCAGCGTGTAGATGCCACGGGGAAATGGGTGACGCCCGGGCTGATAAACTCGTCGACGCAGCTTGGCCTCGAAGAAATCGGTCAGGTGCGCGACACGCGCGACGATGCGGCAAAGGGAAAGGATTTTATTGCCGCAGCATTCAGAGTTTGGGAAGGACTGAATGCGACGTCTGTCCTGATCGCGCCAGCGCGGCGTGACGGTGTCACGAACGTTGTTGTTCTGCCCACCGGAGACCAGCTCGTTTCCGGACAGGCGGCGATGCTGACGCTCGTTGACGGAATGGGAAGTGACATGGTTCTGAAAACGCCGGTCGCGATGGTCGCACAGGTGCAGAACACGGGTAATGCCGGCGTCGGCGCGAGAGGCGAGCTGCTCGTCAGGCTGCGTGAGTTGATCGAGGACACACGCGCTTTCATGAAGAATCGCGCGGCGTACGAGAAGGCAGAGACCCGCAACTACATCGCAAGCCGGCTCGACCTCGAAGCGATGATTCCCGTCGTTGAAGGAAAACTTCCGCTGCTCATCTCCGCTGACAAGGCAACAGACATCGATGCCGCTCTTCGTATCGCGAAGGAAAACGGCTTGAAGATCATGATTGGCGGTGGTGCTGAAGCGTGGCTCGTTGCGAGCAAACTCGCGGCAGCAAACGTCCCGGTTCTTACGGGAGCGATGAACAACATTCCGAGCTCGTTCGCAACTCTCAGCTCGGCGCAGGAAAACGCAGCGCTTCTGAAGAAGGCCGGCGTTCAGGTGGTTGTGATTGGAAACGCGGGTGGTGGAGATGAAGAAGCATTCAACGTTCGCAACATCAAGCAGGAAGCCGGTAACGCGGTCGCTTACGGAATGACGTGGAATGATGCACTCCGGTCGGTGACACTTACGCCTGCGGAAGTGTTCGGGGTTTCCGACAGAGTCGGTTCGCTTCAGGCCGGTCGCGACGGGAACGTCGTGATCTGGAGTGGCGATCCGTTCGAGTTCACCACTGTGGCTGAGCATGTGTATGTACGCGGTCATGAGTATCTGGCGCCCGATCGTCAGCAGCTTCTCACCGAGAAGTACAGGAAGCTGCCGCCAGATCAGAACATGCCGGTCAAGCGATAAGCGCTTTCGACACAGAGACCACAGAGACCACAGAACCGTCCGCAACGTCGCTAACTAATTCCAGGAAATACAAATAGGTGAAAATCGGAAGGCCCGGCGATCTGCCGGGCCTTTCTATTTTGTGCAGTCTAATATGCGATTGAGTCCGGCTCAGCCTGAAATATCCTGGGCGTCTGGTGGCGTTCCAACATCAGGAGCGGCGGCTGGATCCGAATAGGTCGTGGATTCAGTCGTGTCAGCGGTTGAGCTCAGGGGCGCGTCGGCTGCGGGACTCGACCCCCAGGCACGATTCTGCTTCTTCAACTCGTCCAGCTGTGACTCGTACTTGGCGGCCTCACTGTCGTGCGTAGCGAGAGTCGCTGAAAGGCGCGTGTAGGTATCGGCGTCGACGTCACCACCACCCTGGCGCGCGCGAAACACCGCGTACCCAAGCGCCTGCGCGGCCTTGTCGGCCAGCTGACGCGTGCGAAACGCCTCGAGCCGGATCTTGCCTTCGTCGAGTGCGCCCTGTGCGGCACGCCCGGCCTTGTCGAGTTCTTCCTTCAGCTTGTCGAATAGCGCCATTGTCGTCTCGTGTTAGAGTGGCTGTAGTGGAACTCAATACGCAAATCCGCAGCCGCTTGTTTCGGTTGACTACTGCAATCCGATCGGTTGACCTCGGAACGCATCAACAACAAAAAGCCCCCGACGAGCGGGGGCCGATTGGTGCTTACAGAATTCAGCGAGTTACGCGGCTGATTCCGCTGCTTCGGTCTGCGCCGGATAGACGCTGATCTTGAAGCGCGTGCGGTTCTTGTGCTCGAACTTCACTACGCCGTCGATGAGCGCATAGATGGTAAAATCTGTTCCTAGACCGACGTTGCGGCCGGGATGCCACTTGGTGCCGCACTGGCGGACGATGATGTTGCCGGCAACGACCTTCTCGCCGCCAAACTTCTTGACGCCACGGTACTGCGGATTGCTGTCGCGGCCGTTTCTCGACGAGCCTACGCCCTTTTTGTGTGCCATCTGATAGTTCCCTTATCCGAGCGTGATGTCGCCAATACGGACTTCTGTGAAGCCCTGACGGTGTCCCTGCTTTTTCGCGTAATTCTTGCGGCGCTTCATCTTGAAAACGACGATCTTCTTGTCGCGGCCGTGCTTTACGATCTCAGCCGCAACCGAAGCGCCCTTGAGAGTCGGAATGCCGACGTGCGTGTTGTCGCCATCCGAGCCAAGAATGACGTCGCTGAACGTCACCTTCGAGCCCGCGTCACCCGGCAGGCTTGGAATTCTGATTGTCTTTCCCGACTCGGCGCGATACTGCTTGCCACCGGTGCGGATAATTGCGTATGCCATTTGATAACTACTGTGGAGGGAGGCGGTTACAGCCTTTCAACTTAGACAGTCCAGAGGCTGATGTCAATTTCTCCGGTCCTCTTT
>JBBSGU010000119.1:0-7923 GCA_038253755.1 Gemmatimonadales bacterium | reverse complement strand
GGCAGGCACAGACGGGGATGCATCACGATTTGCGGCGACAGGTTGCGATGAGTCCCTGTGGAGTCGTGTCTACAATCCTACCCGCCTCCAGAAACTTGCGCCATGCATTGCAGTGACTGGCAAGGTTGAAGAATCATCCGCCGACGCCGACGGTGATCATCATTTTCTGATCAAGTTGGACGCCGGGCAGGAGGCCTTGGTAAACCAGACGAACGCCAAGAAGAAAAACGGAGATCTGGTGGTCGAGATCGTATGTGCAAACCCAGTCTCACTGGCGAAGGTAAAATCTGTCTGCGCAGGGTTCAGGAATGGGATTGCGATACCGCAGTTGGGCGCCCATGTGAGGGCGACCGGCACCTATGTGATCGACTCGCACAACGGATGGGCTGAAATCCATCCTGTGAGTAAGCTTCAACAGCTCTAGTCTGACGTCCCGCCGGATTTTTCGCCGCCCGTAACGTTGAGCTCGGGCAAATGCGTGTGCTGCAACGAAGAGAACGAGACTGAGCCCATACCCGAAAAACCCAAGCACGAGCGCGGCACGCACTGGCGACCTCTTCGGCCAATGTGACTTCCGTTTTTCCTAAGGTTTGAATCCTCGCGAGCGTCGGCCCAGGTGCCCGTCGGTCATAGCCTGAGCTTTTCAAATTGAAGTTCCGATCCCGAATGCCCCCGTGTCACCTTCGGTTGAGCTCAACCAGTTCCTTTGATATAGGTGGCGCCATGCAGCACCTCGCTGCGCCCGGGGCAGGGGTCACCGATCATGGTGAACCGAAGGGAGTTGTCAGTAAGCGTCCATGTGTAGGCGCCAGTGCCACTGCACAGGTTCGACTGTAAGAATACAAGTTGATTGCCAAGGACGCCCGCCGCCCCGTACGCCCGATTTTGCCCACGCGCAATGGTGTAGTTTCGCGCCTCGAGAATAAGCGTCACGGGCTGATTCTCGCCAGCGAGTGTCATCTGCCACGATCCGAGGAGGGGGCCTGGGACGGCTACGAGTGGTGAAGTGGCAGGCGGCACAACGGGAGGCGGTGCGGTGGGAGGCAGGGCACTGCTCCCTCCGCACCCAGCCAGAACGAAGCCGAGAAGACACAGGCTTGCCAACCGGTACCGTGAGGCCTTTGACAAGACTACACACCTCTCTGATCGATCTGCCACAAACGGCCCGAGGCTTACACAACTCACGCCAGTACCTTGTCGAGGACGGGCAAAGCCCCTCGAAATTTGCCTCGCAAGTTCAACCACAGCTCACCTGAGGATTGAGCTGCGTATAAATCCCATTCGGATTATGCGTCCAGATCCACACGAACAGCGCATAATTCGGGAACGGTGCCCCGAATGGCGCTACACGCCGATCCAGAAAGTGTTGATCGCCAAGCAACGGTGCGGTGCTGTTGTGCGCGTCCCACGCTCGCGACACAATGACGTATTCGACACCGGCGAGTCGTAACTTTCCGTGTGGCAGCTCTTCGTACAAGAGGTGCTCCGGCTGCGCAGGATCAAGGATGCCGTCCACGAGCGCGGGCTTCACGTAGTGAACTCCTTCGGCCGGAATGCATGACGAAATCCTGATATATCCATCAGCAATCGCTGCTTCCACGTGATGATACTTCGCCGTCGAAGCGTGAATGGTTCCCAAAATGGAACTGTGAGTCGCGACGGCTGAAAGTCGCAGATCAGTGTTTTGCGCTGAGGGGGATAGCGGGTCTGGTGATCCGTCTCCGCATGCGACAATGGTTGCGCCAGTCAGGACAGCAGCGAGCTTCGTAAACTTTCTTACCATGTTTCCTCCGGTGTGGACGCACGTTTAGTATGTTTCTCTCTACCTAACATCGCGAGATTCCTGCGTGAAACGGCTCATCGTCATCCGGGCGCATCAGTGACGTCATTGCAGTCATCCAACATCACCGGCCTGCTTCACCGCTGGGCCGATGGTGACGCCGAGGCCATCGATGAGATAGTGCCAATTGTCTACGAGCGGCTTCGCCAGCTCGCCCGCCAGCAGGTTCGTGCCGATGCAGACGCCTCGTTGAACACCACCGAGCTGGTCCACGAAGCGTACCTCAAACTCGTCGACACCCCCGCCGCCGGCCTGAAGGACCGCGGCCACTTTTTCGCACTAGCGTCGCGGGTAATGCGTCATCTGCTGGTAGACCACGCCCGTGCCCGAAAAACCTCCAAGCGGGGGAGTGGCCAGATTCCGGTCGCGATCGAGCTTGACCTGCCGATCACCGACGACAAGCTCGAGATCCTCACTGAGCTGGACGACGCGCTGAAGCGGCTGGAGGCTCTCGACGAACGGCAGGCCCGAATTCTGGAGCAACGCTACTTCGGTGGCCTGTCCCTCGAAGAAACTGCGGAGGCACTCGGAGTTTCCCTGGCGACGGTCAAGCGCGAGCTCCGATCCGCGCGGGCATGGCTGGCCGCCGATTTACGCGCCGCACCTTCGCGATAGGTGGAACCCAAGCGCTGGCAGGCGGTCCGCGCAGAATTCGACGAGCTGGTGGAGCTAGGCTCCGGCGAGCAGGCGGAACGGCTCGCTCTGCTCTGCACCACGCACCCGGAGCTGGGCGCGTCGGTCTCAGCGCTCCTGGACGCTGATTGCGGAGCGAATGACCAGCTCGAACCACTCGAGTCCGCTTTGCTTGTTTCCCCGGAACAATCGGCCTCCCGATATGCGCGGGACCCGTTTGGGCTGACGGGAAAGATGATGGGTCATTTCCGGATTCTCGAACCGCTCGAGTCAGGCGGAATGGGGGCGGTTTACAAGGCAGAAGATACGCGCCTGAATAGAATTGTCGCCGTAAAAATTCCACTTCCAGCCCAGCAGCTTGACGATTCGTCAAGGCGACGCTTCCTTCGCGAAGCACGTTCAGTTGCTGCGCTCGATCATCCATCTCTCTGCAGCATTCACGAAATTGGCGAGAGCGACGGTCGCCCCTTCCTGGCAATGCCGCTTTACCCGGGAGAAACTCTGCAAGCGCGGCTGGCCCGCGAGGGGCCGTTGCCAGTGGATGATGCACTGAATATCGCTCGTCAGATTGCCGAAGGACTTGCTGCGGCGCACGACGCAGGGATCGTGCATCGGGATGTCAAGCCTGGCAACGTCATGTTGCTCCCGCACGGAACGGTAAAGCTTCTCGATTTCGGCTTGGCAAAGAGTGACGATGTGACCCTCACTTTGTCGCATGCGAACCTTGGCACGGTGTCGTACATGTCGCCCGAGCAGGTGAGCGAAGTCCGAGTGGACGCGCGCACCGATCTCTGGGCACTGGGAGCTCTGCTCTATGAGGCAGTCACTGGGCACCGGCCTTTCAAAGGTGAACGCGCTGTTGCAATTGCGCAGGCGATTCTTCATGAGGAGCCCGCTCGCCCGTCGACGCTGCGGCACGAGATTCCGCCTGCGCTCGAAGGGCTCCTTTTTTCGCTGTTGCGGAAAAATCCAGCACATCGTCCGGCGACAGCGCGGCAGGTCGCAGCAGAATTGTTGTCGATTCGGAGCGGTGTCTCCTCCGGGGCTGCCACTGAGTTTAGGCATCGCTGGTTGGCCGTCACCGGCTGGCGCCGGCGCCGCTGGTTTCGCTGGGGAATCTATCTTGCCGCCGTCGCGACGCTGGTCGCTGGAGCTCTCTTTGCAAAACGCACGCTGCGCGAGCCGGCAGCGACGACAATCGATGCCGGATCAATCGCGGTGCTTCCTTTCTCAAATTTGTCAGCCGATCGGGAGCAAGAGTATCTCAGCGACGGCATCACGGACGAACTCACAACGTATCTGGCCAAGGTGTCGGGATTACGGGTTGCAGCTAGAACTTCTGCCTTTCAGTTCAAGGGGCGGAATCCCGACGTACGACGGGTTGGAACGGCGCTTGGCGTAGCCAGTGTGCTGCAGGGGACCGTGCAGAAAAACGGAAGCCGGCTCCGCGTCACAGCCCAGTTGACGGATGCCGCGAATGGTTACACCGTCTGGGCTGAAACATACGATCGCGAGACCAGCGACGTCTTTACCATGCAGGATGAGATCAGCCGTGGAATTGTAACAGCGTTGCGTGTCCGGCTCGACCGTCCGATGCCCGCTCGACTCCCGTCGACCAGCAGCGCGGAAGCGCATGATCTCTATCTCAAAGGCCGCTATTTCTGGAATCAGCGTTCTGAAGCGGCCCTCATCCGTGCGAAGAGCTACTTCGCCCAGGCTGTCTCCGTCGATTCAGGCTACGCAGATGCGTATTCGGGGCTCGCCGATATCGAGATCGCGCCGCGTCCCGGACGACCCGCAGAGCGCTTCGAACGCGCAAAGGCGGCAGCGTCCAGAGCGGTTACGCTCGACCCGACACTGCCGGAGGCGCATCTGTCGATGGGCTGGATTTCGATGTGGTACGATCGCCGCTGGGCCGACGCGGAGCATCATTTTCTTCGGGCGATCGAGTTGAACCCCAGGCTTCCCTGGGCGATAGCCTGGTACGCGGCGTACCTCGCGGCTGTCGGCAGGCTCGAGGAGTCTTTGCCCCTGATCGAGCGCGCACAGCGCCTCGATCCCCTCAATTACGTGCACGCTACTTATGTCGGCATGCACTACCTCTGGTTCCGGCAGCCTGATGCAGCAGCCGCTCAGTTTCGAAAGTCGCTGGAGCTCCAACCCAACTTTTACATGGCCCACTGGGGGCTTGCACGTGTTTATGTCGACAAGGGGCGCTACACCCAGGCGCTTGCCGAGCTTCAGTACGACGGTGGGGATTTTACAGGATTGCACCGGCCCGGGCTTCTCGGCTACGCATACGGGAAGGCCGGAAACGTTGCCGCGGCGCGTAAGGTCCTCAGCGAGCTGAAAGCCACAGCGAGCAGGGGCGAGTACGTGCCGCCAGTAGATGTTGCGATAATTCATATCTCCCTTGGCGAAAAGGAGCAGGCACTTGACGCGCTCGAGCGCATCGTCGGTGATCGCGGCGCGCGAATTTTTATCGTCGATCCGATCTTCGATCCGTTGCGCGCTGAGCCACGCTTTATCGATATCCTGAGGCGACTCGGCCTCTCGGAAACACTCGTGAACCGAAAACCCCTGTCTTATCCATAGCAACCGTCGTCACGAGTCCTGCTTTTCTGTACCGCGGAAGACTGCGGGATAACTGGAAAGCTTGAGGTAGCGGCCGATGCCTGCTTCGCAGGGACACTGAGTCGTAGGCGTGAAGATCTGTTTCCTCGCACTTGAGTGAGCGCCAGGGCCGCTCGACGAAGATGTTGTCCCGCAGCAGCCGCGCAATGTCCGAGCCGAAGCAGCTGCGATACAAGGCGGTCTCCGCGTGATCTCCGGCAATACGGGTAAAGAAACGGGTAATTGAAGTGGCAGCAACAAAAAGCTCCACCGCCTATGTGACGATGGAGCCATGACTAGAAAGTCGGGGCAACTGGATTAGAACCAGCGACCTCCTGCTCCCGAAGCAGTCAATACTAACCAAATACTACATTCTGCCGGACTTTAGAGGGAACCGGGCGTCGGTGCCGGAGTTTCCCGACGTCGCTGAATGGAAACCCGGTGCGCACGGTCAGCACCGGATTTCATTTTTCCGAAGTCATTTCGTCGGGACAGTGTTGGAGTTGCTTATCTCCCTCACGATTTTCCATGCCCCGCTGTCTCGTTTCCACACGCTGAGGTAATCGCTGCTGACTTTCATCGGCTTTCCTCCGGGCCCGTCGACGGTTCCAGTGAAGGCCCCATCATCCCAACCCATCGTTCCATCATCAGAGAAGACTGCATCGTGCTGGTCGAGTTTGAGATCACGCGGGTTCGCTTTGAAGAAGGCCGCATAAGCGGTCCGAACCGCATCGGCGCCTTTCGCGGCCGGTGCGCCTTCGGACATAGACACTGCGTCGCTCGTGTATGTACTCATGAGGGAATCCAGGTTTCTGGATGTCACAGACCGCAGCCAAAGATCGTTATTCGCGTGGATCGCCCCGATGGACGCCGCCCTGTCGAACACGGGTGCAGCAGGAGCCGCACCTGATGCCGCGGTTGAATCGTTCTTGTCATCCGTGTCTTTCTTTGCGCATCCGGCTGCGATTGATAACAATGCCGCTCCAAGCAGAATTCCTGAAATCCTGGACATGCCGCCTCCTCTAAGGTGATGAACGGTTCCGATCCAAACGACTCACGACATTAGCGCTATTTGCGCCCATGTTCCAGAACAGATGACCGGGAATTGTCAGGATGCGTACCACACTCGTTGGCCATGTGGTCAACGAACTGGGATGGCTCTCCCGGCCCCGTGCCGCGCTATGCAGGAAGAAACACACCCCGAAACACACTCCGCCCGTAACGTTGTTGTGCTCGGGCAAAGCTGCTATCCATGCGTGTGTCGATGGTGGATGTCCGGATAATGAGGGTGCGAATGTTCGAGCTGTTCATGAACATGGGCGTGCGTGTGCGGCTCACCCGGTGGATCATCAGGCGTGTGACGATGCTGATGGTGTTCGTCATGACCGTGTGAATGCGTGTGCTCCAGGAGCTGGTGTACGTGCACATGCTCGTGCCGCTCGGTGAAATGGAGAAAAAGTCCCGCACTCATACAGAGTCCCGCGATGATCAGTAGAAGCGACACCGGCTCGCGCCAAATCACCAGCGCCACAAGCGCTCCGATAAAAGGCGCAACTGAGAAATATGCGCTCGTACGCGCTGTTCCAAGCTGCCGCAGAGCTACAACGAAGAGAACGAGACTGAGCCCATACCCGAAAAACCCAAGCACGAGCGCAGCAGTGACCTGACCTGCACCAGGGAAACGCGCGCCCAAGGCAGTCGCAAGCACCACGTTGATGGCGCCGGCAATCAGGCCCTTGAGCATCGCGATGCGGACAGGGTCGGAGGCGGAAACCTTTTGCGTGAAGTTGTTGTCGATTGCCCAGCATGCGCAGGCAGCGACAACTGCAACCGGCCCCGCCATTCCACCCCACGCCAGCCGGCCCCCCCACGAGAGAATGATTCCACCTATTACAATCAGCGCCATGCCAGTCGCTATCCGCCGGTCGACGTTTTCGTGGAAGACAGTCCAGGCAATCAGCGCCGTCAGTACCCCTTCGAGATTCAATAGCAGGGAGGCAGCCGATGCTGGGGTACGTGTCAGTCCGATCATGAGAAGAACCGGCGCGATCACGCCGCCGAACAGGATCGCTCCTCCCAGCCACGGCCAGTCACGCCGTGTAAGTGCGGCAGTGGACGCTTTCCGGCGCAGGGCCAGGATTGTCGAAACGATTGCCAGGCCGACACCGGAGCCCGCATAAAGAAGCCCGGCGACGAGCTGAGGAGATGCATTCAACAGCAGTCCTTTCGCTAGTGGAGTGCTGGTCCCGAACAGGACGGCCGCAGCCAAGGCAAGCCACACGCCCGTCGAGAGCCGCGCGGGGCTTGCTGACGTGTTGGCTGTTTGAGTCGCGTTGCTTCGAGGCATTCTATAAATATGCGTTGACCAGTCCCTCTTTCACGTCGCCGGTCGAACACACGGCCGATGAGCTATTGTTTCGTCGCCGGTGCGACGCGCATTTCTGCAAGTGCTGCGCGCAACCCTCTGGCGAGTGACACGGCGTTATCGTTCGCCCAGAAATGCATGAAAAACAATCGCGGCGATTCGCTGATCATATGGGAGTGGAGCGCGGTCGGCTGAATATGGTTGGCCAGAAGTGCCCTGATGACGCGATTCACTTCGCTCGCGGTCAGGACGAAGTCACCGGTGATGGCCGCTTTCCCCTCGCCCGTCGGCTGAAAGTTGATCGCCGTTGCCAGACCCATTGACGCTGGCACCTCCATGGCGCCCTCGAAAACTTTTTGGGCCCTCGCGACGCTGATCTGGTAGACTCCTCCATTCACCTTTCCCCGATAGCCGAGAGCATTGGCGACTGCTGTGGTGTCGAGATCTATCGCCGCTACTGACGGCGGCCCTG
>JBBSGU010000118.1:0-7932 GCA_038253755.1 Gemmatimonadales bacterium | reverse complement strand
GGCGTTTCCTTCACAGCCACGGCCAACGCTGGAACTGCTGCATCTATCGCGCGAAATGCAGGTGACAATCAAACTGCAGGGGCGGGAAGTGCCGTTTCGATTCCGCCATCGGTGATCGTTAAGGACGCGAATGGCAACCCGGCAAACGGCGTATCCGTTACATTTGCGGTCGCGTCAGGCGGAGGTTCGGTTTCCGGAGCGACCGCCTCCACCAACTCTTCAGGCATTGCTGCTGTCGGGTCATGGACGCTTGGCCCGGTCGCCGGCACGAATGTTCTCAATGCGACCGCGGGCGCGCTCAGCGTTGCGTTCACTGCCGCTTCCACTGCGGGAGCTGCGGCATCACTCGCAAAGAACGCCGGTGATAACCAGTCAGGAATCGTTGGAAGCGCAGTCTCGATTGCGCCTTCAGTCATCGTCAGGGACGCTAACGGCAATCCGAAGTCCGGCGTTTCTGTCACGTTTGCCGTTGCTTCCGGCGGAGGGTCTGTCACAGGTGCTGCCAGTGTGACGAATGCAGCAGGCGTCGCTGCAGTCGGCAGCTGGACTCTTGGAAGTTCGGCTGGGGCGAACTCGTTATCTGCAACCAGCTCCGGTCTTCCATCCGCGACATTCAATGCCGTGGCCGTTTCCGGCCAATGCGCCGCTAGGCTGACCCAACCGTTTGGGACAAGCACCGCCGGAACTCTGTCGTCAACCGACTGTCAATCTCCGGACGGCAGCTTCATCGATTTTTACAACGTAGCCGTTCCGCAGGCCGGAGCGTATTTCTTCCGCGAGTCGGCGGCGTTCGACACGTACCTGCTGCTCGCGACGCCAGACGGAACAAGTGTGGCCGAGAACGATGATGAGGTCGACACGGGGACGAACTCGGGGATCAAAGCGCTGCTGCCTGCCGGGAATTATCTGCTCGGTGCGACAACATTCGGACCCGGAGTGACGGGCGACTATACGATCAGCTCCTCAACCGCGCCGACTGACGTCGCGAATTGTGAGCACGTGTTTGTCGTAAAGGGCATAACTACGTCGCAGAATCTCACCGCGAGCGATTGCAATCTCGCGGGCCCGGGTGGAACGCCGATTTATTCGGACGGCTATCTGATTTTCGTCGGCGCCGGAACGACGGTTACGATCACGATGTCGTCTACCATCGTGGATTCGTTCCTGCAGCTCGTTCGGCTTGACGGATCGCTCGTGACGCAGAACGACAACATCGATTCGAGCACAAAGAATGCGCGGATCACGTTTACGGCATCGCAGTCGGCGTATTACGCGATATTGACTCGATCAGTCCCGACGACGACGCAGGGACCATACACGTTGACGATTCAATAGAGACTGATATGACCATGAGAATTGCATCAATCAGCGGCGCCGTGGCGCTCGTTCTTTCGGCATCGACGGCGAGTGCGCAGGCAAAGACGCAGCAAATAATTTTGTCGAAAGGTGTCGTCAAGTCGATGACCGCCAACAAAACGAAATCAAAAACGCCGCTCGGCGAACGGGCGGGAATCGTCCGGAAGCCTAGCGTTGAGGCGGGTAAGTCAGCTCCGGCGGCGCCGACGTCGGTGCGAGAGACCATTCCGGCACGGAAATAGTAAACAAGAGTGGGTGCAGCGGTTCTCGTTGCTCACAATGATCGAGCGATCATGGTCAAATCGCTATTTGATCCTACCCGAATGACGCCGCCCCGATGAGTGAGTGGCGCACACTGGGCGCGCTCGGCTTGTCCGTTGCGTTGGTTGCCTGGGCAATCATGATGAGGCTCGTATCGGGAAGCTGGTTACACCCCTCGCCGCTCTTCGCGATGTGGTGGTGCTTCGCCGGAATTCTTCCCTTGATCATCGCGCCATACGATCCGGTTTCTCCAGGAACGATGCTGTGGATCATCGCCGCCTCGATCACAGTCAGTGCGGGCGCGGTAATTGGCAACGGAGGCTTCAGAACACGAATCCGTGCCTACAATTTCGAGCCCAGAAAAATCGAGCTGCAGTTTATTTCGGCAGTTGTGCTCGCGTCGATCGTTCTGGGTTTGCTGTCGAGCGTCTCATTCGCTCTGGGTTCCGGCGTGTCGTTGAGAGACATGCTCGACCTCCAGAAGCTCGTCGTCGTTTCGAACCAGCTCTACGTCGCCCGATACGCTGAGCCTGATGCAATTCTCGTCGCTCCTCCGCGTCTGAGCCAGGCACTTCTGCCGTTCGTTTATATCGCGCCCGCCGTGGGTGGAGTGCTTTTCGTGATCCGCCGAAAATGGCAGTGGAAGTTCGTCGGCCTTATGTCCCTGGCGCCAGCGGTTGCTGTCACGATTCTACAAACGACAAAAGCGGCGGTGCTCTTTTCATTTACGTTGTGGGTGTCCGCGTATCTCGCGAGCAGGCTGCGATTCGGCAAGCTCGGTCTTTTCACGAAAGCGCACGTTACAGTCGGCGCAGCACTCGGCTCCATTGCAACCGTATTCTTCTTCGCGGTTGGCCTCGCGAGGATGGCGTCGACCGACACTGCACTGCTCGAGGTGGTTCGATTGAAGCTCGTCACCGCCGCGTTCGGACACATGACGGTCTTTTCACAGTGGCTGGGTGACTACTGGAATGCGCCATTCAATCCGACGCTCGGAGAAATAACTTTCGCCGGCCCGCGCGAGCTGCTCGGGATTCAGACGCGGGTTCCGGGAGTTTACGGGAGCGTGGTCGATCTGGTCGCGGGAGAAACGAGCAACATCTTCACGGGATTTCGTCCGTTGATTCAGGACTTCACGATACCCGGCGCGCTTGTCGTGCTGCTCGTGCTCGGGTTCATCGGTGGTGTGGCCTATCGGCTGGTGACATCGGGGCAATGGGCCGCGGTGCCGGTCCTCGTCGCAGCCTATATGACCATTTTCTGGACGCCAATCACATGGTTCTGGATCTACAACAGTCTGACCGCGACGGTAGTTGGGCTCTGCCTGCTGGTCTGGTTCATCAGACTGTTGCGAAAGGCGGATGGGTCGAGGGCGAGTCCAGCAGCTATTTAAAGGTCGAGCCGCCGAGGACGAGAACGGGCGTGCTCGGGTCAACGGTTGGAGAATTGATCGATGTCGTTGACGTCAATCAGTGTGTGTGCATCGACGAGAGTGGGAGCGGAAAACCAACTCTACGTAAAAGATTCTTCCTTGATCCTCTTCGCGTCAGCAACAGGGATCGGAAATGCACCACTTGCAGACCTGTGCGCAGCGACGGAAGTTGGAGATCCAGACAAGCGAAGCGTCACGAACGCCGTCGCGGCCCATTTCCCCGACTCCCTACCAATGA
The DNA here is from genome assembly GCA_038253755.1 of Gemmatimonadales bacterium. Classification (GTDB taxonomy): domain Bacteria; phylum Gemmatimonadota; class Gemmatimonadetes; order Gemmatimonadales; family Gemmatimonadaceae; genus UBA4720. The sequence continues at coordinate 4,645 of JBBSGU010000118.1, read as the reverse complement.
AGCAGACACTGGCGATTCTCACAGCCGCCGCTCTGGCAGGCTGCACTCATGCCGCCAAGCCGACGGCTTCGCCGGTTCCGGCGCGCGCAGGCAGCGGACCATCTCGCACTTCAGGCACTGGTCAGGGATCGGCTCCAGGTGGTGATTCCTCATCGCGCGGCGGAGCAGCGCCATCGCCGCGACCTTATCCCCGGGTAATTACGTCCGACGCGGTGACGCGACGCGGAATGTTCGCGGTCCACAGGATCGGCGACAAGCTTTACTTCGAGATTCCCCGCAAGGAAATGAACAAGGACATGCTGGTCGTGGGCCGATACGCCCGCGCGGCCGCCGCGGATCCTGATCTTCCTCCGGGACAGTTCGGAGCTTACGGCGGTGACCAGTTCGCCGAGCGCACGCTCCGCTGGGACCGGTCTGGGAGTCGTGTGATTCTGCGCTCGCCGTCATTCGATCTCGCCGCGGATACAGCGCTCGCGGTGTACCGCGCTGTTGCATCGTCTACATATCCGCCGATCATTGCAACGTTCAATGTCGAGGCATATGGCCCCGACAGCGCCGCGGTCATCGACGTGACGAAGCTGTTCACGACATCGGTACCCGAAATCGCTGCTATTCGCGGCAACATCGATACGCAAAGATCGTTCGTCGAGCGTGCGATCCCATTCCCGGACAATGTAGAAATCGAAGCGACGCAGACTGGTACGCCAAGCCCGAGTGGTCAAGGCGGCGGCGGTGGTGGAGGTGGTGCGCCATCAGGGCCTCCGCGCGAAGCGCAGAGTGTTCTCGCACACTGGAGTATCGTGCGTCTTCCCGAGCAGCCGATGATGCCGCGTCGCGCTGACGAACGGGTCGGCTTCTTCTCCGTGCGTCACGTCGACTTCGGAACGGCTGAGCATCGCTCAGCAGTTCGTGAATACGTTACGCGCTATCGTCTCGAGTGTTCGGATCGCAAGGAGGGAAATCTTTGCTACCCGAAGAAGCCTATCGTCTACTATGTAGATCCCGGCACGCCTGATGTGTGGAAGCCGTGGGTCCGGAAGGCGATTGTCGATTGGCAGCCTGCATTCGAGGCGGCAGGATTCAAGGACGCCATCGTGGCCATGGATGCCCCGCAGAACGATCCCGACTGGTCGCCGGAAGACATTCGTCACACAGTGATTCGCTGGTTGCCCTCCACGACTGAGAACGCAGTTGGTCCGCACGTGAGTGATCCACGCACCGGGGAGATCCTCAACGGATCGGTTCGCATGTTTCACAACGTGTTGAATCTCCAGCGCGACTGGTATTTCGCGCAGGCGTCGCCGCTCGATCCGCGCGCGCGGCACCTGCCATTTCCCGATTCGTTGATGGGACGCATGCTCGAGTTTGTGGTGGCGCACGAGATCGGGCATACCATCGGGCTTCAGCACGACCAGCTCGGCAGCTCGCTATATCCGGCCGACAGCATTCGCAGCAGGACGTGGGTTGCGCGCATGGGTCACAGCCCGAGCATCATGGACTATTCGCGCTTCAACTACGTTGCGCAGCCCGAGGACAGCATTCGTCTCGAGGATCTCATCCCGAGAGTCGGGCCGTATGACAAGTACGCGATCATGTGGGGCTACAAGCCGATCGTCGGCGCACAGACGCCGGAGCAGGAGCGGCCGACGCTGGAACAGTGGGCGATGATGCAGGACACAATTCCGTGGTACCGCTTCTCCGCGAACAACGAGTTCGGTGCGACAGGAACGCAGAGTGAAGCAGTGGGTGATGCGAATCCTGTTCAATCCACCCGTTATGGATTCCTCAACATCCGGCGCGCCATCGGTTACATCGAGCCCGCGGCGACGATTCCCGGCGAAGACAACAGCGATCTGAAAGAGCTGTATGATCGGACCGTTGGACAATGGGCAACCGAGGCCAATCACGTTGCAACATTGATTGGCGGCGGAACGGTGCAGTACAAGTCGGGAAGCCAGCGTGGTCCCGTTTATGTGCCGATTACGCGCGCGAGACAGGCAGAAGCGCTTCGATTCCTGAACGAGAATGTCTTCGCGACGCCGGCCTATCTCGTCAGGCCCGAGCTCAGTGCGCGCATCGAATCGCAGGGAATGATCAGGCGCATCAATGGAGCGCAGAACCGTGTGCTCACCAACGTTCTCGATGATGGAAGGATGAACCGGCTCCTCGAGCAGGAGGCGCTCGCGCGCGACAAGTCGGAGGTCTACTCACTGTCGGGAATGCTCGATGGTCTTCAGCGGGGTCTGTGGTCGGAGCTTTCATCCTCGAGTCCGAAGATCGACGCGTATCGTCGTGACCTGCAGAGTGATTACCTCGATGTCATCGATCGAAAGATCAACCCTCCCCCAGCAAGTCCGACGGCGCAGCCGCAGCGGCAGTTTGGTCCGCCACGCGTTCCGCTCTCGAGCGATGCGAAGTCGGAACTTCGCGGTGAGCTCGTAACGCTCCGTTCGGAGATACAGCGTGCAATTCCGCGCACTACGGACCGTGCAACGGTGCTGCATCTGCAGGGTGCAGTTCACCGAATCGGCATGATCCTCGATCCGAACAGCTGAGGTTGGATTTAGCTCCCGGGCTAGTAAGGGGGACACGGTTTTGGGGCACGGATTTGACAGATGTTACGGATCAGGGACGGAACGACGGAAATGAATGAGGTTTGGATCACCCGTACTCACGTAGTTTCCCAAAAAAGACAATCAAGACGCCGCTGGCCACAAAAGCGTTTCGTCCCTGATCCGTGCCATCCGTCCAATCCGTGCCACAGTACGCAGTTGTGGAACCAGCCGCTCGAGCGAAACGGCGCAGGTCTACGTAATCACCCTAGACTGTCTACGTAGCATAGCGGATACGTAAGACATCTCATTTCCACGATCCTTCCCGCGTCAGCAACAGGGATCGGAAATGGGCAGCACGTTTTCAAATATTGATGGTATCCCCGGAATTGGAGGCATCGCCTATGTCTTTCCGGCGGTTACCCAGTCGGTCCAGCAGCTCGGGGACAGCGATCAGCTCGAGAGCTCTCCTGCGACGCTCGAATCGTTTGGGTTTGCAAACGTTCATGTAGGCATCGAGGAAAGCCCTTACCAACTCGCCCGCGATGCGGTTGCGAAGCTGATTACTGAGCAGTCCATCGATCCGGAAAGTGTCGGGCTGCTGATCTACGGCGGTACGCCCGGCGTCATGGCCTTTTCGTCGGCCGGAGATGCGGCGACGGGCGCCGCGGGATTCTGCACGACCGACCGGTTCAAGTATCCGTCAGCGCGACTGCAATACGATCTTGGTCTTTCACGGGCCTGGACGTTCGGCGTCGATCAACTGGCATGCACCACGCTCCTCGCCGCAACACGAATCGCGCGATCGCTGTGCATCACCGAAGGAATCGACCGGGCGATCTGCGTCTCGTCGGAATTCTTTCCCTTGTATGCGGGTCGCGAAGCGATCTTCAACTGCACGTCCGATGCAGCGTGCGCGGTGCTCGTCGAGCGCGAGGGATCGAGCAACCGGCTCGTGTCGGCGACGACGGTCACGAAAGGCTACTACTGGGATACCGATGCGCGGCGCGATGAAGTCGTCGCGTCGTATTTCCCGACAGCTCGCCACGTCGCAGCACTGACGGTCGAGCAGGCCGGGTGGAGCGCGGCCGAGGTGGACTGGATAATCCCTCACAATGTCAGCATGCGCAGCTGGGAGATTCTGTCGAGCCTTCTGCACCTGCCGAACGCGCAGCTCTGGTCGAGCAACATCGCGCGTCACGGTCACACGCTCGCGGGCGACAACTTCATCAACTACCGCGATGCGATGGACGCGGGCGCCATCGAGAAGGGACAGAAGGTGCTGATGTTCTCGTACGGTTTCGGCGCGCACTGGACCGGCGTGGCGGTGGAGGCCTGATGAACAACGAGAATGTGTTTCTCGTCACCGGCGCGACGGGCCTGATCGGCGGGGGCGTACTCCGGCGGATTCTGAACGCGGAGCCGGATTCCCGCGCGTTTGTGATGGTTCGCGACGAGATTCGGTGGCGCGCAACCGGGCCGGCGCGTTTCGGATCGCTTGCCGCGCGGATCACGCCGGTTCAGGGCGACCTGACGGTTCGTGGTCTTGGCCTCGACTACAACATGAGGCGGCGCCTCACGCGTGAAGTCACTGGTGTCATTCACGCCGGTGCCGACACCTGCTTCTCGCGGTCGCTGCCGGAATCGCGTCTCACCAACACCGAAGGAACGCGGGAGATGCTTACGCTTGCCCGTGTCTGTGGGCGAAGCCGCCGATTTGTATATCTGAGCACCGCGTACGTGTCCGGGCGGCAGTGTGGTTTGATCGAAGAGCGCGACAACGGCGCCTCCAACGGCTGGGTAAACGCGTACGAGCGCTCGAAATACGAGGCCGAATCGCTGGTAAGAAAGGCCGACTTCGACTGGGTGATCTTTCGGCCGAGCACAATCGTGTGTGACTCGCGTGAGGGAAGTGTGTCGCAAATCAACGCCGTGCATCGAGCTTTGAGGATCTACCATCGCGGCCTTGCCGCGATGATGCCAGGCACGCGCGGCGATCTGCTCGACGTCGTCACCGCAGACTACGTGAACGACGCGGTCGCGCGCGTCGCATTCGATCCGCGGGCCTCGAAAAGAACGCTCCATCTCTGCGC
>JBBSGU010000117.1:0-7935 GCA_038253755.1 Gemmatimonadales bacterium | reverse complement strand
CTGTGTCATCTGAGCTTGTCGCTGGACTCACTCCGGATTTTATCGGACGCAAGGACGGGCTACCGGGGCTTCAAGGTGCTTACGCCCTGCGCTTCAAGGACGTACGGCCTCTTGCACAGGCTGTGAAATATCAGGCGCTTGCAAACGGAGCGGTTGACGTCATCGACGGATATTCCACCGACGGACTCATCGCACGCTACGACCTCGTTATCCTCGAAGATGCCAAACGCTTTTTTCCTCCATATCAGGCGGCCGCGATCGTCAGCCCGCGGATGCAGTCAGAAATGCCGAATGCGATCGCAGCACTGACAGAACTTTCTGGACGTCTCGACGTTGGCACGATGCGGCGGCTGAACGCACGACTTGAAGTTGGTGGCGAGCCGGTGGAGCAAGTTGCCCGATCCGAGCTCGCGTCACTTGGATTGGTTGGATCTCAGCAACACGAAGTTCTCGTCGCCACTGCGCGGGGATCGTTCGCGCAATACATGTGGAACCAACGAGCGCCGCTGGGTTCGGCGCTGGCGCGACACATTCTCCTGGTGCTGGTCGCGGTGATCGCCGGAATTGTCGTCGCAGTGCCTCTCGGTTTGTGGCTCGAGCAAATGCCTCGTGCAGCCGAGCCGTTGATAAGAGGCGCCGGCGTCCTCCAGACGATACCTAGTATCGCTCTGCTGGCGTTCATGGTTCCACTGATCGGTGTTGGTATCTGGCCAGCGCTTGTGGCGTTGTGGCTTTACTCTCTGTATCCAATCCTGAGAACGACATACTCCGGCGTTCGGGATGCCGACCCGCAGGCTGTGTATGCGGCGCGCGCTCTTGGGATGACACCTGGACAGATTCTGCGATATGTGCGGCTTCCACTTGCAGCGCCGACAATTCTCGCCGGTATCCGGACTGCTGCTGTGATCGCCGTCGGCACCGCAACGCTTGCGGCATTTATCGGCGCCGGCGGTCTCGGCGAACCAATCGCGACCGGTCTCGCGCTGGCGGATACTCGGCTGATCCTTTCAGGTGCGCTTCCGGCAGCGGCGCTTGCTCTGGTCGTGGACGGCGTTCTCGCCGCAATCGAAAATGTTACGACGCCGGAACCGCTCCGTCACGCGAAGCTGGAAAGGGCGAGGGACGCTGCGTCTCAGGCGTCCTGAAGATTGTTATGGCGCGTTCGGCGCAGTGGAACAACTTTGAGGTTGTGGGGTATTTAGAAGGTTGGCGGAATGATGAAACGCTCCCGCCAAGTGAAGTTGTCTCTTTCCCCGGAGTCGCCATGATGTCAGCGATTGTCAGCTCGCGGTCATTACGAAAATTCATTGGTCTGTCGGCGCTTGGCGCCGCGATCTCGTTAGGCGCTTCCGAAACCGCGTCTGCCCAGTCCACGCGAATCAGCGGCGCCGGAATCAGTAAAGTTGAACGCGACACTCGCAAGCTGACGATCTCGGCTCAGTCGAGCGGCGCCTCCAGCGGTACAGGTACTGTTCAGTTCATTCACAACAGCCCTGCCGGTCTTACCCGTTTTCGCGGAACTGTCAACTGCGTCAGCTCGTCCGGGGGAACCGTTCAGGTTACCGGAACAATTGATAAGGGTGAGACGGCCACAGGCGCGCTGCTCGACGGGAAGGCGTTCGCAGTTACCATTGGGGCGACATCGAATCCGCAGACGTTCTCACTGCCGAATTACGGTGATGCTGGAGCAATCGCCGCATGCAGCGGCGGTCGCGGCGAGTCCGTTCCGGTTACAGAGGACGGTTTCAAGCTTCGGTAATCAAAAGGGCGTCTTCAATTTGAATCCGACGTCGAACGTGTAGTAGCTCACATTCGTCTTCGTCCCCGAATAGACCCCTTTCAGGTCGAGTTTCTGCCCCACATACCGCGCCTGCGGCGTGATCGCGAAGAGACCAAGCACAGGAATATCGATTCCGGCGCCGACCTCAAATCCTGGCGTGCGATCGGTCGCGATCCTGGTAACGCCGGTTCCGGTCGCGGTGGTGTTGATTTCGTTGAAAGTCACGCCCGCCTTCACCCACGGCTTGATGATCGGGAACAGCGGAACGCCCAGCCGCACACCCGCGCTGACTCCGGAAAGTTTGTACTTCGCATTGGATGCACACGCATCGCAACCGAAGTCGATGCGATCGTATCCGGCGTAGATCCCGAGCGGGCCGAGGCCGAATCCTGCGTCGAGGCCATAGCCGATGCCCGGTTTCGCGCCTCTCAGAACGCCGTCGGTGGCAGATGGCTGGGGCGCCTCCGCAAAAGTTCCGGTCGGCACGCCCGCTCCGCCGCGAACGCCAAAGTACAGCAGTTGCGCGCGAAGCGGCGCAGACAGAACAAACATGGCGATCGCAACGGCCGCCGCTCTAATGAGACTATTCATTCTTCCCCTTCTCAGTGTGTCGCGGATTCGCCTCCCCCGCTCACACGTGAGAGAGAAAAGCCCGCGATGTTCAAAGCGCGTGGGACTCCGTCGCCGATCGTGAAGCTGATCTGATCGGTTCCCTGCCATCGCTTGTCGTTGTGAATCCGGAACGTGTCGTACTGCCAGTGCTCGAGCTCACCGCCGTACTGCTTTCCCGCTGCGGCTCGAAGCTTCCCCTCCTTCTCGGTTACGACAGCCAGTCCGACGAGAGGATCTAGAAGATTGAGGTGTGCAGTATTCGAAGCTCTCGATGGAAGTATTGCCATCTTGCCACCTTCTCGCGCCGCCGCACTACCCGGAATGGCAATACTTCCGTAAAGAGCTCCGAATACTGCACACCTCAATCCTCTTCGTATGTCCCTGCATGCTTGGACAACGCAAGACTCGGTCTTGTTCCAATTATTCCCTTTGCATTCTTTGCGAGTCTCAGGGAATCATCCCGCGTCTTCGCTTCGAATAGAGCGCATCGGCAGGCTCATCGTTATCCGTGCCTATTTGGTTTGGGTATTCATTTTCCAACCGGGACCTCGCACAACTCGACCAGCCTTAGCACCTGTGTGAGTGCCGTCTTTCAAAACCTGAATTCCGTTGACGAACACATCTACCATTCCTGTTGAATACTGATGCGGCTTTTCAAAGGTCGCTAGATCATTGACTCGCGCGGGATCGAACACGACCACGTCGGCGAAGTAACCAGGCTCAAGGCGGCCGCGCGACTTGATCTTTAGATTTTCCGCCGGCTGTGAAGTGAGCCGGCGAACAGCTTCCTCGATCGAAATGATTTTCTCGTCTCGCACGTACCGGCCAAGCAGGCGGGCCACGTTGCCGTACGTTCGTGGGTGAGTGCTCGACTTGAGAAAGACTCCCTCGGTGGCCGGCGCTTCTGCGTCCGAACCGAAGCTGACCCACGGAATTGCAATCTCCCTGCGAACGTTGTCTTCCGACATCAGGAAGTACACGGTGCCGACGCGACTTCCGTCCTGAACCACAAGATCCATCGCCGTTTCTTCCGGCGATTTTCCCCGAATCCTGGCGACCTCCGCCAAACTCTTGCCGGTGAACTTCTTCAGGGAATCAGCCTTGAATCCGACGAGAAGAATTTGCTCTGGTGATTCGACCGCGCTGAAAAAGTTTTCCCACTTGTCAGTTGGCGTTCTCATCTCCTGCGCGACGCGCGCCCGAATGGCCGGATCCTGTAGCCGCTTAGCCCATTCCTTGTATCCGCCTTCCTGCACCCATGGTGGCATCGATGCGTCCAGCCCGGTCTGCCCCGCAGTGTATGTGTACATGTTCGCGCGAACGTTGAGACCGGTCGCACGCGCCGAATCTATTTTGGCAATGACGGCGGGCAGCTTTCCCCAGTTTGTCTTTCCTGCCGCCTTGAGGTGATAAATCTCCCCCGCCACACCGCCTTCGCGCGCGATCGTCATCAGCTCGTCCACTGACTCGAGCAGGCGATTGCCTTCGCTTCGCATGTGCGAGATGTACGTCCCGCCGTACGGCGACGCAGCTCTGGCGAGCGCAATCAGCTCATCCGTCTTCGCGTAGAACGCGGGCGCGTAAATCAGCGCCGAGCCAACGCCGAGGGCGCCTTCTTCCATCGCATCGCGAACGAGCTGCTGCATTCGCGCCAGCTCGTCTGCAGTCGGGGAACGGTCGGCGTAACCGATCTCATGAACCCGCACCGTCGTCGCTCCCACGAATGATGCCACGTTCGGCGAGATGCCTCGCTTGACGATGTAGTCGAGGTATTCGCCGAGGGTCGTCCAGGGAATCTCATACTTGATGTCGCCCTGCTGCTCGAGGGCTTCCTTCCGCATCGTTTCATTCAGCGGACCCATCGACTCGCCTTCGCCCATCACCTCGAGCGTAACACCCTGCATGATGTCGCTCATTGCACGCCCGTCTTCGATAAGTGACTCGTTGGCCCAGCTCAGCATGTTGACGAAGCCGGGCGCAACCGCGAGTCCGTGCGCGTCGATCTCCTGGCGTCCGCGCGCATCGCTGAGGTTTCCAACGACAGTGATTCGGTCGCCATCGATCGCGACATCGGTGATCCTCCCCGGCGAGCCGCTCCCGTCGTAGACATTCCCTCCGCGAATGATCACATCGTGCACCCTCGTCTTGAGCGGATTCGGAGCCGTGTTCGCTCGAACGCAAGCGGCGGCAGACACGAGCAGAGCAATGGCGATGGACCGCGAGAAAACAGTTCGCATCAGAGAATCTCCGGATTATTTGGACTGCGGCTATCAGGCGTCGACAGTCGCCATGCACTCGATCTCAACCTTTCCGCCGAGCGCGAGGGAAGCAGCCCCAAAAGCACTGCGGGCTGGAAGGTGGTTCGGGAAATACGTGACGTAAATCGAGTTCATCGCCGGCCATTCGCTCATGTCCGCCATCATCACAAGACATTTTACCACCCGATCGAGCGACGACCCGTGCCGCTCCAGGATTGCCTTCATGTTGGCGAATGTCTGGTGCGTCTCTGCGGCGATTCCACCGCCGACAATCTTCAGTGATTCGTCGGTTCCCATCTGCCCGGATAAGTAAAGCATGTTTCCGACACGAACCGCAGCCGAAAACGGCAGACTGTTAGCCGTTGGAAATGGGTGGTACTCGACTTCGGGCTGGAGCGGGCCTGGCTCGGCACCAGCAGGCGCATCACTGATCAAGGAGTTTCTCCACGAAGAATGGTGTTGAGTACTGCCATGTCGATATTGCCTCCGCTGACGATGCATACTGTTCGCTGACCTTCGAGCGCACCAGTGCACGCGGCCGCGAACGCTGCTGCACCCGCTCCCTCAGAGACGATGCGACACCGCTCGGCAAGCGTTCGCACTGCCTGGGCCACCTGAGAAACCGACACGACGATCGTGCCCGATAGCAGAGACCTGATGTACGGCCACATCACAAAAAACCCGTCCATCGAAGGATGTCCGCGATTTACCAGCGTCTCCCACCACTCGTCGAACGTGACCTTTATGACTTCTCCACCCAGACGCTCGATCGCGTCAGCCTTGGTCTTTGGAGCGGTGTCGGGAACGATCACCCGTCCCGACCGCGACGCCTGCAAGGCGACCGCGAGCAGCCGTCACATCGTCCAGCGAAATCGGCGAAACGTCCGAGCGCGAAGTGTTGCTGACGAGCATTGTTGCCTTGTCGGGGACGCGCAAATATGCGGAACGAAGCCCAGGACTGATATAGATTTTGGCAATGCTTGACGGCAACGATCCGCTCCCGGCGACTATCGCTGATAACTATCGAATCGAACGAGAGATCGGTCGCGGTGGAATGGCAGTCGTGTATCGGGCGTACGACGCGCGACACGATCGGACGGTCGCCATCAAGGTCCTCAATCCCGACGTCGCCGCCGCACTCGGAAAAGAAAGATTTCTGTTCGAGATTCACGTTGCCGCGCGTCTCAACCATCCGCACATCGTCGCCCTTCATGATTCGGGCGAATCAGAAGGCATTCTTTACTACGTGATGCCCTTCATTGAAGGACCAACGCTCCGCGACTACATGGGCAAGCGCGGGCGCGTTCCGATCGAGGAGGGATTGAAATTCGCGGGGCAGATCGCCGGCGCCCTGGACTACGCGCATCGCCTGAACATCGTTCATCGTGACATCAAGCCCGAGAACGTCATGCTTCACGAGGGCGAAGCGCTCGTTACTGACTTCGGAATCGCGAAGGCACTCAGCTCAGCAGGGGGATCGACTCTCACCCACACCGGCATGGCACTCGGTACGCCGGCGTACATGAGCCCCGAGCAGGCAGCCGGTGAGACAGAGCTCGACGGTCGAACCGATCAATACAGCCTGGCGTGCGTTGTCTACGAGATGCTCACCGGTCAGGCTCCGTTCACGGCCGACTCGCCCCAGGCGCTAATCGCAAAGCGTTTCACTCACAAGCCGCCATCTTTGCGCACAACAGTTCCGTCAGTAACTGATGCGATCGCATCAGCAGTCAGCCGCGCTCTGTCTCTCGAGGCGAAGGATCGCTATCAGACAGTCGCTGAATTCGGAGCCGCGCTCACGACGAAGAAGAGGCAATCTGCAACTGACACAGGCAAGCCGTCCGTAGCTGTCCTTCCCTTCTCCAATATGAGCGCCGACGCCGAGAACGAATTCTTTTCCGACGGCGTCACTGAGGAGATCATCATTGCGCTGAGCAAGATCGAAGCGCTCGAGGTTGTGTCGCGACGGTCAGCGTTTGCGTACAAGAGCAAGGATCGGGACATGCGCGACATCGGGCGCGAGCTCGGCGTTCGGCATCTGCTTGCCGGGAGTGTGAGGCGTTCCGGATCGCGCCTCCGCGTCTCGGCTGAGCTTGTCGATGTGGAGACCGGATATCATCTCTGGTCGGAGCGGTTCGATCGCGAGATGGCGGACATCTTCGCGATTCAGGATGAAATCGCACACAACATCGTGACTGCGTTGCGTGTTGTGCTGACCGACAAGGAGCAGGCCGTTGTGAAGACGCCGCGGACGCGCAGCGTTCGGGCATACGAGTACTATCTTCGCGGCCGGCAGCAATTCAATCAGTTCGGGCCCGCCGCGTGCAAGGCGGCAGAGGACAGCTTTCGGCGAGCGATCGGGCTCGATCCCGAGTACGCGCTCGCCTACACCGGTCTCGCTGCCGTCTCGGCCTTTCAGCATCTGTACTTCACCGTAAGCAACGAGGCGGTCGAACAGGCTGATGCCGCAAGCCGAAAGGCGGTTGAGATCGATCCGGGCCTCGCTGAGGCGCATGCCGCGCGCGGACTCGCTCTTTTCTGTCTTTCCATGGAATCCGAGAGCGAAGCGGAGCTGACTACGGCGATACATCTCGATCCGCGATTGTTCGAGGCGCCCTATTACTACGCGCGGCTTCTGTCAGGACAGGGAAAGCACGGGCGCGCCGCGGAGTATTTTGAGATTGCTGCGACACTGCGACCAGACGACTATCAGCCGTCAACGCTTGCTGCCGGGATCTATCGCGGCCTTGGCCGAACCGATGACATGATGCGCATGGCGAAACTCGCTATTGCCGCAATGGAGCGGGCGCTTGCGGTGGACGAGAGTGATGCCAGAGCGGTTTACCTCGGAGCCGGAATGCTGGAAATTCTCGGGCGAGGTGACGAAGCCAACGAGTGGGCTGCGCGCGCGGAGGCAATGCATCCCGACGATCCGGCGACCATGTACAACCTGGCTTGCTTCCATTCCGCTGCTGGTCACATTGACAAGGCGATTGCGCTACTGGAGCGTGGCGCGCAACTCGGGTGGGACAGCGTCGAATGGGCGCGGTATGACGCGGATCTGAATAACATTCGGGGAGACCCGCGTTTTGTTCGCCTGCTCAACCGGCTGCGAGCAAGCGCTCAGGCATCCAAGACTGACTCCCACAATTCCGATGATTACCTGACTCACGACCCCGGTAGCGAAACTAAAAAGAGCCGCTGAATATCAGCGGCCCTTTTTATGTTGATGCTCGAAGACTACCAGCGATAATGCGCGAACGCCTTGTTCGCTTCGGCCGTGCG
>JBBSGU010000116.1:0-7988 GCA_038253755.1 Gemmatimonadales bacterium | reverse complement strand
TCAGCTCTGACCACCATCGAGGTCCCACCCCGAACACGATTCTCGCGCTGTTTCCTCATATCCGGTAGATACAAGACCACAGAGGACTACTATCAATCTTCCTCCGCAGCGCAGGGTCCTTTGCAAATCAAGGTTTATGGAATTGGGGTTAACGACGGGACGAACGGTTTGCACCGTAGTTCTGTCGTCTAACCAAAAAACAGAGACTCTCTTTCGAGAGACGCTCTCAAATCAGAAGACCACAGAATGGAGGGCTCTGTGGTCTCTGTGGTCTCTGTGTCCAATCCGCGTCCGCGACCTGCTAGTGCAGCCCTTCGCGTGCGGTGCCGAAGTTATAGCGAACGCCCGCTTCGAAAAATCCAAGCGCGCTGTTATTCAGGAGGAAATTCGCACTGCTCGGCGCAACGGACGCCTGGCCAAAGACAGCGAGCTTGTGAAACTGGACCTGCACGCCACCCATTCCGAGTAACGCCGACTGACTGCGGCGGTCGTCGATGCGCTGAATCACCGCGTCGTCCACGTTGGTCTCTGGCTGGAACAGCTGCGGGGTTGCTGTGCCGATCACATTTACCGTGAGTCCGATCCCGGCATAAGGTCGCACATGCCCGAACTGCCACGGGAACGCCAGCGCCGCAAATCCGATGCGGTGCAGTCTGCTCACGCGAACAGGACGGAAGTTGTCGTTTGCCGTAGGATCGAACACGGCCGACATCGCCGACAGGTTCGCTTCGTCGAACGACACGTAGAGTCCGCCGCGCGTGCGCGTGATGAGCCACTCAGCTCCATACGACGCTGTGGAATGCGTGCTGCCAAGCGTTGGGGAGAATGTGGAGACTCCGGCTTTTACTCCCCAGAACCACGAGTCATTGAACTCGCGCATGGACTGCGCCGAGCCCGCGGATGGCGCTAGCGCGGCTGCGAACATTGTCGCGGTGATCAAACTGGTCTTTCGCATTGTACGATGCCCCTGCCGGCGGAGTCGTGGTTCCGCCGGCCGTTGGTGCGACCGGGGGAAGTCACACGATTCTCAGATTATTCCGAGCTTCCCGCCGACGGTCTTGAAAGCAGCGATCGCTTCGTCGATGTCGTCGCGCGAATGGGCCGCACTGAGCTGGCAGCGAACGCGCGCCTGCCCCTGAGGCACAACGGGAAACCCGAATCCCGTAACAAAGACGCCTTCCTCCAGCAACATGTCACTCATCTGGATAGCGGTAGCCGTTTCGCCGACGATGATCGGGACGATGGGCGTCTCGCCGGCCAGCGGCTTGAACCCGGCTTCGACTATCTGTTCCCGGAAATACGTAGCATTGTCGCGCAGCTTCGTTACGCGGTCCGGGTGCGCGTTGAGGTACTCGATTGCCGCAAGCGAGCTCGACGCAACCGTCGGTGGAAGACCGTTCGAAAACAATTGTGGCCGGGATCTCTGCGTGAGCATGTCACACAGAGAGGCCGGACCAGCGACGAACCCGCCCGCCGCACCGCCCAGTGCCTTGCCAAGTGTAGAGGTGATTACATCCACTTCACCGAGGACACCGAAATGCTCGGCCGTACCGCGACCGTTGGCGCCGAGAACGCCTGTTGCGTGCGAGTCATCCATGACGACGATCGCGTCGTGCTTTCGGGCGATCTCCAGAATGTCGGGAAGTTTCGCGATGCTTCCTTCCATCGAAAACACGCCGTCAGTCCAGATGATGCGGCGCTTAGCATCCTTCGCGCTCTCCAGCCGGGCAGTGAGATCGGCCATGTCGGAATGAGCGTAGACGCCGGTTGTGCACTTGGTTATCGACTTTGCGAGCCTGAGAGAATCGATGATCGATGCGTGATTGAGTGCATCCGAGACAACGAAGTCGCCCTGCTCGACGATCGTGGCGGTGAAGCCTTCGTTCGCATTCCACGCCGAGACGTAGGAGAGTGCCGCCTCGGTTCCAACGAGACCGGCGATCGCCGCTTCGAGCTCACGATGAATTGTGAAAGTTCCGCAAATGAAGCGGACGCTTCCCGTTCCCGCTCCATACTTGTTCAGTCCATCGATGCCAGCGTCGACGACCTCCGGCTCAGCACAGAAGCCGAGGTAGTTGTTCGATGAGAAGATCAGAACTTCGCCTCGGCCTTCCATCGTGACCCGTGCTGACTGCGGCGAGTCGAGATAATTCAGGCGCTTGTAGACCTTGTCGGCCTTGAGCTGGGAGATGGAAGCTTTCAGCTCGTCGTCGAATTTCCTGTTGAGAGCCACGGTGTCCCCTTACGCTATTTCGAAGATGACTTTGCCGGCGTCGCCGGATTTGATCGCGGCGATTGCCGCGTCGAAGTCAGCCATGGGGAACCGATGAGTGATGACCGGCTCGGGATTGAACACACCGGCGCGGAGAAACCGGGTCATCTGGTGCCAGGTGTCGTACATCCTTCGCCCGACCACACCGTAGATAGTGATTCCCTTGAAGATCACTTCCTTCGGAAGGTCGATCTCGATGGGCCTGGATGGGATTCCGAGCATCTGAACTCTTCCGCCGACGCGGACCAGCGCGAACGCCTGGTGAATTGCTGCGGGTACGCCGGACATCTCGAGGACGACATCGACGCCGAGTCCGTCCGTCGACCGCTTCACTGCGGCTTCTGCCTCGTCGGGGGTGACGATGTCGTGCGCGCCCATTTCTTTCGCGAGCGCCAGGCGGGTGGGGTTGATGTCGGACGCGATGATCCGCGATGCTCCGGCGGCCTTGCAGATTCCGACCGCAAAAATTCCGATCGGTCCGCAACCCGTGATCAGAACGGTTGCACCCGGGATGTCCGCGGTAAGTGCGGTATGGAAAGCGTTGCCCATAGGGTCGTGAATGCCGCCGACGTCGTAGCTGATCTCGTCATCGAGGTGCCAGACATTCGTCGCCGGCATCGCGATGTAATCGGCGAAGCAGCCGTCGCGATCGACGCCGATGATCTTCGTATGTGGGCAGACATGTGCGTTGCCGGTGCGACAGAGGAGACATCGTCCATCGACGATGTGACCCTCGGCTGTCACGCGATCGCCTTCCTGTACATCGGTCACGAGCCGGCCAACCTGCACGACATCACCCGCGAATTCATGTCCGACTACGAACGGCGGCTTGCATCTTCCGCTCGCCCACGCGTCCCAGTCGTAGATGTGAACATCGGTGCCGCAGACGCCGGCGCGACGAACGCGAATTAGAACTTCATCGTCACGAATGCGTGGCTCTGGCACGTCACGCATCGTGAATCCGGGGCCTGCTGATTCCTTCACGAGAGCTTTCACTCTGACCTTCGCTCCAAAATATTGTGGCGCGTTTTACGAGCGAATTGTCTCGTCGCTGGCGCGTTGGTAAGCTGACATTCCATGGCGCTGTTTGGAAGTGTGCGTGTTCTAAGTGGAGCTGATGCTGGAACGAGCAGTGTCACCATCAATCCGAACGACGTCACAAAATAAAAAAAACTCATTGCGCCCTATTTCTGTTGCTTCTATATTCGCGCGTGGTTACGAAAGCGCAGACGCATTGTGCAAGTAGTGATCACGCGTGCCCGATCGGACGCAGAAGCAAATCGCCGGTTCCACCGGGGGACGGCGAGACTAACTCCATCACGGAGCGACATCATGGCAGCAAAGAAAGCACGCAAGGCCGCAAAAAAGGGCGGCGCGAAGAAGGCAGCAAAGAAGGGCGGCGCAAAGAAAGGCGCCAAGAAAGCAGCAAAGAAGGGCGGCGCCAGAAAGAAGGCCGCAAAGAAGCGCCGCTAGTCACAGTCTTCCAGTCCACGTGACTGGATGAACTGATTGCAAGAAAGCCGGCCCGTGAGCCGGCTTTTTTGTCACCTGGAATATCTCGCATTCGCGAGCTCCACGATGCGGTTCACCAGAGCGCTGTATTCGATCCCGTCCTTCGCTGCGGCAGAAGCAAACTCCGCGCTCTTCTCCAGATAACAGTTCGGATTCACCTCGATAACGTAGATCTCTTCTTTCGCGTTCACTCGAAGATCTACGCGCGCGTAGTCGCGGAGGCGGAGCGCCTGAAACGCATCGACCGCAACTTGCTGCATGCGGACCGAGAGCTCTTCGGAAAGGTCCGTTGGGAAAATGGATTTCGTGCCTTCGAATTCGGCGCCCTTCTCATCGCCGTCGTCCCCCCATTTCGCTTCCCAGCTCGCGATCTTCGGCATTCCCTCCGGATAGCCGGTAAAGTCCATCTCCATGATGGGAAGCGCCTTGACGTCGCTGTTGCCGAGCACGCCGACGTAAAACTCGCGTCCTTCGATGAACTCCTCTGCGAGAACGGGACCTTGATACTCTTCCTGGAGTGAGCTGATAGTCTCCAGCAGCTCCTGTACGTTATTGACGATGGACTTCTGCGTGATTCCGAGCGATGCATCTTCCTGCGGTGGCTTGAGAATCAGCGGGAACTCGATCTTCCCCGCCCAGTCAACCGAGCCGCGAAAAACCGTTGCAAACTTTGCGGTCAGGATACCGTGAAACGTGAGCACCTTTTTGGTGAGCGTCTTGTCGCCAGCCAGAATCAGTCCGGCGGGGCTCGAGCCGGTGTACCTCAGGTGCAGAAGATTCATCAATGCCGCGATATTCGACTCGAGCGCGCTTTTTCCGGCAAATGATTCAGCGATGTTGAAGACGATGTCGGGGCGGTCGTCGTTGAGGGACGTCACCAGCGGCTGAACGGTGTCATCCACCACCAGCTTACGCACCTCATGCTGCGCCGATTGAAGAGCGGTCTCGAGCTGCTCGATGACCGGATCGATCGGTGGCTCGAGAGCGTCCTTTGTGTGAAGCAGTGCGATTTTCATTCTTTGCGGGTTCGGGGAGACACAGTCCTGCTGTTGCGGTAGTTCATCATCACTGCCGTACCAAACGCTGTGAGCTCGATCAGGGTCGATGCTTCCAGGCCACGAACTCTTAGCCCGAGCTTGCTTGCCCGGTCTCGAAGAAAATCGAGAAACTGGCGAACGGAGTATGCGCCTTCGCCGGTCCAATACGAAATGCGTCCTGCGATTTCGCGGCGGTGCGATGAGAGAAACTCATCTGCCGCCTGTCCATCCGGGGATTCAGACGACGTTGAAAAGATGTTTCGAAGGTCGCCGTCGAAGATCCCTGATTCGCGAATCGGAATGGAACTCTCAATGCTTCGATAGTGATCCTCTAGCGAGTACTTCATCGCGCCAACCGGGAGATCGTCGTCGGTGAGAGCTGGTAAATCGATCTGCTCGCCGGCGATCTCGGCCATGACCTCGTCAACGTACTCGAGCTTCTTCAGCGCAGGCCATCCTGCATAGGCTGTCTTCCAGTCGAGCCCGGGTGTGAGCCATACGGCAAACGTCTCGGCAAAATCTTCGTCGGGATGTTTCTGAGCATACCAGCCGAGAATGTGTCTGACGAAGTCGTGCGAAAACGGATCGGCCTTGTAGCGTTCGCGGTAAGGACGCGAGTAGGGGCCGAATGTGTGTCTCCAGTCGGGGCGGTCGTAGATGCGGTATGCGTAGTTGAATGCGTGACCCGCCTCATGCCTCATGAAGCGCATCGACTCGGTCTCTGATTCGATGCCTTCGGCAAAGTCGTCCTCGATTCGCTCGAGCCGTGAGTCCGCGAGGTAGAATGGGACGCCGATGAGTGGCGCTCCGTCGGGGCATCCCCACTGGTCGCTGAGGTAGACGGGTGGGCGGAGCGAGAGGCCCTTCCCGGCAAGCTCGGAGTAGAGCTGATCCACCATTTTCTCGACCCGGGTACCAGCGATTGAGAGTCCGAGCTCGGAGATCTTCCGAGACATCAGGCTCTGGCGTTCGCCTTCCCAGTTTTCGAAAGTGTCTTCCACGGTGGTAGAAGAGGGCAAGGGACATACCGAGTGGAGTGCCCGCCTACTATATAGAGAGAGTCCGGATAGGGGGAGTCCGGCTTAGAGGCGCTGCTATGGAAGTGGGGTCAGCGCACGTTTCGTTTTCGCCAGGTCCCTGACGTCAAAATGTCATGGGAGCGGAGGGGCCGCGACAGGGTCTGCCGCAAAAGTGACGCTTTACTGTCAGGCTACTTTTGCGGGCTTGTCAGCGTCCAACTCGGGAGCAGGAGCCCAGATGTAGGCGGAGAAGATCGGACGCTGCTCGGCCCGGTCGCCTCTGGAGATGATGATCCCGCGCGGTTCTTCTACTTCGACGACTTCACGAATTTTTTTCATGGATGTACTCTCGGGTTGCATGTCCAAAGATGGCGTTGGACAGTCAGCCTTTAGGCACTCCCGGTGCCAACCCTGACGAACATTTAACCCGTTGCTATGTAACGAGTTATGATTTAAGCCTTAAACGGTAATCCTCGAGATGTGGCGAAACGACACACCATTACGGGACACGTGTGCGCATTTGACACACGGCTGGAGCGGAGCTAGGCGACTTCCTTTCGAGCCAGGAAGCTCCGGGAAGACGTACCCTGGTCGACGACCGAGATAGTCCATCCTTTATAGTTGCGGCGCAGCTCGGAGAGAGAAGGTTCCGCGTGATTCTGAATGAGCGTGTCCACAAGGTGGAACCCCCCGTCCTGGGTCGCACTCTGGAGGATCGCGAAAACCTTCGAGCGCTCGGCGGCATTGAGACCGGCGAAGGCAGCCGGAGTACAGACCACGGCGCTCAGCATTTCGTCCGGCGCCCATTCCTTCAGGCCGACTTCAACACTGGCGATTCGTCCAGCGATCATTTCCAGATCAGCAGGGTCGAGGACGTCGTCGTCCGATGCGGTTGCACTGATTGCGGTAACGGAACAACCCTGAGCAGCGAGATAGCGTGCCGCACTCGTGCCTTCTGCGCCAGCGACAAGAACGTGGGACCGCGGCTGAAGGTGAACCTCGCGAACCAGTGCACTGTCGGCCGACACACCCCAGTGTTCAGGACTGAGGAACTCGGCCTGTTCGACGCGGCGCTTGAGCTCACGCTTGCGCCATGTTGCGTAGGTCGGAATTCGCTGGCGCTTGCGAATGATCCTGTCTACTTCGTCACAGAGCAGGAGCTCGTTCATGGCAAGCTGTGTCTGAGCTTGGAGGGACGCGACAGCTTCGTCTCCGATTTTGAGGAGGACGGTGCGGGAGATCGAATCCTTGTACAACTCGATCTCGTTTTCGACGTACAGATCGTAGTCGTGCTTGAGCGATCGTGGGGCCGAAAAATCCATCTTGCCTGGACAGAGGTGACGCGTGTTGCCGGGCGCACTGCGGAGGAAGCTAGAACAACACGCTCACAATGCAAGTATTTTTTCGTCGATTGGTTTTGGTCCTGGATCAGCAGAGGTCCTGAATCCTCAGCTCTTGAGCGGGAATAGATGCCAGAGTTACCTGAAGTCGAAGAAGCGATGCAGCGCCTGCGTGCTGCCGTCGAAGGAAAGACCATAAGCGGAGTGCACACTCACCATCCGGCACTCGAGCGCCAGCTTCCAGCCGCGACTGCGCGACGATTGCGACATCAGAAAATCTCGCGGGTGGAAAGACGCGGAAAGCATCAACTCCTCCATCTCGACAATGGCTCCGTTCTTCACGCGCACTTCCGAATGAATGGCGACTGGCTGATGTCACGCGCCGACGAGGCGCTCCACAGGTTCAGCCGCGCCTCGATCGACCTGACCGATGGATCGAGAATCGAGCTTCATGACAGCCGGGCGCTCTCGTCGCTGAAGCTGCATCCCAAGGGAGAAAATCCGCTGCCGAAACTTGGCATCGAGGCAAACGATGCCCGCCTGGACGCCGCCTACCTTCGCCTGGTTCTTTCCAAACGAAAAGGACCAATCAAGCCAGCCCTGATGGATCAGGCGGTCATCGCCGGGCTCGGAAATATTTACGCGGCTGAATCCTTGTGGTTAGCGAAAATCAGCCCGCGTGCTGTAGCATCCTCTATCTCCCGGCCACGACTGGCAAGGCTGGCGGAAGCAATTCACGAAGTGTTAGAGAAAGAAGATCGAGCTCCGGGACGATACACCGACACCGAGAATCGCGATCGATTTCAGG
>JBBSGU010000115.1:0-8005 GCA_038253755.1 Gemmatimonadales bacterium | reverse complement strand
GTGTTCTCGGTGATCGACTCATCCTCGAACTTCACCTGCTTCGTCGCGGGGTCGAGCTTCACGTTTTCGAGAATGGTGCCGAACATCTGCGTCGTTTGATAGATGTCTGGCTCGCCCTCACGCGAAAGGTTGATCACCTTCGCGTAGCAGCCACCCTCGAAGTTGAAGATTCCATCTCCCGACCAGCCGTGCTCGTCGTCGCCGATGAGTCCGCGATGCGGATCGGCCGACAACGTCGTCTTGCCAGTTCCCGACAGACCAAAGAACAGCGCAGTGTCACCAGCTTCACCCTTGTTGGCGGAGCAGTGCATCGAGAGAACGCCCTGCTTCGGAAGCAGATAGTTCATGATCGTGAACATCGACTTCTTCAGCTCACCCGCATAACGCGTCCCGCCGATCAAAATTGTACGCTCGGCGATATTGACAACGATGAACGTCGTTGTGCGCGTTCCGTGGCGCGCCGGATCGGCCTGGAGCTCGGGCGTGTGCAGAACGGTGAAATTCGGATCGAACGTCGGAAGCTCACTGAGCTCCGGACGAATGAACATGTTGCGGACGAATGCCATGTGCCACGCATTGGGAGACACGTAACGAACTGAAAGGCGATAGTCGGGATCAGCGCCGCAATAGAGATCCTCAATGAACAGCTCGTCCTGCTTGTCGAGATACGCACGCACGTCGGAGAGGAGCGCCTGGTAGTGCTCGGTCGTCATCGGCTGATTGACCTTGCCCCAATCGACATCCGCTTCTGACGACGCTTCCTTCACGACGAACTTGTCGTTCGGCGAACGACCCGTATGCGGCGACGTCACTGCGACAAACGGCCCCATCGCGGCAAACTCACCCTCACCGCGCTTTGCCGCCTCGAGCATCAGCTCCGGCGCAATCATGTTCCAGTGCACGCGGCCGCTGGGCGTCAAACCCTGCTTGCTCAGACCGATCGTGCTTTCCCGCTGCACGCCGATTCGCTCCGGCTTGGTCTCAGTCGCCATTCCGTCTATCCCTCAAAGAAAATGTTGTCAGTTGCGTAAGCGTGGCCGTGCAGCACCACGTGACTGCGCGTCCATTACGGCGACGGCGGCCATGTTCACTATGTCTTCAACGTCCGCGCCGCGCTCGAGCACATGCACCGGACGATTCATTCCCAACAGGATCGGACCGATCGCAGCGGCACCACCAAGATGATTCAACAGCTTGTAGGCGATGTTTCCGGCGCTCAGGTTCGGAAAAATCAAAACGTTCGCCGTCTCGGTCAGCGAGCTGAACGGATAACCCGATTGGAGCAAAGCTTCGTCGAGCGCGGTGTCGGCCTGCATCTCGCCATCCACAATCATCGACGGATCCCGCTCGCGAAGCAATTGCACTGCTCGCGCCATCTTCTCTGCTTCCGGATGCCTCACGGATCCAAAGTTGGAGAACGACAGCATCGCGATTCGAGGTGTGATCCCCAAAGTGCGAACGATCCGGCCGGCCGAATAAGCAATTTGCGCAAGCTGCTCGGCAGACGGATCGATGTTGACCGTGGTATCTGCACAAAAGATAACATGTTTCTCGAAAACGAGCATGTAGAGGCCGCTCACCACCTGGGCTTTCGGATGCGCGCCGATTACCTGAAGCGCGGGCCGAATCGTCTCGGGATAGTGCATGTTGACACCCGATACGAGCGCATCCGCATCCCCGACGGCAACCATCACTGAACCGTAGTAATTGCCGTTGAAGAGAAGCCGTGTCGCTTCGCCGAGGCTCAAGCCTTTTCGCTGGCGGCGGAGCCAGAGGAAGTCGGCGTAATGTTCCCGATGCTCCGATGTCGCCGGGTCTTCGATGCAGATATCCGTGAGGGGGATTCCGTGCTCGCGCGCAACGCGTGCGATGTTTTCCCGGTTGCCGAGCAGGATTGGCTCGGCGATGCCTTCGTCAACGATTAGCTGCGCGGCGCGGATGACTTTCGGCTCTTCTCCTTCCGGGAACACGACCCGCCGCGGATCGCTGACCGCACGATTGATGATTCCGCGCATCACGCCGCGCGCTCGACCCTGACGCGCCTCTAGCTGTTCGCGGTATTCGTCGAGGTCGATGAACTCGCTCGCAACTCCAGTAGCGACTGCGGCCCACGCGACTGCCGGTGCGACCCACAAAAGAACTCGCGGATCGAACGGGAAAGGAATCAGATAGTCATGCCCGAACTTCACCGAACGCAAACCATAGAGTCGCGATACGCTGTCCGGCACGTCCTCCTTCGCGAGCAGCGCAAGCGCGCGCGTCGCAGCCATCTTCATCGCTTCGTTCACTTCAGTCGCGCGCGCGTCGAGCGCACCGCGGAAAATGAACGGAAAGCCGAGTACATTGTTGACCTGGTTCGGATAATCGCTGCGTCCCGTCGCGATGATTGCGTCGTCGCGGACGGCGCGCACTTCTTCGGGAAGAATCTCGGGCTCGGGATTGGCGAGCGCGAAGATGATTGGACGCGGCGCCATCTTCACGATCATGTCGCCGGTGACTGCACCCGCAACGGAAAGGCCGACAAAGACATCGGCCCCAACGAGTGCGTCCCTCAGCGTTCGCGCTGATGTTTCATTCGCGAATCGGGCCTTGTACGGATCCATTTCCCCGGGGCGTCCCCGGTAGACGACTCCCTGGCGATCAGTGAGAAGAATATTTTCCCGCTTCACCCCGAGCCGCACGTAGTGCTCGGCCGTCGAGATCGCGGCAGCGCCGGCTCCCGAGAAAACGCATCTGACGTCGGCGATGTCGCGGCCAGTGATCTCCAGGGCGTTTAGCAGCGCGGCGCCGGAGATGATCGCTGTTCCGTGCTGATCGTCGTGGAAGACCGGAATGTTGAGCGTCTTGCGGAGCTCTTCTTCTATATAGAAGCAGTCCGGGGCACGAATGTCCTCGAGATTAATTCCTCCGACGGTCGGCTCGAGCAGCTGGCAGAACTTGATGACGTCGTCCGGGTTTTCGGAGCCGACTTCCAGATCGAAGACATCGAGGTCGGCGAACTGCTTGAAGAGATTCGCCTTGCCTTCCATCACCGGCTTGCCGGCGAGGGCGCCGATGTTTCCGAGGCCGAGGACAGCGGTTCCGTTCGTCACGACAGCGACGAGGTTTCCGCGGGCAGTGTACTTGTATGCGTCCTGCGGATTTTTCTGAATCTCGAGGCAAGGAACTGCGACACCGGGAGAATACGCGAGTGCGAGGTCGCGCTGGTTATTGAGCGGCTTCGTGGGAACGACTGCAATTTTTCCCGGACGCCCTGATGAGTGGTAGTCGAGGGCGTCCTGTCGCTTCATTTCGTCGGTCATGAGACCACTCAAGTTACGCCATCACAATGGGTTCGGGTACCTGCCACAAAACCCAGACAGTCGATCAGTCAAGAGTAGAGAGATGACAGTCGTTCAGTTGTCGAGTTCAGAGTCCGCCCGGTCTGTGCTTTTGAAAAAACTCTGAACTCAAAGACTCAATTAACTGTCGGCTCTACTCTTGACTCAAAAATTGTCTGGGTTAGGCAGTTGTTCAAACCTCGAGGTGATCCTTCTCCCTCGCCGCTATCCTGTACGACACGGGCATGAGGAACCTGCTGTCAGCGAAAAGCCGGCGGACGAAATGGCGCCTTGATCCGGATTGGTATGGCAGTCGTTCCCCAGTGAATCCGCAGCACAGCCTCATCCCGCAGCACTTCCGGAAAATAAAGTGACAATGTTTCCACAGCGGACGCGACTTCTGGCGCTACCTCGATGCGCAGCACATCGAGGTTGCCTCCCGGGTATGGTTTGTGGAATGCCCGCGACTTGCTGCTGAAGATCACCGTCCACGGTGCGTGCTCTCGCGGTACGATCCAGATGGAATACGCGCCGGCCGGCAGCAATTTTCCTTCGACCGCGATGTCATGGTTGAACGTGATACGGGTGGCGGAGTCAGCACCCGGATGCCAGATGCTGTCCCATGGCACGAGAGCGCCAAATAGAGCGCGGCCGCGAGCGCTTGGTCGGCCGTACGTTATCCCTATTGTCGTGAACGCCACCGATTGAGAGACGCTGGCACGCTGGCTGAACGGATACCCCTGCGCCGAGGCCACGCCGCCGATCGGAATAGAGCCCAACAGCAAGACGGGTAAAACGGCGATTGCGGTTCTCATTTTTTTCAAGGAGTTAATGGAATCCAGACGCTGCCCCAAGATTGATCGAGGTCGGTAAAATGCTGGTTGAGCGATTCGAAAGTGTGGATGTGAAAATATCCCATTTACGCTGGGCGTGCCGGTGGCCTTCTTCGTGCTCGTGTGGTCGTGACAAGTGATGCGTCTCCACAGCAGCAATCAACCTTTCGGGTTTTCTCTCATGCGAAACATTGGCGGGTTATTCAGCGCGGTACGAGTCCCTTTGCTTTTCATCACCTCCGCGCTCGCTTCCGGCTGCGCGTCGGCCCCGGCGACAAGACTGGACCTCATGACGCATGCGGCATTTTTTTCGGAAGAGATGCACATGTCCCCTGCTCTGGATCCGCAAGTGTTCGTGCGGGACGCGAACGCTCCTGCGGCAATGGGACCGCAGAACATCCAGCATTCAGCCGGATTCCGAAATGCCCTGCTCACCGATCCTGGCAGCTCCCCGATCTACAATGCGCTCGGGACCCCGCTCGAGGGTTTTACTCTCGGCAGCTGGCTTAACGCCACTGGAGGCGTGAGAATTGAGGCCGCTGGGACCTCCGGAGTTCATATCACAGTTGAGCTGGACGGTCTTCGTCCAAATGGAGTTTATTCTTTGTTCGAGAATCACTTCGACCAGAAGCCGGTTGGTTTCACGCCGCTCGACGGGACTGCGACCAGCAACACTTTCACCACCGACCCGCGAGGTCACGCGAGACTGACCGTTTCTGCGCCGCAGATGCTCACGCACGACCACGCCGTGCTCGTCGTATACCACAGCGATGGAACGGCGCACGGGATGGAGCGCGGACAGATCGGCGTTACGGCGCATCACCAGTTGATAGCGCGAATACCGATTAAAACGGCGTCGCGTTAATCGAGCAGATTGGTTGTAGAGCGCTCAAGGGGAACAACTCGACCGGCTTCTGTCTTTAAATATTGCCGAGGTAAGTAGCTCGCGGACCACGCGTGACTCTCGCGTTGAATATCCCGGAGCGAGGCGTGCAACCATTCTTTGAACGAGGTGAGCGATGCGATTGCTAACGACTGTAGCGTGCGGGGCTGCGTTGAGCCTGGCGGCATGTACGGCAGAGAAAAAAACGTCAGACGCGGCAGATACAGCTACTGTCGTCGCCGCGGCGAATGACATGGGAGGAATGCGCTCCAGCTCCTCGATGCAAATGACTCACTCCGATACCGTGGCAACGAGTGCGGCCGCGGATATCGAGCAATTTGCGTCGGCGCCGGCAGACCGCGTAAAATCTCTGCTTCCGGCCCACACAAGCGCCGTGGAAGCCTTGCTCGCCGACTGCGAGCGGATGATGCGGGAAATGAAGATGACTCCGCCCGCAAAATGGAATAGGGCGACTGCGGAGATTCGATCGGACCTGACCCGCATGGCGGGAATGAGTCCGTCACAGCTTAAAGCATTTGTCCCGGACCATCGCGCTCACGTAGAAGGGATTCTTGGGATGCGGCGAGACATGATGAAGATGTAACCCGCGTGACCGCGGCCGATCGGGCGCTCTATGAGGTTCGCTTTCCAGGCCGCTGCCTGACTTTTTTTGCGGTGGATCGTGCAAACGGCATCTTCAGAACCTTCGGAAGCGTGAGTTCGTCGGGATTGCGGTAAGCGGCGAGGCCGATGGTGACGTTGTCTGTGGATACGCCGGGCTTGAGCGTGTGATGGATCGTATCCCAGAGGGTGAGTCCGCTCGACCAATTCGAGTTGACTTCGTCGTGTTCGACCGAGTGATGAATCCCGTGCAGGCGCGGAGTCATGATAATCCGGCTCAACCATGCCTCCGTCCGGCTTGAAATCCGCACGTTGGAATGGTGGAACAGGACGGAGAGCATCAGCAGGCGCTGGTAGACGGCGAGTGTGCGTGGAGTCACGCCGATAACGACAATCTGGGCGGCACGCCACGGAATCGAGGCGGCAAGCTCACCAAAATGGAAGCGCAGTGCGGTTGACGCATCCAGATCTAGATCGACGTGATGAACGGCGTGAAACCGCCAGAGCACGGGAACCTTGTGCTCGAGTACGTGCCAGAGGTACAGAGTGTAATCGAGCAGCAGCAAGCCCAGAAGCGTTTCCAGCCACGGGGTAAATGACCGGCGTTGCAGCAGTCAAGCCGGCGCCTCTCCACCAGCCTGGCGAGCGGAATTGACACCGGCCGCTCGGCAAAGTGAAGAAGAACGGCACTCACCCCGGCGACCCCGAGGTTGCGTGCCACCCGACGCTCTTTCGATTCGACGGAGTTTCGCAGACTCCGCCTGTTCTCCATCCACAACAACAGCCCGAAAGCTGCGACCATTCCGACCGTTTCCAATCGCCCGCTGCGTTTCGCGTCCATACGGTTTGCAGATTGGCAAGGCCCGGGCCGTATCGCGGTGCAGCCACTCCATCCGACGGTACGGCCAAGAGGACAAGCACTAACCACTTAGACTCAACTACACGACCCTACTCAACGTATTTTTTCTCACGCTGGGCGGCGGCTCGTATATCGTTTGATGAGAACCGCGGGCCGGACATCATCTGTCATAACGAAGGCGAAACTGCAGTGAAGATCGACCACGCGCCAAGCACTATCAGAAGCCCCCCCGTCAACCGCGGCACCCGATCAGAGTATGAAGCCAATCTAATTAGACCATCGCGCGCTCTCGCGGAGTAAACAGCGAGGACGAGCGGGAATGACAACGCGAGCCCGAACATCCCCATCGTCCAAAAACCACGCGTAATGTTCGCCGAGCCAAGATTAGCCGCGAACAGCACGGCCAGGAGCGGGGTCGCGCAAGCCGGAATATTGAGGCCGAACAGGAGTCCGACGGCAGCCGCGCTCGGCGCACGACCCAGTTTCGGTCCGAGCCTTCGTGTCAGAACCCGCTGATGACCCGACAAGTAGAGCGCGCCCACCAGCCCATACAGAAGGCCAAGCGCGATCCAGAAAGCCCGCTGATAAGGAAGGATCGCGCGACCGGCGAGCGCGGCGACGACGCCCAACCCGCCGAGCACGAAAGCTCTTGTTCCGGCGAATACGATGGTTTCGAGTTTCACTTCCGCCGCTGACTTTCCCTGCAGATACTTCACGAAGAGTACGCTGGATCCAACGGTACACGGCTCTATGAATCCGAGTAAGCCGAGAAAAATCGCTGCCGGTAATCCAGGCGTCACTGCGGAGATACTGCAGGCAAGCTTTCAACACTGTCGAAGCACCCATCACTACAGCGGCGGATGCCGCCGCACCTGTCCGTCAACGAGGCGCGCCGACGCCGAGCGTGCGCAGCGTCTCAGCGTTCACCTCGCCTTGGTGGCAACAATCAGCAAGTCGTCCATCAACGGCGACCGCTGGAACCCGCTTGACGCCGTAACCCATTGCTTTCGATTTGCCGGCGTCGGTCTTCATATCGTAGACGGTGATGTCGCAACTGTCACACGCGAGATCGCGCACTGTTCGCAAGGCGTCCTCACAAAGAGGACATCCCGCGCTGAAGAAGTCGACCTTTCTCTTTGTCATCTGTAAAAACCTCTATGTTGTTGTGAAACTGATTGCCGCATACTGGATGTCAGTTACCGATGTTATGGGCGCCCTCGTCCAATGCTTCGATTATTGCGCACCTTTCCGAGGAGTCCGAGCGCACGCATGCCTTGACGAGCTTTCGGAGAGAGTCCCGGATGTTCGAGAGGTGAAGGATTCTCTCGTCGATGTCGGCAATTTTTGTCGCGGCGACGCCGCGAACCTCACCGCAGCTCGAGGCATGATTACGAAGCGCCAGCAGCTCTTCAATCTCACTAAGCTTGAATCCCAGCGTCTGCGCGTGCTTGACGAACCTGACCTGCTCGACAATATCGGGCGCGTATTC
>JBBSGU010000114.1:0-8055 GCA_038253755.1 Gemmatimonadales bacterium | reverse complement strand
TCGCCATCCATCGAACGTCATCGCTTCGCTGCCGACAATTCGGCCGATGGGATGACCTGCAAGGAAGCGATCGAGTACGTCGATAGAGATGTGCCAGCCGGCCGCGCCCATCGCGATGAACTGGCGGCCGATGTTGTGCCAAAGTGTGAGGCGCGTGCCGCTGCCGACTTGCTGAAGCTGCCACCTCATGTCGTTCCCGCCCCAGTTGAATTCGAGCAATTTCGGTGGGTCGGCCCGTTTGACGGTGCCCTCGGTAACAGGTGCACCGGGCGCTCTTTCTTCGCCTTCTTCGGCGACGCTTTTTTCGCCGTACGATCGAGGTGGCGCTCGAGAGCATCGAGATGGGCAGACCAATAGCGGCGGAAGGGAGCGAGCCAGGCGTCGAGCTCCATGAGCGGTTCAGGCCTGATCCGGTAGACGCGCCGTTGTGCATCGATTCGAGCTTCCACGAAGCCGGCCTCCCGGAGCACCCTGAGGTGTTTCGAGACCGATGGCTGCGACATGCGAAGCCGGTGCTCGATATCGCTGACCGATTGCTCCGACGAGGCGAGCAGGCTCAGGATGGCCCGACGATTTGGTTCCGCGATAATGCCGAAGGAAGATTCCACACCAAGTATATACCTATTAGGTCATATACCTGTCAAGTCATATGATGAATTTCGCTGCAGCGGGCAGGGTAGCAGGGTATCGGGTGGTGGAGTTCCGTCTTCTAACGCGGTCCGCTGACGGACGTTCCGACGTTGAAAAGCATTCTACGCGCGCGCCCGATCATTCGGACAGGAGATAAAACACGTCTGTATGCTGTTGCGCTTCTTCGGGAGTCCAGTGGCCGTAGACCTCCCAGCGCGTTCCGGTGAGGCGGCGCCCGTGCGCGCGGCACCAGTCGACCACTGCTGAGTGCGCGAGACCGAGTTGTGAGTAGGCGCCTCTGTGGGTTGTCGTCGCGACCAATCCCGATGGGAGTGTCATCATCCGCACGGCTCCGACCGCTGTGAACGGCGCCCTGGCACCCACGCCGAAGTCAACATCAGCCTCGCCCGACTTATCCGGGACATCACAATATACGAAGACGTTCTGTCCATCGAGGTGTACCGCACCTGATTTCCCCGCGTCATACACCTGGTTAGATACGAAGCAAAAACAGCCGGCACGCGCTGCACCGGCAGTCGCGCGGAAACGGCTGCCAGAATGCGGGGTTCAGAATGGGACACTGCGACGGAATAATCATGGCCCGATTCCATGTCGACCTCCTGTTCTGACATCATGGACTAACGCCCGGTGAACCCCGTCCTATACGCGTATGGCATCAGGCGCTGTTGATGGCCCAAGGATCCCAAGTGTTTCTTCGGGCGCATTGTATCTTGGGCTGCCCGGTACCGACCTAATCCCTCCACGTGCGCTTCGGCGCCGGTGCCGGATGATTCCCGAGCTCCGCGAGCGTCGTCGCATCATACAGTCTGCCGTTCAACATGACGTAACGGATCGTGTTTGTGTTCCGGATGTTGTCGAGCGGATTTGCATCAAGCACGAGCAAATCCGCGAGCTTGCCTGACTCGAGCGACCCCACGTCCTTGTCGAGGCCAAGTGAAGTTGCGCCGTTGATGGTCGCAGCGTGAAGCGCCTGCAGGTTCGACATGCCACCCATCTGCATCATCCAGGTTTCCCAGTGCTCGCCCATTCCATCGAGCTGTCCGTGCGCGCCAGTGTTCGTCAGCGTGCCGCGATCGTTGAGGTCCTTGACAGACTTCGACACCGTAGTGAAGAAATAATCGTCGTTCGAGGCCATCGTCCTGCGACGCGACCGCGCATCGAGCTGACCCGGCGGATTGAAGTACTGGAGCTTCTCGTTCTCCCACACGTTGGTGTTTTGATACCAGTAATTCTCGCCGCTCATTCCGCCGTAAAGAACGATGAATGTCGGCGTGTATGCAGTCTTCGATGACGAGATCAGCTTGAGCATGTCCTCGTACAACGGCGCAACTGGAAGATTGTGCTCCAGCGTCGTGTGTCCGTCGAGGAACATCGTCGTGTTCACGGAGAACGTCGATCCTCCCTCCGGGACCACCTCCATCTGCAGCTGACGCGCAGCCTCGATGATCTGCTGCCTCGCATCCCTCCTCGGCTGATTGTAACTCTTCACGCTGAATGCACCGACTGCTTTCATCCTACGGAGGTGAGCAAGCGCGTCGTCGAACGACGTCGTGATTGCCTTGAAGTTCCCCTCCCCGCCGTAAAGGATCGTTCCCGTCGAAAAGATGTGAGGCGTAATCATGCCCGTCGCACGCGCCGTCTCGGCTATCGAAAACACCATCGATGTTTCGTTGGATGGATCGTGAATCGTCGTCGTTCCGAAAGCGACGCTCGCCATCAGGCCCGCGTTCGTGTGCGGTGCGATTCCACTCGAGCCAGTTGTGAGATGCGCATGAGCGTCCACGAAGCCAGGCATGATGTACTTGCCAGTGACGTCGATACGCTTCGCGTCAGCCGGAATCTGCGCGTTCGAACCGATGTACGTAATTCGGTTTCGATCGACGAGCACCGTCCCGTTCGGAATGATCTCATTTCCGTTCATCGTGATGATCGTGGCGCCAGTCAGAGCGATTCGGCCTGTGGGTTTGTCGGTCGCTGCCCTGAAGCCGATCGGCATACCCTTGCTCTCAGGTTCTTTTGCGATGATGGTCGTGTCCATCGTCTCGAACGCGAATGTAGCTGACACATCGCGCTTGTAGAGGTCTGGGCCGAGCGACCAGTAGATGCGGCGCGAATCTGGCGTCCAGTGAAGGTAGGATCCGGCGTCGCGGGAGATACGCTTCGCCGGGAAATCGCCAACGCTGTTGCTGACGTCGATTGGCTTTCCCGTCATCGGCAACGGCGCAACGTAGGCATTGAACCGTTCGACCCACGTGACGAACTTCTCGTCCGGTGACGGCACGAACTCGGTCGCGTTGTCGGAGGTCAGGTGAACCCGTCGATCGCCACCGGTAAGATTCACGCTGATAAGCGCTGCTTTCGGTCCCTCGTTCGACGAAAGAAAAATCCTGTCGCTCGACTTGTTGAAGCGCGGAATCGAACCTTCCTCAGTGAGGAGTTTCGGCTCCCCACCGGACGCCGCTACTATATAGATGCCTATGTCCTGTGTGTAGAGTGGTGAGCGCAGGCCGTCGCTGCCGATGCGGCGGTAGGCGACCTGCTTGTCATCGAACGAAAACCTCGGTTCGATGTAGTGCCCGGGTTTCGTCGTGAGCTTGCGGCCGTTCTTTCCATCCAGGGTGACCGTTCGAATGGCGCCGAGGTTGTAGTCGTTCCACGATGCGTAGACGATTGACCGACCGTCAGCCGACCACGAGGGAAAGAGCTCGTCATTGTCGGCATCGTCCGTGACTCTACGTGGCTGACCGTTCGGCAGCTCCTTCAGATACAGCTTGCCGAGTGATGTGTAGACGACGCGCTTCTGGTCGGGCGAGACTGTTGCCCATCGAAGCATCTTTACATCGAAGCTGTCAGGCTGAACGGCCTGCGCGAAGCGCACCGCGTCCGTGATGGTTTGATGGATATGCGCGGTGAATGGAATGTTCTTAACAGTGCCGGATGCGACGTCGATCGAATTGATGTGGCCCTTCGCCCAGATCAGAATCGACTTTCCGTCGGGCGTCCAGTCATAGCCGGGGTAAGTACCGTAGATTGCCCACGCTTCCTGCTGATCGTGATCGAGACCATCCCATAACGGACGCTCGCGTCCGCTGTCGAGATCGCGAAGCCAGAGGACGCTCTTGAGTCCAACTCGTCGTACGAACGACATCGTCTTTCCATCGGGGGAGAGCTGTGGACGAAGCGCGCTTCCCGCTCCGCCGATTGCCGTGGTGCGATTGCCCGTTTGTCGATCAAACCGCTGGACGACATAAACCTGTCCATGTGCGTCGCGATTGTATTGAAATCCTCCACCGGGAGAAACGTCTTCAGTGAAATAGACGTAGCGGCCATCGGGCGAAACGATCGGCTCGGTGGCGTTCTGTTCCCAGTTTCTGCGATCGGTCAGCTTTAGTCCACTGCCTCCGCCGACGTGATAAAGCCACATCTCACCTGCGCCGAGCGAGCGCGTGTTGCGGAAGTGTTTGCGATTGACGAGGTATTGGCCGTCAGGCGTCCATGCCGGATTGGAGACTTCGCGGTCTTTCTCTTTGCTGATCTGTCTGAGATCGGTTCCGTCGATGTTTGCGGTCCAAACGTTGGTGAGGCCATCGCGGTCGGAAGTGAATGCGATCCGTTTGCCGTTCGGGGAGAATCTTGGCTGGTGCTCGTATGCGGCGCCGCCGAGTATGAGCCTGGCTGCGCCGCCGGTGATCGGGATGGTGTAGATGTCGCCAACGATGTCGAACACGATTGTCTTTCCGTCGGGCGAGACATCAAGGTTGATCCACGTGCCTTCGGTCACATCGTAGTCAACATCCTTTGACGTGCCGTGCTTCTCCAGGACGTTCCACTTGGTCGGGATCGCCGCGGCTGTTGCCGGCGGAGTGTTTCCCGAGGGCGGATTGACTGGCGGAGCCGGCGGGTTCTGGGCGGCAAGAGGCGCGGCGCAAAGAAGCGCTGCGAGAATCGTTGGCTTGTACACGATGGAGTGGGTTTGAGATGCCTAGAGAAGAACGCGAAACTACTCTGAAGGCAAGCCTGTGTACCGTCTCCTTACATCCACGCCTGCCGGCACGAGGCGCGCTGCGCCCGTTGTTGCGCGCCCTCGAAGGATTGCCATCTAAGGTCGGCGCTGAGTGAGCGTTTCTTAAGCCCTGTCGCTTGCTCCTTGTATGTTGTCGGGAGAACCAGTCGAGTCGGCGCGACATCGACAGCGACGACATGAAGGGGAGCAAGCATCTCCAGA
Source organism: Gemmatimonadales bacterium (assembly GCA_038253755.1). Classification (GTDB taxonomy): domain Bacteria; phylum Gemmatimonadota; class Gemmatimonadetes; order Gemmatimonadales; family Gemmatimonadaceae; genus UBA4720. The sequence continues at coordinate 3,179 of JBBSGU010000114.1, read as the reverse complement.
TACGGGACTGATGATTTTGTCATTCCAGGTTGGCGAAGCAGCGCGACTGATGTTATCTCCACACCGTCGGGTGACAGAGCATTCACACCGCCCGGCGTCGTCGCCAGCGCAGCCGCGACCTCGAACCATCGCGCAACGCCAGCCTCGATCGCAGGCGCATCGGCCAACTCGAGCCATCCCCGCGCATACATGTGATCGAAACCGCCAACACCCCGCGGCTGCATGTGCCAGTGAATACTGACTGGGGCGTGCTGCCGCCGCTCACCGCGATTTCCGGCAAAAAGCGTATCGATGCGGTTTGGAGTCGGGTACATCAGGAAAGCGCCGGGTAGCAACGCTCCGGTGTGGTTGAAGTCTGCTCGCGTAAATACGAATGCCAAGAATGTTCGCGTCGCCGGGCGCACGAGGATGTAGCCAGTGTTGTCGAACAGGTAATAGTCGCCGGGCCTGGCGAGTGGCTCGCCGATAATGACATCGCCGAGCGAGACGTTGGCAGTGTGACTGGTCGCCGTCACGTCCAGTCGGCCGCGACCGTTCGCAAATTCCACCGCGCCTGCGACTCTCGAGAGAACTCCTCTCCAACTCGTATACTTTGCAGAAGTATCGATTGAGAAGCGTATGCCATGCATTGGCGGCAGCTTTTCGACTGGTTCGCCGGCTCGGTGCACGTTCCTCGCGTCATAATTCGACAAATCTCGCGGAGCAATCGATGCGCTTATCGGCCGCCCCTCGCGTATCAATTGTTCCGCCGTTTGCAATGCATCAATCGCCGGCACCTTCACATCTGGCGTAACTCCGACTCGCTGCCAGTTCGTCTTCGTGACTGGATTGATTACCCGCGCAACAGGCACGCGAACGAGCATGTGCTCGCCGATTGGGCCAATGGCCGTCGTGTGCGCCCCGCCACCCGTCTGCTCGCCAACGATTGTAGCGCGTCGCGCAAGTCGGTTTTTCGGCGGAACGAGTTGAGCGTTGACGTGAACCGGGCAGCTAAGACACTATCGCCTGCATTGTGGTATCGACGTTTGGGGCCGAGCGCTGCTCCTACATGCTGTCTGACTTCGGTCCAGAATATGTTTTGATGCAGACGAAAAACGTCAGTGATCTCGCGCCATTCCTTTCTCGAATTGAGCGAGTCGAGAGGCAGGTTTCGATAGTGCACACGGGCTGAATCCTGCGGTTCACGTACGCTAACGACGATTGCATCGGGTTCACCGGAATCGGAACTAAACGTTACGGAAGATGCGTCTGCAAAGTGCAGCTTGTAGCGCAGGACCGCCGCGCACGCATGGGACTGTAGCGAATCCGACGGGGCATATCGGGCAAGCGAATCCTGGAGCATGCCGATGGTCCAGCGCCGCAGACCAAGCACTTCCACGGTTCGGCCATCGGCGAGAGTGAGTACCGGAGGCTCTTGCGCGTAGGATCGTGCAGGGATTGAGCAAAGCACGCTGCTGCTCAACACGATAGCTAGACACCGAGAGACAGATGAACGCCGCATATCTCCTCCCTTATCCTTTGCGCCGATAGTGGAGATAAACCATTCCGCTTTGGAACCTTCGTTCGGTTACAAGCTCCAACTCGAGACGAACGTCGTCAGGCAGGAATCTCGTTCCAGCCTGCACCACGATCGGAACGAAGATCATGTGGCACTCGTCCACAAGGCCAGCGCGGAACGCGTCCGCCGCGAGGCTGGGACCGCCAACTATTACGTCGCGCGTGCTCGACTCAATCAACTTCTTCACCACTTCCGGATCGAAGGTTCTTTCCAGTCGCGTTTTCGTGGTCTGAACCGCTGGCAGCGTTGTGGAGTAGACGACCTTGTCGGCCTGCTGCCAGATCTCCGCAAAGTCGCGCATGACTGGCGATTCCTTGGCCAGGCTCGGCTCCGTTTCCCAGACCATCATCGTCTCGTACATGCGGCGTCCGTACAAGTGAGTTCCGACATCGCGCACGAGATCGTTGACAAACTGGTGGACCTCTTCATCTGGCTCGGCCCACCCGAATTTCCCTTCTCCGTCCGTCACGTAGCCGTTGAGCGATGCAGTTGCGAAGTAAATCAGCTTAGGCACTTCGGTAGTCTCCTGGTAGCGCGCTAATCGTCACGTAGTATCCATCGGGATCCCGCAGCGAGAATTCTTCCGTTCGAGTATTGGGATTCACGTGCGGTTCTTCTTCGAACCGGGACGCGAGAGCTCTCGCCCGCTGTAATGCGCTCGCGTAGTCATCGACGCGAAAGAACAGCAGCAGGCCGTTTCCGGGTGTGCCATCGTCGGGGCTCGTCAACGGAGGATGGGAATCTACTCCCCACTCGTGAAGGCAGAGCAATACCGTTCCATCGGAATCGACGAGCTGGCCAAAGTACGAATGCGCCGAGGCTGTCGCCGACTGACCGAACAGCGATTGGTACCACTTGAAGCTTTGAGCCACATCACGCACCCCGATGATCGTCCACGTGCGCTTCATTACTTAGTCCCGAGTGTCCAGGGGAGTGTCCCGCGCCTAGTTGACATTCAGGCGATGCGCGCATGATTGCGGCTTACGCCGCGGCGAAGTTCGTGAGTGAGAGTTTGTTCTGAAGAGCCTGCTTCAGCAAGTGCAGATGCCGGTGATTCTTCACGCGACGAAATTGTCGTTCCATCGCGCAGAGCGCTGAGGCACACCAGCGCAGCTTCTGATCACTTGTCCTCCAGCGTGTTACGCGACGTGTCTTCGCTTCGAGACGCGACATCACACTCTCGATCAGGTTCGTGGTCTTGAAGCTCACTCCAAGTTCTGGAAACACGTTGAGCCGGTGGAGTGTCAGGGTTTCTTCCAGGCCTTCGGCAAGACTCGCGGCGGCAGATTCGTTCTTTAGCCGCAATTCGCGATAGAGCCGATCAAGCGCTCGCTTCGCATCCGCATAAGACGGGTGCATGTACGCGGCCTGAAGTTTTCGCCGCCACGCTGGCTGGTCCTGCTTTGCGAGATAACTGAGCACGTTCTCGCGCTTGTGCCACTGGCATCGTTGCACCGGCCCGTCGCCAAACACATCTCGTACCGCAGCGCGAAGACCCTTGGCTCCATCGAGCACGACGAGCAGTGGGCGGTCCAGCGGGAAGCCTCGCTCACCGAGCTCACGGAGAAAACTCGCGATCACCCGTTTGTTCTCGCTCGCCGTCTGCACCATCCCCAGGATT
>JBBSGU010000113.1:0-8187 GCA_038253755.1 Gemmatimonadales bacterium | reverse complement strand
GAAGGTCAGGTCCGCGGCCTTCAGAAAATGGTCGAGGCAGACCGGTACTGCGCCGACATCATGATCCAGATCTCATCCGTCAACGAAGCTCTTAGAGGTGTCGGTCGCGAGCTCATGCGTAACCACCTTCGCCATTGCGCTTCGGCCGCGATCAAGTCGGGCGGAGATGAGGCTGACGCGATGTACGACGAGCTCGTCGACCTCATCTACAAGAGCGGCCGGTGAGCGCCCCGGCCACTGCCGACCGTCACACGCGCTCCACTCCCGATGGACTTGGGCAACGCATAGATCTGCCCATTACCGGCATGACGTGCGCGGCATGCGCCAACCGCATCGAGAAGTCACTGACCAAAGTCGACGGCGTTACCAAAGCCAACGTCAATTTCGCGACGTCGCGGGCCACTGTTGAATACAATCCAGCGACCACGGGTGTCAGGCAGCTCGTCGCGACGGTGAAGGATGTCGGTTACGGCACGACGGGCCAGGCCGAAGTGGAATTCATCGTGGATGACTCTGCGCGGCCATCAGGCTCGGCCCAGCCGCTCGAGCACCATCTCGCTTCCCTTCATGGAGTCGTCGGCGCCGACTTCAATCTCGGAACAATGCAGGTGCGGGTCGAATATTTGACCGGCGCAGCAGATGTCGCGGCCATAAGGGGCGCAATCGAGGACTTCGGGTACACGGTGAGAGAGACTTCTGCGACGAGCGATTCGGGTTCCGAAGAACACGCTCGTCGCGAAGAGTACCTGGGGCTGCGCCGAAAGTTCATCATTGCGGCCGTGTTGTCACTGCCTGTTCTGATCATGGCTATGGCACACGGCCGGATTGCCGTTCTCAACTTTCCGGGCGCTCCCTGGGTTCAACTCCTCCTTTCGACGCCTGTCGTGTTCTACTGCGGGAGCCAATTCTATCGCGGTGCCTGGGCCGCTCTTCGTCACCGCGCGGCTGACATGAACACGCTCATCGCAATTGGAACTGGAACGGCATACCTCTACTCGACCGCCGCGACCGTCGCGCCGCGACTCTTCGCCGGCCGCACCGGGATAGATCCAATGTCCGGAATGGCTGGCGGCAGTCCAATGGTTCCCGTCTACTTCGAGGCGGCAAGCGTGATCATCGCGTTGATCCTCGCGGGGCGGATGATGGAATCCCGGGCGAAGGGAAAGACATCCGACGCAATCAGCCAACTGATGAAGATGCAGGCGAAGACGGCCAGAGTCATTCGTGACGGCAAAGAGATCGAGATCGAAGTCGAGCAGGTGGTTCCCGGTGACATGGTCGAAGTTCGGCCCGGCGAGAAAATCCCCGTGGACGGAATCATCAGGGACGGCGCTTCCGCAGTAGACGAAGCAATGCTCACCGGTGAAAGCATGCCGGTGGACAAGGCAGTCGGCGATGAAGTTTTCGGTGCTACGCTCAACAAGACCGGCGCCTTCAGGTTCGAGGCGACGAAAGTCGGCCGAGAGACTGCTCTGCAGCAGATCGTGAAGATGGTGCAGGACGCTCAGGGCTCGAAGGCGCCGATCGCGCGGCTTGCCGATATACTCAGCGGCATCTTCACGCCGATCGTGCTCTGCATCGCGGTCCTCACGTTTGCTGTCTGGTTCATACTCGCTCCGCCCGACACGAGGTTTACGATGGCACTCGTCAACTTTGTCGCGGTGCTGATCATCGCGTGTCCATGTGCGCTGGGGCTTGCCACTCCAACCGCGATCATGGTGGGCACCGGGAGAGGCGCCGAAAACGGAGTGCTTATCAAGGGCGGCGAGAGTCTGGAGACAGCTCACAAGCTGAATACTCTCATTCTCGACAAGACCGGAACGATCACCGAGGGCAAGCCCGAGCTCACCGACATCATTGTCCTCGGGGATCTCGCAGAAAACGATTTGCTGGGTCTCGTGGCGACGGCTGAGCGCCAGAGCGAGCACCCATTGGGCCAGGCAATCGTTCGAGGCGCCCAGAGTCGTGGACTCACCATTGACCGTGCGTCGAGGTTTCAGGCGGTGACCGGCCGCGGTCTCGAGGCAGTGGTCGGCGGAAAGAGTTTGCTGCTCGGAAATCTTCGAATGATGAAAGAGCGCGGCGTCGATGTGGGCGCTGGCGAACGCGCGTCAACGGAACTCGCCTCGCAGGGAAAAACGCCGATGTTCGTTGCTCTGGATGGTGTTCTGGCTGGCCTTGTCGCTGTTGCCGATCAGGTAAAGCCGGAGGCAGCGAGTGCCATTGCCGCATTGCAGACGATGGGTCTCGAGGTCGTGATGATCACCGGCGACAACAAGCAGGCAGCGGAAGCGGTTGCGGCAAAGGTTGGAATTACCCGCGTCCTCGCCGAAGTGCTGCCGGAAGGCAAAAGCGATGAGGTTCGAAGACTCCAGGCGGGCAACGCGAAAGTCGGCATGGTGGGCGACGGCATCAACGACGCTCCCGCCCTTGCCCAGGCGGACGTGGGGATTGCTATCGGCACTGGCACAGACGTGGCGATCGAAGCGTCCGACATCACGCTGTTGCGCGGAGACCTTCGTGGCGTTGTGACGGCGATCGCACTCTCGCGCGCAACCATTCGAACCGTTAAACAAAACCTCTTCTGGGCGTTCGTCTACAACGTGGTCGGCATACCGATCGCAGCGGGAGTATTGTACCCGTTCACTGGCTGGCTTCTGTCACCGGTAATCGCGAGCCTTGCAATGTCGCTTTCGAGCGTGTCGGTTGTCGCGAACAGCCTGCGATTGAGGCGGTTTCACGCTCCGAACATGACGCTGGCCGCGAGGACCGCGTGATGGACAAAACAGAGATCACTGTACTTGTCGGGGCGGTTGTGGCGATCGCACTCATACTCTGGTTCTTTTTTGGCCCGCGCCAGAGCGTTGCGGCACAGGTTTCCGACGCTGGTGTCCAGGAAATCAAGATCACGGTGAGAGGAGGCTACTCTCCTGATGTGGTCGTCGTGAAGGAGGGCGTTCCGGTCAAGCTCGATTTCTACCGCGACGAATCTGCATCATGCACCGAGCAGGTTGTATTCGGAGATTTCGGCATCGCCCGCGATCTGCCCGCGTTCAAGACGACCTCCATCGAGTTCACACCGGACAAGGTCGGCGAGTTCATCTTCGCCTGCGGAATGAACATGGTTCGCGGGAAGCTGGTGGTTGAACCTCGGGCGACATGACACGACCATTTCCTCTTTTCAACAGGATCCAGTAATGCCTTCTGCCACACGCTCCAGGCTTTTGCTCGCAGGGACAACGCTTGCATTGTTTGCTCTTACAGCTGCGGTCTCGTCAGCGCGAGTTCTTCGTTCTTCCGGCGCTGCGGCGCACGCCGATTCTGCAGCAGTAGTTTCGTCCATCAATTCGTTTCACGACGCTCTTTCGGCCGGCGATAGCACGAGGGCGCTCGGCTTGCTCGCCCATGACGTCACGATCCTGGAAAGCGGCGAGACGGAAACGAGAGCCGATTACCGCTCGCATCATCTCGTCGAAGACATCGCGTTCGCGAAAGCGGTAAAGTCCGTGCCTGGACCGTTAAGGGTGACGATCGAAGGAAATACTGCGTGGACGACCGGAACGAGTCTCACCAGGGGTGAGTTCAATGGCCGGCAGATCAACTCTGCCGGCGCCGAATCGACAGTCCTCACGCGGACGAAGACCGGATGGAAGATCAGGTCGATTCACTGGTCCTCGAGGGCGGTGAAGAAGCCCGTTCCATGATCGGTTTGACAGCGGCGTGACGTGGCAAGCGCACGGTGAACGTGGTTCCCTTGTCCTCGCCGGACTCCACTTCGATTTTCCCCTGATGTGCGAACGCGATTCTGTCAGCGATGTACAATCCCAAACCAAGGTTGCCAGCGGGCCCGCCGGAGCTGCTCAGGTCTGACGCGCTGGACTTCATGGGATTGAAAATTCCGTTCAACTGCTCTGGCGGAATAGCCAGCCCATGATTGTGTATCGCGATCCTGACTTCCGACGGGTCACCGTCCACCGTGACAGTCACTATGGATTCGCGGGAGCCATGTTCGAGCGCATTGGCGATCAGGTTGCTCAACACCTGACTGATTCGTGAGCAATCCCACTCACCTTCGAGAGAGCCACGGGCGTCGATCGTGACCTTTCTTTTCGGGTATGCTGCGGCGATCTCCTCGACCACGTCGTGCGCTGCCTTGCCCATGTTCATCGGTGCGCGCTCTATGGGTATTCCTCCACCCAACCGGCTCCGGGTGAAGTCGAGAAGCGCGCCAATCATCTGGTTCATCCGATTCGAGCTTTTCGAGATTCGCGATGCAAGTGTGAGGTGAGGCTCCGTCAACTCCTTCGTCTCCAGCATGAAGTCCGCGGACATCATGATTGCGCCGAGGGGAGTTCTCAGATCGTGGCCAAGGATCGCGAGGAACATTTCCTTTGAATGATCAAGATCCTGAGTGTATCGGGTGATGGATTCGGCAATCGATTGGTCGATGGCCTCGTTGAACCGAGTCAGGTCTTCCATGTCGGTAGGTTGCGATCCGGTTTGACCATCTGTCCACAATCGGACTACGCTCGCCCTCAAGGCACGATACTCCGCAACCATCTGGTCGGTGCTGAATCCGCTTTCTGCCCGGTCAGCCCCGTGGCGCTCGGCGGCAGTCTTTCCTGATCCCTTGGTGTCGTCCGAGTTGCCCTTTGATTTTTCTGATTGTTCGTCGTTGTCCTGCGGCTTGTCGAGATCTGCAGCGATAACAGTCAGCATCTCGCTCGCGTGATCTCGAAGCGCATCGACGTTCATCGATCCGCTTGCAGGGGCGCATGTTCGCGCGAAGGCTTCCCATTCCACCATGATTTTCTCACGGTTCGCAACTATGAATTCGGACAGCCGCATTCGTCGCATTCCTCTCGAAAGTCTTGCCTGGGCTCGAGCCGCGATCGCTGGTTCGACCGGATTCTTAAAGATGCCTGATGATAGAGCAAGATCTGCACTCAAGGCTTACCGATTTGGGTCAGATCCCGGCAGCGTCTCAGTGTTTGGGCTTGTACTCGACTGTTGTAACCAACACCCATCGATCGGAGCTTCGCGTTAATCCGCGACCGAGACCCAGACCAGCCTCGAAGTGTCTGTTTATTTCGGTCTGGAACCGTGCAAACACCTGATGTCGCTGTTCAGCAAGCGAATAGTGCTCGCCGATGCCTCCGAGTCCCCCGTAGTACTCCATAGCCACTGACGCGTCGTCGCCAAATCCGAACGCGACCTTGCCGCGAGGCTCTACTTCGATGTGGTGCTCCTCACTGCCGCTAAGCCCTCGCTCAAATGCCGGGTTCAATACCAGAGTAACTGGCCCCAGTGACTTTGCGAGAATCGGAGTCAGCTCGTACGCCCACCGGTATTCAGCGAAACCCGGGCGGGCGTAAGACACTTCGTTCGCCAGAGCAAGATCGAGCGGAAGGTGCCATTGTGAAGGAGCGACTGCGGTGAGTTTGCCGCGGTTTCCTACGTAAGCGAAACCGTTTCCCGGCGTTGAATTTGTCGTCAGATACACGCTGCCCTGAAGCCAACCGCTCAGTGTTTGAGAAAACTCGATGCTCGACCTGAGAGCGTGATGGGTCGCGTACAAACCTTCATCTGACGCCTTGAGCCCATTGGCGACATAATTCGAGGTGAGCTCAATTTCTGTTGATCCTTTTGGACCGATTTCAGCATCATAGACTTCAAACTCATAGCCCTGTTGGGCAGCTGCGACGTGGCTGGTGGCGACGAAAAGTGCAGTTGCAAGAAGCGAGGAAAAGCGCATTGAAGAATGGACCGGGTGGAAGAATAGCTCCGAACCTAAACGCCAGGTTTAATTCCGACAAGCGCACTCGGAATTAACGAACGCAACCCGGTTATTCGTTTGTCAAACATTCTTCGCACGACTCTTCTATACGCAACGATACCCGTCGCCTTTACGGTTGTCGGGGCAATGTTTGCGGCGTACTGGCCTCGCGTCGCCGAGTGGCGAACCTACGTTCTGCATCTTGCCGCGGGCGTTGTCTTCTCGGTTGTAGCCGTGGAGCTGCTGCCCGAGATAACACGACGAGGGCTGGTCACTGACGTAGTAATTGGTTTTGCGGCTGGCATCATCACGATGGTGCTTGTCGACGAGCTGCTCGACCGCATGAACGCTCGCCGGAAAAAAGAGGCGGCATCGGCGAATTCGTTGAACGCTTCGGCCTCAATCGGGCAAAGTACTGCCAGCGAGAGCGTGATGAGCCTCGCGGTTCCCGTCGGTGTGGATTTCGTACTCGACGGTCTGCTGCTCGGCGTCGGTTTCGCGGCTGGTGCGAAGATAGGGATTCTGCTCGCCCTGGCGGAAGCTGTAGAACAGCTGGCCGTTGGTATGGCGCTGGGAGTCGAGCTGCGCGCGAGTGGTTCGAGTTCTCTTAGAACAGTGCTCTTCAGCACTGCTCTCGCACTGCTCGTGTATGTGAGTGCCCTTGCTGGGGGAACTGTACTCAGCCATCTGAGCGACGCGCCGATGGAAGCAATCCTCTCGTTCGGTCTTGCAGCGTTGCTCTACCTTGTAACCGAAGAGCTGCTGCGCGAAGCTCATGAGGAAGGTGAGACGCGGATTGGAACAACTCTCTTCTTCGCTGGCTTCCTGGCTTTCCTGGTCGTTGGAATGACGCTCGGCTAGCAAGTGTTGCCCGTCGAACCGCCGGCCGGCGTGAACTTGATCGCGTTACCGAGAAGGTTCGGCAGGATCTGGCGGAATTTCTCCGACCCTCTCTGCCAATATGAGTGAGACACCGATCTTCCCGGAGTTTAGTGTACGAGGGTGATCGAGGATGTCCTGTTGTCTCTTGTTCCCCAGCTATTGCAATCATACGATACCGGGGTGTCACCTACCCGGACCCGTCGGCGGTTCAGTGCCGCGTTCAAGCTCAAGATCCTGGAGGCCGCCGCGCAGTGCACCGAGCCCGGCGACCTTGGCGCATTGCTTCGGCGCGAAGGATTGTACACGTCCCACCTCGCGGCATGGCGTGAAGCCGCCCGGCTTGGTAAGCTCGCCGGTCTCCCTCAACGACGCGGCCCGAAGCCGGCGCTGCCCGATCCAAGCGTAAAGCGAATCGCCACACTTGAGCGGCAGCTCGCACGTGCGACCGCTCGCGCCGAGCGGCTGGAGATAATCGTCGAGGTTCAAAAAAAAGTCTCACAACTTCTTGGACTGGCACTGCCCGCGACCGGCGAGTCCGACGCATCGCGGAGCGAGGGGCGATGATGTCGGCAGTCACCGAAAACGGATCACGCTGCGGCGTCCGCAGACTCTGTGAAGCACTCGACCTGTCTGCCGCTACTTACTACCGCACCGCTCGCGTTGCTGCTTCACCAACTTCAATCGCGATGCTCCGAGTACCACCTCCCCGCGCGTTGCCCGTTGTAGAACGCCAGAAGGTTCTCGACGTGTTGCACGAGCCACGGTTCATCGACTTGGCACCGGCACAGGTCTACGCGACTTTGCTCGACGAGGGGACGTATCACTGCTCGGAGCGCACGATGTACCGCGTGCTCGCTGCGCACCAGGAAGTCCGGGAGCGACGCGCTCAGCGCCGCCACCCGATTTACACCGCCCCCGAATTGCTCGCAACCACGCCGAATCAGCTCTGGAGCTGGGACATCACCAAGCTCAAGGGCCCAACGACGTGGTCGTGGTTTCACCTCTACGTGATCCTCGACGTGTTCAGCCGCTACGTCGTCGGCTGGATGGTTGCGCCTAAAGAATCGGCCGCGCTTGCCGAGCGTTTGATCGCTGCATCCTGCGAGCGGCAGGGCATTCTTCGGGGGCAGTTGACCATCCACGCCGATCGCGGCTCGTCGATGACATCCAAACCGGTCGCTCTCTTCATGGCCGACTTAGGGATCACGAAGACTCATTCGCGACCGCATGTCTCCAACGACAATCCGTATTCCGAAGCCCAGTTCAAAACGCTCAAGTACCGGCCCGATTTTCCGGAACGCTTCGGATCACTCGAAGATGCGCGAGCTCATTGCACGGATTTCTTTCGCTGGTACAACACCGAGCACCGGCATTCAGGCCTCGGACTGCACACGCCACACGATGTGCACTTCGGACTCGCCGAAGCTCGCCGCGATCAGCGAGCCACCGTTCTCGCCGCCGCTTATGCCGCGACGCCAGAACGATTCGTCCGCCACCCGCCCACGCCAGCGTTGCTACCGACCGCTGCG
>JBBSGU010000112.1:0-8408 GCA_038253755.1 Gemmatimonadales bacterium | reverse complement strand
GGTTGGGCTTCTTGCTCCGGGAGCCGTCGTCAGCTACAGAACCGGAATCGAAGGGAAGGCTGCGAAGAAAAATACCATCTATCTGGTTGGACAATCGCGGTACGAGAGGAAATTGCCCGGCCTCAATCTCAAGGTGCAGAAGGGTCCCGGCCCACAAGAGGGCGATCTCCCTTTCATGGGAAGTCTGTATCTGGCTTCCCGCCCCCGAGCTCTACTGGATGCCTTGAGACCGTCAAGAGAGCGCGAGGGGGCCCGGAGAGGGCTGCTTCGAGAAGAGATCGAAGCCGGACTTGAGCGAGAATTTGAGTCGGGCGGCGAGAGACGTTTGAATCACATCCGCGACAAGGCTCGGGAACTCGCAGCTCCGCTCGGCGCCCTCGCCGAGTGGCAGCAGCTGAATCAGTTGATAAGCGTTCTTCTGGGTTCTCGCGGGGGACCTGTCACGCTCGCATCGACAGCGGCACGCCTTGCAGGTGAGCCCTATGATTCCGCGCGATTCGATCTTTTTCAGAAATTCTTCCAGCATCTTCTTGCGAACCCTGGTCGTTCGCGCCCGGTGGCCGACGCTTCGATCGGTTGGGAGAATGTCAGCTTCTTTGACGCCTATTTTTCGAACTTCATCGAAGGGACTGAGTTCGAAGTGGAAGAGGCCCGCGAAATCGTCTTCGAGAACAGGATTCCGCAATCAAGGCCAGAGGACGCTCGCGATATTCTTGGAACCTTTGAGGCGACCGGAAGCCGGGAATTAATGTCCCGGAGTATTTTGGCAGACGGCAACGCGCGTGTGTTTATCGAGCGCTTGCGACAAATGCACTCCATGGTACTCGGAGGCAGGGCCGACCAGCGGCCGGGTCAGTTCAAGATCAGGCCAAACAGGGCCGGCGAGACGTATTTTGTCGATCCTCATCTCGTGAATGGAACGCTCATTCAAGCATTCGAATTCGCGAGAGCCATTGCTGACCCATTCAACCGGGCAGCCGCAGTGATGTTCTTTATTTCCGAGACTCACCCATTTGACGATGGAAACGGTCGCGTTGCCCGCGTCTTCATGAATGCGGAGTTGGTTGCGGCAGGCGAAACGCGGATCATCATACCTTCTGTCTATCGCGAAGACTACCTGACTGCGCTTCGAGTGTTGAGTCGACAACAGGCGCCCAGGGCTTTTATCGAAGTTCTGGACTTTGCTCAGCGGTATGTCAGTGAAATCGACTGGTCAGGTTATGAGCGTGCCGAAACACAGCTCCGGGCGACCAATGCATTTGAGCAGCCCCAACCGGGCTACCGACTTCGGCTCCCTTCTTCTGCGGTTACTTCCGCATAAAGGTTGTGGTACGCATTCCTTCCGTTTCGGCCGGCCGCCACAGATTCAAGATCACAGGCCCGGTTTGGCCGTAGACCAAAGTACTCCCGCTATCCGACAGCGACAGCCTTTTCAGCGATGCCAGCCCGCGATACCAAAGGGGAAAGCTCTGACAGCCTGACGCGGCAACGGTCAGCTTAGCTCGCCGCCCGCCGGCGTTTTCGCCCGCGTTCAACCGAAACGCGATCGGCCAGATACACCTTCAGCAGGCTCTGGTATGGCACGTCTCGCTCGTTCGCCAGGAGCTTCAGCTCCGTGAGCAACGCGTCGGGCAGCCGGACAGAGATCGCCGTAGTTGATGGCCGCAAATTCGGAAAGCGAACAACCTCGGCCTTCGACCAGTCGACGCACTCCGCTGAATCGGCAGTCTCCCAAAATTCACGTTCGTCTGCCTCGGACTTAAACGTCGGAATCTTTCGCAAAGCGCTCTTTGGTTTCGCCATAGCGGACTCTTTCCTTACGGTTCACGTCGCGTGCGGCCAATACGCAGACGAGTTTGTCTCGCACAGTGAAAACAATAAACAGCCACCGATCGCCCGATGTGCGCCCCAATGCCCGCCATCTGGGCTCTGACTTTGAGTGCGTTTTCAGACGTTACTCAAACTCAATATCCAAGTGGCACCAGAGTCTTTCTGCAACAATCGTTTCCACATTACTCCTGAATTTGCCTCTAAGTCGCCGTTGTAGTTCCGTCGCAGCCGGGCGCTGACGGCCGGCATGCCGGGAGCTGGAAGGATTCTTTCCTCTTTTGTCTTCAAGTAGAGCGATTCAACAGCCTTACGTCGCAGCTGCTTCGCAGCAGTGTCAGTCATGCTCACAGACGTTCAAGGCAACGCCGGGCATGGCTGACCACAGAATCACCAAGTCGGGCCACGAGCGTTTTCATGTAGTCGCTGGGATGACGCTGTGCATGCAGCGCGTCGACGGCAGCAGGGATGCGCATCGCTAGTTCACGGACTCTGTTCACGGCGTATTCTGGATTCAGTCCAAGAGACTTCGCAAGGCGGATCCAGTGAGCTGCGGCGATCGTGTTGATCTGACGCTCGCCGCCGACCGACATCGCTAACCTGCTCGTATCGTGGTTGAGTTGAGGATACGGAACAATAGTTATGATGTCGTACAACGGTGCGAGTCTGAGTTGTGGTCCGGCCGCGTGCAGGATTGAGTAGTTCTTCGCGTGACCATCAGTCGCAGCGAGCAGCCAGTTAAGCGAGATCGCGTCAAGGAACCGCAGGCAATCCTCATCAGGGTTCGTGGAAGATTCTTGCAGGAGTTGATAGATCGCAGACACCGTCGGCCCCCCGTCCGCTTCGTATTTCTTCGTGGGCAGGACTCCAAGGGCCTGGCATAGATCCTCCTGGTGAACGCGAATCAATGTGTCGCCGGCTTCTTCGCGATCATACCGGTCGACGACAATCGCGACTTCATCACCGAAGTGCTGGACTCGGGTAACCGCGGCGGGCATGCCGAGCTCGCGGGCCAGGAGCGCGCAGAAGTGTTCGTTGTAGGCCAGGTCATCGAGACCGAGCGTAGGCGGTTTGAGTATCCGATTCGTCGGCATCCGCCCGCTTGGCACGCCCCAGTCTCCCATTCGATTCTGGTAGAGCGCCGTCTTCGGCTGCGCGCCTGCGAGACTGAATTGTCCGGTGTCGTTTGCGGATCTTCCGGCGGCGGGGTTGAGACGCAGGTCGCGCAGTCGTGATTCGAGCTCGGTCTCATCCATCCACTGAACGAGTGACGATTCGTCAGCAAGAGTTGCAGCGCCAATGAGTTCTTGCGCGCGTTCCGGCACGGTGAATTGAATCGCGCCGGCGCAGTCCTCACCGACATGCGCGAGCAGGTCTACTATTCGGTACCTCGAGACTCCGTATCGTTTGGCCCACCACGCCAGCACGTCGGGATTGTCAGGAAGCAGACCCCATAGGTACGCACGGATTGCGCGGTCACTGTGTTCTCGAGCCAACAACGGCATCGATAGCGACAGTGGGTATGCTGAATCGCGTGTCCGCCATTCTTCGTCGTAAACGAATGTGAGGCGGCCATTCCCCATTTGGTAGACATGGCCCACCACGTTGCCGTTGAGAAGAGCGACAAGGCGTACGCGAGCAGACTTCGTCAGTCGTGATTGGGGAGCCATTATCTAGCGCGCCGTTATCGATCGTTTCAGGATTGCTGAGAGATCGACCGTTGGCTGGCTCGGGTTGTGACTCATCGATTGTCTCGCGGAGGTTTCGGCTTGCTGGCGACGAAGAACGACATCCTTTGGCTCGACTGTGATCACCAGGTCGAGGGCGCGCAGTGCTTTGAGCGCCAACCCAAGCTCGGCGCCGCTCTTTCCCCGTTCAAATTCTGCAACCCAATAGCGACTCGCGCCGATCCGTTCGCCCAGTTGAGCTTGCGTTAAGCCGTTATTGAGACGGGCGTCCCTAACGAGTGCGCCAAGATCTTTCGGAGTGAGTGATCGCATCATTGCATGTGGGTGCTCCTCCACACCGGGATAATGTTGACGATAATCAACTTAGCATTGGTGTTGACGATCGTCAACATACTGAATGAGGCCGCCGCGTAGATAAGAAATCCTTCCGGCTTCCGGGGAACCGGCCGTCGGCCCCCGGCCGTAGCGGAACTGATGCTGTGAGCTACAGGATCCGGGCATTCTTCCGTTTTCGGCCGGCCGCCGGCAGCCGGAACTCCGGAATGCCGGCAGCTGGAAGCATTCCCTCCGTTTTATCCGTCTCAGCCCGCCGCACGTCGGCGTTTGACTCTCCGCTCCGCGGAATCTGTCGCAAGGCGCTCTTTGGCTTCGGCATATCGTTACCTCTCGTTCTTTTTTTAAGCCCCGCGCTTCAATTCACCCGGCAGCACGAAGAGGTTGCAGCTTCGCGATCCGTTCCGCATCGCGTGACCGCAATGCATGCCACAAATCCCAGTCCTGCTGCAAGCCGAGCCAGAAGTCTGCGCTCATCCCCGTAACCTGCGCGAGTCGAAGGGCTGTATCCGGCGTGACTCCACGCTTCCCGCGGACCACTTCATTCAGCCTGGGGAATGAAACGCCGAGCTGAATCGCGAAGCTCGACTGAGAAATTCCAAGTGGCTTCAGGAATTCCTCGAGGAGCATCTCGCCGGGATGCGTTGGCGGGAACAATCGGGGCAGTCGCCGGCGCACAAGCTGGCGATGCTTTTTTGCGTGTTTAGTGGTAGTCAGTGATTTCGACCTCGTCGGCATAACCGTCCTCCCAGCGGAAGCATATTCTGTACTGATGGGTCACCCTGTCTCTGGCCTTTCGGGGAACGAATCCTTCCGGCTCCAGGCTAACCAGCCGTCGGCCCCCGGCTGTGACGGAACTGATGCTGTGAGCTCCAGGCTTCTGGCATTCCTTCCATTTTCGGCCGGCCGCCGGCAGCCGGAATGCCGGTAGCTGGAAGGATTCCCTCCGTTTTATCCGTCTCAGCCCGCCGCTCGCCGGCGTTTGACCCCACGCTCCGCGGACACGCGATCCGCGAGGTACATCTTCAGCAGACTCTGGTAGGGTACGTCACGCTCGTTGGCCAGAAGCTTCAATTCTGTGAGTAGCGTGTCCGGCAATCTGATAGAGATAGCTGTAGTCGATGGCCGCAGATTCGGGAACCGGACCACGTCGGCCTTCGACCAGTCGATGTATTGAGCGGATCAAATTGCTCCGCACCGTGAAGACCAAAAACAGCAACCGACCGGCAGACGTGTTGCGACTATTGCCGCCCGCATACCACACTCACGACGGCGAACGGCGGGTTTCACAAGACGCCAGCGATGGCCGCCGGACTCACGACCGAACTACGCGTGTGGCTCAATAGAGGTCACGTAGATAACCCCCGCTTCACGGCTGTCGTAGAAGAAGAAAATTCGCCAAGCCGAGGGAGAGTTGTTCTCGACGTAAGCAGTCCACATATCTCCACCGTCCGGAGCCTGACCTTTCAGCGTGTCCCACTTATGGGCGTTGAGGCTCGGATAGTGCGGATCGTCCCTGAGCAGCCTGAGCGCCTTGTTGATCTTCTTAAAACGTTTCTTGTTCGTGCGCTCGACAAGTTCTCGTTGCTCTAACGCTCGCGGGGTGAGCTTAAGGCGAAAGCCACCCTGCGGAGCGGCGGCCATTAATCATCGTCGTCCGTGCCGAGATCGGCATCAGTCAAGAATGTGCCTTCATTCTTCTTGGCCTGCTCGATGCCGAGGGATATGGACGCCATGATGTGGGCCGACTGGGGCAAACCCCAGACGAGTCTTCCCATTTTTTCCGTTCCGAAGACCCATACTTCCACCGGGATCGTCGCCGCTACTGCTGTCACCAATCCTCCATCTTGCTTAAGCCCATCGACTGATAGACTTGTGAGGGTAAAGGTATTTCTTCGCCCATGTTCCCTTCGAAATTCTTCAGCTGCTTCTTCAATATGATCGAAAGCACCTTCGCGTGTTCCAGGCTCATGCGAAGGTTGCATACACGTATCGGCGCAAGCGAACCGGTTTGCCCAGCCGGTTGCATCGAAAAAGCGAGAAGTACGCCAAACGGACTTAACGCGATCTGTACAGCGTCCGTATAAAGTTCTGGTACTGGAGTGTCCATTAGTGCCGCGCTCCGAATCTACTGGTTTGGTGGCGAGGGAACCGTAGCCCTTCCCGACACCTGTCGTCAAGATGTCCCAGTGTAAGACTTCATACACAAAGGACGCCACGGCGTTCGATCCGTCACCAGTAGAACCCCAGAAACCGTGCCAACCCGTACTCAAACTGACCCGGCTACCCGGGCCTCGGCGGAATGCCGGCAACTGGAAGGATTTGTTCTGTTTGTCCTGGTTGCCTCAGCCCCCATCGAGCCGCGCATCGAGTGCGAGCTGATGCGGCTTTTTCCATACTTCGAGTTTCTTGAAATCAGACATGCCCGATGATATCGCGGGCCCACTAAGCCGGTAGCATCATTCCGTGCCCTGACAAATCAAACTCACGCCGTCAGCCGGTAGCATCCCCTCCGCTTCAGCTGGCCGCCGGCAGCTGGCCTGCCGGCAGCCGGAAGGATATTTACCGTCTTTGTCCGTTCAAGCAGACATCCCCCTCAACCGCCGCACAATCTCCTCCCGCATCTCAACCGGCTCAAGGACCTCAGCATCCGCCCCATACTGAAGAACATGCCTCACCCCCCAGTCGCTATCAGCCAGCGGATGCTCAATCGTCAACGACCCATCCTCATCCAGCGACAGTCCTTCACGCTCAGCTATCCATCTGGCAATCCGCGAAGAGTACCTGACCCTCATCCCCGCAGTTGGCACTTCCGCCTTAAAAGCCCGGCCTCGCTGAAGCGTCTCAGCCACCGAAAAGTCAGAAGGAATCTCATACTTGTCAGCGAGCACAGAAGCATCCTCGACACGATCCATGCGAAAGACGCGCAGCCCTTCACTGCTCTCGCAGTACGCGACCGCGTACCACATTCCGCTCGCCGGCACGATCGCGTAAAGCCGCACTGTTCGTGTCGTCGGTTCGTCAGCACCGCTTCGTCGGTAGGTGATTCGCGCCTTCCTGTGATCGCGCAGTGCTTTTCGGAGTTCAGCGAGAAACGGCAGACCGTCAGTCGGCGCGATTTCCGCGTGACGCGCCGGCGATTCATCGTGGTCCAGTGGGAGCCGAGCGATGACTTGGCGGAGACGGTCGCGCGTTTGGTCGATGGCGGTGGTTTCATCCGGCGGACTTTCAGCGCGTACGATCGCGAGCCCGAGCTCGAGCGCGCAAAGTTCGTGGATGGTGAGACCCATCGGCCGCAGGAAATGATCGGATGTGACCTCGACCGTGTCCGAGCCGATGAAGATCTGCATGTTCTCGACGAATCCACCTGGCATCCCATAGCGATCGGCAAGCACGCGCAGATCAGAGATCAGCAGCTCTTTGGTGACACCCGTTCGCGTTGCGATTTCGGCGATGCCGTGTTCGTGACCATCGCCAATTTCGGGGATGACGCGCAGGATGCGTCGCAGCTGGTTCGCGGCCGTGTCCGTCATGCGGATGCTCCGTAGAGCGTGCGCGTGTCATCGAGGAGACGATTGAATTCCGATACAAGCGATTCCGGCGCAACCGGGATCGCCTCTCCGCCGAACGAGAACAGCCACCGCGCGAATGAGTCAACGCGCCGAAACTTGAACTTTCGTCTGTCCGGCGCGCCTTCGATCACCAAGCCGAGTCGAGCTGCAGCTTTCGCTGCGCCTGATGCGTTTCGAAAATCGACGATCGCGTCATTCGCATCGACATCGCGCACGTCCCACGGTCGTTTTCGTTGGAGTTTTGGCTCGCAAGGGGGCATCTAGCGTCGATACAGATTCAAGCTAACGGGCCCGATTTGGCCATAGACCAAAGTACCGCCGCTATCCGACAGCGACAGCCTTTTCTGAATGCGGACTATTCTTTTTCCGACATTCCAAGCGTGTCGCGCAGGCGGCTCACGTCAAACCGTTCACCTTCAGGCAACCGCGCTTCCTGCATCTCCATCTCGCGAAGCAGCAGCTCCAGATCGGCTCTGGGCCCCGGACGCTTCGTCGCTTCGCGCGGCGTGAGTCCACCGAGTGCTGGTATTTCCATATCGGGCCACGCAGACATGTGACGTTCCTTTAGAGCCTTCATAATCGCCGTCATCTCTTCAGTCGGCGGCCGTTCCCGAGTCTCGCCCTCCCGACTCGGCATCGATTCCACGAGTCGGAACAATTCATCCTGGCTTGTCTCATCTCTGAGCCGATGCTTCACCAGCCCGCCGAGGTGAGACACGAGCGAGGCTCTGAGCGAGTCCGCGCGCCGTAAGGAGTTCGACTCCACGCGCATTTTCGTGCCCGCGATTACGATCCGCCCGATGATCGTATTGTCCCATTCCATCTTCGGATTGCCCTGCTTCGTGATCTCGATCCACACTTCCCCGCTCTTTGGCGCACGCTCAGGTTCATGTGCGCCCCGGAATGACGCGAGACTCGTAAGAAGCAATGAACGATCTGGCGTGAGAATATCGAAGTGATCGGTAGTTGGTGAAATCAGATCGCCGTC
>JBBSGU010000111.1:0-8575 GCA_038253755.1 Gemmatimonadales bacterium | reverse complement strand
GCCTTCAGGGTATGCGCCATTGCATTGAAGAACAACAACATCGACAAGAGTCAGCTGGTTGCGGGAGTGGAGACCGTACCGGACGGAATTCACGAGCTCGTGATGAAACAGCAGGACGGCTGGGGCTACATCAAGGTCATGCACTGACTCGGATCCACGTCATCATCTCACGGAGTGGCGGACTGCAGGCCGCCGGACTCCGTTCGTTTGCGAGTACAGGTCCGTGAGGTCAGCCTCGATCAACCAGCGGAGATTGCCTGGTAAACGGCTGGCAGGAGCCCTGACAGCCAGACTATTCCGGTGGTGATTGCTGCGCGTTTAATCGGAACCCGGGCAACGACTGCGATGCCAATGGCAATGAGCACGTAAGACCAGATAGCGAACACGTCCAAATTGGTGAGCAATGTTTCTATCCCGGCGTTGGCCGTAGCCGGCAGGAATCGAGCGGGACCGATACTCACGCTTCCCGGGCCGGTGATGGATTCAGGAGAAAGAAACAATCCCTGAAGAGCCGTCACGATGGTCTGGAGAATCCGCGGAAATCCCGAGTAGGTCGAGATCATCATCGCCGGAGCGAAGGCCATTTTCGTGTCGACGAATTTGCCTATGAGCCAGATCAGCAAGGCGCCGATGGCCGCAAAAATCGGTACGAAAATAATCGCACCGAATTGAGACGTTTTCTCCATCATCCCGGCCATCGAGTTTAGCTGGTCCTGGGTAATGGCGGGGTTCTTTGCCATGATCGCAGCCTGCTGCTTTGCGATAACTGCGTCCATTACTGGTGCGAGGCCGTTGTGCAGGGCGAACGCCAGGATGCCTGTCAAGACAGCGAGAACTGCGAGCGCGAGACCGAACTGGCCATCTCGCCTCCGCTCGAACACGGCGGACGGATTAGTGAAAATGTCTACAAAGTCTTCCCACACGCTGGTCCCTGATGGCGTGGGAGCGGCTGTTGCTTCAGTCATTGAGTTTGCCCCTGTTAGAAATTGAACAGCGGGGCAAAAGTACAACGCAGCGTGAATCTACGCCCCACCTAGCGCGAAATGTGCGTACCTGCCAATCAAATCCGGCGACGCCTGCGTCCCGTATTACAGGAGGGATTAACTTTCCCTCAAACCTCTCCCTCCACCCAGCTCGACAGCATGTATCTCACTAGTCTTTTCGCGCGAAGCCTTTTCGGCAGCATCACGCTGCTCTCCGCCTGTGCCGCCCACGACGCACAACCGGGAACCCCTCCGACAGCCGTCGGAACCTCCCTCGATCCAGTCACCGTCATGGCGGTTGACTCGACGACCGCGGTAAAACCGGCGAAGGTCGATTCCACGAAGCCACCGGCGATTACAGTCCCTTCAGTTCCAGGACGAAACACGCGCGACAGTCTTGCGCTCGTCTCCGCGATTCGCGCCGGAATGAAAGACTCGCACTGGCCAGTGAAAACCGCGCCACCGCTCCCGGGATCGATCCTTCCCGCAAAGCGCATCGTCGCCTTCTACGGCAATCCACTCTCGAAGAAGATGGGAATCCTCGGCGAGCTGCCGCGCGACGAAATGCTCGCGAAGCTCGACAAGGAAGTGGCAGCGTGGAACAAGGCCGATCCAACGACGCCCGTTCAGCCCGCCCTTCATCTCATAGTAGTTGTCGCCCAGGGAGCACCCGGACGCGACGGAATGTATCGGCTTCGAATGCCGGACACCCTGATCGCAAAAATCGGATCGTGGGCCGCAAGCCGAAACGCGATCGTGTTTCTCGACATTCAGGTCGGGCTGAGCAACGTGCAATCGGAGGTGCCACGACTCGAGCAGTTCCTCAAGCTTCCAAACTTCCATCTTGGAATCGATCCGGAGTTTTCGATGAAGACGGGTGCGAAGCCCGGAACGAAAATCGGAACGATGAGCTCAGCCGACGTCAACTGGTGCATCGATTACCTGGCAAAGCTGGTGACGGTTAACCACTTGCCGCCGAAGGTGCTGATCGTCCATCGATTCACGCGCAACATGCTGACCAACTCCAAGGGCATCAAACTCGACCCGCGCGTTCAGGTAGTCATCAACATGGACGGCTGGGGCGCCCCGTGGCTCAAGTTCGATTCCTACCGCGATTACGTGCAATCGGAGCCTGTGCAGTTCACCGGATTCAAGCTTTTCTATCACAATGACACGAAGAAAGGCGAGCCACTTCTGACCCCCGGTGAGCTGCTTAGAATCACTCCGAAGCCCGTCTATATCCAATACCAATAGAGCACCAACGCCCGACCTTGCAGCGGGCGTTGTCGTTTCGGAATCGACTTTGCATACGAAAACGCTGAAATGTCGATAGCCAGCATCAACCCGGCAGACGGAAAAACCGTTCAATCGTTCGACGCTCTCACGCGAGAGCAGGTCGAGGACAATCTCGATCTCGCTGTGACAGCGTTCAAGGTTCATCGCGCCACTACGTTCGAGCAGCGCGCCATCTGGATGCGGAAGCTGGCGGACCTGCTCAAGGCAGAAGACGACAAGCTCGCCCGTCTCATGACGGTCGAGATGGGAAAACCGATAGCAGCCGCCGAAGCCGAAGTCGCAAAATGTGCAACAGCCTGCCGTTACTACGCCGATAACGCGGTCCGATTTCTCTCGGACGAAAGCGCGCCGACATCAGAAGGCCAGGCGCGGATCGTCTATCAGCCCATCGGCGTTGTTCTCGCGATCATGCCGTGGAATTTCCCGTTCTGGCAGGTGTTTCGTTTCGTCGCACCAGCCCTGATGGCTGGCAACTGCGGCCTCCTCAAGCATTCGTCGAACGTTCCGCAATGCGCGCTTGCGATCGAGAACCTGATCAAGCGAGCAGGATTTCCGGACGGCGTTTTTCAGACGCTCCTCATTGGATCAGCCGAAGTCGAAGCAATCATCGAGGACTCACGCGTCGCGGCCGTTACCATCACCGGAAGCGAAGCTGCGGGCCGTTCGGTCGCCGCGACCGCCGGGCGCAGCCTCAAGAAAACCGTCCTCGAGCTTGGGGGCAGCGATCCATTCATCGTGATGCCAAGTGCAAACATCGACGTCGCGGTTGAAAATGCTGTCAAGGCCAGGATGATCAACAACGGACAGTCTTGCATCGCCGCGAAACGATTCATCGTCCATCGTTCGATCTACGATGAGTTCGTCGAAAAATTCGTCGCAGGTGTGAAGGCGGTGAAAATCGGCGATCCCATGGACGGCTCAACCGAGCTCGGCCCGCTTGCAACATCGGGCATTCGTGAGGAGCTCGACGAGCAGGTACAGAAGACCGTCACTGCTGGTGCACGAGCTCTATGCGGCGGAAGGAAGATCGATGGCAAAGGCTACTACTACGAGCCCACAGTTCTCGTCGACATTCCGAAGGGAAGTCCCGCCGACATTGACGAGCTGTTCGGACCGGTTGCGTCAGTCTGGAAAGCGCAGGACATCGACGATGCCATCGCCATCGCCAACAGCACGCGTTTCGGACTCGGCTCCAGCGCATGGACGAGCGACTACGACGAGATTGAGCGCTTCGCGGCGGACATCGAAGCCGGAATGGTTTTCATCAACGGCATCGTCGCATCGGAAGCGACGCTGCCGTTTGGCGGCGTGAAAAGCTCCGGCTACGGACGCGAGCTTGGTGTTTTCGGCATCCGCGAATTCGTCAACATCAAGACCGTCAAGCTCAGCGCTCCGTCAGTTGCTGGCGTAAAGACCGAGTAACCGCTAAGCGTGATCGACACGAAACCGCTTACCATCCGTTGACACGATCCCATACGTCCACAACCTCGCTACCGCCGTCCACCACGTAGTAGCGGTCGTGCGCCGCGGCTGTCAGGCACGCGTGATTCGGTGCCAACCTCACTTTGGTTCCAATGCTCAGCCTGTCGAGCACCTCGGCTGAGCAGCTGGCCGCACCATGCTCCTGGTATGCCCGGTCAACGATGCATATCCCGAATCCATAGCCATTGGCGATATCCCGAATTTCGCCGAAACCGGCATCATGATTGGTAGCCTGCGTGCTCCTGTCTTTCGACAGAGCAATCGCGCCGGCGTCGATCAACACTCTCTTCGCATCGACGTTTCGGCCGATCACTGAAGCGAGCACCGTAACCGCGATGTCGCTCCTATCGCACGAACCGATCTCTGCCTGAAACAGATCCTGAAACATGTAAACGCCGGGACGTGCTTCGGTCACTCCGTCGAGATTTCGTGCGTGCGTCATCGTCGGCGTCGATCCAACAGACACGACATCACAGTTGAGCCCGGCATCGCGCAGACGCGTTGCCCCGTTCACTACTGTTCTCCGTTCGTCCTCGGCGATACCCGCTACACATTCGACACTTCGACAACCATAGGAATGTCCCGCGTGCGTCATCACACCCGCGAGCTTATCGCCCAACGCTGTCGCGACATCGATCAGTGCATCACTGTCACTCATCACTCCGGCTCGTCGATCACCCGAATCGATTTCGACCAGAACTTTGAATCGGCCCTGATGTGCAGCGATCGCAGAAGCCATCGCAACGTCATCGGTGACGAGTGTGATCTTCACTCCCTGCAATACCAACGCTTCCGCGCGGGTCAGCTTGTCGGGTGGAAGCGCATTTGCCACCATGATGTCCCTGAACCCGTGGTCAGCGAAGTAGTCCGCTTCAGCCAGAGTCGAGACGGTTATTCCGCCGGCTTCGCCCGAAGTTGCCAGGCGTGCTACATCGGCTGACTTGGCCGTCTTGAGGTGGGGGCGAAGAGCGACACCGTGGCTGCGCACTGTGTCACTCATTCGACGGAGATTTCTCTCCAGTATTCCCCTGTCAAGAACGAGACAGGGGGTCGGCAGATCATTGAGATGCATGCTGGGCCGGGCTATTTCACGATCCTTCCAACCGTCCACGGAACACCGGCCGCGTCGAGCGCCTTATTGAGAGCCGGTACGCGCGTGATGAGAAGGTTGTTGAGGCGCGTTGTCTCACGAGCCAGATCTTTCATCGCTGCGTCGAGAGTCTCGCGCTGCAGCTGCGTCGGCGGAGACGTGACGTCACCGATCTCGCCGGCAACCTGATTGACGCGATCCTGAATCGACGGCTGGTACTTGTTCTTGTCATCAGCGTCAGCGGGCGGAGTACCCTGCTCTCCGCGCACTGCCTTCAGGATGGAGTCGATCTCCTTGTCTACGGAGGCCACCTGTTTCGACAGACTATCGGATCCCTGCACGCTCTTCAGCGCTGCTTTTACTTCGGTCATCTGTTCCTTGATCAGCTCCGCAGTGCGAACAACACCCTGCACTCTCGCCTGTTGCTCAGCCGCCGTGATCCTCAACGCATGGAGTGCCTGATACTCCGCCGCGCTCAACGGGGTGAGCGGATCCGGATTGACTACCACCGGCGTTTCGACCGATGAGGCCACTACGCTGTCTTTACCGGCAAGCGTGAGACGCGCTGTGTAACGGCCGGGAAGCACGAACGCACCCGTCGGCTGTCCACCACCCCTGCCTGTGCGCGGGTTTGGATTGTAGTAGGGAGCAGCAAGACGAAGATCCCACGTCGCGCGATGCAGGCCGGCTTTTGAGTTGACTGTCAGATCGCGGATTCGCTTTCCAGTCGAGTCGAAAATCGCGAGCGACAGTGCACGTCCTTTCGGCACGCTGTCCTTCACAGAGTAGGTGAGCGTTGCTCCGAACGGCGGATTCGGCGCACTGAAGGATCTTTCACCCAGCGCGCCCGCACCGCGCAGTCCGCCTGGAATCGAGCTGTTGTAATTGAATAGCGTCGTGGACTTCACGGGGAACAGGTAGAACTTTCCCGCTCGGGCGGCATCGGCCAGCTTCTCGAGCGGCGTGATGTCGTCGATGATGAAGATTCCGCGTCCATGTGTGCCGATGATGAGGTCATTCTCGCGCGGATGAATCTTGATGTCGTGAACCGCGACAGTCGGAAGATTGTATTGAAGCTTCGACCAGCTTCCTCCGCCATTTCCTGTGTAGAACGCGCCGACTTCGTTGCCGATGAAGAGAAGATTGCCAACGCGCGGATGTTCTCGAATTACCTGCACCGATGATTTCGGAAGATTGGAGCTGATCGATTTCCATGTCTTGCCGTGGTCGGTGCTCTTCAGGACATATGCATTGAAATCGTTGCTGCGATGTCCGTCGAATGTCGCGTACACAGTTCCCTCGTCGTGGCTCGACGCAACAACTCGGCTGACATACGTCATATCCGGCACGCCGGGAAACTTGTCGATCTTCGTCCAGGTTACTCCGGCATCGCGAGTGACCTGAACGAGACCGTCGTCGGTCCCAACGTAGATGAGTCCCTTCTTCATCGGAGACTCGTCGATCGTGCTGATGTTTCCGAATTCAGCCGTACCGGCGTGGCGGGCAACCGCAGTCTCGGGCCATACCTTTCCCATCAGTGGAAGCTTGTCGCGATCGAGATGGCGAGTGAGATCTCCGCCGAGCTGCTCCCAGCTGTCGCCTCGATATGGACTCTTGAACAGATACTGCGCGCCGAAATACACGGTGTTGTGATCGTGCGGTGAGATCACGATCGGTACGCTCCAGTTCCATCGCAGATTTTCTGCGCCGTACTTTGGCTCGGGCTGGATGCTTTTCTGCTCGCCGGTTTTCACGTCGTAGCGGACGATTCCGCCGTTCTGCGACTCCGCGTACACGACGTTTGGATCTGTCGGATCGACGGCCGAGTAGAATCCGTCGCCGCCGACTGTCACGTACCAGTCGCTGCTCGTTATTCCCTGCCTGTTTCGTGTCTGGCTCGGACCTGCCCAGCTATTATTGTCCTGAAGACCGCCGTACACATAGTAGAACGGCAGCCTGTTATCGACGTCGATCGCGTAGTACTGAGCGATGGGAAGATTCGAAACAAAATCCATCGTTGCACCGCGATCGTGTGTTATGTAGACACCGCCGTCGTTTCCGACGATGAAGTGATCGGAATTGATTGGGTCGATCCACATCGCGTGATAGTCAACGTGCGCAGATTGCGCGATCGCGTGATTCGTGGCTCCGCCGTCTTCTGAAACGAAGATTGGAACGCCGAGCAGGTAGATGCGATCCGGGTTTTTTGGATCGACGCGAATCTGGCTCATGTACCACGGATACTCGAAGAACGTGCCGGTCTTTTTCCAGCTCGCACCATAGTCGTCCGAGCGGTATATCTCCGGTCCTTTCGTTTCCATCGTCGCGTAAATCGTACGCGGCTGCGAGCGGCTGATCGCGAGGCCGATGCGGCCGATGTCACCAGTCGGGAGACCCTCGGTCAGTTTCGTCCAGGTGTCTCCGGCATCGATCGACTTGTAGATACCGGTCTCGGGGCCGCCACCGACGAAGCTGTATGCCTTTCGCTGTCTTTGATACGACGCGGCGTACATAACGTTCGGATCTGTTGGATCCATTGCGACGTCGGTGACGCCGGTATGTGGGCTGATCGTGAGAACTGCCTTCCAGGTCTTGCCGCCATCAACGGTTTTGTAGAGTCCGCGTTCTCCGCCGTCAGTCCACAGCGGACCAACTGCTGCGACATAGACGATGTTCGGGTTCGTCGGGTTGATGACGATGCGTCCAATGTGCTGAGACGTCCTGAGACCCATGTTCGCCCACGTCTTTCCACCGTTCTCGGATTTGTAGACACCATCGCCCCATGAGGAGCTGCGCTGGTTGTTCGACTCGCCGGTTCCGACCCAGACTATTTCCGGATTTGACGGTGCCAGGGCGATGTCGCCGATCGATGCGGTGGACTGTTTGTCGAAAACAGGCTCCCATGTTGTGCCGGCATTGATGGATTTCCAGACTCCACCCGATGCCGCTGCTGCGTAGAGGAGCGTGCCCATGCGTCCGGCCCAGTCTGGGCCGTCGGCAACGGCGAGATCGACTACCCGCCCGCTGGTTACCGCCGGCCCGATCGGTCGCCATGCGAACTCCTGGAGCATAGAGGAATCGTAGGCCGCAGCGCTTACCGCGATCTTCGGAGCCTGCTTCTCGGTGGAAGGCTTGGATTTCTGAGCGAGGGCAGCGGAGCTGAACGCAAGAAGTGTCGCTGCGGCAGAAATGATAAAGAGCGCCATCGAACGGACACGTGCAGTATTCATGATATGAAGCAATCCGAGTGAGAGAATTCGTCGGTGGAAATGTTAACATTTGAAACACGATTTGGGACGAGGCGGTTCATCTGCGTCCGCCGATCCGTGGCTCTTCTGCGTCCGCCGATCCGTGATTCATCCGCGCCCGCCGATTTAGATCAATCGCAACCTGTTTGGGTCACGGATTGGACGGGTGTCACGGATCAACTCCAGAGCCGTTTTTTGTGACTCGGGAAGCGTTTTCGATTTTATTTAGGGAAACTACATGAGAACGGTTGACCAACCTCTTGTTCTTTCCCGTACTTCTGTCCCTTATCCGTTGCATTCGTCCAATCCGTGACCCAAATAGGTTGCGATTGAGCTACATCACCGGGCACGGTTGAACCATCGACATTCTCCGTGCCCTCCGTGCCCTCCGTGCCCTCCGTGACTCCGTGGCAAATGTTGAATTTCCCGAACCTGAAATGACGTCAGTCGCCCCGATCAGACTCCCAGAATTCAAG
>JBBSGU010000110.1:0-8598 GCA_038253755.1 Gemmatimonadales bacterium | reverse complement strand
TGATGCGATTTCCGCCGGCGTTGCTGACGGCGAGTGCGATGCCGAAATCCGCGATGACAGGCTGCCCGTGCTGGAGCAGGATGTTCTCGGGCTTGAGATCGCGGTGGATCACGCCATGCGAGTGAGCGTAGTCGAGCGCGTTCGCAATTGCGACAGTCATCCGAACTGCTTCGTCCACCGGGAGCTGCTTCTCGCGATCGAGTCGAGTGCGGAGCGATTCGCCCTCGACGAACGGCATCACATAGTAGAGAAGACCGTCAGCCGCTCCGGAGTCAAATAGCGGGAGAAGATTGGGATGCTGGAGATTCGCGGTGACCTTGATTTCGGCGAGGAATCTCTCGACCCCGAGCACCGCGCCGAGCTCTGGATTGAGGAGCTTGAGGGCGACCGGGCGGTCGTGACGCAAGTCGTGCGCGAGATACACCGTCGCCATTCCACCGGCACCGATCTCGCGCGCGATGGCGTAGCGTTCAGCGAGTGAGCCTTTCAGTTGCGCAAGTGCGTCCATGGATCTCACGAGAAGCCAGCGCGGTCAATATGTCGCGACTCCGCCGCAAAGTTCCAGAGGCGCTCAGCCGAAGAAATCAGCGTCCGTCCGTATCGCGTCTTTAAGGGCGGCCGTTCACCCCTCTGAGGCGGGATATCGGAAAACGGCCGTCAGGCGTCAAACGATTCGATCGTCTCCGCCTCCGCCGCACCGAGCGAGACAGCGACGCGGACGGAGGCAGCGTTCAGGGGTCGTATGAAACTCACAATCTCGGCACGCCCGAGGACTTTCGCGCGCATAATGCAGCGAGAACGCCGCGGCCTCGCGCGCGAATCCGTTGCCCACGCGGCGCGGGAGAGTGAGTAGCCTACTTCGAACGCCGGCCAGCCTTCGGGTTCGAGACACCCAACGCGTCCGAGAAATTGTCCTGAATTCTTTTCTTCGACTGCTGTTGAAGGGAGCTGAGAGCCCATTGTCTCTTTACTTTCCACTGCGCTTTTTCCGTTGACCGTCACTTTGTTTTCGCCGACGATTCGGCGCGCGGGACTGTCATTGAAAACGTGGTGCCCTTTAGCGGAGCGGCCGATGCGGTGAGATCGCCGCCCATCAATCGTGCGAGCTTCCGACCGATGGCCAGACCAAGACCGACACCCTGCGGGTTCATCTTCTTTTGGCCGGGAACCTGTACGAAGGGCTCGAACACTGATTCGATCTTGTCGGCGGGAATGCCAATCCCGGAGTCAGTGACGGTGATGTCCACGAACTCATCGCCTGGCACCCATCCGAGAGTAATCGTTCCGCCAGGCTCGGTAAACTTTATCGCGTTGGTCAGGAGATTGGTCAGAATCCGAACGACCTTCTCGCTGTCAGCAAGCATTCTCGTGCTGCCGCTGCCGCCCGCTAAAACATAGGTTAGCTGTTTCTCGTCGAGCTGGGGACGAATCAGTTCTTCCAATCGCTTGAGGACGCTTTCGACAGATACTTCGCTAAGATCGAGGGAAACGGAACCGGACTCCAGACGCGCGAAATCCATGACCTCATTGATGAGGTAGGAGAGATGGTCCTGCGCACGCTTGATACGTGAGAGAGCCTGAAGCTGGCCCTCGTTGACCGGCCCGTGTACTCCGAGCTCGAGGAGCTGCCGATAGCCGCCGATCGCATTCAGGGGAGTCCGCAGGTCGTGGCTCATCATCGCGACGAATTCGCTCTTCGCCCGATTTGCCCGCTCTGCTTCCTTTCGAGCGGCCTCTGCCGCGGCCACCGCCACGTCGAGGTCTGAAACTGTGGTGCGAAGCTCAATCTCAGTCATCACCATCGCACCCAGATCACGCAGCACGCCCACCTGTTCGTCCGTCCATTGGCGGGGAGTAAAATCCATAACACAGAGCGTTCCAATCGCCGACTGGTCCAGAATCAAGGGCACGCCCGCGTAGGCGAGAATTCCATGCTCCCTCACGGATGGCATCATGTTGACCCGCTCGTCCGCCCGCGTGTCGGCGATCACCAGCGGAGTGCCGAGTGCGACGGTGTGCCTGCAAAACGAGAGATCGAGCGGCGTTTCACGATCCGATTTCACCGGCTCGGGAAGACCGAGTGCTGACTTGTAGAACTGCCGGTCGCTATCGATCAGGGTAACCGTGGCGATTGGGGTTCCCAGCAAGGACGACGCTAGCCTGGCGATGCGATCGAACGGCTCTTCTTGCGCAGTGTCCAGAAGTTGCGTCCGCCGTAACGCCTTCAGGCGGCGCATGTCGCCTACCGTCGCATCTACGAGGCTCTGATGCGCGGAATTACCTGATTGAATGGCAATCTCGGTATCTTGAGGCGCGATAGCTGGCATTCCTGTTGAACATCGGTGGGACAGAAGGACCCATTGTGGGTGCAAGACTGTTGCCCATCGACGGAGCCATCGTGGCTCGGTAACTGCTAATACCATC
Source organism: Gemmatimonadales bacterium (assembly GCA_038253755.1). Lineage (GTDB taxonomy): Bacteria > Gemmatimonadota > Gemmatimonadetes > Gemmatimonadales > Gemmatimonadaceae > UBA4720. Next base: position 6,174 of record JBBSGU010000110.1, on the reverse strand, counting down.
GAAGCCTCGAGCCAGCAGACAAAAACCGAACAGGCAGAATGGACGGAGAGAGCGGCAAGGCAAACAAAGCGGACCTCGGAAACGAGGACCGTCTGCGCGAAGTCGTGGAGTTGGGATTGTTGACCCCCGAAACCGACGAGATCCTCAACGCGGTCGCGGCGCGGGCTGCCGCCAGTCTCGGATTACCGATTTCGTTGGTCAGCATAGTCCTTGATGAGTCCCAATTTTTTGCTGCCTCGCACGGGCTTGATGGGTGGCTCGCAACGACGCGCGGTACCCCGGTAGAAATGTCGTTTTGCTCGAATGCCGTCCTTAGCGGAGAGCCGTTCGTTGTCGAAGATGCCCTGAGCCATCCGGTCACGATGGAGAATCCACTCGTGACCGAGGATGGAATCCGCTGCTACGCAGGAATTCCCCTTATATCGTCCCGCGGGTTTCGGCTGGGAACTCTTTGCGTGCTCGGCAATGAGCCCCGCGAGTTCGCCGAGAGCGACCTCGCGGTTCTGAGGGAGCTTGCGGCGGAGGCGGTAAACCAAATCGAGAGCCGGCGCACGAAGGCCGCGCGGGCGGAGCTCACGTCCAGATAATAGGTGCGCCGTATGGTTCCATGCTACGGTCGTGAGTGACGATCACGAGTTTCTCGACGACTGATTGGGCGAGCAGCATTCGGTCGAACGGATCGGTGTGATGTTTCGGAAGAATCTCGACGGCAGCGGCGTGATCGAATCGAATCGGCAGCTCGATGAAGCCGCTGTCATCGACGCCCTCTGAGAACGGCCGAGGCAGGCGAACTTTCCCAAGCCCCGATTTGATTGCGATCTCCCAAGCGGAGGCCGCGCTGATGAAGACAAGTTCCGCCGTTGCTATCGCTTCGCGCGCGGGCAGCGATAGCCGCGGATTGTTCTCCTTCCACCACAGGAAGACGTGCGTGTCGAGCAGGAGCCTGTCGCTCACTCGGGATCCACGAACCCGCGCAGAGTTACCCCCGGTAGTGGAGCATCGAAGTCGGCGGCGATTTCGATGCGCCCTTCCCAGCCTCCCGGGGCTCGACGTATGCCACGTTTCGCAAAAGGAACGAGTCGCGCCATCGGCTCGTTGCCTTTCGCGATTATGAACTCTTCTCCCTTAGCTGCGCGATCAACCATACCGGAGAGGTGAGTTTTCGCGTCATACAATTTAACAATCTTGGTCATATTGACCAATATAATGGTGATTCCTTGCTGGTCAACTTGACCAATAAGGCGAATGAGCCAGTTTGCCACCGGAACCGTGTATTGGATGAGCGGCCCTCTTCATCGGCCGCTCATTCCTTATCTGGAGGTCGCGATGTCCCGGTCTGTCATCATACCCGCCGCCCTGCTCCTCACCGCAGCGCTCGGCGCATGCAGCGATGGTCCGTCAGCACCCGAAGCAATCTCGGTCGTTCGTCAAACGCCGTTTCAAGCGAGCATACGCCAGTAGTCAGCACCACAGCCGAGCTTCTCGTTGCGCTGGCGGTGGAAAATCCCGCAACGAATATCCTGCTCGCACCCGGCACCTATGTGCTGACCAGCACATTGACCGTGCCCGATGGCACGACACTCGTCGGCTCGGGCTCGATGCAGATCGACAACAGCACGCGCCTTCCCACCGGCATGGCGGTGGCATCGCGCAGCACTATCGTCGGTACGCCCGGCTTGGTGGGTAACGTGGTCGTGCTCGGCAACCACTCAGGCCTGAGCCGCCTGATGATTGAGGATGTGTCCGGTCATGTCAGCGGGAGCGTCGTCGCAGTGAAGTCGCGAAGCGCCGGCGACGTTGTGAAGCAGCGATCGAAGACTGCGAAATCATTACGCCGAATGTCGGCGCCGGAGTACCTACCGGTCCAACGGGAAGAGGTATCGCGATTTACACGGACAACCGTAACGCCGGCTTCCCCCCACCAGCCGATGTTGGCGCTGCGCTGACGGTCCACATGCCGCACTCCCTAATCCGCGCACCAATCGGCTCGGGAATCTTTGTTATCAACTTTGCCGCTCAGGGCAATGTCTCGCTCGCCCTCACCGAGAACGTCGTCGGTGGAGGAATGGTCCTCACCGGTGGTGCGAGCCGGCCCGATGCGGTAACCGGCGCGAACGTGACGGTGATGTCGCGCAGCAATCTTTACCGCGCCGACCCCGGCGCGACACCGCTCAGTGGATGGCAGGTCTACGGCGGCGCAGCCACTCCGGTTCCTGGCTTCGTACCCGAAGCGACCACCGGGAACACCCTGCGCGTTCACTCGGTGCATGATCGCATCGAGGGTTTCACCACGGCGATCGTTGCCGCCGGAGCGTCGCGACCCACACCAAACCCCTCGGCGATTTCATTCAACTCGATGAGCCTCGAGCTTTACGGAACACAGCTCAGCAGCATCGTTGCTGACTTCTTCCTCGCCGGCTCCCGCAGCCTGATTCCCGGCCCTTATCCCGACGCCGGAAATGTATTGCGGGTACTCGCTCAGGGGGTGAGTGGAAGCGGCGTGCGGAACAATCTGTACGCCAACACCTTCGACCTGGAGTCACCACACTGGGCGCTGGCAATTCCCTTGAGTTCGTCGGAAACCTCAATGCGTTCAGCCATACGAACAGCAACATCAACCCACACCCGCCGGCGGAGTTCTTTAGCGCATCACATTGATATTCGCCTGACCAGGCGGTCGTGACGGCTTGCCTTTATCTCTTGCTCGGAACGCGGAGGTGAAGGCAGGCCGGTTGTTGCCTATTCAACAGCGAAAGCGCGTACCGTTCGCTGAGAGGAGTCCGGAAGGAATAAGCGGCGGTTCGCGAATGGCTCAAACGAAACAAGTCCCTGTGCCAGGTTGACTAATCCGCGGTTTTCATGCTCCAGTCGGTCTCGTGGATTCGAGCTCCACACCTAGTCCGTCGGCAATGCGATTGACAAAAGCGAAATAGCTCACGATCGCGCAGGCATCGTGTATCGCGCGGTCGTCGAATCCCGCGTCACGCAATGCTTCGATATGCGCGAGGCTCACCGATGCCGGATCGAGCGTCAGCCGGTCGGCGTAAACGAGCAGGGCTGCTTCGCCCTCATCGAACTCGGCAACATCGAGGCTCGTATGCTCCAGAGCGGCGATCACTCGCTCCACCGCCGCTGTATCTCTACGCTCTCCCCCACTCCGACGGAGACCCGCTCCGTGATGAGCCAGTCAATATCGGCATCCGTTCAGTGCTGACACCCGCACCCCGAGCAGCTCACGCTGCCAGCGAGTGAGGGAACTCGGCCCGTGCATGAGTTCCCGGTACAGCGCGTAGTGGTGATGCATGACGGCCGGATGCACGCCGTGAATCTGAAGGATGTTGTCAGGGTCCGGCACTCGGCCTGACTCCGGCAGCTCATCCTTGCTCAGGTAGCGTATGAAGGACATTGGCAGCGATATACGCCTGTCCCGGCTATCGGGCAAGATGCACGAGACCGGATCCTGAGTCGGTGGCGCGAAGAGCAGCCGCAACTGCGAGGCGACGAGACTATCGCGCTATGCGAGTGTCCGGCCGGAATACCGCCCACGCGAACCAGAAGAAATCCCCGTACGGGATCCGCACCAATCGCTGGCCGCGAAGTGGCCCGGTGAGCCCTTTCCCAAAAAGGTCCCAGCGCGACCCAGTCTCGCGGTCGCGGAAGCCGCCATCCTCGGCGGGCTCGAGTGTGAGCGTACGATTCGCGAGCCGGCGGTCGAATACACCGGTGGAGCCGACGTCGCGTCCACTCGCCAAATCGGTTTTGTCGAGTGCGCTCGCGGTTCCCGGTGTCCAGAAGATCGCAATCGGCCGCCGCGCGATCACGTCGTTCATGACGCGCACGGACCGCAGTCGCGAGAACGGGTAAGCCACGGCCTCACGCTCCAGCCGCACGGCGACGACACGCTCCATTGCCGGCAATCGCGCGTCGGTCTTGGACTTGAAGAACGCCGCGATTGGGGATCCACCAGGAGCATCGTAACCCGCGTACGGATTCGTTCCGTATGGACGATCGTACCCGGTCTGCCTCGAAAGAACCTGGGCTGTCGGGTAAGCGCGCTTGAAATCGGACCAGGCGATTGTCTGCGATTCGATCACCGTGAGTGCGTCACCCGCCATCGCACCCACGATCGCCTCACCCGTTGCTTGCTGCCACCAGGTCTCCGTCAGCTTGTCATACATTACGAGATCGGAATTGCGGAGCCGCCCGGTCGTACCAAAGTCGAGGACTCGTCCCTTGTGGCGGCGGTCGAATACCAGTGCCGTATTGCACAGTGGGCAAAATGTCACGGCGATTGGAAGATTGCCGAGGTCGTCGTTCACGATCTCGTGCCAGATGAGGATTTGCAGAGGGTAACCCCGCGCCACTCCATCGTGCTCGACAACCATCACCGGCTCCCGGGCGGCCAGCCAGTGATCCGCAGATGCCACGCTTTCAAGCCGCGGGCGACTGAGTGCGGGAATTCCATCCTTGGGCGGTCCGCCCGATACGATCTCCGATAGCGGCACAGTATGGCGCCGGAAATCCGTCCGCCATTCAGCCGATTGCTGGCCGGACGCGTATTGGAGCGGGATGGCGGCGAGAAACGCACCAGACAGAAAGAGAGCAGAATGTCGCAAATTGACCTTCAGGGAGCAGGAAAATGTCTGCACGAGATACACTCCGACACGTCTTTGTGTTCATGGAGCGAGGTGGCAAGGACGCTGGTTAGACTTTTCGGACTGGGCCGCGGTACCGCGCAACCTGAGCGTCCGTAGTGAGAAGGGTGATTCCTTCGACCTGTGCCTGGGCCAGCAGCATCCGATCGAATGGATCCTTATGAACTGGCGGTAAGGCGTCAACGTTTACAGCGTGCTCGCTGGTAATTGGCAGCTCGATGTAACCGTTGTCGATCAGACCACGCCTGAGCACACGCGGCTCGACGCGAAAATCGTCCCTGCCCAATGAATTCTTGATCGTAACCTCCCAGATGCTGGCGGCGCTGAAGAGGAGTTCATTGTCTGGATCGGTCAGGGCTTTGCGGGCAGCCGGTGAGAGACGGTCCGGCTGCCCCGCCGCCCACAACAGGATCTGAGTATCGAGCAGGAGCTTCACTCAGCTCCGCCAAACTGGGCGGCGATATGTTCGGCGCCCATTTTGTTGAAGTCGCGCGGGACGCTGATCTCTCCGGCGAGGAAACCAAGTCGCTTTGGCGCCTTTGGGGCATCGAGTGGCGCAACCTTCACGAGTGGCTTGCCGGCTTTGGCGATAATGAACGAGTCTCCCTTCAGGGCGCGCTCAATGAGCTTGGAGAGTTGAGTTTTTGCTTCGTGGATATTGACGGTGATCATTTGCTCAGCCATTGACTTGTTAGAAACTAAGTCTAGTGGACTAAGTTTATATCCGCCAGTAGGCATGGGTCGGAGCCAATGCGATGCGCAGGCCTGGTGCCCGGCCACTTCGAACTTCGAGTCTGGAGCGCTCACTTGTCGTTCCCCCGGACTTCGACGACGTCTTCCGAATCGACCAGCCAGAATGTGCGTTTCGGGATCATCTTCCATAATCCATCGCTTTGCCGGCGACACACCGCAATGGACGGATCGCCTCGCTGATGCATCGCTTCGACAAAGCCGCGCTCCTCGTCTGACCTTTCCTTCCAGACGTTGTCGTAGATCTCCGGATGCCACTCCGATAGATCGATTGTCTGCCGGTAGATCGCGTGCACAAACTCCTCGCCATCTGCGACACTGCCGAGTACGGAGTACTTGTAGCTGCGAACCGTTCGGTGGGCACTCTCTTCACTTCCTTGCCGCCACGGTTCGATCCTGTTCTTGAATGTTCGCGCCTGAAGCCACCGCACAAACACTCGGCCCGCATCCATCTCCTCGATTTCCCGGTAGGATTCAACTCCAGCGAGTTCAAATCGAAGTATGTCGACCAGATGGACCTCTTCGTTACCGAAGCCATCGCTGAACTCGTCGCCGGTATCGCAGTCTTCGGCGTAACGCGAGAGGAGCCGAAGCGTGTGCCCCTTGAAAATGGCGAGACCCATGGGGTCGCAAAGCGTTGTGAGCGTGTGCCAGTCTTCGGTGTTGAGCGCAGCGAAGACGGCGGCAACCAGCTCTTCGGGATTTCTCATAGCGTGCCTCGAGTTGGGCGACACGCCAATCTGAAACCGAAGGGCGGAAATCCTATTCC
>JBBSGU010000109.1:0-8927 GCA_038253755.1 Gemmatimonadales bacterium | reverse complement strand
CACGATGCTTCGAAAGCGATGGACCTGAGGCCCGCGACTTCATGGCGCGCTAATGCCCAGCGTCCGAACTTTGACATGGTTCCGGTCCGTGTGCTGACAATTGACTTTCACAAACGGCGAGAATTCGGTGGCCTTGTTATCGACTGGGAGAAAAATCACCGGCCCGATAGTTACACCGTCTGGTTCTCAAACGACTCCGTTTCGTGGGTACCGAAATATGATGTGGGTCAAAGTAGTGCAAGCAGGGACCACATCTACCTTCCGGAGTCAGACACACGCTTTGTCCGCCTCTCGGTTCGTGCATTCAGCAACTACACGGGACTTAGCGAAATAACAGTCGAGCCGCTCTCATGGTCAGCCACGATGAACGACTTCTATTTCGCTGTCGCTAAAGACGCGCGACCCGGAGATTACCCGCGCTACTACTCGCGCAAACAAAACTACTGGGCCGTCATCGGAGCTAGCGGTGACACTCGCGAAGGACTCATCGACGAACAAGGCGCAATCGAATCAGGCAAAGGCCAGTTTTCGATCGAGCCGTTCCTGTTCACGAATGGACGTCTCATCACCTGGAATAATGCGAAGAGAAGCACTGGCGACGTTGGCGATGATCTCCCAATCCCGACGGTAACGTGGAAGTCTCCCGGCGTTGAAATGACGATCACGAGCTTCGCGTGGGGACCGCCTGACTCATCAGTGCTTTATGCCCGATACAACATCCGCAACACGACATCGTCAACGCAGAATTCCAAACTCTACCTGGCAATCCGCCCGTTCCAGGTAAATCCCCCGTGGCAGTTCCTGAATACACAGGGCGGCGCCGCCTCGATCGATAGCATCGAATACGACGGGTCACGAGTTCACGTCAATGCCAATCGCATTGTACTGCCGCTGACACGCGCATCAGGATTCGGCGCCAGTGCGTTCGACGAAGGCAACACCGTCGAGATGCTCCGAACATCACAGCTGCCTTCAAGTCGCACTGCGAAAGACAAACTCGGCAGAGCGACGGGCGTACTCTCGTGGGATATCAATCTCCGCGCCAGCGGCGACACCACCATCGACGTCGCAATACCTCTCCATGACGCTGGCCCATCGTGCCAACACGCCGCTTCCCTCGCAGATTGCCGAGGTCGTTGGACAGACAGGCAGCTCGCTGCCGCCCAGTCGTGGTGGGAAGGCAAGGAACATCGAGTTGGAATCGAGTTGCCGTCATCAGCAGCCGACTACGTCAAGTCAATTCACTCGAACCTCGCGTACATCCTCATCAACCGCGACGGAGCAGGAATCCAACCCGGTTCGCGCTCATACGAGCGCTCCTGGATCCGCGACGGCTCTCTCACATCGACCGCCCTCCTCCGCCTCGGTCACTACCGCGAAGTACGCGATTACATCAACTGGTACGCGACCTACCAGTTCGACAACGGAAAGATTCCTTGCTGCGTCGATACGCGCGGCGCCGATCCTGTCCCCGAAAACGACAGCCAGGGCGAGTTCATCTATCTCGTGGCCGAGTACTACAGGCATACGCTCGATAAGGAGCTGCTCGAGAAGATGTGGCCGCACATCTCGCGCACGGTCGTCTTCATGGATTCCCTGCGTCATTCGAGAATGACAGACGAATACAAGACCGGCGACAAGCGCGTCTTCTACGGTCTCATGCCGCAGTCTATCAGCCACGAAGGCTACTCGGCCAAGCCGATGCATTCGTACTGGGACGATTTCTTCGCTCTCCGCGGATACAAGGACGCAGCAGACATCGCAACAATACTTGGCAAGCCGGACGCAAAGAACTATGCGGACGCGAGAGATGAGTTCCGGAAGGACTTCTACGCGTCGATCCTGCTGTCGATGAAGCAGCACAACATCGACTACATCCCAGGTGCGGCCGAGCTAGGCGACTTCGACGCGACGTCCACAACGATCGCGATCAATCCCGGTGACGAGCTCGCACATATCCCGCAACCCGCATTGAATCGATCGTTCGATAAGTACTACGAGAATTTCGTCAATCGACGCGACAGCGCTACGTGGGATGCTTACACGCCATATGAGTGGAGAACCGTAGGAGTCTTCGTGCGCATGGGAGAGAAAAAGAAAGCTCACGAGATCGCTGCCTTCTTCTTCAACGACCAGCGACCTAAGGCGTGGCACCAGTGGGCTGAAGTCGTCTATCGCGATTCGCTCAAGACGAGCTTCATCGGCGACATGCCGCACACGTGGGTCGGTTCCGATTTCATCAGGTCGGCGCTTGACATGTTCGCGTTCGAGAGAGAGTCGGACTCATCGCTGGTGATCGGTGGGGGAATTCCGGAAAACTGGGCGCGTGAGGAGAAGGGCGTTGCCATCCGTGGCCTCTCTACGCACTACGGCAGCCTGACTTATACGATGCGGTCGGCCGGCAAGGATATTCAGGTCAATATCGAGAAGGGGATTCGAATTCCTGCCGGTGGACTTGTCGTCGACTCGCCTTCAGATCGCGCGATCAGGCAGGCAATCGTGAACGGGAATCAGGCCACGCCCGTAAAAGGCGGAGTGGTCGTTCGAAGCCTTCCCGCCGTCATCACCTTCAGGTATTGATGAGATGAACGGCGCGCAGCTACTCGTCCAGCACAGCTCCGCTGGTCCTGATGACTTCTGCGTAAAGCTTGCCGCTCGACTTGATCGTCCGCTCCTGCGTCGCGTAGTTCACGTGAACCACTCCGAAGCGGATCGAGTAGCCGTGACTCCATTCGAAGTTGTCGAGAAGAGACCACGCGAAATAGCCCTTAACGGGCGCGCCTTCGTTTATCGCCTTACTGACGGCCGCAAGGTTTCCTCGAAGGCAATCAACGCGAAGCGGATCATCAACGACTCCGTCAATCGCCGCCGGCGGATCGTAGAACGTCGATCCGTTCTCGGTAATGTAGAGAGGGATATCGCCGTAACGTTCCTTCACCCACACGAGAACTCTACTCAGCGCATCGGGAAAAACTTCCCATCCCGTTTCCATGTACACATGATCGGGCTGATGCACCTTGCTCGCACGAACGGGAATACTGGCGGGATCGTCTTTGGTGACACCGCGCGTGTAGTAGTTGACGCCGAGAAAGTCGAACTTTTCCTGGACGAGTTGGAAATCTTCATCCGGCCAGCTGGGCCACGCTTCTCCGAAAATCTCGCCGAGTTCCTCGGGATAGGTGCCGAGGAAAACGGGATCGAGATATTGGCGATTCATGTACGCGTCGGCGCGAGCCGTCGCAGCGATATCTTCCGCCGAATCGGAAGCAGCGTACTTCGGCTCCAGATTCACGACGAGGCCGACTTGCGCAGCTTTCGTATGCGAGCTCGCGCGAAACGCCTGCACACCTCTCGCATGCGCGCGAAGAATGTTGTGCGACACGATCGCCGCTTCGAATGCGCTGCGATGCCCCGGCGCGAGTGTGCCGTGCATGTAGCCGCCGTCCATGATCACCCACGGCTCGTTGATCGTCGCCCACATTGGAACGCGATCGCCAAGCTTGTCGAAAAGGATCGTCGCATAGTCGGCGAACCATTCGGCGATGTCGCGGTTCAGCCATCCACCCCGATCGTCGAGCGCGGCCGGAAGGTCCCAATGGTAGAGCGTCGCGTTGGGCTTGATGTTCTTCTCGAGAAGCGCATCGACCAGCCGCGAGTAGAAGTCCAGTCCCTTCTGGTTGACTCGACCCGTTCCGTCTGGGAGCACCCTGCCCCACGCAATGCTGAATCTGTAGGCATTCAGGCCGAGCTTGGCCATCAGGTCCACGTCGGACTGAAACTGGTTGTAGTGATCGCAGGCGATATCGCCCGTGTCTCCGTCGGTAACCATACCCGGCGTGTGAGAGAAGCGATGCCAGTTGCTCATGCCCGCACCGTCGGCCAATGGAGATCCTTCAATCTGGTAGGCGGACGTCGCGGCGCCCCACAGAAAGTCTTTGGGAAAACGAAACGAATTACTCATGAAAACTGAGGAACGATGGCACGCGTAAGACTTGAAGGCATTCGGAAAATCTACCCAGACCAGGCCGGCACCGTTGCGGTGCATGGTGTGGACCTCGACGTCGCCGATGGCGAGTTCGTCGTGCTCGTCGGCCCATCGGGGTGCGGCAAGAGCACAACGCTAAGGATGATCGCGGGGCTGGAATCTATCAGTGCGGGTCACCTCTTCATCGATGAACGAGAGGTGAACGACGTTCCGCCGAAAGACCGCGATATCGCGATGGTCTTTCAGAGTTACGCGCTCTATCCGCACATGACTGTTCGCGACAACCTTGCATTCGCGCTCAAACTGCGGGACACGCCGAAGCGCGAGATCGACCAGCGCGTGAATCTCGCCGCCAGCACACTCGGCATCGAAACATTCATGGACCGGACTCCGCGACAGCTCTCCGGCGGCCAGCGCCAGCGCGTCGCCTTGGGTCGCGCGATCGTCAGGCAGCCGAAGGTCTTTCTGTTCGATGAGCCACTATCGAATCTCGACGCGCAGCTCCGTGTTCAAATGCGACGCGAGATCGCCCGGCTGCATCAGGAGCTCAAGGCAACGATGATCTACGTCACGCACGACCAGGTCGAGGCCATGACTCTGGGCGATCGCATCGTCGTGATGAACAAGGGTCACGTTCAGCAGATCGATACACCGATGGCGTTGTATGATCATCCAGCCAACAGGTTCGTCGCGGGATTCATTGGAAGTCCGGCGATGAACTTCATCAGTGGAACTGTTTCAGCTCAGGAGCCGCTCGAATTCGTTGCCGCTGAAGACGCTTTCAGGATGAGTATTCCGCCGAGCCTCGCAACGAGGGTGCAGGACATCAAGGGAAGGCCGGTGATTCTCGGCATCCGCCCGGAAGATGTTTCGGTCGCGCTGGCATCGGGACCTGCGCTGTTTGCCGGGGAATCGACGATCGTCGATCCCCCGGTTCTTGCGCCTGCCCGACTCGATATTGTCGAAGCGTTGGGAAATGAAGTGTTCGTTTATGCGACCGTGGGTCCGAACACCATTACTGCGCGTGTGTCGCCTCAACCGCTGCCAGTTCCGGGTGAGCCCGTGACGCTGGCGTTCGATCTTGCGAAGGCGCATTTCTTTGATGAACAGACAGGCGAACGCGTCGGGAAGGGCTGACTCTTAAACGCTGCAGCATGCGTAAGGACTGATTGATTGTATTTTTCAATGGTGTTAATTAAGTTTTTTTAATGAGTGAATCAGGAAGACGCAAAAGTGTTCGTGAGCCGCTCCAGATCTATATGGCAAGCGATGAACGTCGGCTTCTCGATCGGCTTTCCGAAGAAACCGGCTTGTCACGCGCGGAAATCCTGCGTCAGGGCCTTCAGCAGTTCGCCCTGCAGAGATCAGCCAGCGATGGCCCCATGCAGACATTGATGCGCTCCCTTCGGGAGAAGTCGTTGCCTGCTGACATAGCCGGCTCTCACGACGAGCACCTCGCTCGCGCGTACTCCGACAATCACGACAATTGAGATCCACAGTTTTCGTCGATACATCCGGCTGGCTGGCCGCAATCAGCAGTCGGGACAGCCACTACCATGACGTCGCATATACGTACGATGACCTCGTTGCCAAACGGACTGCATTTGTCACGAGCAATCTCGTAGTAGCCGAGATGCACATTCTGATTGTGAGGGACAGGGGCGTGAGTGCCGGGTGCGCGCTGCTCGACGCGGTCTACACCGATCCGCTCTATCGAGTTGTTGCCGTTGACCGGGACCTCGAATCAGAAGCTACAGACCGGTGGCTGCGGCGGTATTCCGATCAACACTTCAGCCTTGCCGATGCCGTGAGCTTTGAGATCATGCGCCGCGAACGGATCCCCGAGGCCCTTGCCCTGGATCATCATTTTGAAGTCGCAGGCTACCGTCTCCTTCCGGCGCCAACACGTGGGAAGCGAACTCGGAAACCCTCGCGGAAATAGGAGTGTGAGTCGGGGGCGCCCTAAGCCAGACGCCAGCTCCCTCCCAATAATCTCCCTACAGTGCGATTTTCCGAATCCTCCCCATGCCAGAGAACCAGCGATTACCGTGACCGAGACACAAACGGACTCAGCCAAAAAACTCGACCCCGCAGAGCTGGAGGTTTCCAGGATCCGGGCTCTGCGAGGCCCGAACTATTGGCGCCTCGCCCCGGTCATCGCATGCGACGTGCGACTCGGCTCGCTCGAAAAGGTTAAGTCGACGGAAATACCAGGTCTCGTTCAGCGGCTGATCGAGGCGATTCCGAGCCTCCACCTGCATAAGTGCACTCGCGGGCGTGCAGGAGGATTCGTCGAGCGTCTCACCGAAGGCACTCGTCTCCCGCACATCCTGGAGCATCTGGCACTCGAGCTTCAGTCTCTCATCGGCAACGAAGTAGCATTCGGGCGAGTGGTTCCATCGGGTGACGAAGGCGTGTGGTGGCTCATCATCGAGTACCAGGAAGAACAGGTCGGTTTGAGAGCGATGAAGGACGCCGTTCGCATTATCAAGGCGTGCATCGCAAACGAAGACTTCGACATCGGCGAGATCGTCGATGATCTGCTTTCGCTCTTCGAGTCATCGCGGCTAGGTCCCTCAACCGGCGCGATCGTCGAAGAAGCACGCCGCCGCGGAATTCCAGTTCGCCGGCTCAACAACTATTCGCTCGTCCAGCTTGGGCTCGGCCGCAACCTCCACCGCATCCAGGCGACCCTCACCGACAAGACAAGCGCAATCGGCGTCGAGATCGCGCAGGACAAGGACGACACCAAGCGAGTTCTCGAGAACATCGGACTTCCAGTTCCGAAAGGCGACGTAGCACGGACGATTGAAGGCGCACTCGAGATAGCTGACGACATCGGCTATCCGGTAATACTCAAACCCCTCGCTGCCAACCATGGTCGTGGAATTTCCGGCCGAATCGGTGACTCCGACCAGCTTCGCGCCGCGTGGGAGCACTCTTCATCATATGGTAGTCGAATCGTCGTCGAGCAGTTCGCAGAAGGTCACGATCATCGCGTTCTCGTGGTCAACGGAAAAGTTGTAGCCGCGGCTGAGCGCGTCCCGGCTCACGTAATCGGCGACGGGAAGAAAACTGTCAGGCAGCTCATCGAGATTGGAAACAGGGATTCGCGACGCGGCGTCGGGCACACCAGGAGCCTGACGCGACTGCCGATGGACAAGGGCACCGAAGACCACCTGGCAATCTTCAACCGGACTCCCGATACGGTTCCCGGTCAAGGCGAGTTCATCGGGCTCCGCCCGACCGCGAATCTTTCGACCGGGGGTACTTCGATCGATCGTACCGACGAGATGCATCCGGACAACGTCACGGCATGCGAAATGGCCGCTGGCGTAATCGGCCTCGACATCGCCGGCATCGACGTGCTTACACCCGACATTTCGATTCCGTTCCGCGAGAACAAGAGCGTGATCATCGAAGTGAATGCCGGGCCCGGCATCCGCATGCACACGCACCCGGCCGAGGGGCAGTCGAGGAACGTTGCGGCGCCGATCATCGACATGCTGTATCCGCCGGGATCGGAGTCTACGATTCCGGTGATCGCCGTTACAGGCACCAACGGAAAGACGACTACAACGCGCCTCATCGCCCATCTCTTTCGCGTAAGCGAGAACGTCGTCGGATTCACAACTACTGACGGCACCTACCTCGGCAACCGCATGGTCATCGAGGGCGACATGACCGGGCCGTTCTCTGCGAACATCATTCTCTCGAATCCAACCGTCGACATCGCAGTTCTCGAGACGGCGCGCGGTGGAATCCTGCGAGCAGGACTCGGCTTTGACGAAGCCGATGTGGGCGTGGTTCTCAACGTCACCGCCGACCACCTCGGCCTCCGTGGAATCCACACAGTCGAGCAGCTTGCCGACGTAAAAAGTGTCATCGCCGCCGTGGTGAAGCGGGAGGGCCACGCGATCCTTAATGCCGACGATCCGCTGGTTTACGCGATGCGCGACAAGACGCCGGGTGACGTCGTTCTGTTCTCCACCAAGCCCGAAGGTGAGAGCGCCGAATTTGAGCAACACCTTTCACGCAACGGAATTGGCGCGCGAATCGAAAAAGACACGTTCGTCATTCGCCGGGGCAAGCTCAGGATTCCAATTGCGACGGTTCATGACGTCCCGTTGATGATGGGCGGAGCGGCGCGTTTCCAGCGAGAGAACATCCTCGCTGCAATCCTCGCAGCGTACGTACAGGGAATGCGATACGATGACATTCGCGCGGGACTCCTTTCATTCTTCCCGTCGCCATCTCTAACGCCCGGACGTCTCAATCTTCTCCGGTTCGGCAACGGCCGCGTTCTCGTTGACTACGCGCACAACGCGGCCGCTATAGCGGGCTTGATGGAGTTCATCCATGGACTCGACGCAAACCGGCGCATCGGAATTCTTACGGCTCCAGGCGACCGTCGCGACGAAGACTTGCGCACTGCGGGGCGTCTCGCTGCATCGCTCGACCACGTGATCGTCCGCGAAGACAAATATCGTCGCGGACGCGCGGTCGGTGACACGGCGCGCCTTATCGTCGAAGGACTCCACGAGGGCGGGATGACGGACGACCGTATCGAGATCGTCTTCGATGAACACGAAGCGCTCGCTAAGGCACTGAACGGCATGCAGCACAACGATCTCGTGTTCGTGCTTGCCGATGATGTTCCGGCCGTGCTCGAGCAGGTGCGTGAGATGTCAGCGCAGCAATCGCCCTAGTCGATGACGGCCGAGCGAAGACCGGATCCATCGGTTGAGATTCGAATGACGACTCTTCACGCGACGCGGGGTGCCAATTTCTGGTCCACGCGCCCCGTGATGCGGATGGATCTCGCTGTCGGCGCCTACGAGGATATCTCGTCGGCTGACGTGCCCGGGTTCACCGAAGCACTCGTCTCGGCCATGCCAGGACTCGAGGAACATCGTTGCAGCATCGGCGAGCGTGGCGGATT
>JBBSGU010000108.1:0-9114 GCA_038253755.1 Gemmatimonadales bacterium | reverse complement strand
GATAATGTCCAGATACGGCCCCGCCGGCTTGACCATCACGGCGTCGGCTCCCTCATGGATGTCGGCTAGGACTTCGCGAATCGCCTCGTCGGAATTGGCCGAGTCCATCTGGTAGCCCTTGCGATCGCCGGATTTCGGTGCGGATTCGGCGGCTTCGCGGAATGGACCGTAGTAACCCGACGCGTACTTGGCTGAGTAACTCAGAATTGGCGTGTGCTCGAAACTGCCTGCATCGAGTGCCTGGCGAATCGCACCGACCCTGCCGTCCATCATGTCGCTCGGCGCGATCACATCTGCGCCAGCTTCGGCATGCGACACCGAGACGCGCGCGAGCAGCTCGAGGGTGGCGTCGTTCACGACCTCACCGTTCTCGAAAATTCCGCAGTGCCCATGGTCGGTGTATTCGCACATGCAGACGTCGGTAATGACGACAAGCTCCGGCAGCTCTTTCTTCAGAACACCGACGGCTTGTTGCACCGCTCCGTCATCCGCCCATCCTTCGGAGCCGGTTGCGTCCTTCGCATCGGGAATCCCGAACAAGATCACACCACCGACCCCTGCCTCCGCCGCGGTGGTTGCGTCTTTCAGCAACTCATCCGGCGATGTCTGCGAAACGCCGGGCATCGAATCGATCACGCGTCGGAAACCGGATCCGCGCCGCACGAATACAGGCAACACCAGTTGCGATGGCAACAGAGTCGTCTCGCGGACGAGGCGCCGAAGCGGTTCGGTTCGCCGCAGGCGGCGTCCTCTGTAAATCGGGAACTGTGCCATTGATTACTCGGGCTGCGGCGAAATCAGCTGCTGGGAATTTCTGAGCTCCAGCAACAAGCTCGTTGCGCCGCGGGTCCGCAAGTCGGCAGCGAGAGCTCGGCCGGATTCTTCCGGGGATTCCTGATTCACCGAAACCGATCCGCGAACCCGGTCACGTCCCTTGATGTCGCTGACAAATCCGTGAAGGGTCAAAGATCCATCCGCATTGCTGATCGCAAGGGCGCCAATCGGAACCTGACACCCTCCTTCAAGCGCTGACAGGAACGCGCGTTCTGCCTTCACTGCGATATCCGTCGGAACGTGATTCAGCGAGGTCACCACGTCACGCATTTCCGTGTCGTCCGACCGTATCTGAATCGCAATCGCGCCCTGCCCGGCGGCAGGAAGCCAATCGGGCGGCTCGAGAAATTGCTTGATGTGCTGGCTCGCATTCAGCCTGATGAGCCCCGCGGCAGCGAGAATCGCGGCGTGAACTTTCCCCTGATCGACTTTCTTCAGACGCGTAGGCACATTGCCGCGCAGCTCGACGACTTCGAGGTCGGGGCGGAGCGCGGTGAGTTGCGCTCTGCGGCGAAGACTCGATGTGCCGACTCGTGAACCGCCGGGAATCGCCATGATGCTGTCTGCATCGGTGACGGGATTCAAGACGAGAACGTCGCGTGGATCTTCACGCTCGAGTACTGCGCCGATCTCGAGGCCGTCCGGATTTTCCGTCGGGAGATCTTTCAGCGAGTGAACGCAGCAGTCAACCTTCTTCTTCGACAGGGCAACTTCGAGCTCACGAGTGAAAAGGCCTTTCGCTCCGATTGCACTCAACGCCTCGTCGATCTTTTTGTCCCCGGTCGTCTTGAATGTCACGAGCTCGCAGGTGAATCCCTTCGCCTCGAGAGCGGCCTCTACCATCCTTGCCTGTCGCTGCGCCAGCTCAGACGCGCGCGTGGCGATTCGGATCGTGCGACTCATCGCGTCAGCGCCTTCTGCACGGCGGCTACGAGTCCGTCGGTCGTTGACTCGTCGGCCTCGCATAGCAGCTCGATTCCGGCACCATTGATCGCTTCAGTGGTTTGCGGCCCGATGGACGCCGCTGGGACCTTCTGCGCCAGCTCCTCACCCACGACGTCGACGTAGCTCCTCACCGATGATGCAGAAGTGAACGTAACAACGCTCGTTGTGCCCGACTCGATTGCACGTTTCAGCCGTTTTGCTCCCGCTCCGTCCTGAATCGAGCGATAGGCGTCGATTACGGTGACGATTGCCCCTAGCTCGGTGAGACCGTCAGGCAGCACTTCGCGTGAACCTTCGGCCGTGATGTAAAGCACGCCAACTCCGGCCATGTCGAGCTCCGAAAACTTTTCCAGCAGGCCTTCTGCAACGAAGCGCGGAGGAACTAGATCTACTGCTACGCCGTGCTCGAGAAGCGCGCCCGCAGTCGCGGGCCCGACCGCGGCGACTCTCAAGCCGGCGAGCGCACGGGCGTCGCGGGCACCGCCAAGCAGCTGCTCCCAGAAAATCTCGACAGCGTTACGGCTCGTGAAAATGAGCCACTGATAGGCCTCGAGATTGTTCATTTCAGAGCGCAGCGGCGACAGGTCGAGACGCGCAATCTGAGTAGCCGGCATTTCGATCACGTCGGCGCCGAGGTCAGCGAACTTGTCGCTCAGTATTGTCGATGTCTGCGCAGCCCTCGTGACGACGATCTGTCGGCCAAACAAGGGACGGTTCTCGAACCAGCTTATCTCGTCGCGGAGCACCACAGACCATCCGATGACGGTGATAACTGGCGCAGCAATTCCCTGCTTCGCTGCTTCGTCCGCAAGAGTCGAGAGAGTGGCGACGACGGTGCGTTGTCGCGATACAGTCCCCCACTGAATTGCCGCAGCCGGAATCTCAGGAGGCATTCCGGCCTCGATCAAGGTTGCGGCAATTGTCGGGAGAGTTTTCACGCCCATGTAGAGCACGATCGTTCCGCCGACTTGAGCGAGCGCTTTCCAATTCGTCTGCGTAGATGCCTTTCCGGGATCCTCGTGACCGGTTACGAACGTCACCGATGTGCTGAGTCCGCGATGCGTGACCGGAATGCCTGCATATGCCGGAGCAGCTATTCCTGCAGTCACTCCCGGGACGACTTCAAACGGAACAGAAGACTCGTTAAGCGCGATTGCCTCTTCGCTCCCTCGGCCGAAGACGAACGGATCGCCGCCTTTCAGCCGAACGACGCGCTTGCCATCACGCGCGAGAGTGATGAGGAGCGCGTTGATGTCGTTCTGCGAAACAGATTTCGAATCGCCACCCCGCTTGCCGACGAAGAAAAGTTCAGGAATGCCAGTCTCTGCTGCATTCGGCGGAAGCAGCGTTCGATTCGCGAGCGCATCGTACACGATCGCGTCGGCGGAATCGAGCAGCTTCTTTCCGCGAACCGTGATCAATCCGGGATCGCCCGGTCCGGCGCCGACGAGAAAAACAATTCCCATCCTGTCCGTCACGCAGCACTCCGTTCATCGGCGCCGCGCATCGACTCGGGCTCGATCCCGTTTCCGATGCACCACTTCAGGTATTCATCAGGCGCAATCTCGGACGGCTTGATCTCGCTCCGACCGCCCCAGAATACGTTCGTGTACGAAACGGGAATTCCAACTTCGGCGAGATGCTCGTCAATCGCATCTTTGTGGGCGAGCACGAGCGACTTATCCGTTCCGTGCGCAACGGCCATGATGTTCACGCCGGCGAATTCAGGTCCGCCTTCGCGCCAGTATGCGTGCGTGAGGATGTGGTGCCGTCCGACCTCGCGACCGGCTTCGATCTCCCTTCCCTCTGGCACCTTCCAGTGAAAGAGCGCGTTGTATCGCGTTACGCGAGCACCGGTAGCCGATGGCTTCACGTGCTCGAGGAAGGTCGAGAACCTTCCGATGACCTTTCGCTCGTTGAGATACCTGGCAACGCGAACGAACTCGTCGTAGCTAACACGCGCTTCGTCGGCGCGCTTCTTCCAAAGATTTGGACCGACCTCCTCAGGTGCCAGCTCGCGCTTGAGCGGACCGAGTACCTGCCAATCGAGATCCGACAACTCGACAATGTTCGTGTCGAGGACTGCACCGAGCTCATCTGTCCGCGAGCCGGGCGCGACTCCTTTTCGTCTCACATGACCGACGCCGAGGGCGAAGAGACGTTTGGCGGGCATGATGCGAAAAGCCTCCGCGCCGATCTTCGACGCCAGGAACTCGCAGTGCTTTCGCATTGAGTAACCCTGCGGAACTTTCAGCGTCGTCCACAATCGGTAGCCAGAACCGGAGGTCTCACCATCGGTCGATCGAATGACGACGTGCCCTGAAAACGGATCGTCCTTCGAGAGATAGTCAAACGCGGAGTCCAGTTTGTCGGCGGGAACTCTCCACGCGATGAGGGCGCCCGGCGCGAGATTCGTCGCCATGAGCGTCTGGCGAATTCGGCGGATCGTGCCTGCTTCGAGCATCGCACGCAGGCGTTCGATGACCACTTCCTCGGCGAATCCCGACAACCGCGCGATCTCCGCGAACGGCTCTTCGATGAACCCCACGATTCGATCCTCTGATACCGCGAGTATCGCCGCGTTGACAGGGTCGGCGATCTCGACCGGCACGGTTGCTTCAATCATCATCGCGAGTTTGTTCGCCGCGCTCTGACCTTGCTCCATTTCATCGCAAGTCGCACGGAGTACGCCATGTAGATGGTCGCCGCGGCCGCATATGCCAGATGATAGTAGAAGGCATTATCGGGCATCGTATGACTCCGACGGATGCGCTTCATCGCGATCGACAGCATACCGATAGCGTGCGCGAAGCAGGGCCACGTACAGTAGTGTGAAGGATGCGAACGCCAGAAGCAGCGTAATCAGCATCTCATTTGGCAGAGACGGCGCGCTTGGCTTCATCAGGATCGGACGCGGATGAAGCGTGCGGAACATGTACACGCTCAAATGGATGAACGGAATCAACAGGGCGCCGAGAATTCCAAGCACCGCGCTGTACCGCGCACGCATCGCCCGGTCGTCGATCGCGCCGCGAAGCACGATGTACGCGACGTAGATGAACCAGAGAAAAAGCGTCAGCGTCAGTCGCGCGTCCCACGTCCAGTATGCGCCCCAGATCGGCCTTCCCCACAGCGGACCAGTAATCAGAACGACGGTCGTGAAGACAACACCGACTTCAGCCGACGATTCGGCGACGCGATCGAGCCGGTCCTCTTTCAGCCACAAGTAGAGAACACTGGTAAGGCCGACGAGACCGAACGCCAGGAACGCCACCCATGCAGCCGGAGCATGGACGTACAAAATCTTCTGCGCCGGGCCCTGGACCGCCTCGAGCGGCGTGAAGAAAATGGCGCGAACGAATGTGACTATGACAGCGGCTATCGCTGCTAGCGACAGAGGAGTGGGTTTCATTCCTCGAGAGTGAACGGATAGGCGAGCGTGCACGCGACGACGAACACCAAGTCGAATGCCAACAACAATTTAAGCCATGGTGCGGCATCTCCAACGGGGCGGCCACTCATGAGCTTTGCCGTCGCCTGGGCAGCCGGAATCACGATAGGGACGAAGAACGGGAGGGACAGCATCGGCAACAACAGTTCGGCCAGCCGCGTGTTTACCGCCATCGCGCTGAAAAGGGTGCCGACCGAAACGAGACCGATCGCCGCCAAGAGGGCAATTCCGGCTAACGGAAGCGTTACGGGACCGAGGGGAAGCCCGTAGAACAGCGCGACCGAAGGTATAGCGACGGTCTGCACAGCAACAACGAAAACCAGATTGGCGAATGCTTTCCCAAGGAAAATCGATTCGCGCGCAACAGGTGATGCGAGCAGGCCATCGATTCCCCGATCAGGTTGTTCCACGCCGAACGACCGATGCATCCCGAGCATCCCCGAAAACGTGAAGATTACCCACAACACGCCCGGCGCGAGGTCGATCGCGGATACCGCCGATGCATCCCACGCGAAATAGAAGATCACGATACCAAGGAGAGCGAAGACAACCGCGGACAGAAACGCGCTCCGCGTGCGGAACTCGATCGCCAGATCCTTTCGCGCGATCAGCCAGGCGTCCCGAAAGACTTCACTCACTTTGCGAGACCAGCTGGCGGTATCGCTCACCAAAACTCGCCCCGTTGATTCTCGACCGAATCTCGACCTCGAGAATGCGTCCGCGGTCCATGATCGCCGCATGAGTCGCGAGCGACAGCCCCTCCTCGACGTTGTGAGTCACCAGAATCACGGCCGCGCCTCGCTCTCTCAGCGAATTCAGCAAATCCGACAGAGCTGCAGCGCCGAGAAGGTCGAGTCCAGTAAACGGCTCGTCCGCGAGAATGACTTCAGGATCATGCACCGTCGCGCGCGCGACCGAAACTCGCTGCTTCAATCCACGACTGAGGGATCTCACCGGCGCGTCCGCTCGATCGAGAATTTTCATTCGATCGAGTGCGCGCTCGCTTGCCCCGCGGAAATCGGAAACACCGTAGAGCTTCGCAGTGAACTCCACGTTTTCGCGAGCGGTGAGCGCCTCGTAAAGAAGCGAGTGATGCGAGATCACACCAACACGCCGCCTGACGGCAGGACCACCCGGCAGCGAAACGTCGCCGATGCGCGCCGTACCCGAAGTTGGCTTCAACAGACCGGCGAGAATTCGCAGCAGTGTCGTCTTGCCAGCACCGTTTGGTCCGAACAAGGCAAAAGTGCTCCCCGCATCGACACTCAGCGTGACGTCGTCAACGGCTCTCCGCCGGCCAAACTCCCGGCTCAGCTTCTCGGTTGCAATCACGGCGACGCTTTCACTTGTCATTGGCCGGAAAGGTGACACTCTGGCGCGTCCCGTGCAAAACGGGCTAACGTTCGAGGAAATACGCCAACAAATCCCTATGACCGATATCGACGTTCTTCTCACCGAAAATCGAAAGTTCCCCCCGTCAGCTGAATTCGTTGACGCCGCGCTCGTTTCGTCACCCGAGATCTACGCAGAGGCCGCGGAAAATCCTGAGGAATTCTGGGCTGATCAGGCAAAGGAGCTCGAGTGGATTAAGCCCTGGAGCAAAGTCCTCCAATGGGATCCGCCGCACGCAAAGTGGTTCATCGACGGCAAGCTGAACGTCTCCGTGAATTGCGTTGACCGCCACGCGAATGGCGACCGCAAACACGCGCCCGCGATCATCTGGGAAGGCGAGCCGGGCGACTCGCGAACTCTCACGTACGCGACGCTGCACGCCGAGGTGAACAAGTTTGCGAGCGTCCTCAGGTCATTGGGCGTCAGCCGCGGTGACCGCGTCGCCATCTACCTGCCGATGATTCCGGAGGCAGCGATCTCGATGCTGGCGTGCTCGAGAATCGGGGCGATCCATTCCGTTGTCTTCGGCGGATTCTCTCCAGAGTCGCTGCGCGATCGTATCAACGATTCAGAGTGCAAGGTGCTCGTCACGGCCGACGGCGGATTTCGGCGCGGCGGGATCGTGCCGCTAAAGCAAAACTCTGACGTGGCGCTTGAAGAGACGCCATCAATCGAGAAAGTCGTCGTCGTGAAGCGCGATCACGTCGCAGGCCCCAACTCGGCCGGCTCAAAGATCGAGTGCGAGATGAAGCCGGGACGCGACGCGTGGTATCACGAGCTGATGGAGACAGCCGCCGCCCAGTGCGAGCCCGAAGCAATGGACGCCGAGGACGTGCTGTTCATCCTCTATACTTCGGGAACAACCGGCAAACCTAAGGGAATCGTTCATACCACAGGTGGCTATCTCACCGGTGCGACGACAACGAGCAAGCTCGTATTCGACCTGAAGGATGACGACGTTTTCTGGTGCACAGCCGACGTGGGGTGGGTGACCGGACACACGTACCTCGTCTACGGCCCGCTCTCGAACGGCGCATCATGCGTGATGTACGAAGGGGCGCCCGACAGCCCGGACAAGGATCGTTTCTGGGAAATCTGCGAGCTTCACAAGGTGACCATCCTCTACACTGCACCAACAGCCATTCGCGCCTTTATGAAGTGGGGTGCGGAATATCCGGCGAAGCACGATCTGTCGAAGCTCCGGCTGCTCGGATCTGTCGGTGAGCCGATCAATCCCGAAGCGTGGATGTGGTATCGGGAGCACATCGGCGGCAATCGATGCCCGATTGTCGATACGTGGTGGCAGACGGAGACCGGAGCGATCGTCATTTCACCGCTCCCGGGCGTGACTTCCACCAAACCCGGCAGCGCGACCACTGCCCTTCCCGGTTACACGGCTGAATTGCTGAGCGACGATGCCTCCGTTATCGCGGTCGGAGGCGGGCTGCTCGCGCTGACGAAGCCATGGCCGTCGATGCTGCGCACGATCTGGGGCGATGACGCGCGCTACGTGGACACGTACTTCACTCGCTGGCCGGGCCGTCCCGATCTCTATTTTCCCGGCGACGGCGCCAAGCGCGACACCGACGGGTTCTTCTGGATTCTCGGCCGCGTTGACGACGTGCTCAACGTTGCCGGTCACCGAATCGGCACCATGGAAGTCGAATCAGCACTCGTTGAGCATCCGGCGGTAGCAGAGGCGGCGGTGGTAGGCAGAAGTCACGAGCTTAAGGGACAGGCGATCGCTGCCTTCGTCACGTTGCGCGACAACTACAAACAGACACCTGAGCTCCGTGAAGAGCTTCGCGCTTTCGTCTCTAAGAAAATCGGAGCGCTCGCCAAGCCGGACGACATCCTTTTCTCCGCCGACCTGCCAAAAACCCGCTCCGGGAAGATCATGCGGCGACTTTTGAGAGACATCGCCGAGGGCCGGATTCTGGGCGACACGACCACATTGGCCGATCCGGCGGTTGTCGCCAGTCTCAAGGACCAGTACGAGTCCCAGGAAAGTTGACAGGCCAGCGTCTGACCATGGTATGAACTCTGCCTTAGATTTTATCCGTAGAATGGCTCAACCAACCGGGACGGTAAAATGCTAGGTGGTCTGTTTCCTGAATCGATCTTTGGCCGCAAGCTGAATCCAAACGCCGAGCGGCGTCTGCGGTTATCGCAGGCACGCGGCGAAGAGACGATCATCCGGGCACACGTGGACAATGCGCTGATGTTCGTCGATACGCTTGCTGAAGATCTTTCGTTCGATCGCGCGATCGACACATACGTGCGAGTGATGGGAATACCGGAGCCTCTGGCCAGCACGGTTGCGACCCGCGCACTCGTCAGCCTTGGCCGCGATCTGGTTCCGTTCCGCCGGCGTGCTCGTGAGGAAGGTCAGGAGGATGAGGATGTGAAGCCCCGTCTGCGGCTCGATGATGCCGCAGCTCGGCAGCGCAGCGTCAAGCGGGCTTAGCACTGCCAAGCCCGGTCAGTTACTC
>JBBSGU010000107.1:0-9314 GCA_038253755.1 Gemmatimonadales bacterium | reverse complement strand
CGATGAGCCGTAGCAACGCGGCGGTAATGCCAAGGACGTGGACGACACCCACGCCGACGAAAAGATTCTGCTGAATGGTGAGGTAAGCGCGACGCGCAATCGCCCGTGCGTCAGCGATCTTTTCTATGTCATCGGTCATGAGGGCGATGTCCGCTGCCTCGATTGCCGCCTGCGTGCCCGCCACTCCCATCGCGATTCCCACATCAGCCGCTGCCAGGGCTGGGGCGTCGTTGATTCCGTCGCCGACCATTGCGACAAGCGCACCGCCTTTCTGCAGCTCCCTGATTACGCGAACCTTGTCGTCAGGCAGCAGGTCAGCCTGCACCTCATCCACGCCGAGCTCGGCGCCGATGCGCTTCGCGGTTGCTGCATTGT
Source organism: Gemmatimonadales bacterium (assembly GCA_038253755.1). GTDB lineage: Bacteria > Gemmatimonadota > Gemmatimonadetes > Gemmatimonadales > Gemmatimonadaceae > UBA4720. The sequence continues at coordinate 8,939 of JBBSGU010000107.1, read as the reverse complement.
CTCCGGTGAGCATTACGATGCGTTCGATTCCGCTCGCCTTGAGTCTGGCCAATGCCGCTTTCGCATCCGGCTTCAGAGGGTCCGACAAGTGCAGAATGCCGAGCACCTTTGCGTCGGCTGCGATGATGACGACAGTCTGGGCTTCGTCCCCGCCGATCGCCGGCGCAGCAACGCCATTGTCGGTCATGAATGCTGAATTGCCGGCGAGAATCTTTCTTCCCTCGATAGTCGCACTCACGCCTCGTCCGCTTACTACTACGAATTCTGTCGGCTCGGGAACGTTGATCCCGGCGGCCTGAGCGCGCTCAACGACGGCCTTTGCAAGCGGATGGCTCGACCGGCGCTCGGCGGCGGCGGCCATGGTCAGCAGCCCGCTCTCCGTGATTGCGGGGTCGATGAGCTCCACGCGGTCGACAACAGGCCGCCCGATGGTGAGCGTGCCTGTCTTGTCAAAAGCCAGAACTTTGACCTTTGCCAGTTGCTCCAGATAAACGCCGCCTTTGAGCAGGATGCCAGCCTTCGCTGCTCTCGCTATCGCCGCTATGACGACAAGAGGCGTTGCCAAGCCAAGCTCTGCCGGCGACGTGAAGATCAGAAGAGTGATGATCATCCTCAGGTCATGCGTGATGAACCAGACCGCGAGGAGGAAAAGAAGGACGATCGGAATTAGCCATGCAGCGACACGGTCGGCGAGCCGCTGTACGGGGGCCTGGGATTCTTCGGCGGTTTCGACGAGCGCCACGATGCGTGAGAACATCGTATCGGCACCGACTTTCGCCGTTTCGATGTCGAGCGCACCCAGTTCGACAACGGTCCCGGCAAATACCTGAACACCTTCGGTTTTTTCCTGAGGAACGCTCTCGCCGGTGATGGGCGCCTGGTTGACCGATGCATTTCCACTGCGAACGACGCCGTCAACGGGAATCTTTTCGCCGGCGCGCACAATAACGACATCGCCCACTTTTACTTCGCCCAGCGGCAGGTTTATTTCCCCCGCCTCGCGGCGTACGAGGGCGGTTTGCGGAACGCTCCCGATCAGTGACTTTATCGACGCGCGAGCCCGCTCGGTGTTGAGCTCAGCGATGAATTCGGCAATCAGGATGATGGTCATCAGGACAGCGCCTGCGATGTATTCGTGCCCCGCCATTGCAATAGTCGTTGCGATGGTGACGAACACCTCGGTGCCGACCTTCCGCTCTCGGAACAGGTCTACGGCGCCTTTTTTAGCGAGTGGATAGAGACCAAACACGACGGCGGCGAACAGGAGTGGCAGCGGTGCGTCGGCGAATCTGTAAAGCAGGACGACGATTCCGACAGCGGCGATGCGTCCGAGTTCGAACCAGCGTCCGGAAGTCATGAGGCCGTTTGTTGCTGGGCCAGGTGGGTTGCTCGCGCTGGCATTATCTGTCATTGTCTCTGGTTCGGAAGAAGACTGAGTGCGAAAAATGTTCGACGATTCATCAAAAGTAAATATACTATACTGGGGTATATTAGCTAAAGGTTGCAACACTCCTCATTGAGGGCGCGACATGAGCCATACGATTCGTGACAAGAAGAAACTGTTGAACCGGGTTCGCCGGATTCGAGGCCAGGTTGTCTCGATTGAGCAGGCGCTTGAAGGCGAGTGGGAAGCAAGTTCCATCCTTCAGAGCATCGCGGCATGCCGCGGCGCGATCAACGGCCTGATGGCTGAAGTGATTGAAGGTCACATCCGGCACCATGTGATCGATCCTAAGCGAAAGCCGACCGCGGATCAGGTCGAGTCGGCTGAGGAGTTGATCGATGTTGTCAACGCTTACCTGAAATGATGTCGCCTACTGCATTGGCCCGGCTTTGCGCTAGACCTCTAGATGATCCCTGTCTCTCGCCGCGATCCTATACAGCACGGGCATCAGAAACACGCTGATGATCAGCTGAGAGAACAACCCGCCGACGATGACCAGCGCGAACGGCCGTTGAGAATCGGAGCCCACTCCGCTCGAAAAGGCCGCTGGGATCAAACCAAGCGCCGGCGCCAGAGCCGTCATCATGATCGGCCTCAATCTCAGAACGGCCGCCTCGTGGGTCGCCTCCTTCACTGGCAGTCCGCCGAGCCGGAGCTCGTTGGCATAGGAGATATAGACCACGGCAGTCTGAATGCACACTCCGAACAACGCCAGGAACCCAATTCCCGAAGACACCGAAAGCGCAGTGCCCGTCGCCCACAATGCGAACAGGCCTCCAACTGGTGCCGAAAGAAGAACACCCGCGACAGCGATCACCGGGAACTTGAAGTTGCCATAGAGTGCGAAGAGCAGGCATAGAATCGCCGCGATGGTGATCGGCAGTACTATTTCGAGCTGACGGACCGATGCAGTGTATTCCTCGAACTCTCCGCCCCATGCTACGCTGTAGCCCGTTGGCATTTTCACTTTTCGGGCGACTTGCGCGCGTGCGTCGTTCACTGCTCCAGCCAGATCGCGGCCTTCGACAGAATATTGAACGCCGATGAACCGCGAGTTGTCCTGCCGGTAAATGAATGACGCTCCGTTTGTGATCTGAATGCTCGCGACTTCGCGCAGCGGGATTTGTCCGCCATCAGGAGTGGCGACAAGGATATTTCCGATTCGCTCGGGCGTTTCGCGGAACTGCGGTTGAAGCCGAACCACGAGATCGAACAAACGCTCGCCTTGCACTACCTGAGTTGCGGCCGATCCGCCGACCGCGGCCTCGATCAGTCCATTGATGTCAGCGACGTTCAAACCATAGCGCGAAATTTTTGCGCGATCGACCGTAACCGTGAGACTTGGCTGACCAAGCTCCTGAACCACAGTCACGTTTTCGATTCCCGGCACAGTCACGAGGACTTTCTTGATCTCGTTGCCGCGTTCTTCGAGAATGCTCAAGTCGGTGCCGAAGACTTTTACGTCGAGCGAGCTCTTGAGCCCGGTCTCGGCCTCATCAACAGCGTCCTCCGCCGGTTGCGTGTAGTTGAACGTTATGCCCGGAAATACTGAAAGCTTTTTGTCTACGGCAGCGATCAACTCTTTCTTGTTCTTGAACTGGCCGTGCCATTCACTGTACGGCTTCAGGCCGACGAAGAATTCCGAGTTGAAGAATCCAGTCGGATCAGTCCCATCGTCCGGACGACCATGCTCTGATGAAACCGTCGTGACTTCTGGAAACGATCTGAGAATCGCCCTGACCTGCGGAACGATCTTGGAAGATTCTTCGAACGAGATCGTGTAAGGCATCGTCGCGCGGGCCCAAAGCGCTCCTTCGTCGAGCTTCGGCATGAACTCGCCACCGATCAGGGACAGCAACACCGCGGAGATCACGCCTATTCCTCCGGCGGTCCACAGAACGATTCTCGTGTGCGAAAGGCTCCAGTCGAGCCCTGTCCGATACCGGGCCAGAATCCACTCGAAAGCGGCGTTTCTCCGTTCCTTGACGCCGCTCCTTAGCACCACAGCGCAGAGTACTGGAATCACTGTCAGAGTCACGATCAGCGCGCCGATCAGCGCGAAGATCGTCGTGTCCGCCATCGGCTTGAACAAACGGCCCGACGGACCTGACAGGACGTAGATCGGCAGGAACCCCGTGATGATGACCGCGGTCGAATACACGATCGGCCGATCGACTTCAGCGGCCGCTGCGCGAATTACGCGTTTCAAGTCGTACTCCGTTCCGTGCCGTCGAGCCAATTGCCGATGGACATTCTCCACCATGATCACCGCGCCATCAACGAGAATACCGAAATCGATCGCGCCAATTGACAACAGATTCGCCGGTATGTGCTTGATGTCGAGGCAGATGAACGCAAACAGCAGCGACAGTGGAATTGCCGCGGCAACGATCAATCCCGATCTGATGTCGTACAGGAAGAAGATCAGGATGACGATGACGAGGATGATTCCGCGGAGAAGGTTGTCCCCGACGGTCCGGGTCGTGAGCGCAATGAGCTCGCTGCGGTCGTAGAACGGAACGATCTTCACATCCTTCGGCAGAACGTTTTTGTTCAGCTCGGCCGTCTTCGCCTCAACCTGTTTGAGAACCGTCTGTGCCTGCTCGCCGGTTCTCATCACGATCACGCCTTCAACGGCGTCGTTCTGATCGTTGAAGCCGAATTGTCCAAGGCGAGGCGCTGCTCCGATGACGACCTGTCCGATGTCCTTCACCAGAAGCGGAGTTCCATTCTTCACGGCAACGACAACGTTTCCGATGTCGTCGGTCGTTTCGAGTCTGCCGAGTCCGCGGACGTAGTAAAATTGTCCGCCTTCGGAATAGAATCCGCCGCCAGCGTTTGCGTTGTTTGCGCCGAGTGCCTCACCAATCTGTGAAACGGTGAGACCGGCGCCGGCAAGACGGTTGGGATCGAGTAGGACTTGATACTGCATCGTCGTTCCACCAAGCGACGACATATCCGCGACCCCAGGCACTGCCTTGTACTGCTTCTCGAGAAGCCAGTCCTGGATGTTCTTGAGCTCCATAGCGGAGCGGTCGGCGCTTTGAATCACATATCGGTAGACCAGTCCGGAAGGAGAAGCGAGCGGCGAGACACCCGGTGTGACGCCATCGGGCAGCGAAAGGTCAGGAATCCGCTCAAACACCTGCTGGCGCGCGAAGTAGCTGTCCGTCTTGTCGTCGAACGTGAGTGTCACCGACGACAATCCATATAGCGACACCGATCTCATCACCTTGAGGTTCGGCGCGCCGTTCATTCCCGCCTCGACCGGTACTGTTATCAGCCGCTCTACTTCCTCAGCGGCGTGACCGGGCCACTGCGATACGATCTTTACCTGCGGCGGAGATAGATCAGGATATGCGTCAACCGGCAGCCGGGAGAACGACCAGACTCCGGCGCCCATCAACGTTACGGCAAGGATCGCGACAAGCAGCGGTTGGCTGAGCGCAGACAGCACGATGCGATTGATCGCCGAGGGTATCTCCGGGCTTACACCGCTCGCTCTTTCTGCAACTTCGATTTCATCCGCGCCTTCGCGGCGGTCGTCGTCGGTCATTGGCTTTCCGCGAACTGCAGAAACAGTGCGCCTTCGGTGACGACCTTCTCTCCGACCGTCAGTCCCGATAGCACTTCGTAGTTATTACCGACGTGAGCGCCGAGTGTGACGCTCCTGCGCTCGTAGCCGCCCTTCGGGGCCTGAACGAAGACGAATGGAAGATTCTGTTCATCCCGTAGCACGGCCGCGGCGGGAACCAGGATGCCGTTGCGCTTTACGTCAGAGTTGATCGTGACCTTCACGTACATATCGCGCTTCAACAGGTGGCTGCGATTCGGAACCGAGATTCTCACCGAGGTCGCGCGGCTGGCCGGATCGACCAGCGCGGCCACGTAATCAACGCTGCCGGAAATCGGCGACGGCATAGAGCTCGATGTCACTGTCGCGAGTTGTCCCTGCCTTATGTTTGGCAGGTCAGCCTCGAAGACGTTGGCGAGCACCCACATCGTCGAGAGATCAGCGATGGTGAACGCAGGCGTACTGCCAGCCTGAAGCAGCTGACCCGGATTGATGGTCCGCTCGACGACAACTCCTTCGATCGGCGCGCGGATCACTGCAGAAATCGTACTGGCTGAACCGTCGGCGACCGCAGCCGGATTGACCCCGAGAGCGCGCAGCTGCTCCATGGCGGCATCTCGATCAGCCGCGGCTCCGGCCGCATCAGTCTGCGCCGCGTCAACATCACGCCGCGCAATCGCGTCCGTCTTGAAGAGCTGTACGTCCTGATCGGCAATGCGCTGGAGATTTCGATAAGTGGCCTGCGCTTTTCGATACGCGGCAATCGCTGCCGCGAAATCCGGCGAAGCGACGGCAGCGAGCGGAGTTCCGCGACCGACCTGCGCGCCGACTTCCACATACAGTCGCGACACAGGTCCGGAGACCGGCGACAACACCTGCGTTGACCTATCACCATTGAACGCCACAGTTCCCGTCGCCTCGACGCTCGGCTGATACGAGGATTGCGTAGCGACGACGAGATGGATCCGAGACTGCTGCTCGGGAGTTACCGTGAATCCGCCTTTCCCGATGGTCGCGGCCGCCGAGTCTGCAGCAACGGCACTGTCGGTTGTCTTCTTAGAGCATGCCGAAGTTGCGACCGCCAGAACGATCAATACGGCGGCGTGTCTATTTCGCATTGGAATTATTCAGTGGGATGTTGAACAGCGGTGCACCAATGGCGCGCTCCAGGTCAGCGCGCGACGTATTGGCCTCGGCCAGCGCATTTGTGTACTGGGTCTCCGCATCGAGAAGCGTTCTGCGTGCTTCGATTACCTCGAAGGCCGACGACCCGCCGATTGCATAGCTGGCCGAAGCGGATCGAAACGCTTCGCGAGCGGCAGGGAGGAGCTCGTCGCGGATGTAACGTGCCTGACGAAGCGCCGCCGTCGCAGTGGCATATACAGTTCGCACATCTTCTCCGATCGATGCGCGTAGATCGCGCTCGGTTGCCGCAAGCTCACGCTGGCGTGATTGGGCCTGGGCGATCTCGCCTCGGGTGTGCTGCCAGAAGAGGAGTGGAAACGGAAACGCGATTCCGGTCGAGAACGCAGTGCTCGGCGCCCCCGGTGTGAGATCGCGGTTGACGCCGAGGTTGAGGTCCGGGAGCCAGAATTCTTTTGAAAGGGCGGTTGCTGCACCTGCTCCCTTTCGCTGCGCGGCGATGGCCGCGAGCTCTTCGCGCGCACCGAGCGCGATCGGTTCCAGCCGTTCGAGTGCCGGAATCTCGTCGGGGATTCCCAATGAATCGGTGGCCGCGACCGGTTGTCCGAGCGGTCGGCCCATCAGGCGGTCGAGCGCCGCCTGTGCGTTCGCGATGTCGCGATTTCCCGAGATGATGTCGTTCGTTGCCTGTGCGACGTCCACTCGCGCCTTGATTACGTCGAGTTTGGCAACGATTCCGGCGTCGAACCGCGATTGCGTTCGATTGAGAAAGTCGGTCGTCAGCTTAAGACTCTCTCGCGTGTCGGCGAGATGCCTGAGTGCAACGAGAAGCGAGTCGTACGCCTGCGACGTCAGCGCGGCGAGCTGTTGCCGCAGTGCTCGATAGTTCGCTTCGGCCGCTTTGACGTCGCCGGTGGCGACTGCGCCTTGCAGGCGAAGCTTGTCGGGAAACGGAACCGTCAATCCAGCGCCGATGTTCTTCGTTCCGTTTCCGGATCGAAAGAACCCGCCCTGGTCGTCGAGTGACGCCGAGATGGATGGGTCGGGAATCGCGCGAGCCGTAACCCGTGCAGCTCGAAATTGATTTGTCTGCTCGCGAGCTATCGCGAGCTGAGGATTGTTCGCGAGCGCGAGCGCAATTGCTTCGGAACGTGTAAGTCGCAGCGAATCCAGGCGGCCAGTGACCGGAAGTGGCAGCGTGCCACCGGTCTGAGCCCCCGCGGAAACGGAGATTGCGACCATGCAAAGGAGAAGAGTTCTCCTCATGGGTTATTGATTGGAGTTTTGTTGTTGAACGCCTCGGGCTGCGTGACCAGCCTGACCGGTTCGGCGTGCGAAGACGCGGGAGCAAACGCCGCGCTGAAGCTTAGAGCTGCGCTGGAGGTGCTCTCGACCTGGACGAAGGTCTTACGACCGAGCTGTGACTCTGTTCTGCTTCCACAGCCGCAACCCGAACTACAGCTGCCGACGTGAGGACTGCGGGGGACTGCACGGCCGATGAAGCGAGCAGATGACGTACGGCGCATGCAGCGCAGTACGCATCTTCGTGCGAATAGTGAACGCGGATTCCGGCTTGTTCAACGTGCACGCGTGCATCCGCTCCGCCAGATCGTTCGAGGAGAGGATGGATAACCAGAATCAACTGGGCCAGGAGAACCAGCGCCCGGGCCGGTCTCCAGATCATCCGATGCAGCCTGCCCGTTTTGCTCACAAGTGTCATACGCAAGGAAGTCTAGCTTTGTTGCCCTCGTGACGCCAACTCCCGACCTTAGCGGCCACGCAACCATTCCGTCGGATCAACCGCCGGTCCACCTCTGCGAATCTCGAAGTGCAGATGCGCCGGCAGCGACGGATCAGTTTCGCCAACCGTTCCGATCGCTTGTCCCTTGGCGACACGCGCGCCTTTCGAAACCGCGATCCTGTTCAGCGAGCCGTACACGGAATAGTCGCCGCCGCCATGCTCGATGATCACGGTGTTGCCATAGGTCCCCATCACGTCGGCGAGAACGACTTCTCCGGCGGCGACTGACTTCACCTCCGTTCCAGCCGATGCGGCGATTCCAACTCCGTTCCAACGAGTCGTCGTGTTGTTGGGATTCACCACACGGCCAAACCGATAGATGATTTGCCCCTCGACGGGCCAGTCGAGCTTGCCGAAGTCGCTCGTCCGGATGGAGCTTGGCGCCGACGGTGCTGCGTTCGGCCGCCCCGCCGCTCGGCGGCGCGCCGATTCGAAGCCGGCAATCACGTTGTTGAGTCGCGCTTCGCTCTTCGCGAGCTGCGCGAGCCGATCCTTCGTCTTTTTCGTGTCCTGCTGAGCCTTCGCCAGACTCTCTTGACGCGTCGCCTCGAGAGCCTTCAGGCGCTCCGCTTCCTGAGCCTTGTCCACACGGTTCTGCTCGACGCCGCTCTGGAGTGAAACGAGTTGCCTCCGCTGGCCGATCATCATCGAGCGGAGCTGGTCAACCCGACGCACCACGGTTCTGTCGCGCTGCGCCAGAAGGTGCAGGTACTTGTAGCGAGCAATGAGATCGCCGAACGATTTTGCTGACAGCATCACTTCGAACGTGAACAGCGGGCCGCGCTTGTAGATCTCCACAAGACGCTTCTTCAGCACGGCGCGTTTGATTTGAACCTCGTCCTGCGCCCTGACGAGATTCGCGGTCGTATGCTCGACCTCGCCGTTAAGCGTGGTGAGCTGTTGATCGAGTGAGTGAACAACTCGAACCGTCGCGTCGTGCTGGCGATCGATGTTGGTGACTTCCTCGCTTATGTCGT
>JBBSGU010000106.1:0-9365 GCA_038253755.1 Gemmatimonadales bacterium | reverse complement strand
TTGGTGGCTTCCGTCCTGGTTGCGATATCGTCGAGCGTGAAAAGCTGATGATTTGAGAGAGATGGGTCGGAACTGAGGAGCCTGCTTTTTCCGGTTTGTCTTGCTCCGGTTATGACTACCACGGGCAGAACGCGGAGCAGTCCTCCTACGCGGTTGGATGCAGCTCGTGGGTGGTAGTCTGTTGCTCTCATTCGTGGCTATCTGGACTGGTCGATCATAGGTGGCGATCAACCAATCTTATGTCCGTAAAACGGACATGTCAAGTCCGTAAAACGGACGGAATTAGAGGTCGTCGGGCGGCGTTTCTCGCGACAACGTGGTGAAGACGCTCGAGGCAGCGAGACATAGGGCCATCACGAACGAGACTGCCCAAACGCCAGCACCCGCGGTTACGCCGGCGATAATTCCGGTTGCGCCGGCAACCAATGTGCAGATCACGAGGATACCCAGTGATTGCGTGAACGCCGCGTGACGCGAGCGCCGTCGTCCGATCAGGGAGGCAAGAACTCCGGCTGCGAATACCGATGCCACCAGAGCCATCCAGAGCCCGTCAGAGGTGTGGCGCGGACCAAGCTCTCGGAGTAGACCGTAACACAGCGGAGCAACACCAAACAACACTGCTGCAATGAGATACATCATCCGTCTCGGCGATCGTTCCATGAAAGCCCCCAATCCGTTGAGTCGCTCGAGTGTCGGGCCTGACTCGTAGTATGGATCAACATACGTCGTTACCAGGATGCGGCGAAGTTCCCCGGCATTGACACCAGGCTCTCATTGTACAATAGTCCTGTACAAGTATGAGCGTGTTCTCCACTCGCATAAGCCGAAAATTCAAGGAAACTACCTATGACCACGACGACGTACAGCCAGCTTCGGGAGCGCTTGGCCGAGGTCTGGGATCAGGTTGAGGATACGCAGGAACCTGTCATCGTTACGCGAAAGGGTCATCAGGATCTCGCGATCTTGCCAGCCGAGGAACTCTCGAGCATTCGGGAGACAGCGCATCTCTTGCGGTCACCAAAAAATGCCAGACGCCTGGTCGAGGCACTTGAACGGGCTTTGAGCGGCAAAGAGCAGATAAAGACTTCTCCTGCGGCCCTTCGTACCGACATGTTGGGTGGTATCGCCAAATAGTTGGGACGCAACAACTCCTCTTCAGTGGCGAAAAACAGGAAGCGACTCGATCCCGAAGAAAATCGCGCACGAAGCAAAAGGCTCGTGCGCGATGGTGTTCTCGACCCGAATTGTCTTGAAGACGTGCAATGGTGGTCAAATCAGAATCCACGAGTATGCGATAAGGCGCTCAAGCTGATCGAGCTGGTTCTGGGAGAACCGTTCTCCGGACCGGGAAAGCCGGAGCCGTTAAAGGGGATGGGGCCAAATGCATGGTCACGGAGACTTACTGAAGAACATCGTCTCATCTACCTCGTGTTCGACGATCGAATCAATTTCCTGATGGCGCGATATCATTACTAGAGCAAGCTGATTTTGCGACTACAACCTCTCACCGGAAGGCCTTTGCATGCTGTTACAAGCTGACATGTTGCGTAGCAACATGTGCGATCAAGATTCAGATCTCATTTGTGTGCTGTGCTACCGCGATGGCCGTAACGAGTGGGTGGGAACGGTAGCCGCTACACGGCAAATCACTCCGCCCAATGGACTGGAGGAGTTCCTCTGCGACATCCACGCTGCGACTTGTGCGTATGACACTGAGACACAGCAACTAATTGAAGGCAAGAGGCCAGAGCGACCGAACCGCGCATCATCAATCTGACTGTGAGCCTGGTGTCGCTCTGTACTGCACTGCATCCAAAGCGCACGACAGTCTGAGTGATCCGGGCAGAAAGAATGCTTTGGGCGACTCCCTGAACTTGAATATGCGGCACACGCTAAATCGTGACGCCTCTTCCGTAGATGTATTCACCTCTCGACGACTCACAAAGAAAGGTGTCATCGCGCCAAAACTGGTTGTCTTGACTTCTACCAGTCGTTCGCGACCATTTGTCTCAAAAGACAGGATGTCATACCCAAGGCCATCTCCTTTCGTCTGAGACACATGCTCGATTCGCTCTGCCAGGCGATGATGTCCGGCTTCGCGAAGTCTGCGATCCTCCAATTGGAGCGCAAACAGTTCACCCGCATATCCAAGAGAGCTGTTTCGCGCCTCCTGTTCCAGATAGTTCACTCCGCGTCGCGGGGCCGGAACAGGAGACCGCCTATTACCGATGCGATTGCTCTCTCTTTCTGGAGCAGGGACTACGATGTCAGAGAGAGGACGAATCAGTGGAGGAGCGACCGCAGGAGCTGCCACGACAGTCGCTGCAACGCTTTCGAGATTAGTAGCGCCATTTAGTTGCATCAGCACCTCGTCCATCAACAGCTGCTGATAGTTGGATCGAGGCTTGTATCCGTCGATGTAGGGAAATCCTAGATCAAGCAGAACTGCGCTGATGTTCGCGTGCTTGAATTCGATTGCGCCCGCGGAGCGATTGTGCAGGGCGCTTTGCAGACGGCGATTGTGGTCTTTCTTGTTGTATGGCTCGCGTCGCAACTCGCTGCCGAGCATGTCGAAGTAGTCAGCGACGGTGGCGGCGACTTCTTCCGGCGCCCAGTCTTCAGCCATAAACCTGCATCAGATCATTTCCGGCAAGTATTTGGTCACGTCGAACGATGGTCCGGTCTACGGACGATGCAAAAACGTAAGACGAGAAAGGTTTTGCTTGCCTCGAGGTAATTGCTGTCGAGCATACCTACCCACGCACCAGCGCCTTGTACTTGATCCGGTGCGGCTGATCAGCATCAGCCCCCTTCCGCTTCTTCAAATCCTCGATGTAAGCCTGGTAATTCCCCTCAAACCAGACCACCTCGCTCTCCCCTTCAAACGCGAGAATATGCGTCGCGATACGATCCAGAAACCACCGATCATGCGAAATCACAACCGCACACCCTGAAAAATCGAGAAGAGCATCTTCAAGAGCCCGCAACGTATCGACATCCAGATCGTTAGTAGGCTCATCGAGCAACAACAAATTCCCACCACTCTTCAGCAGTTTAGCGAGATGTAAACGATTCCGCTCCCCACCAGAAAGCTTGTCGACAGTCTTCTGCTGATCCGACCCCTTGAAGTTGAAGCTCGACAAATACCCGCGCGTGTTAACCTCGCGCTTCCCAACCTGAATCGTGTCGAGCCCCCCACTCACCTCGGCGTAAACTGTCTTCGTCGAATCGAGATCACGCCCCTGATCGACATACGCGAGCTGGACGGTCTCACCAACCTTCAATGATCCACCATCGGCCTTCTCCTCGCCGACGATCATCCTGAACAACGTGGTCTTACCCGCGCCGTTCGGCCCGATCACACCAACGATTCCGCCACGCGGCAACGCGAACGACAAGTCATCGAACAACACCTTGTCGCCGTACGCCTTCTGAAGATTCTTCGCGATCACTACATCGTTGCCAAGACGCGGAGCAGGCGGAATCACGATCTCGTTCGACGCAATCTTATCGTCCTGGCTCTCGGCTGCGAGTTCCTCGTACGACTGTAACCGCGCCTTCGACTTAGACTGACGAGCACGCGGTGACATCCTCACCCACTCGAGCTCATGCTCCAACGTCCGCTGCCTCGCCGACGCCTGCTTCTCCTCAGTCGCCAGACGGTTCTTCTTCTGCTCGAGCCAGCTGGTGTAGTTGCCTTCGTATGGAATTCCAGAACCTCGATCGAGCTCGAGAATCCACTTCGCAACATTGTCCAGGAAATACCGGTCGTGCGTAACAGCAACAACGGTCCCAGGAAACTCCGCGAGATACCGCTCTAGCCACGCGACACTCTCGGCGTCGAGATGGTTCGTCGGCTCATCCAGCAGCAGCATATCAGGCTCCTCGAGCAGCGTGCGACACAACGCAACACGACGCTTCTCACCACCCGACAGATTCGTCACCTCGGCATCAGCCGGCGGAAGACGCAGCGCATCCATCGCGATCTCGATCTTCCGGTCGAGCTCCCAGAGATTGTGCGCGTCGATCTGCTCCTGAACTCGCCCTTGGCTTTCCAGCAGCTTCTCCATCTGCGCATCCGTCATCGGCTCGGCGAATTTCATCGAGATGTCTTCGAATTTCTTGAGCAGAGCGCGCTGCTCCTTCACCGCATCCTCTACGTTGCCCTGAACTGTCTTCGTCGCGTCAAGCTCGGGCACCTGCGAGAGGAATCCGATCTTCGTCCCCTGGTGCGCCCACGCCTCACCCTGAAAATCCTGGTCGACCCCGGCCATGATCTTGAGTAGCGTCGACTTTCCCGCGCCATTGCCGCCGAGCACGCCGATCTTCGCGCCGGGATAAAATGAAAGCCAGATTCCCTTCAGGATCTCCCGCGATGGCGGGACAACCTTGCGAAGGTCCTTCATTACATAGATGAACTGGGGAGCCACGGGCAAAACCTCTTATGAACGAATTGTATGTAGGATCAGTTGCGCGTCTGCCGACGTGTGGCTGACTTTGTCGGTAAGGTCTTCTTGATCGCTCTTTCTTGACTCGCCGCCGACATGTGATACGACTGGCTTCTCTCAGCCACTCGTGTCACGCTGAGACCAAGGCCAGCGCGTGAGGCGATTCGATCCAAAGTTGACAACGTTGGATTGGAGGCCGCTCCCTCGAGCCGAGCATACTGTTGCTGCGTCATTCCAACAGTTTCAGCGAACTCGGCCTGGGTCAAACCCGCCTCATCACGTGCCCGCCGCAACTCGAGCCGCAGGGACAAATTAAGCGGAACCGCGATGTTGCGAACGTGCGCTCGCTTCGAAATCGCCACAGTGCCGGGCCGATTTGGAAGCATCTCTCGGCCGAGGTTGGCGTCGAGCCACCCTTCAAGCGCTTCACGGGCGGCTCCTTCGATATCCGCGTCCCCCCGAACGAAGGTCTGGCACCCTGGGCAGTCCGGGAACTCTGCGAGCGTAAACTCGCCTTCCTTTGTAACAATGGCCGGGTATTGCATGCTGTAAGTCTCCTGTTCCTAGCGAAGCTTCAAGCCAGATTGCTTCTCTATGCTCTTTAGCGTGCCGACCGGAAAGTCTTTCTGTGGATGCGGTACGGTCACTATTCCTGGCCGGGTTGGGTGCGCAAAGTGGTGGTGCGAACCCTTAACTCTGACTTCTGTCCATCCCTCGGCGACGATTCGCTTGATGACCTCGCGCGATGTCATTATACAACTTAACGGTTGTCAGGTTGTAAGGGAATAGTAAACGGTTATCGACAGTTAAAGACCAGTTTATTGACACAACGATGAACCGCACCATATCGCTCTCGCTCGACACTGCAGTCGCCGGCGGGATTTTAATGCTGATACATCGTCTCGCCACCAACAACCGTCCTCACAATCTCGATATCCTTGACCCGCTCCGGATTTACCGTATGCGGATCCTCGGCCAACATCACGAAATCGGCAAGCTTCCCCTCTGAAATCGATCCCTTGATGCGCTCCTCATGGGTCGCGTATGCGCCGTTGATAGTCGCTACGCGCAACGCATCGTCCACCGAAATTCGCTGATTCGCTCCCCAGGTCTTTCCGTCCCAGCCAGTGCGCGTAACCTGCCCCTGAATTCCCATCAGCACGGCGAACGGACCGGGAGGAAAATCGCAGCCGCCAGTCACCTTGATGCCTGCATCGAGAAGCGTCCGATAAGCCATCATCCGCTTCATCAGGTCTTCGCCGTAGTACGGAAACTTGTCCGAGTTGTAGTAAGAGTAGGTCGAGAACAAGGCAGGCACAGCGTCGAGCGCTTTCATGCGCCTGACGATGTCGTCATTTATCAACGTGCAGTGGGTGATCTTGGGTCGTGCATCCTTTACTGGAAAGAGTTTCTGTGCGCGCTCGAACGCGGCGAGGTACATGTCGATCGCGACGTCACCATTCGCATGACAGTTCACCTGAATTCCGGCGCGGTGAATTTTCTCGACCCACGCGTTCAGGTCTTCCTGTGATTCGGTGACATTCCCCTTGTACGGGGGATTCGATCCGGGAAATGGAACACTCATCGCCATCGTGCGCTCGGAGAACGAGCCATCTACGGAGTGCTCCGCAGTCGCGCCGAATCGTATCCACTCGTCGCCGAATCCCGTTCTGATTCCGGTCGCGATCATTGAATCGAGCACGTCCTGCTCCGCCTCGTAACTCACCCTGTGCTTCAAGTCCCCGCGCGCACGAACGTCCTGGAGCGCCGCTAGATCTCCGCCTTCATGATGAACTGTCGTGAGGCCGTAACGACCGAATTGCTTTGAGAGATACGCCAGGCCATCACGCTCGCGCTTCGCCTTCTCAGCTGCAGACAGCTCGACGAACTTGCCGGCTTTGCTGAATGCGTCCATTGCATTGTCGGTGACACGACCAGTGAGCTCACCATTTTCGTCGCGATCGAACGTCCCGCCCTTTGGGTTTGGTGTCGAGCGCGTGATCCCCGCAAGCTCGAATGCCCTGGAGTTGACGAACATCGTGTGCCCACCGCGATGATGCGCCGCCACCGGATGTTCACTTGAGACTCTATCGAGATCGTGGACCGTGAGCCGCTGCTTGTCCTTGATCTTCGTGTCGTCGAGAAAGTACCCCTCGACCCAATAACCAGCCGGAGTCTTCTGCGCCTTCGCTTTCAGCTTGTCTACGATGCTTTCGATGGTAACGTACTCGACCTCGTATGGATTTCCGACGAGCGTCTCGTAAAGAACGTCCGTGCCGACAGGATGAAGATGCGTGTCAATGAATCCCGGAACGATCGTCATGCGCTTCGCATCGATGACACGGGTCTTCTTCCGCGCGAGACTCTTCATCTCTGACGTCGTGCCGACGGCGATGAACTTTCCATCGCTGATTGCGAAGGCATCCGCACGAGACAGCCGCGGATCCATCGTGTATGCCTTCGCATTGATGACTATGAGAGCGGGGTCGGCATCGCCTACGGACAGAATTGGACGCGCAGCAATTCCAGCAACGCCGGCCATTGCCAGGCCCATGAACTCTCGGCGGCTATAAGGTTTCTCCAATTCAAGTCCCCTGTAAGTGTTCCTGAGCGTGCGCGGACGCTACCAGATTGACGAGATCACCAGCATGAATCCGTCGGGATCGTTGAGCCGGAACATTCTCGCACCCCACGGCATGTCGGTCGGCTCGGAAACGAGCGTCGCGCCATGAGCGCGCGCACGGTCGGCAATCGCGTCGACGCTTTGGGACGTAGAAAACTGGAGCGAAATCCCCTGCCCCTTCTTGCGGTCAGCTCCCTTCGCACCATCCTCCTGGTTGAGCAGGATCCTCACCGCGCCAGCATTGATTCGAGTCGCTGCAACCCTTCCATCTCGCTCGAACTGCTGACCCACTTCGAATCCAAGCGCATCGCGGTACCACGCTACGCTGGTTGCCATGTCATTGACGGTAATCGACGCCATGAGCGCCGTTGCCTCGAAATTCTTGTCAGTGGCCGTAGTAGCTGCCGTTCCGTTTTCCATTGTATTCCATTGTAGGGCGTTTCGACCGGTGACTGGAACCGGCGGGGACAGGGAAATCTACTGTTTCAACCCGACGACGATTAGGCGGAAATCGGAGCCGCTGATCACCAGCCGTGGTCGATATGAGCTATTATTGTCCTCCAAAATTGAGCGCTCCATCATCTGACTCGCTCGAGGCTTCAACATGTATCGATTCAACAGGGCTTCATTGCTTGGTGTGAGTATCGCATTGGCCGGTTGCAACGTTGCCGCGAAACCCGCAGCCGATACGACGACAACCGGGACGACCCCGACTGCTACCACCGCGCCCGACGTGGCGGCGGATCAACAGGCTATTCGCGACATCAATACTGCCTGGTTCAAGGCTTACAATGCCCATGACGCTGCGGCGCTGGCTGCACTTTATGCCGATGATGCGGTGCTCTACATGCCGGGACAAGCGATGATTCACGGACGTGATGCCATCAAGGCTGCATACCAGAAGGACCTCGATGCCTCGGCCAAGGCCGGCCTTCTGGACAACGTCGGCTCGGGTAGCGAAGCCGGCGCGTCGGGCGACCTTGGGTGGGAAACCAACACCTTCTCGATTACCGACAAGTCGGGCAAGAAGATCGACGCGGGCAAGTACTTCACGATGTTCGCGCGGAAGGATGGCAAGTGGTGGATCGTCCGCGACATCTGGAATTCCGACGCGGCGGCTCCGACGGCGTAGCGTAAGGCTCCTTCCCTCAGCACCAACGTCGGGTCTCTGCGAGCCAGCGTTCAAGAGAACTGATTCGGGCCCTGATCGTCAGCTCCAGGGCCCGTTGGTCTCCTGAGTTTGTTTGTTCCTACTTCTTCAGCTCAACAACAATGAGGCGGATTGTCGTCTTCCCGATATTCTCCGCCCAGTGTGTGACAGGATCACGGTAAGCGGTCTGACCCGCGGTGTAATTCATCACTGACGTCGTACCATCTGGCAGGTGACTTCGGACCCTGCCTCCAACGACCACATATACTATAGAAGTAGGGTGCGAGTGAACGTTCTCCTTCACTCCCGGCTTGAGCGTCGCCTCGAAAACGCGGACGTGCTCGTTATCGAGAGTAACGTGGATTGTCTTCGGGTTTACCGCCGCCGCGTCCTGCGCGTGAAGCGAGGCAGCCGAGGCAAACGTGAGACAGGCAATCATCGCTACTGATCGGCGCATGGTTGGCTCCGTTTTAGGATTTGATCGTGAATGTTGGTTGATGCCTTCCGGCGATTGATCGTCGGAATCACATCGCTCGAGAAATACCCTCTGTTCTACACCTGCGTTACCCGCCCTTACCGGTAGCTGCAGTCCCCGCCTTTACCGGTAGCGGCTGTTACCCGCCTTAATAATGTAGTGCGCCAATTTCGACCGTAGCGTATCTTCGCGGCTTACTATGCCGACGATCCCCACCTCCGCTTCCATTAGATGAGCGACCAGCTCGAGCGTCTCACCGCCGCACTCGCCGACCGCTACCGCATCGATCGCGAGCTCGGCGCCGGCGGTATGGCCACTGTCTATCTGGCCGAGGACCTGAAGCACAACCGCAAGGTCGCGGTGAAAGTGCTGAAGCCCGAGCTCGCCGTGGCGATCGGGGCCGAGCGTTTCCTGGCAGAGATCAAGACGACGGCGAACCTGCAGCATCCGCACATCCTCGCCCTCCATGATTCGGGCGAAGTGAACGGCACGGTGTTCTACGTGATGCCGTACGTCGAAGGCGAATCGCTGCGCGACCGGCTCGACCGCGAAAAGCAGCTCCCGATCGACGACGCCCTGCGAATCGCAAATGAAGTCGCCGACGCTCTCGAGTACGCACACGAGCGCGGTGTCATCCACCGCGATATCAAGCCTGAAAACATTCTACTC
>JBBSGU010000105.1:0-9381 GCA_038253755.1 Gemmatimonadales bacterium | reverse complement strand
CCGAGCAGAAGGCAGCCGCCGACGATCGCGGTGTTGCGCCATTCGAGGCGCGATGGACGTGGAGCTCCGCGCGACCTTGCCCAGGCATAGAGCGCGATGCCCGAGATGAGGAAGCGCGATCCGGCCATAAGAAATGGAGGCAGTGTCTCGATCGCGAATCTGATGGCAAGGTAGGTCGAGCCCCAGATGATGTAGATGGCCGCGAACGCGGCGATCACTCTACTCCGCGGTGCGTCTGTTTCGTTTCTTGTCAGAGTGCTTTTTCTTTTCTGTGAGGCGAGCTTCGTTTGCTGCGCGCGGTTTTCTGGTCGCCCTTCGTTTCTTTGGAACTATCAGCGACTTGACGATCAACTCCGCCAGTCTCAACTCGGCTGCCTGCCGATTGCGCAACTGGCTTCTGGTTTCGCTCGACACGACACGCACCGCGCCATCTTCGCTCAATCTCGATGCGAGTTTCGTTTTCAAAAGCTCGCGCTGTTCTTCGCTCACCGCCACTGAACGGGAAATGTTCCACGAGATCTCCACTCGCGATGAGGTCTTGTTCACGTGCTGGCCGCCGGCGCCCGATGAGCGAGACGTGCGAACTTCGAGCTCGGATTTCGGAATCGTGATGAATCCTCCAGCGTCCAGTCCCACAGGCGCCACGGCGGATTCTTCCTCGTCGCCCATCATCAAGTCAGCGCCAACGAAACAGCTTCAGGGCCGCAACAAAGCTCGCGATCAGCCAGGCTGTAATGATCAGCAGCTGGCTGCTGACACCCGACAGCGTTGCGCCTTCGAGCATGTTGAGACGCAACGCATCGTTCACCGCCGTCAACGGAAGAATCCTGATCAGCGGTTGAACGGCATTCGGAAAGTTGCTCGACGAAAAGAACACTCCCGAGAGGATCCACATCGGAAGCATCACGAAATTCATCAGACCGGAGACCCCTTCAACGGTCTTGGCGCGCGATGCGATGAGCAATCCGAGACCGCCAAACGCGAGCGCGGATAGAGTGCAGATCAATGCAAGCTCAACGAGCGACCCTCGCATCGGAACCTTGAATGCAAGCACTCCAAACCCGAGCAGAGTCACGACTTCGAGGATCAGGAAGAACATTCTCGATAACAGGAACGACATCAGAAACTCGGCTCTCGACATCGGTGTCGCCATGAATCGCTTCAGAAGCCGTTTGCTGCGCGAGTCAACGATCGCGAAGCCAAGCCCCCAGATACCGCTGCCCATCAGGTTCATTCCCAACAGTCCGGGAATGACGAAGTCGATGTAACGTGCTCCGCGCTCGGTGACCTTTTGTTCCGAAACCCCAATTGGATCGGTACGTCCGCCGCCAGCTTGAATTGCACGATCCGCAATGAGACGGGCGGTTGCCGACTCGCTTCTCTGAGAATCGAAAACGTATTTCACGCCGCCCGCTGCATCAGGCACGACGAGCAGTGCGATCTTCGCCGTTCTGAGCGCGTGTTGTGCCGCAGTATCAGTGGAAAACGATCGAACGGTCAGGGATGAATCGGCCTTCAAGGAATTCAGGACCTTGGCAGCGCTCGCATCGACCGTGAGAATGCCGATGCGAGGCCGTTCCGGCGCGCGCGACCTGAACGCAAGCCCCAACCCTATCGCCAGCAGAATCGGGAAAACAAAAGTCCAGAATACTGCTTCAGGCTGCCGTGTGAACTCGCGAAAACGAACGAGGGTCAGCTGAACGAGTGAACGGTCGCTGAACCCGCGCGGCGGCGCGCTTGTCTTTATCTCACTCATCGCGAAGTGTCCTCCCCGTCAGGGCTACGAAAACGTCCTCGAGCGTATGCGAGCTGACTCTCGGCGGCGGTTCCGGAAGTGTCGCTCCAAGTGACTGAATGAGCTCGAGCGGGGTGCCGAGGGCGATAACGTGTCCGTGGTCTGCGATCGCGACCCGGTCGCAGAGTTTCTCCGCCTCATCCATGTAGTGGGTTGTGAGAAGAATCGATCGTCCGTTCGCCTTGAAGTTCCCGATCAACGCCCAGAGTTGGCGGCGCGATTGAGGATCGAGACCGGTGGTTGGCTCGTCGAGAAAGAGCAGCTCGGGATCGCCAACCAGCGCGCACGCAATGGCGAGCCGCTGCTTCTGGCCGCCAGACAGAGTTCCAACACGAGCGTCTCGTTTCTCGCGCAGCTCCACTGAATCGATCACATCGTCGATGTCGCGACCGACGACATAAAAGCTCCGGAAAAGTCTTAGGGTCTCGGCAACCGTGAGCTTTTCGGAAAGTTGAGTATCCTGGAGCTGGATCCCGAGTTTCTCGCGGAGCCGGTCGGCGTCCTTTTCCCATGTCATCCCGAGAACTTCGAGCTGCCCGGAATCGCGCTCGACGAGGCCTTCGCAGATCTCGATAGTCGTAGTCTTTCCGGCTCCGTTCGGCCCGATGAGGCCAAAGCATTCGCCGACTTTCATATCCAGATCGAGGCCATCGACCGCTACGACATCGTCGTACGATTTCCTGAGGCCTTTGACGAGCAGAGCGCTGAAAGTAGTAACCATTACTGGACAGTGTGTGTCACACAATTAGGTCAATCTTTTGTTTGCAGAACTTCTGAAACCGCGACTAACGCTATGCCGTACCAGCACATAGATGGTTAGCGACGTGAGCGGCACGACGAGTGCCTTCGGGTCGTTCAACCCAGCCACGGAGAACTTATGCGATTCATACGTTCGTCGATACTCGCGACATTGGTCGCCGTAAGTTTCGTTTCAACTACCGTCAGCGCGCAGTCCCGCCGCACACCCAGATGGGATATGGGTCCATCGCGGTTTTCGATTGTCGGAGACCTTCTGGTTGCGCAGCCTAAAGGCGAATTCAAGACTCAAATCGACACTGAAGGATATGGCGGTAACGTCGGCGGCCTGTTCCGCCTCGATAAAGAAGGAATCTTCAGCATCCGCGCGGACATTGGCGGAATGCAATACGGGAGCGAGACCCTTCGAGTCCCGTATCTACCCATTACCGGGCGCGTTGCGCTGGATGTCCAAACCACCAACGACGTTTACTGGGGAACCATTGGACCGCAGATCACAGCGCCGGTTGGACGCTTTCAGCCATACATCAACGCTGCAGTCGGCGTGATGGGCTTCACGACTCAGACGTCGGTCAGGGGATCGGACAGCAATTACGAATACGCCAGCAGCACGAACAAGGATGATGCGACGTCGGCGTACATCTTCGGCGGCGGCGTCTACGTTCCACTCGGTCGCGGGAATGAATGGAAGCTTCACCTCGGTGCGCGTTATTTCTACGGCGGCACCGCGACCTACCTGAAGGAAGGAGACATTCGCGATAATGCCGATGGATCGATCACGTTGTTTCCGCGCACGAGCAAGACCGATCAAATCACCTGGCAGGCAGGCGTGTCGTACACATTCCCAATCAACCGCAGGCGCTGAGGAAAATTAGTGTTCGCACTTCTTACGGCGCTGGTGTTTGCGCAGACCAGTGCCTCGATCACAATCGGCGGCGGGAAACCGAAACCGCCGGACAGCGCGGCGATGAAAACGCGGGACTCGCTGGCCCTGCGGAGGGAGCTTGTGAGGGATTCTATCCGTACCGCTCGCCGGGAAAATGACTCGACGAGGGTTCTTCGTCGGCGCGCGAAGCAGATTCCTGTGACGCCCGCCCTTCTGGCATCGGCTTTCAAGGATCCGCAGGCGGCGAAGCTATTTGCGGTGGCTCGAGCATCACGGCTCAATCAGGACTCCGCACTAATGGGGTATGACGCGACGAGCTACGAACGCATCTCAGTCGGAATGGGGTTCAAGCGCATCGGCCGCGATCGACTTCTAATGCGAGCTGAAAGAGCAGCACGCGTCGTGTGGTCGAGGGGAAATCCTGCCTACGTTGAAATTCTTGGCCAGCGCGCGGTCATGCCAATGCTCGAAGGGGCTGGCGACGGTGACATGAATCTCGACGAGTCAGTTGCCCTTCCGTATTTCCCCGGACGGGAAGGTCTGTGGATCGGATCAGGGATCGCCAAGAAGGACGTTGCCGAGGATGAAGTGATTCACCCGCTCGCGAACGGAGCCGAGGCGTACTACACGTACGCAACCGGCGACTCGGTTTCGTTCCAGCTTCCCGGCGGAAAGCGAATTCAACTTCGCGAGCTGGTTATTCGGCCGCGCGCACCAAAATGGAATGTCGCACTCGGATCGCTGTGGTTCGACGTCACGAGCGCGCGTCTGGTCCGTGCCGTGTATCGCATGGCCGAGCCGATGGACATCTGGGCGGTTGCCGACGAAGACGCCAAAAACTCCGACGACAAACCACCCCGCTGGGTCAAAGGCATGCTCTCGCCAATGAAGGCCCAGGTCAGCGCAATCACTGTCGAGTACGGGCTGCACGAAGGTCAATTCTGGATGCCTCGCCTTCAGGCGCTCGAGGGCGATGCGCAGGTCGGCTTCATGCACGTTCCATTCAAAATGGAGCAGAGCTTCAAATACGCGAACGTAAACGGCAAGACGCTACTCGCCATTCCGACAATCGCAGTGGCTGATACTGCCCGAGATTCCGTTTCGATTGCGACGCGCGTCGCAAGGCGTCGCGGAGAGTGTAGCGACGGTTCTAGCGGAAGCCGTGTACGCACTCTAAGGCGAGCGCAAGCCGGTCAGACGATGGTCGTGAAAACGCCCTGCGATACGGCGGCCCTCGCGCACTCACCTGAGCTTCCGAAGTCGATCTACGATGAAGGAGAGGAGTTGTTCAGCGCGAAGGAGCGCGACGCTCTCGTGTCGGAGGCGCTCACATTAAGCGCGCAACCTGGCTTCATGCCGCAGCCGATCGCGTTCGAATACGGCTTGAATCAGACTCGCTACAACAAGATCGAAGGATTATCAACCGGCATCTCGGCTTCGCAGTCGCTCGGTGCCGGCTATACGGCGCACGCAACGGCGAGAATCGGCGTCGCCGACTGGCAGCCGAACGGCGAACTCGGGCTTGCGCGAAGTGATGGACGTCGCACATACGGTGTAAATGCCTATCGAAGACTCGCGTCGGCCAACGACTTCAGCGATCCATTCAGTTTTGGCTCGTCACTGTCCGCTTTGCTATTCGGCCGCGATGAAGGTTTCTACTACAGGACGCTTGGCGCAGAGCTGACAGGTACCGGAGATGGCTCCGCAACCGGAACGTGGCGGCTCTTCGCCGAGCATCAGACTGATGCGAAGAAGAAGACCAACTTCTCGCTGGCCGGAAAACTTGGTAACGACAAATTCGAAGACAACATCGATGCCAAGAATGGCAACTATTTCGGCGTAGCAGCGGAGCGGCACGGAACGAGGGGACTAGATCCGCATGGTTTGAGACTGTTTGCGCAGACGCGCGCCGAAGCGGTAACCGGTACTCTCGATTACGTCCGCGGAATGTTCGACGCGACTGTTTCTCACGGGCTTGGCAGCAAGCTGGATGGTGCGGTAACGCTTGCCGCCGGTTCATCCGCGGGTACACTCCCAATTCAGAGACAGTGGTTCCTCGGCGGAAGTCAAAGTGTGCGCGGTCAGGCCGCGGGTGCTGCGATCGGAAATGCTTTCTGGATGTCGCGGGTGGAACTTGGTTTGGGCTCGATCGGTGCGCGGCCGGTTCTGTTCTATGACGCTGGCTGGGCGGGGGATCGAAAGGATTTCAGTAATCCCGGCCGACCGATCAGTGGGGCAGGAGTTGGTGCATCGTTCCTCGATGGGCTTGTAAGGTTTGATGTCGCTCGCGGGATTTATCCCGAGAAGAAGGTGAGGGCTAATCTCTACGTTGAGGCTCGGTTCTGATTCCCCTTTTTGTCTTATTGCCGGTCATGGCAAACTGCGTAAGGCGACAACCTTCAGAGATTCGCGACGATGAGTTCACGCGCAGAGTACGCGGTTGCGAGATCAAGGTCCGCAAGACGTTGCGAGTCGGACTCCTCGAGAACGCGTACGAGACGTGTTTTGCGCTGGAGCTGACGAAGAACGGATTCTCTGTCGCCCGGCAAGTCCCTCTTCCGATCGACTACGACGGTGAAAAAGTGGACTTGGCCTACGTGCCGCTAATGAGCGGCGTAAAAACGCATGGTATGGAATCACCGCGACCTGGTGGTTCCAGTGGTCCTTCCCCTTAAAATCTTCCTCAGCCCGTCTCAACGGATTTCGTTGTTCTCAGCGCGCTCAGCGGTAAAAGACGTAGTTCCGTAGTGGAATAGAAAAGAGCCCGCGAAAATCGCAGGCTCTTTTCTATTCCAGAATCATCCCGGGATTCACGCCCGGGAGCCTCTCTTCACGAGCCTGATGATGAAGAGGAGAACTACTGCGCCGATGAACGCCACGAGAATCGTCCCGACAATGCCGCCGAGCGGAACGGCAACGCCCATCGCGCTGAACAGCCAGCCGCCGATGAAGGCACCTACGATACCGATGATGATGTCACCGACAATTCCGAATCCCGTACCACCCATGACGAGTGAAGCAAGAACTCCGGCGATGAGGCCAACGATAAGCCAGGTGAGGATGTTCATACTGAAGCTCCGGGAAAAAGTGAAACCTGCTGATGTGGGTAAGACCACGGCGCTAATCGCAGCAGTGGCCTGGGGCCGCTATCTTACCGCACTCAGCGCCTGTAAATCCGTACGCGCCGAGAGTGGTGAGCGTTTCCAATGCACTTTCGCGGCCACACGGTTTGTGTACAAATCCAGGAGATCACCCCGTGCCCGGCAAGCCTTTCGTCCTCGAAGAAACCACCTGGAAGACTGTTCGCGATACCGATTACTCCGTCGCGATCCTCCCTTGGGGCGCTACAGAAGCGCATAACTACCACCTGCCCTACGGAACAGATAATTACGAATCGGGATTCGTGGCCAGGGAAGCGGCACGGAAGGCCTGGGAAAAGGGCACGAAGACAGTGGTCCTCCCCACAATTCCCTACGGCGTCAACACCGGTCAGCTCGACATCAAGCTTTGCATCAACATGAACCCGAGCACACAGGCACTCGTACTCGGCGACGTTGCACGGTCGCTGGAAGAGCAGGGAATTGACCGGCTTGTGATTCTCAATAGTCACGGCGGAAACGATTTCCGTCAGATGATCCGCGAGCTCCAGGCGACGTGCGGAGTTTTCATCGCGTCGATCAACTGGTGGAGCTGCATCGACGCGATGCCTTTCTACCACGAGCCCGGAGATCACGCCGGCGAGCTCGAGACGAGCGTGATGATGCAGATCGCCCCGGAGTTCGTGCTGCCGCTTTCCGATGCGGGCGACGGACATGCACGGAAGTTCAGGATTGCCGGGCTTCGCAGCGGACTGGCGTGGGCGCCGCGAACATGGACTCAGGTCACCGACGATACCGGCTCAGGAAATCCGGCGGAAGCAAATCGCGAAAGCGGGGCGAGGCACCTCGAGTCTGTAACGGACAACATCGCGTCTTTCCTGATTGACCTTGCATCGGCCGACCTCGAAAACCTTTACGAGTAGTTAGCCGCCGGTCGCCATGCGAGGCTGAGGCACCGCCTTTTTCTCGAGAACCGCTTCCAACTCGCGCAGTCTCAGATTGAAGGTGTAACCGGTTCCAATCATCCCGACTCTCAACGCACTCAGCGTAAGCTGACGACCCTTCGTCACTTCCTCGGCGTTGTCGAACAAGACCGTTCTTCCGTCAACGAACGTCACTCCCCCTTTCCCGACAACTTTTCCGACCTCCCCACGAACGACCATCGCCGTGTCCTCGTCGATGCCAAGCCCCATGATGTCTGGATAACCAGCAATCGCTACGAATAGGCGATAGAGCCTGCGGCGCTGCGAGAAATGCGTATCGATGAGCGTCTTGAAATCGAGCAGACCAAGACCAGGTCCGATGTACTGCTCGACGAGATTTCCATCCTCGTCAACTTCGTTACCCGCGAGTGTCAACTCAGTGAGGGCTGCCGCGCCGGCGCTCGTGCCACATACAACGCCGCCACTTACATAGTTATCCCAGATGGCATCACCAACGGGAGTTCCACTCAACAGCGTGATCAGCTTGATCTGATTCCCTCCGCCGAGGAAAACGCCGCGCGACTTCGCAACCGTCTTTGCGATTCCGCGGTTGCACGCATCTTCGCGCGTCTCGATGATCGGGAAGATGGCGTCGCCGGCGTTCGCTGTCTCGAAGTCGGTCTCCCAATGCCTGGCACTTCCCCGCGGATCCTGCGAAGCAGAAGTGATCCCGACGATCGGACCACCCTTCGATGCACCGGCAAGTTTAACGAAGGCACCGAGCGCGTCACCGGCCGCGGTGCATGCTCCGCCAATGAGGACGAGAGTGCCCGCCCTGATCGTCGGCGGGATGAACTCGGTCTCGCTAGAATCGAAAGAAGCGCGAATCGGGATTGGATTGGCGCTTGGCGTCTTGGGATTTATTGTAGAACCTGTGGCTGACCTGGAGCTTCAGCCGGTGCGCTCGGCTGAAGCTCGTGGAGTGTATACGCTGCGAGAGCGCCGGCCACCTGCGCAGCGACCGGTGCATCGGCACGAACGAACCCAAGGTCGATGGCCTTGCCTCGCGTATCCATCATTATCCGACCATCAACTACCATCGCCACTGCCCGCGCGACTTTTCTGTCACGGCGAGTTACATCTGAATCAGGAGCAAAGATCGCCACCCGGCACCCCGACTCGCGAACCCTGTCCTGAACTTCCCATTCCTTCGCAGGAAGTATCACGATTCCATTGCGTGCAACGGCGTCCGCAACAGTCGCCATCAGCCGCTGCGCACGCTCTTCTTCGCGGTACCGTTCTGGAACATCAGTAAGATTCGTGTCCATCACAATCGCAATATCCGAGCGCGAGTAGGGAAGCCCTGCCTGAAGCAGAAATACCGGTGATACATCGACGATCAGCTCGTGACTGCCGAAACCGCGACGGACGATCTCATCACGTGTCGCTGACCGATCGGAGCCCCCGGTAATACCGCATAGCACGTGCTGCTTGAGCTTCGGAACGTCGGGGGTCGATGCCAGCGCAGAGAGCTCCGCCACCGCGTGATCCACGCTGGTTAGAGTACCAGCGAACGCCTGCTGTACTGTCTCCAGCGCAAGAGCAGCGGCCCGAAGTCCAACTCCCTCGTGCAAATGCTCGAAGACGAGTGTGTACTCGCCTTCATTGTCGCCGCCGCGAGTTCGTCCATAGCCGACATCGTGGCCGATCATCGTCTGAAGCTCAAGCGCGATATGTTCGACGATATGTGGAGCATACGTACCGTCGCGAAGACGGATGATGAATCCGCCACGCTCGCCGATGCTGCAACGATGTTCCTCGAGTCCTGGCATGGCCGAGACGAGTGCTTCGGTGAACCCGGGCACGTCAGCCGACGAGATATCCTCGTAGGCGCCGACAGCGAGATCCATCCGCATCACGGGG
>JBBSGU010000104.1:0-9736 GCA_038253755.1 Gemmatimonadales bacterium | reverse complement strand
TCGATTGGAAGCGTTGTTTGCATGTCGCCCGTGTCGCCGAGGTGTGTCAAAAATCAGCGAGCAGTTGTATGGGATTGGTGAATAGAGTGTCAATTCTACACTTGGAACTGTTATCAGCCAGCGTAGAGCGCAACTATGTACAAGACAGGAGTAGCGTCAGCGATCAGGCTCCGTCGCATCAGGGGTTCACGCACATCGGAGAAACAGCTCGCTAGTCGTCCGGACGTTCATGTAATAGCTGGGATCACTTTCGAAGGTGTTGGCATTTATCACCTTGATCCTGCCGCCGTAGTACCCAATAGCGGCGAGCGATCCCTCGAAGGCGTGCGTCAGAGCGTACGCTGTACGAATCGATGCTTCGCGCATCCTTTCTG
The DNA here is from genome assembly GCA_038253755.1 of Gemmatimonadales bacterium. Classification (GTDB taxonomy): domain Bacteria; phylum Gemmatimonadota; class Gemmatimonadetes; order Gemmatimonadales; family Gemmatimonadaceae; genus UBA4720. The sequence continues at coordinate 9,362 of JBBSGU010000104.1, read as the reverse complement.
CATTGTCAAGAGCCGCTATATCAGCAGAATTCGGCTTGAGGAACTGCGCGCAGCCAGGTGCTTCAATGCAATCGAGCACATCGTTGGCAGGAGACAATCGAAAGTTGGTGTTGGAAACGGCGCCGGCAGCGACTGTCACTCTGACCACCGGCCCCTTTCGATAATTCCAGCCAGACGCACGGATCGTATGCTCGCCAGGCGAAACGCTCAGGAAGAGAAACGTCCCGTCGGAGGCCGTAACAGTGTTACAGGCGTACCTATCAAGCTCCAGCACCTGTCCCGAAACGGACTTACCAGCTTCGTCACGTGCAATTCCTTTGATCTGGCCGCCGTTTCGATCGCCGCACCCATCGAAAGGAATTGCTCCTGAAAAGCCGCCCACGTTGGTCGTTGCGATTAACGCAGTCACAATCAGAACAATGCGATTCATCGCATTGCAGGAATGAGAGACACAAACAGATCGTCCAAGGTCGTCTCCGGGTTCTCACACAGACCTTCATGCACCGGCCCGCTCTGAATTACATCTGACCTCGGCGCGGTGAGCCAGTGAAAACGCTCTGACGGCGGAGCCAGCGCAATCGGCCCCGAAGCTGCGTCGCCCGAGCAGATGGACTCGCACGATTTCAGGTAACGTGACAATAGCTCGATGTCAGCGCATTCTATATGAGAGCGCAGGTGATCGAGATCGGTTATCACACGCGCGGCAATGAATTCCGTCGTCCGGGCGTGGAGCACGATTCCAACAGGAATGAATGTGCCGAGGTGAACGTGCGGCACGACTCGCAGCACCGCGAAATTGTACGAGATCCACCCCGACATCTCGGCATCGGCCGACGGTGGCGCCGCTCGCTTCGTCGTCATCTGCGCGAGGATACCCGAAATGCCGGTGTTCGCGAGGCGCGTTGCTGCGCGCTCTTCGCTTCGTCGACGAACGCCCGCGGAGACTCGGCACGCATCGTCAGATACTTCGCGTACCTGCCACGAGCGGCTGCCGGAGTTGCGAAGTCGGACCTGATCGACGCCTCGGTAAGCAGCTCATCAGGTACTGCGTCTATTGTTGCTCGAATGACGTCCACACTCATCAAAGGCGCGAGCTCGGCGTCGGCGGCAGCGATGTCGCCGCTTTGCGCCAGGAGAACGTGATCCTTGATCAGCTGAAATGGCGATCGCGTGCGCGCATCATCCACTGACGGCCAGTCGTGCTGCGCATACAGCGCCGCACCATGATCGATGAGATACGGCTGCCGATCCCAGATCATCAGATTCGGGTTGCGATGGGTGCGATCCGGATTCGAAACGAACGCGTCGAACCATACGATTCGCGCAGCCAATTCAGGAGTGATGTACTCAGCGGCGGCGTTTCCATCGAAGTTGAAAGCGCCATCGAGGTACTTCGCTCCGACATTGACACCATGACTCGCGCGGAGAAGATCCTGAATCTCCGGATCCGGCTCAGTTCGGCCAAACGAATCAGGAATCTCGATCAGCGCCGGCTCTGGCGTCGGAAGCCCCGCATGACGCGCGAGCATTCCGACTATCAATTCCGCGATGAGAGCTTTCACTCCCTGCCCCGCACCGCGAAACTTCGCGACGAACAGGCCGCCACCATGAGTGTCGATCACGGCAGGCAGTGATCCGCCTTCGCGAAGCGGCTGGACGTATCTCGTTGCCGTCAGAACGGGCAATGGTGCAATGTTCAATGCTTAATCCGGAATGATGGCCGTGGCTTCGATCTCGAGACGTGCCTGTTGTTCGATCAGACCGCTGACGATTACTACCGACATCGGTGGATAGTGATCTCCAATGATTTCACGATAAACGGCGCCGATTTCCCGGCCCTTCGACATGTACTCATCTCGATCGAGGATGTACCAGGTCAGACGCACGAGATCGCGCGGGCGCGCTCCGCCAGCAAGCAGAAGGGCAACAATGTTCGTCAACGCTTGCCGAGTCTGGCCGACCAAGTCCGCGGCATCGAACTGTCCGCTGATGGGATTCCATCCGATCTGTCCGGCGAGCACAACGAACCGTCCAGAGGCGACCGCACCGTTCGAATATCCTTTGGGGCGAGGCCATCCCTCCGGCTGCACCACATCGGGCCCCCTCTCGCGCTCGGCCAACGTGCGGTCGACGATAATCTCCGCGGCTAACGGGTCGATAACTGGTTCGAGACTCATGAGCTCTCCCTCAAGCGATATCGCTGAAGCTTGCCTGTCGATGTACGCGGCAGCGCATCAGTGAATTCTATTGCACGCGGATACTTGTACGGCGCGATTCGCGCTTTGACAAAATCCTGGAGCTCTTTTACGAGCTCGGGACGTGGCGAGTGTTTGTCGCGAAGAACTATGTACGCTTTCACCAGATGTCCGCGCTCTTCATCCGGTACGCCGACGACGGCGCACTCGCGCACCGATGGATGTTCGATGAGGACGTTCTCGACTTCCGGACCGGCGATGTTGTAGCCGCCAGAGATGATCATGTCGTCAGTTCGAGCCTGATACCAGAAGTACCCGTCCTTATCGAGCTTATACGAATCGCCGGTGAGATTCCATCCGTTCTCGACATATTTCTGCTGTTGTTCGATGTTGTCGAGATAGCGGCATCCAGTTGGGCCGCGCACTGCGAGTCGCCCGATCGATCCCGGCGGGAGGTCGTTGCCGTCGTCATCGACGAGCTTTGCGGTGTATCCAGGAACGACCTTTCCTGTCGCACCGGGGCGAATGTCATCGTCAGCCGCGCTGATAAAGATGTGCAGCATCTCCGTCGCGCCGATTCCATCGATGATCCTGAGCCCGGTCGCCGATTTCCACTCTTCAAAAACGGCGGGAGGCAACGTCTCGCCGGCAGATACGCATTTCTTCAGGCTCGATACGTTGCGTCCTGCAAGCATTGCCGTCATTGCCCGGTATGCGGTGGGCGCGGTGAAGCAGATAGTTGGCTTGAACTCTTCGATCGCATTCAGCAAGTGCGGAGGTGTTGCCTGCTCTAGCAGAAGCGACGATGCGCCGAACCGAAGCGGAAACAGGAGCAATCCGCCGAGTGCGTAGGTGAAGGCGAGAGGCGGCGAGCCGCAGATGATGTCGTCGGCAGTTGGCTTCAACACGTAGCGGGGAAAACAATCGGTGATCGCTATCATGTCGCGATGCGAATGCATCGTGCCCTTGCCCTCTCCGGTCGTGCCGGACGTGAATGCGATTATTGCCGTATCAGTCGCGGCGGTGTCGATGTCGAGGAATGAAGGAGGCTTGCTCCGCATCATCGGCTCGAGGGCGTAGTGTGCATTACTATTGAAGTGGACCACCCGTGCGCCTGTCCGCTCACTGCCATCGGCGTGGGAGAGAAATGCTGCTTCGCATTCGTCGCCGTACCGCGTGTCAGTCAATGCGAGAGATATTTCCACTTTATCAGCGATATATCTGAGCTCCCGTTCCCGAAGAAGGGGCATCGTGCAGACGACGACGCCGCCCGCTTTGACGATCGCAAACCAGCAAGCCGCCATCATCGGATTGTTAGGACCACGAAGGAGAACCCGGTTTCCTGGAATTACTCCGAGGTCACCGACGAGCACATTTGCGATACGATTCGCCGTCTCGTAGAGGTGGTTGTAGGTCCACCCTCCACTTGGGAATCGAAGGGCGATGCACTCCCCATTCCCAGCTTTAATCGTTGGAAGGAGCAACTCGGATGCGCAGTTGATGCGGTCCGGGTATGCCAATTCTGGAACGCCTGTCCAGTCAGTTACTGGCAGCAGTTCCGGCGGAGGCATGTGATCCGCGCAGAACGTATCCACGTGTGCCGACGTCGCGCCCGACACTACATCCGGCTGCTCGCCGTTGAGATCAGCCATTCAATCTCGCCTTATCGTTGAACGACTCGATCACGCTCCGTCCAATTATCAGCTGCTGTACTTCGGTCGTTCCCTCGTAGATGCGAAGCGCGCGTACCTCGCGATACAGCTTCTCTACCGGATTTCCTGATACGACTCCGAGTCCGCCGAGTAGTTGAACTGCAGAATCGATGACGCGCTGGGCTGCTTCCGTAGCATACATCTTTGCCATTGCTGCTTCACGCGTAACTCTTCTTCGCTGCGTGTCCTTGGTCCACGCGGCGCGATAGACGAGTAACGCGCTCGCGTCGATATCGGTGGCCATCGTTGCAATTCGGGCCTGAGTCAGCTGAAAGTCCTTGAGCATCTCGCCGAACATTGTTCGCTGCGAGACGTGAGCCAGTGCTTCATCCAGCGCCCGACGGGCAAACCCCAGAGCCGCGGCTCCCACCGTTGACCGAAATACGTCGAGCGTCCCGAGCGCGACGCTAAGTCCCTTGCCTTTCTCTCCAACGAGCCGGGACACGGGGACGCGAACATCATTGAACTCGAGCTTCGCGAGCGGATGCGGGGCAATCATATCGATTCGCTCTTCAGCGCTGAACCCTTTGTCTGACGGTTCGACGACGAGAGCTACGAACTCCCTATCAGTTCCGGCGACCTTGCAGAACACGACATACTGGTCGGCGATGCCACCGTTGGAGATCCATGTCTTCGTCCCGTTGATGACATAGTCATTTCCATCGAGCGTGGCACTGGTGGACATTGCTGCGACGTCCGAGCCGGCGTCGGGTTCGGATATCGCGAACGCAGCGATCGCATCGCCTGTTGCAACCCGCGGCAAGTATTTCTTCTTCAGCGCATCGGTGCCGTACAACGAGATTGGACCGGAGCCCAGAGCCTGCATTGCGAAGGAGAAATCGGCCAGTCCCGAAACCCGGCCGAGGGTTTCGCGCACAATGCACAGAGATCTTACGTCGAGCTGCTCGTGGATTCCTCCGTAAGCCGCGGGAACTCCGTACTTGAGCCAGCCCGCCCTTCCGAGCTGTTTGACCAGCGACCGGCACGCAGAATCGACATCGCTCTCGTGTGTCTGATCGATCTCACCGCTCGCCCACGCCTCGAGAGAACCAGCCAGCTTCCGATGTGAATCGTCGAAGAAGGGCCACTCCATGGTTGAGGACTTCAACTCAGTTCCCCTGGAATGTTGGCGGTTTCTTCTCGACGAACCCCACATACGCACGCTCGAAATCGTTCGTCATCATGCACTCGGCCTGCATTCGGGCCTCGTAGTCTACGGCCTGATCGATGGGCATGGACCACTCGTTGTGAAGGCAGACTTTCGTCATCGCGTGCGCCGCACTTGGACCGTGGGCCAGAGTGCTCGCGAGCTCGGTTGCGTCTTTCAACACCGTTTCCGGCGACGAGATGCGATTGTAGAAACCCCAGCGTTCCGCCTCTACGCCGCTCATCGTGCGGCCAAGGAAGAGGAGCTCGCTCGCGCGGCCGTGTCCGATGATGCGCGGAAGGATGGAGCAGGCGCCCATGTCTGCACCTGACAAACCAACCCGCACGAACAGGAACGCGACCTTGCTCCGCTCCGTCCCCACCCGGAGATCACTGGCCATCGCCAGTATTGCTCCGGCACCGACGCAGATTCCGTCTACCGCAGCAACGATCGGCTGTGGACAAGCTCGCATCGCCTTTACGAGATCGCCGGTCATTTGCGTAAAATCGAGCAGGCGGTCGGTCTCGTTCGCGCGTTTCATATCGACCAGCCGGCCGATTATGTCGTGAACGTCGCCGCCGCTGCAGAAATTGCCCTCGGCGCCTGTGATTATAACCGCACGGACATCGGTGATGGTCTGAAGAGTGATGAATGTGTCGGTCAGCTCGCGGTACGATTCAAGCGTCAGCGGATTCTTTCGCTCAGGCCGGTTGAGAGTGATCGTGGCCACGAGGTCGTTAACCGACCATTTGAAGTGACGAGGTTTGATCGACGATGCGGAGGTTGATACTTTCATCGTGGACGCTCCTCGCCGAGCGAATCCTGAATCGAGCTGCGCAGCTTACCGAGCAGCTCGAACAACTGTCGTCGCTCGATCGTGGAGAGACCGTTGAACAAGTCGTCGATCCAGCGTTGATGCTCCGGCGTCATCGCGTCGAAAGCTCGCTTGCCTGATGCCGTGAGCCGAACTTTCTGAATCCGCCGATCATTCGGAGACGGATCGCGACTCACCAAGCCTTCCTGGACAAGTCGCTCGATCAATGCCGTAAGATTTCCGTTGGTGACCATGAGGCGACGAGATAGCTCGCTCATCGTCAGGTGCGGATCGGTCTCTCGCGAAGCTGCGTCGAGCTGGGCGAGTACGTCGAACCGCGGAAGCGTGGTATCGAACCTGTCGCGCAGACGACCGCGAACTTCGCGCTCGACCAGGTTGGAGCAGGCGAGCAGCCGGAGCCACGTCCGTAGCGATGCATGTTCGGCGCGATCCGGATCTGTGCGAGTCGTTTCTCTGACAGCGGCCGTCATTGGACTTCTCCACCCGCGATCGGGAGCGAGATCCCGGTGATCCCCGATGCGTCCGGTGAGCAGAGCCAGCTGACGGCAGTGGCTACTTCGTCAACGGTGATCAGAGTTCCGCGCGGAATCACGCCGATGATCATCCTTAGCGCTTCGTCTTCGGTCTTCCCCATGTTGTTGACCAGATTCTTCACGGCGTTAGTCGTGAGATCGGTGTCTACATAGCTCGGACACACGGCATTGACCGTGATTCCGTACTTGGCCGTTTCCTGGGATAGCGCGCGCGTCAGTCCGATCACGCCGTGCTTCGATGCGCAGTAGGCGCTCATCGTCTTGTATCCACGAAGTCCGGCGGTCGAGGCGATGTTCACGATGCGACCACTCTTTGCTTCCATCATGCCCGGAACGACTTCCGCCGTACACAAGTACGTTCCGGTGAGATTTGTGCCGATCAGTTCGTCCCAGATTTCACGCGTGGTCTCGGTGAAGAAGCGGCTCTTCGCAGTTCCGGCGTTGTTCACGAGAATCTGCACTGGTCCCAAGGTACTGACAGACCGCGAAAACGCATTCGCAACCGAGTCTCCATCGGACACGTCGCATTCCTCAACCGACACTGTCACCCCGCGTTCACCGCGAAGCTGTTGAGCCTGCTCTTCGAGAGTCTCGGCCGACCGGCCCATGATCGTGACCCTCGCGCCTCTTCGCACGAGCTCGGTCGCTATTGCCGCGCCGATTCCGCGGCTGCCGCCAGTCACTACTGCGTGCTGGTCTTCGAGATATCGAATCGCTTCAGGCATCAGTCAATCCTTCTTCATGGTGGTGGCTAGTTCTTTTGCTCGAGCCGTCTCGCGCTCCAGCTGCACTCGCCCCTGGTAATACTGCACCGGCCAGCGAGCCCCGGAATATCCCTGAGATGCCGCCGCGTGCAGCGTCCAGTTTGGATCGCTCAGGTGCGGTCGGCCGATGGAAACGAGATCAGCCCTTCCCGCCGCAATGATTGAGTTGACCTGATCGGCGTCCGTGATGTTTCCAACGGCAATCGTCGGCACCCGCGCTTCATTGCGAATGCGGTCGCTGTAAGGGGTTTGATATAGCCGACCGTAGACCGGTCTTGAATCACTCACCGTCTGTCCTGTCGATACATGGATGATATCGGCTCCTGCGGCGACGAACTCCTTGGCGACTTCGACGGATTCGTCAGGAGACATTCCGTCCTCGACCCAATCTGTCGCTGACACTCGCACCGACATCGGCTTGCTGGCCGGCCATGCACCGCGCATTGCGCGAAACACTTCAAGCGGAAAGCGAAGCCTGTTCTCGATCGATCCGCCGAACTCGTCTGCTCGCTTGTTGCTAACCGGCGTAAGGAAACTCGACAACAGATATCCGTGCGCGCAGTGAAGCTCGACCATATCGAATCCGGATTCGTCAGCCATCCTCATCGCGCGGACAAAATCGTCAAGCACCGTTTGCATTTCGGGCCGACTCATCTCCTTCGGCGGCGGGAGAGTTGGACCGTATGAAATCGGTGACGGTCCGATTCGCTCCCAGTTGGCGTCTGCCAATGGAACGTCGGTTCCTTTCCACGGAAGTTGAGTGGATCCCTTTCGTCCCGAGTGACCGAGCTGGAGGCAGATGTGCGAGTCGGTCCAATCATGAGTGAACGCGACGATCCGCTTCCAGGCTGCCAGATGCTCACCGTTGTACATGCCGGTGCAGCCGAGTGTGATGCGTGCTTCAGGAGAAACGCAGACCATTTCTGTCATGACGAGCGCCGCCCCGCCCAGTGCCCGTGCGCCGAGGTGGACGAGATGGAAGTCGTTAGGTGTGCCGTCGACGGCGCTGTACATGTCCATCGGCGAGACGATGACCCTGTTATGAAGTGTCATCTCTCTCAGCTTGAACGGCGTGAACATCGGCGGCGGCGTTTGCTCATCGGCATTCTTCGCCGCCACCATCGGCGACCGCGGGGCCGGAGGAGTGATCTGTCCGTCGAGTGTAGCCTGGCTCGCGAACCAGCGTTCCATTCCACCGAGATACGTGACATCGCGCAGGCGAAGGTTCTCGTGACTGACTCGTTGACTTCGCGTTAGTAGACTGTACGCAAACTGCTCTGGCTCGAGGTGGACGTAGCGTTTGACGTTCTCGAACCATTCCATCGAGTTCCGCGCGGCGTTCTGGAGTCTGAGCGCGTCGGTCGATCGCTCGTCCTGGTACCGCGATAGGGCTGTCGGAATGTCCGCTGAATCTGAGAGATGACGAGCGAGGGATATTGCGTCTTCCATCGCGAGCTTCGTTCCGGATCCGATGGAGAAATGTGCCGAGTGAGCCGCGTCGCCGATGAGTGCGATGTTGTTGTGAAACCACTTCGCGTTTCTCACTCGGACGAAGTTCACCCACGGAGAAACCGAGCGATGAGCGGCGTTCGACATCAGGTGATGTCCGTCGAGCCATTTTCCGAACATCTCTTCGCACGCCGCGATGGTCTCGTCGGTGTTCAACTTGTCGAGACCGGCTGCGCGCCAGGATTTTTCGTCGCACTCCACGATGAAGGTCGATGTCTTCTCGTCGAACTTGTAGCAGTGCGCCTGAAACACCCCGTATTCGTTTTCGACGAAGAAGAACGTGAACGCATCGAACGGCCGCGTTGTGCCGAGCCACGTGAAGCGAGCGGTACGGGCGTCGAGGTCCGGTTGGAAGAATTCTCCGTATTTCCAGCGGAGCGAGCTATTGATGCCGTTCGCGGCGACAATCACGTTCGCGTCGCCCAGCCCGAGTGCATCCAGGTCAGAATCGTCCTGGATGTCGACGCTGAAGCGAAGATCGACGGCAAGGTCCTGGCATCGTTCCTGGAGGATATGGAGAAGTTTTTTTCGGGCGATGCCGCTGAACCCGTGTCCGCCGGATGTGATTCGCCGGTCGCGGACGAAGACATCGATATCGTCCCAATGCGCGAAGTTGGTGGTGATCGCGCGATAGGTCGGCTCGTCCGCGGAGCGGAAGTTCTCCATC
>JBBSGU010000103.1:0-9752 GCA_038253755.1 Gemmatimonadales bacterium | reverse complement strand
GAGAGATGAGCTGGTGTCTGACATGTCGATCCTCACTTATGAGAAATTCAGAGTCTCTGAACAAAACTATTCGAAAACCGGCACAACGTTCGCATGGTAAATCCTCATGTCACGCGCGTTTGTAAATGAAGATGCCGGACAGTGGGGAAATCCCGGCCGGCATTTCGATCTACCCGATCGCGATGATCCGGGTTTCGACAAAGCCGCGGCCGAGGCGATGCTCGAGGCCGCGCGCGAGGGCGATACAGGAAGTGCAGAAATGGCCACAGGTTACTACTGGGGCGAGCCTCGGCTGAAGCCTTTCGTTGCCCAGATACTCGAGAACCTGCAACTCGAGAATGACGAAAGGATGATTCAGCTAGCGGAGAGATTTCTCCGCTAGCCGCGGTCTGCCGGCAAGCCCTACTGAGTCCCGCTGAAAGTCAGCAGCAGCGGGCCAAGCACTTTGTCGATGTCATCGAGCGCATCCTGAGGAAGGATTTTACCTGACGCTGCAATGTTGTCATCGACCTGCTGAGGCTTGCTTGCTCCGATGATCGCCGATGCGACGTTTGGCTCGCGCAGAACCCACGCGAGCGCTATTTGCGCCATCGAAATTTCCAGACGTGCGGCAATCGGCTTGAGCTCCTGAACCGCGGAGAGAGTGACGTCGCTTCTCAGATCGCCGCCAAAAAAGCCGTTCATCTCCGGACTCGTAGCGCGGGTACCGGCCGGCGCTGGCTGGCCAGGCTGATACTTCCCAGTCAATACGCCCTGAGCGAGCGGTGACCACACGATCTGGCTGATTCCATTCTTCGCGCAGATTGGAATCACGTCCTCTTCAGGCACACGCCACAACATCGAATACTGCGGCTGGCTGCTGACGAACTTCTCGACGCCGGGAATTGCGAGAGCATCGGCGATCTGCTCGGCGGTCCATTCGCTGAATCCGATGTAACGCGCCTTGCCCTGTCGCACGACTTCGCTCAGCGCATGCATCGTTTCTTCGAGCGGTGTGTGCTCGTCGTACCGATGACACTGATACAAGTCGACGTAGTCGGTGTTCAGTCGCCCGAGCGACGCGTCGACCTGTTTCGCCACCTGCAATGCCGACAACCCGCGATCGGTCTCGGTCATTGGGAAGTACAGCTTTGTCGCGAGGATGTACGACGAGCGATCGCGCCCCTTCAGGGCGCGGCCGAGGAACGATTCGGCGGCGCCTTTTCCGTAGATGTTGGCGGTATCGATGAAGTTGATTCCCAACTCGAAAGCGCGATCGAGACATGCGCGCGCGTTGGAATCATCGACGCCGACGCCGTACGTCAGCCACGATCCGAGGGAGATCTCCGAGACGTGAAGATCGCTGCTGCCGAGCTGCCGATATTTCATACTTAAGGATTTGGGTGGAGTTGTAGATCTTCTTCGCACAAATCGCGCTAGACGACAGGAAACGACTGCTCTACGTTTGACCCGCCGCTTGCTGGATATTCACGATATGGAGGAACTCGATGCGCGCTCTCAAATGGCTGGGCTACATCGTCGGCGTGCTGATCGCACTGATCGTTGTCGCTGTTGGGACCGTATACGCTGTGAGCTCGTCGAGGATGGAGAAATCCTACCCGACGGCGATGGAAACTGTGGCGGTCCCAACTGACCCGGCTTCTGTTGCAAGAGGTAAGCATCTTGTCGAAGCTGTTGGAAAATGCCAGAACTGCCATGGCGACAACCTGGCTGGGAAAAGGGTGCTGGATGATGCTGTGTTCGCGAAGCTTTCCTCTGCGAATCTTACATCCGGGGCAGGCGGTATCGGGCGAACTTTCACGGACGCCGATTATGTTCGCGCCATTCGTCACGGCATCGGCACGGACGGCAAGTCTCTTCTTTTCATGCCTGCCGAAGCCTTCTACTATTTCAACGATACCGACCTCGGCCAGATCATCGCGTATCTGAAGAGTCTGCCGCCACTGGATGCACCGGTCGCACCTGCACGGTCGATTGGTCCGGTAGGCCGCGCGGTAGGGTTGCTCACATCTTTTCCCCTGGTGTCTGCGTCGTTGGCAATTCACAATGAGCCGCGACCTGTCGATGTGCCTGAAGGTGTGACGCCTGAATACGGAGCGTATTTATCAAAGGCAGGCGGCTGTACGAGCTGCCATGGACCGAATCTCTCTGGCGGGAACAAGGTCGAACAGGTTCTCGCGCTCAACCTCACACCGGGTGGCGAGCTTGCAAAATGGACCGAGGCCGATTTCACGAAAGCCATTCACACGGGTGTGCGACCGGACGGGAGAATACTCAGCGCCGTGATGCCCTGGCCGTACGCGAAGAACATGACCGACGATGAGATCCGCGCGACGTGGATGTATATCCATTCGCTTCCCGCAAAGAAACTCGGCGAAAACTAGAGATGCATCTCGGCGGTACCGACGACGAGATCGTCGATGCCGCCGTCGCCTGGCCTGTCTCTCGAGTCCGTATTCCCCCGATTGGACCTGACTTGCATCGCCAGGAGTGGTGGCGTGATGAAAGTAGTTGCAAGCACCATCAACGCGACGGCGCTGTAGATTTGTGATGTCAGCGCGCCGGCGGCGAGACCCGTCTGTGCGAAGATGAGACCGACTTCGCCCCGCGGAATCATGGCAATGCCGATCAGTGACTTGCTGCCATGAAACCAGAATGGCGAAAATCCGGCAAGGAATTTTCCTAGGACTCCCACCGCGATCAGCGCCCCTCCGAGCGCAAGCGCACGCGGGTCGCCGAGTGTGCGGATGTCCACCGCCGCGCCGACACTTACGAAAAAGATCGGGACGAAAAAGTGTCCGATGCTGGTGGTCGTCTTCTCGATCGCATCGCGCTGAGGAGTGTGGTACAGGACCAGCCCCGCCGAAAACGCGCCGATGATCGTTGCCGATTGAGCGGCATCTGCCAGCCATGCGAGAAGAAATGCGAAAACAAGCCCGGCAACCCCGAGTGTTCCCGAGGCTTCGACTTTGGCGATCATCCTCAAGACGCGAGGCATGACCATTCCACCGACGACGACAGCGGCAATGACAAATCCAATTGCCAATGCTGTCGTCGTCGCGATGCCAATCGCATTGACGGAACCTCCACCCACCAGACCGGCGATCACCGACAGAATCACGAGCCCCACGATGTCGTCTAGAATTGCTGCGCCGAGGACGATTTGCCCTTCCCGGGTGTCGAGTTGCCTCAGGTCCGAGAGAGTCCGGGCGGAGATTCCAATTGAGGTTGCAGTCAGAGCGGCACCTGCGACGATCGAAGGAATGGTGGCAAACCCCAGCGCTTGTGAGACCCCGTATCCCATTCCAAAGGGCAATACGACACCCACCAACGCGACGGCGATCGCCTCACCGCCTACGCGAATCAGGGTTTTCAGGTCTGTGTGAAGCCCGATCTCGAACAGCAGTATCAGAACGCCGAGCTCGGCCAGGCTTCGAAGAACAGGGCCGGCGGGATCGACCAGTCCAAGAAACGACGTCCCGAGGAGAACGCCGGCGATAAGCTCACCAACGACGGCCGGCTGGCCAATCCTCTGAGCAACGGCCCCCAGGGCTTTCGCGGTCGTCAGAAGGACGACGAGGGAAAGGAGAAGGTGCGGAAAGGAATGGTCGATCAGAAGAATTCCGGGCTTGTGACACACTGGTGTCCTGACATGAACCAGAATCTACATCTGTCGAAATCGGCTGGTGGGCTGTAGGTCTTATTGAACGGTGATACAGCCACTATTTTTTTGGTCCTATGCTATCGACTGAACAGCGCACTCAAAAGATCGCCCAGATCGCCGAACATCCGCCGGCCATTGCGAAGGCTGTATCGGGATTGACTGACGAACAGCTGGACACGCCCTATCGCGATGGTGGATGGACGCCGCGACAGGTGGTTCATCATCTCGCCGATTCACACGCCCACGCGTACATCAGATTCAGGAACACCGTGGCCGAAGACGTTCCGACGATCAAGCCCTACGACCAGAAGGTATGGGCGGCATGGCCCGATTCGAAACTTCCCGTGGACTGCTCGCTGAAGCTGCTCGACGGTTTGCATGAGCGCTGGGCGACCTTTCTCGCAAGTCTTCCGGAAGATGCGTGGACGCGAACAGCAAACCATCCTGAGCACGGCGAAATGACGCTCGATAATTTTCTCGAGGTTTATTCTGCTCATGGCGCGAAGCACGTGAAGCAGATCACTGATCTGAGGGAACGAAACGGCTGGTGAGATAGTGGCAATGCCGGTTTCGTCGCAGGTGCACGCGGATGATCGCAGACTGGTTCGTTTCTTTAAGATCCTCCCCGCGATTCTGGGAGGCATCTCATCGATCGTCGGCGCACTCTCCATAGCGGCGTGGATAGCGCACCGGGAAGATCTCACGAAGGTGATCCCGACCAGTCTGCCGATGTCGCCGCTGACGGGCGCGGGCTGCATTGTGTTCGGGGTTGCGCTGATGCTTGCGCAAAAGGAATCGCGTTTCTTCTCGTGGTCCGCCAAGGCGCTGGGCGTTCTTCTGACAGTCGCCACGCTCATCATACTCGGCGAATACGCGCTCGGCATGCAAAGCGGCATCGACACGCTGATTTTTGCGCCTGTTGGAGTCGATGTAACCGGGCATGACAATCGGCGAATGGCGATCAATACTGCGATCGCATTCCTGTTTCTATCTATCGGCCTGTTGTTTCTCGCAGACGACAGGCGAATGCGCGGGCTCAAGTCCCAGTTTTGTGGCACGCTCGCGCTGATTATCGCGTTCATCGCTCTTGTGGGGCACATGTTCGGGGTGAAGGACTTCTACAGCTTCCAGGTTCTCTCGGGCATGGCGCTGCTGACGGCAATCACATTGTTGATGCTCGGCCTCGGCCTGTTGTTCTCGCAACTCGACCGTGGCATCCCTGCGTTGATAGTAGACGATGGTGCCGCTGGATTCGTTGCGCGGCGATTGTTGCCGGGAGTGCTGATCGTTCCGTTTTTCCTGACGATGCTCAGCGTAGCGGGCGAGGAACGCGGGATGTTTGGCCAGCGACTCGGCGCGTCCCTTGGCTCGGTAGCGAACGTCGTGACATTCCTGCTGTTGATCGCGTGGAGCGCGAGGGTGCTGAGAGAAACTGATCGAAAGCGCGTGGATCTCTTTCAGCGTGAACGCGAAGCAAGGGACGCATCCGAGAAAGCGAGAGAAGAAGCCGAAGCTGCAATGCAGCAAGCGCAGGCTGCGCGCAAGGAAGCAGAGAGTGCAAATGGAGCAAAGAGCGACTTTCTGGCTGTGATGTCACACGAGCTGCGAACGCCGCTCGCCGCCATCATGGGTTACCAGGAGCTTCTTGCTGACGGCATCACGGGACCAATAACCGAACAGCAGGGACAACAGCTCGGAAGAATCAAGGCGAGTGCGCGACATCTTCTCTCGCTGATTGACGAGATTCTAACGTTCACCCGCCTGGACGCAGGGCGCGAGACTGTGCTTGTTGAGCGGATGGACCTGGAAGACTCGATGAATCAAGCCGCAGAGATCGTTGAGCCACTGGTGACTGCGAAAAAACTCGCGCTGAAACTGATTCCGCCGTGTCCAGGTGTTACGATTGAAAGCGATCCGACAAAGGTCCGGCAGATTCTTGTGAACCTCCTCTCCAACGCTGTGAAGTTCACCGACACGGGAGTTGTAACGCTCGAGGGCAAGTCGCTTCCCGGCGAGGTACATCTCATCGTCAGCGATACCGGGATCGGCATTCAGCCGGAGAATTTCCACCGGATATTTGAGCCGTTCTGGCAAGTAGAGCAGAAGGTTACCAGGCGCGCGACTGGAACGGGCCTCGGCCTGACAGTGTCACGAAGGCTTGCAAACCTGATGGGCGGCGACGTTGCCGTTACCAGCACCCCAGGTGAAGGTGCGGCGTTCACCGTTACGCTGCCGTTGAAAGCGCCGCACATTGCGGGTGCACCTGTTTCGGTCGCACACCTTCGGCACGTCCGGTGACCAACACTCTGAACCGATCAAAATGAGATTTCGCTTCGTTTTTGCTGTTACACCGCTTTTACTGGCCTCTCCTGTCCTCGCACAGACGCCTATCGCCGACAGATATCGCGCGACCGCCAACCGGATGATTGCGACCGAGTTCGTCGACAGCTCGGCATGGAACCGCCTGGCAGAGATGATGGACAAGTTCGGCAATCGGTTGAGCGGTACGGAGAGTCTCGAGCATACCATCGACTGGGTTCTCGCACAGATGAAGAGTGATGGGTTGGAAAACGTTCATGGAGAGAAGGTCATGGTGCCTCATTGGGTGCGCGGCGAAGAGTCGGCGTCGCTCATCACACCACGTGCAACGCCGCTTCACATGATCGGACTCGGCCGAAGTGTCGGGACGGCGAAGTCGGGCATCACCGCCCCTGTGATGGTCGTCGGCAGCTTCGATGAGCTAACGAAGCGCGCAGGCGAGGCCAAGGGGAAAATGGTTCTGTTCGACGTACCGTTCACTTCGTACGGGGAGACTGTCCGGTATCGCGGTGGCGCGGCAAGCGCAGCCGCCCGTGTTGGCGCAGTCGCAGCGCTCATCCGAAGTGTGTCGTCGTACTCGATTCAGAATCCGCACACGGGGGCCATGAATTACGACACGACCGTGAAGAAGATTCCAACTGCCGCGCTGAGCGTCGAAGACGCGCTGATGCTTCATCGGATGATCAATCGTGGCGAGAAGGTCGTAGTCAATCTGAAGATGGGCGCGATGACGCTGCCAGATGCGGCGTCGAGAAACATCATCGCCGAAATTCGCGGCTCGGAAAAGCCGGATGAAGTCGTGGTGATGGGCGGGCACATCGATTCGTGGGACGTCGGTCAAGGCGCGATGGACGATGGCGGCGGTGTTGTAGCTGCATGGGAAGCGTTGCGGCTCATCAAGCGTATGGGCCTCAAGCCGCGTCGAACGATTCGCGTAGTCGCCTGGACTAACGAAGAGAACGGAAGTCGCGGTGGCCTCGCGTATCGCGACGCTCACCGTGCGGAGATCGACAAGCACGTGCTCGCGATGGAGTCTGACAACGGGGTCTTCAAAGTTCGCGGAGTCGGAATCTCCGCTGGAGCGGGCGGACTGACCATGGCGCTGGATATCGCGTCGCTCTTTTCCTCGTTCGATGCAAACACGGCAACCGAAGGCGGCAGCGATGCCGATACCGATCCGTTGAACGCTCTTGGAGTGCCGTCGATTTCACCCACCGTTGACGGAACCCGCTATTTCTGGTTCCACCACAGCTCGGGGGACACGGTAGACAAGCTCGATCCGCACGAGATGGCGGAGAACGTGGCGTTTCTGGCGGTGACTGCTTTTGTCGCGGCCGACATGCCGGGTTACCTCCCGCGGTCGGCGGTAAGACCCGGCGGTCGCTAGATCCGATTCATTATTGGCGGAATCTCATCGAGCAGTTCGCGCGCGAGAAATCCGATTCGGCCAATCCGTTTTGACAGAACATTGCCTGCTGCACCGTGAAGAAATACGCTCCACAACACGGCATGCAGCGGGCTGGTGCCTCTCGCCAGTAACCCGGCGACAATTCCGGCCAGAGTGTCGCCTGATCCCGAGGTGGCCAAACCAATGTCTCCCGAGTCGTACACAAAAAGCTCACCATCCGGCGAAGCGATCAGCGTTGTCGATCCCTTGAGAGCCACTACGCACCGAAGCATCGAAGCGGCGTTCAACGCCACAGTGTGCGGGTCTTTCTCGACTTCCTTCTTGTCGATCCCGAGTGTATCGGCCATTTCACCGGCATGCGGAGTGATTATCGCATTTCCACGCAGCCCATGTAGCGCCACGGGATCGCGATGGAGTGCGCCGAGCGCTCCTGCGTCGAGAATAAGACAGTTGTCCTTCCATTCAGAAAGGACCCTCGTAACAAGGCGATCGTTTTCGCCACTTCGTCGGAGCCCCGGCCCGATCAGTGTAGCATCCGCCTTCTTTGCGTAACCGATGATCTTCCCGGCTGCCTTCTCGCTGATTGTTCCGTTTTTTGTTTCGTCCAGCCCATCGGCAAGACATTCCGGCACCAGCACGCCAACGAGTGGAGCGGTTGTTCTGCACGTCACGAGCTGCAGCTTTCCGGCGCCTGCACGCAACGCGGCAATGCCGGCGAGAACCAGGGCCCCCGGCAGTACCACCTCGCCGCCGACAATCAGCACTCTGCCGCGTTGTTCCTTGTCGCTATCGGCGTCGTGATCAGGAAGCGGAATCGACCTGAGAAGGGCGCGCGTGATACGCACGGGCTTCCTGCTATTTGACTGCAACTTTCGCGTCCGGCTTTGATGTAATCGGCGCGCCGGCTTCTTCGAGCGGTGCAACAAAGTTGAATAGCCTGAGATCGAGCTTGCCGCGCGGTCCGGCTGACTCGTTGTACTCATACGATGTCACCGAGCAGTTGGCCACTTCATTCTCGCGATCGATTTTCAGGATCTCGTCCTCCGTCATGTGCTCGAGCACGTAGCGCATACAGAGGACGACGACCGAGTGACAAACGAGAAGAACGCGCTCCCCGCAGTATTCGCGCGAGATCATCTCAACCGCGCTGCGCAGCCTGAGGATTACATCGCACCAGCTCTCGCCGCCCGGTGGGCGATGGTAAAACTTGCCGAGTAGCTTTCGGAACTCTGCCTGGTCAGGGTGATATGCTTCGATTCCGACTTTGGTCAGTCTGTCGAGAATACCGAACTCCTTTTCCCGAAGGCGTTCGTCGATGACGAGCGTGAATCGATCGGGAGAAAGCCCCGCCGATCTGGCGACGATCTCGGCCGTATGTCGCGCGCGAAGATAGGGCGAAGTGAGGATGATGTTTGGAGTCTGGTCCGGCGGAAGCTCGGCGAACCACTTCCCGAGCGCGACGGATTGTTCCTGACCCCGAACCGACAGAGGAACGTCTACGTCGCGGACGCCGAGGTCGATGGTGAGATTACCAGCGGCGAGCGCCGCTTCGCGGGCGACGTTGCCCGCCGATTCGCCGTGGCGGACGATGTACAGGAGGTCGGGCCAGATCTGTGCATGTGTCACGCGGGAAAATTAGTCAACAACTGTACCACGAGAGGCAATGTGGTTGAGGGTGAAACGCCTGAACGGGAGGCGTGGTTTAGTTATCCGGAAACTGTCCTGATCTTCGCCGGCGAGCCGGAGATGACGATCGACTTGAGAGAGCCCGTTCTTCCTGCGACGAAGATGGCACTCAAGGCCATCGGGCTGGATTCACCGTTTGCCGTGCTGACTTCGTTCAATCCATCTGGGAAAAAACTGGCGGATGAAGAAAATGCCCGGCGATTCTCCGAGCTCGAGGCCGAGCTCAAAAGTTCGGGCCTCGCTTATTCCGTCATCGACGCGTGTTCGCCGGACAGGTCTCACTGTGAAGGCAGCGTGGCTGTTTGCATTGAGAGGGCGGCCGCGCTCGACATCGCTCGTCGATGGGATCAGGTAGCGATTTTCTGGTTCGATCTGGGGAGGTTCTGGATCTATGGAGCTATTTCTGTGTTCGAGCCGATCTCTCTTCCTCTTTAAATAAAGAAGGGCGCACCGTTCTGCGCGCCCTTCTTTTACAACACAGTCAAGCCCTCAGACTACCGGCTTGTACCGATATCCTGCGACTCCGGTTTTCGCGTTCTTGATTTTGAAGGTCTGTGTTGCCTTCGGAGCGACCGGGCCAACGTTCGCTGTCTCCGTGCCGATGACTTCGCCTTTCGGTCCGAGGAACTCGACGACCAATGAATACGTTTTTGCTGTGGTGCTGCGGTTTTCGAT
>JBBSGU010000102.1:0-10172 GCA_038253755.1 Gemmatimonadales bacterium | reverse complement strand
TGAAAGGAGAGATGTGATGAATGCTCGATCGGTATGTTGGCTCGCTCTGGCGGCGACGTGCGCCGCGTGTGCCGGCCGCAATGCAGTTTCAACCGGCGATATCGATCCGGCCGAATCGACAGAAACTGCTGCTGCGCCGCAACCACTGGGAATCGACGACATCAGCGCAGCTTCTGTGAATACAATGCCGACATCTGCGCAACTTGCGTCTCCGTCCGGACCCTTGGTTGCTCGCGCGCAAATTCTCCTCGACCGAGCGCGTTTTTCTGTCGGCGTGATCGATGGGCGCGCTGCGAAGAACACATCCCTCGCGCTTTTCTGGTTCCAGAAGACACAAAATCTGCCTGCGACGTCAGTGCTCGACTCGGTGACGTACGACCGGCTCATGACAATTGCAGGATCTCGCCCGGTCGTGCACCAGGTCACCGTCGATGCAGCGATGCTCAAAGGAACCATTCCAGTCTTGTCGCACAACGTGTACGAGCAGGCGAAGATGAAATGCCTGTGCTACGCGTCCGTCACCGAGATGCTGGCCGAGCGGTATCACACATCACTCGAGATGATGCGGAAGCTGAACCCGGGAGTTGGATTTGCCGCGTTGAGAGCAGGCGACGTGATTTGGGCGCCCGACGCCGAGATGACCGCGCCGGCGCCGATGAAGCGGATCGCAAGAATTCAAGTCGCGAAGAGTGGCAACTTCGTTCACGCCTTCGCCGCCGACGGCACCCTCCTCTATCACTTTCCATCCACACTCGGCTCCAGGTACGATCCGTCCCCGACGGGGAAATTTCACGTCATCGGTGTCGAGTACAATCCGAGTTTTCGCTACGACCCGACGCTCTTTTCAGACGTGCCCGATTCAAAGCCCGGCGCACGTTTGCCACCCGGACCTAACTCACCGGTGGGATTGGTGTGGATAGCGCTGTCGAAGGAGCATATCGGAATTCACGGCACTCCCAATCCGGATACGATCGGAATGGCGAGCTCGCACGGCTGTGTGCGACTGACGAATTGGGATGCGCTGCTTCTAGCTCATGCGATTCCGCAAGGAACGCCAGTGGTGTTCACGATTTAGAGAGAAGCGACGGCGGCGAAATCACTGCATAGGGTGTCGGGCGAACCGCACGACTGACAACTGTTACCTGCTGTGCCCGCCCTTACCGGTACCTGTAGTACCCGCCTAATGCTCAAAGAACCACATCATCGCTGCGCCAATGGTGGCGACGCTCATCGACGCGATCGCAACATTGCGGTGCCTTCGGGCGTCTGCGAGTGAGCCGCTCCTGGCATTCACCCCCATGCGTCCAGTGGCGACGAATCCTGCATCGGCGAGGAGCATTGTCAAAACGTGCGCCGTCCTGATGCCGCGGTTCTCTGTGTTGTGTCTCTGGTCGTAGAGATTCCACAGGCCTGTCGTCGTGTTGCTGACGAACAGCGCGCCGATTCCGATTCCGGTATACAAGTGAGCGCGATTGAGGCTGTGCGTCACGCCTTCCCGCCGGGTTCCGTTCTGAATGTCTTCTCTCTGCTTCAGCAGTTGCGATCCAAGCGTGTACTGAGTCGCAAATAGCGGCAACATTGTGTAGCTGCCGTACCGGTGGATGCGCAGGCGGATGTCGTAAGCCCTGCTGAACTCGATTGCGCGCGGACGTTTGCGCTTCGTCGCCGAGTCATCCAATGATGAAATATCGACGGGCGTTGTGGTTACCGCGGGCTGCACTCCGATGGGAGTCTGAAGCGATGCAACCGTTGCGAGCTGAAGCAGCAATGTGACTAGCGACATACTGGATTGTGCTAGAGAAACGATCGTCCGTCCAGACCCTTGGGAATTGGCAAGCCGAGCGCCTTGAGTGCTGAAGGCATTACGTCCACTGTGCGACGCGGGCGGGACGTCGCGGCCGAGTTCATGATGAACGGGACGAGCATGTGATCGCGGTGCAGCGCGCCGTGAGACGAAAAGTGCGGAATAGGCTCGTATTTCGCGCGAAGATCCCAATCGCGAGCAGCAGAGATTATGATCTCACCCGATCGAGGTGAGTCCGAGATTCGCGAGATCTGGACGAGCGAGTCGGGATAGTCTGTAGAAACTGTGAAATCGTAGCTTTCATCCTCCGACAGATTCTCCGCCTGAGCGAGCCCAAGCGGATCTCCCGTGACGGGGCGGTACGAAATGCGTCCATTCCTCCATTCCATTCTCGCCTGTCCGCGACCACGACCGTAGACATCGCACGCCCCACGCGAAACCGGCACGATCATGAGATCAACCGACTCGCGGGCAAGCAGCGCTTTCTGCAATGACTGCCATCGGGCCGGCATCGATGAGAGATACGGCCGCTCGCGGCGCGAGAGGTCTAGATAGATGTGCGCCATCGCGTTTCCACTCACCATCACGGCTGCTTCAGCTCCGGGCATGTAGACGAATGGATGCGCGATGGTCCGAAACCCCATCCGCCCGACAAAACCCGCGAGGTCATCATGCTGAACGACGGGTGAATGTCCGTGGTCGCTCACAATCCACAGGTGAGTGTTCTCCCACTGTCCGCGCTTTTCCGCGTCGTGCCGGATTTCCGCCACAACATCGTCGATGATTGCGAGCGCGTGGTCGACGTATGCGCCTGAGTGGCCTTCCGAGTGCGAAATCTTGTCGATTCCCATGAGTGCGGCAAAGACGAAGTCGGGCCGCTTTCGCCGAATCTGATCCGCGACTTCTCCTCCGACGTGTCGGTCGATTTCGAGCCACCCTCCAAGGTTGCCGCTGAAATGCGTTTTGGTCGTTCTCGCGACAAACGGGAGTGCGTATCCGATCCGATTTTCTTTCGCGAGCCCGCGATTGATGACATTCAGCGCAGCGATGCTCGACGGAACGAGGTCGAAGATTGTCGGTGCCGCTGCATCGATGTCGCCGTCGATTCGACGCATCTCAAAACCGACGTAACTGCGCGAATGTCCTGGAAGCCGCGATGTCTTCCGCTCACGGTCGTACCATCTCAAACCCGGAAGACCGATCGGCCCTGGAAAGCGACCCATCAGGAACGGAGCGTACGCGGGCCCTGTAACCGACGGAAATACAGACGTCAGAATATGCGACCCACCTTCGTCGCGGAGCCGGCTGAATGACGGGACGATCCCGCGTTTCATCGCGCTGTCGAGAATGTCAGGTCGTGCGCCGTCGGCGACGATGACTATTACGGGCAAGCGGTCATCCAGCTAGAGTCATGTAATGAAGAAAAAGAAAACAACAGGCGATCCGGTGAAACCAGCTAAAGCGCGCCGGCCGCGCGCGAAACATCCTCGAACGCCAACCGGAAAGAAAGCTGACCCCGAGTTGAGAGCGTCGGCCGAAAAGGGTGCGCGAGCCGGTACGAGGGAAAGAATGGAGGAAGGCCACCTCATGGCCGGCCGGACGCCTCCATCTCAAATACCGAGCCGCCGGGCCACCGACAAACGTCAGGTGGACGACGCCATTCGCAGCGATTCTTTGGTCACCGAAGACGAGAAACTCCTTCAGCAGCCAGCGCCGGGAGTCGACTTCACTCGAACCGATCCGTGGCGAGTGCTTCGCATAATGGGCGAGGTCATCGAAGGATTTGATACACTCGCGTCGGTCGAAAAGGGTGTCACGATTTTCGGATCCGCACGAACGTCTCCGGAAGATCCGATGTACAAGGCGGCCGAAGAAGTCGCGCGACTGCTGGCGGAGGCAGGCTTCTCGATCATCACCGGCGCCGGTCCGGGAATCATGGAAGCCGGCAACAAGGGAGCGCACCTCGCCGGCGGCCGGTCGATCGGATGCAACATCGAGCTGCCATTCGAACAGGGAGCGAATCCCTACGTCGATACGCTCGTTCGCTTCCGGTACTTCTTCGTCCGTAAGACGATGTTCATCAAGTACTCGGTGGCGTTCATCATCTTCCCCGGTGGATTCGGCACCCTCGACGAGCTGTTCGAGGCAATCACCCTCATTCAAACCGGAAAGATCTATCAGTTCCCGGTGATTCTTTTCGGACGTCACTATTGGGCCGGGTTGCTGCGCTGGCTCCAGACGCGAGTGCTCGCGGAAAAGAAAATCTCTGCCGGCGACATCGACCTCATGATTCTCACAGACGATCCTGCCGAGGCGGCCCACGCGGTCATCAGTGCTTACGGAGCCCAGACGGAAACGGCCGTTGATAGAACCTCTGTTCCGGAGAAGATTTAGCGCCCGATTGCGGCGACCAAACGGCGAGTTAGGTTCCAATATCGAGCGCCCGTCCAAACGGAACGGGCGCTCGGGTTTTTCCTCCCCACAAGGCTGTGTTCCAGTTGACCGAGAAACAGGTTTCATCCCCGATGATCGACCAGCTCAAAGCCACCCTCGGCGCAGAATCCGAGAAGCTTCAGCATGAGCTGAACGTGACATTGCCAGCCGAGATCCGGAAAGCGGTGGAGCACGGCGATCTGCGGGAGAACAGCGAGTACAAGGCTGCCCTCGAGCGCCAGCAGTTCGTCCAGGCAAGACTCGGTCAGTTGAGACAGCGACTCAGCAAGCTCTCATCGATCGACGTCTCGCAAATCCCGTCCGACCGCGTTGGACTCGGCTCCGAAGTGGTCGTCGAAGATGAAAAATCTGGCACAAAGGAGACCTACAGCCTCGTGTTCGGTGATTCAGTCGAGTTTGAGGAAGGCCACGTCAGCATGTCATCCCCAATCGGCTTGGCGCTGGTTGGAAAGGCAGTTGGCGAAACGACTATTCTCAAGCTTCCAGCGATGATTCGTCGGCTCAAGATTATGAAGATCAAGACGATTCACGACGTGTGAGGTGAGGAGCTTCCGACCGGTTTCAGACCGGCCCGGCAGCTCCGAACAGACGATCCGCTTCGCGGGAATACTCGTTGATGCGCGAGAGAATTCTCCTCTCGCCCCAGTGAAGCAGCTTCCCCATTTCATTTGCGACCGCAGCTGCTGACGATACTCCGTGGTCCGCCAGCTCGAACGCGATGTGTGTACGGCGGACCAGCACGTCCGCGAGCGTAACGGCCATCTCGTCCAGAACGGCGAGCGCAACGTCGGAGCAGGTGTAAGGAAGGCCGTGGATCACAGACCGCGCGAGGTCAGGATCATCGGCCTCGATGGCCGCGCGACGCTCATTTCTGTCGCGCCCTGGCAATTCTTCATCGGCGGTGCGACACACCTGCTGCTTTTCACCAAGTTCTTCAAACAGCAGGTCTACGGTCTCCGCTGCCATTGATCGATAGGTCGTGAGCTTTCCTCCGCTCACCGAGATCATGCCTTTCGCAGTTCGCTCGATGTGGTGCTCGCGCGAGATGCTCGATGGGTTTGTCGAGTCTGTCGTTGCAGCCAGAGGCCGGATTCCAGCCCAGGCGGCGACGACATCCTGATTTCCAAGCCGAGCATCGGGGAAGTACGCGTTGGCCGAGGCAAGCAGGTAGTCGACGTCTTCTTTCGTCGCGCGCACCTGCTCTGGCTTGTCGCGCGTGAACGTATCGGTCGTGCCGACGATTGCCTGGTCGCCGGCGGGAATCACGAACATCACTCGACCATCAACCGGGGAGATGAGCGTGACCGCAGATCGATTGCCCACTCGATGCCGGGGAACAGCGATGTGGCAGCCTTTCGTTCCTTGCGCCTGCCATGGCCCGGTGGCGCTGATCACCGACCGCGCGCGCAGGTGAAGCTCCGCATCCGAAAGCTGGTCGCGAACAATGACGCCACCGGTTTTTGTCGCTGACTCCGCTAGCGCCGAGACTCGCGCATAGCTGACGGCAATCGCCCCGTGAGACACGGCACTTTGCACGTTGGCGAGAGTGAGCCGGCTGTCATCGGTTGATGCGTCGTAATAGCTCGCGCCACCAACAAGAGCATCTCGACGAAGCATCGGCTCGTGGTCGAGCACTTCAGCGATTCCGAGCGAATCGTGGCGGCGAAGACGACCCACGCCAGCGAGCAGATCATATGCGGTCAGTCCTGCGCGAAGCTTCCACTTTGGGAGGCGCGCTCCACGATAGACCGGCCACGTGAACTCGAGCGGCTTCACCAGATGCGGAGCAATGCGAAGAAGGGTCTCGCGCTCGCGTACCGACTCGCGCACGAGACCGATCTGGCCGTGTTCAAGGTAGCGAATGCCGCCGTGAATCAGCCTCGATGACCGGCTCGACGTGCCACCCGCCCAATCACCCTTATCGACGATCGCGACACTCAATCCGCGCATCGCTGCATCCCGGGCGATACCCGCGCCCGTGATCCCTCCTCCAATCACGAGCACATCGAACACCGTCGATTCGAGAGCCGCGAAGGAGCGCTGCATCCTAGAAAGATACCCAACCCCCGCCTAAGTTCCGGTCATGCCCACGTTTGGAAATGGTCGTCGCGTCGCCATCGTCGCCGGGGTACGAACCCCGTTCACCAAGGCTGGCACCGCCTTCAAGTCGATATCCGCTATAGAGCTCGGCAAACTCTGCGTGGCGGAGCTGATTCAGCGGACGAACTTGAGCGGGAAAGAAGTCGAGATGCTGGTGTTCGGAACCGTCGTTCCGTCGGTCGTCGCGCCGAACATCGCTCGCGAAGTCGCACTCATGCCTCTGCTCCCGAAAGGAGTGCAGGCATTCAGTGTCGGTCGCGCGTGCGCGTCGGCAAACCAGGCGATCACCGATGCCGCCGATCAGATAGCGCTCGGTCATGCCGATGTCGCGATTGCAGGCGGTGCCGAATCGTTGTCGAACGTTCCGATTCTTCACTCCGCCGGAATGGCCGAGGCACTCGTTCTCGCTTCGAAAGCAAAGACGATGACCGGCCGTGTGAAGGCGTTGGCGCGCGTGCGTCCAAAGGATCTCATTCCGATTACTCCCGCCATCGCCGAGCCATCGACCGGTGAGACCATGGGTCAGTCGGCCGAGAAGATGGCGAAGCTCAATGACATCTCGCGCGAGGATCAGGATCATTTTGCACTGAGATCGCATCGTCTTGCAGCCGCAGGCACCGCCGACGGACGACTCACCGCGGAAATAATGACTGTCTACGTGCCGCCGAAGTACGAGAGCGCAGTCTCGTCGGACAACGGCATTCGCGCCGACACGAGTTATGAGCAACTCGCGGCGCTGAAGCCTGTTTTCGATCGCAGGTATGGGAGCGTGACGGCAGGAAATTCGTCACCGCTCACCGACGGCGGGGCGTGCGTGCTTCTCATGAGCGAAGAAAAAGCCAAATCACTCGGCTACGAGCCACTCGGGTACATCAAGTCGTATGCGTATGCAGCGCTCGATCCGGGTGAGCAGCTTCTTCAGGCGCCGGTCCTCGCCGCGCCGGTGGCGTTGGCTCGTGCCGGCCTGACGTTGAAGGACATGGATCTCGTCGAGATGCACGAGGCCTTTGCCGCTCAGGTGTTGTCGAATATCGAAGGATTCAAGTCGCAATACTGGGCCGGGCGCGCAGGATTTTCGGAGCCGGTCGGCGAACTCGATTTGTCGAGATTGAACGTGATGGGCGGATCGATCGCAATCGGGCATCCGTTCGGTGCGACGGGATCGCGAATCACGATGACTCTTTTGAATGAGCTCGCGCGTCGCGGCGGTCGCTACGGATTGATGACAGTCTGCGCGGCAGGCGGAATGGGTTTCTCGATGGTCGTGGAGCGTGACGTATGACCTCGCCCTACGCGCTCAACACCGAGATCGTCAACGGCGTTGCTGTCATCACGCTCGATCTTCCCGGATCCCCCGTCAACAAGTTCAATCGTGGATTGAAGGACGAGTTCGTCGCGTTGTTCGATCGCCTCGAGCGCGATCTGAATGTCCGTGCAGCGGTTCTTCTGAGTGGCAAGAAGGACAGCTGGATTGCCGGCGCCGACATCGACGAATTTCTCGAGCTGAAATCGGCAACCGAAGCGGAGCGCCTGAGTCATGACGGGCAGCTGCTGCTCGACTCGATCCACGAGATGCGAACGCCGCTCATCTGCGCGATTCACGGCGCTGCGATGGGCGGAGCAGTTGAGCTTGCGATCGCGTCGCACTATCGCATCGCGACTGATCATCCAAAGACAGTCCTCGCGCTTCCCGAAGTTCAGATCGGCTTGATTCCAGGCGCTGGGGGAACTCAGCGGTTGCCTCGCCTGATCGGAGTTCGGGCCGCACTCGACATGATTCTCACCGGCAAGAACATCCGCGCGAAGAAGGCGCTTCAGATCGGTCTCGTCGATGAGCTGGTGCATCCGTCGATCCTCAAGAAGATCGCAATCCAGCGCGCGCACGAGATCGCCGAGGGAACGCTGAGACACGAGAAGCACAGCGGCGGGATGACGGGATTTCTTCTCGACGAAAACCCGGCCGGCCGTCGTATAGTTCTCAAAAAGGCACGCGAAGAGACGATGAAGAAAACGGGCGGCCATTATCCGGCGCCGCTCGCGGCCATCGATGCGGTCGCTGCCGGATTGAGCGGAGGACCGAGCAAAGGTTATCGAGAGGAGTCGCGACTCTTCGGCGAAATGGCGATGACCGAAGTCTCGAAGCAGCTGATCTTCCTGTTCTTCGCGACGACCGCGCTGAAAAAGGATCCCGGTGTCGAGGGCGTAGACGGCGATCCGTCGTCGCTCATGCCGATCAACAAGGTCGGTATTCTGGGCGCCGGCTTCATGGGAGCTGGCATTGCATCGATCGCGATTCAGCAGGGAACGCTCGTGAGAATGAAGGACGCCGACCACGGACGCGTCGGTAAAGGCTTCGCGGCTGTCCGTGAGATTCTGAAAGAGCGATTGATCAAGAGGCAGATCACTCGTACGCAAATGACCGATACGATGTCGCTCCTGGGCGGCACGATCGACTATTCCGGTTTCGAGAGTGTCGATCTCGTGATCGAGGCTGTGTTCGAGGATGTCGATGTGAAGCATCAGGTGCTTCAGGAGACGGAGCAGGTGATTCGTCCTTCAGCCATCTATGCGTCGAACACCAGCACGATACCGATAACACGGATCGCCGAAGCGTCGTCGGAGCCGGATCGCGTGCTCGGAATGCATTTCTTCTCGCCCGTGCAGAAAATGCCGCTGCTCGAGGTCATCACTGCCGAGCTGACGCATCCGTCCGTGACGGCGAGCGTAGTTGCTTACGGCAAAAAACTCGGCAAGACCGTTATCGTCGTTCGCGACGGCCCTGGCTTCTACGTCAATCGAATTCTCACTCCGTACATCAACGAAGCGGGACGTCTGCTCGATCGGGGCGTAGCGATCGACGCGATCGACAAGGCGTTGACCGATTTCGGATTTCCCGTCGGACCGATCACGCTGATAGACGAAGTTGGTCTGGACGTCGGATCGAAAGCGGGGAAGATCATGCACGAGGCGTTCGGTGAGAGATTCGCTCCGCCAGCGTCCATGCAGGCAGTGGTGGCTTCAGGGCGCTACGGTCGGAAAGCAAAGAAGGGTTTCTTCCTTTACGATGAGGAAGGAAAGAAGGGCGAGGTGGACCAGAGCGTCTATGCGCTTCTTGCGCCCGGCGCGCGCGAGACGACGGCAACAAGCGGAACGCAGCTTCAGTCTCGGACCGAAATGGCAATCGGCGACATCCAGACTCGAACCATTCTGCCGATGTTGAACGAAGCGGCACGCTGTCTGGCCGAGAATGTTGTTCGGTCCGCGCGTGATGGTGACGTGGGTGCGGTTTTCGGCTTTGGATTTCCTCCATTCCGCGGTGGTCCATTCCGATACATGGACGCGGTTGGCGTGGGCGAAATTGTGAGGCAGCTCGAGGATCTGAACGATCGGTTCCCGGGCAGGTTCGAGCCTGCAGAGCTTCTGGTTTCGATGGCCCGCCGCGGCGAACGTTTTTACCCGGAATCGTGACCGGAAACAAAATGTCGAAGCTGGCGCTGGCAGCGTGCCTGTTGTTCTCAGTGTCAGCCCCTGCCACCGCCCAGAACTCGAGAGCTACATCCGAAGGTCCTCGCACTCGCGCCGAACGAACCAACTATCTCGAGACATCTCACTACGACGACGTCGTCGCCTTCCTCGAAGCACTTCATGGCAGGCCGGAGCTGACGTTCGGGTCAATCGGGAAAACCAACGAAGGGCGCGACATACCGTATGTCATCGCATCGCGGCCGCGTGTGTCAACGCCGGCGGAAGCGAGGCGGCTCAATCGCCCAATCGTGTATGTTCAGGCGAATATTCACGCCGGGGAAGTTGAAGG
>JBBSGU010000101.1:0-10218 GCA_038253755.1 Gemmatimonadales bacterium | reverse complement strand
GCCTTTCGATATTTCGAGACGGAATCACATCCAGCGACCGGGCTGGTTCGCGACAGCACCGTCTCCCACTCTCACGCCACCATCGCGGGCTCAGGCATGGCACTCGGCTCCCTGATCATTGGGGCCGAACGAGGATTCGTGTCGAGAAACGATGCCGCGCAGCGAGCCCTGAGAGCTTTGAGATTTCTTTCGACCCCCCGTTCATCGGTGAACGGATTCTTTTATCACTTTCTCGATTGCGAAACAGGAGAACGAGCGGGGAAGTGCGAGGTCTCGACCATCGATTCGGCACTGTTGTTCGTGGGGGCGCTCGCCGCATTGGAATACTTCGACAGTGAGAATGAATCGGAGAGCGAAATCAGAGAGCTTGCCCTGAATCTCTATCGACACGCCGACTGGATGTGGATGTCGCCGAGGGCGCCGGTGATATCTCATGGGTGGACGCCGGAGAAGGGTTTTCTGAGGTATGACTGGCGCGGATACAACGAGGCCTTGTTGCTCTACATCCTCGCGCTGGGATCGCCGACACATCCGGTTTCGACTTCTGCATACGAGGGCTGGCTCGTTTCGTACAAGTGGAAATCGATCTACGGAAAGGAGCTGCTGTATGCAGGGCCGCTGTTCATTCACCAGATGTCGCACGCATGGATCGACTTTCGCGGGATTCAGGACGCGTTCATGCGGGATCGAGGCAGCGACTATTTCGAGAACAGCAGGCGGGCGACCTACGTTCAGCGCGAGTACGCGAGCCGAAATCCGAAACGATTCTCGGGCTACGGAGAAAACTGCTGGGGTGTGAGCGCCAGTGCCGGCCCGGGGGAAGGAAAATTCCACGGATACCAGGCGCGCGGTGTTCCTTTCGGGCCGGACGATGGAACGATCAGTCCGCTAATCACCGCGGCGTCGCTTCCGTTTGCTCCGGAGATTGTAATTCCCGCGCTCGAGCACATGTGGCGGAGTGGAGACGATCCCCATGCTGCCCGAGCGTCATCGTTCAATGCGAGTTACTCAAACCTCCTGGGCGCGCAGGAGTGGAGAGCCTCGCACACCTACGCGATCGATCAGGGACCCGCCGCGATCATGATCGAGAATCATCGAACCGGTCTCATCTGGAATCTGTTGAAGCGCTCGTCCTACATCCGGCGCGGTCTGGAGCGAGCAGGGTTCACCGGCGGATGGTTGACGTAGATCGAGCAGCTTCGACGTGTCCCTTGAGGGCCATCAATTCGATCTTCGACTGAACCCTGAACATCGACAGCGCCAGCATTGAGCTCGTTGCACTCGCCGCCGATGCCGGCGCGGATGTCGTGCTCACCACGAGAGTAGAGTCCCCCACCTGAACGACCGAGTCGCGGCGGTCGGCCACGAACTTGTGACCTGGATCGGGACTGACTAGCTGGCGTGCGACGACCTGGCCGGGAACAATCTGCGTGATCTGCCACGTCATCTGTTCGTTCCGCGGCCCAACCTGCATGCGCATTCCGATGCGAATCGAATCTCCCGGAGCGAACGTGCCATGCTTGCTCGTATACACGGTGTTCCCACCGGCCATCCATGCGCCGATCGAGTCCGCATTCGAGATGAGCTCGAAGATTCGCGACGGAGTGCCGGCGATCATCACTCTCACTGATCCGTCGGGTGCAATAGTGCTCTGCATTTTCTGATAACCCCACCAGGTGCCGCCCACGACAAGGAGAACTACAATCAACAGGCAGCCACCCAACCATTTCCACATTTGGATTTTTCCGGCTTCGCGTTGACTGCGACTCTCGCTGACGATGGTGAGTTCGTCAAGATCAGAAACAGGAAAAATCCCGACGCAGGGCACGGTTTTCGACCATTTTGTAGACTACGCACACGACTGTGAGAGGATTCACGTGAACGACATGAAGGAGTTCGACCTGCTGGTGATCGGCGGAGGTCCATGCGGACTAGCCACGGCCATTTCTGCACAGCGCGCCGGCCTCGACGTCGTTGTCGTCGAAGCGCAGGTAGTGGTTAGTACGATCACTCACTACCCGAACTACGTCCGATTCTTCTCCACGGCCGAGAAGCTTTCGCTCGGCGGCATCCCGTTCGTCGTTGCAACGGAGAAACCGTCGCGGAGAGATGCGCTCGCGTATTACCGCGCGATCGTTAAGCACTTCGCACTCGATCTTCGTCAGTATGAGCGAGTTACGTCGATCGAAAAATCCGGCGATGGCTTCGTGGTTCACTCGATCCTTCGCAACGGCAGCGTCCGCGCGACGCGGACAAAAGCAGTCGTTGTTGCCACCGGCTATTTCGGCTCGCCGAATTACCTTCGCGTTCCAGGCGAGGACCTGCCTCACGTAGCGCACGAGTATCGGGAGGGGCATGAAGCGTTCGACCAGGATGTAGTCGTAGTCGGCGGCGGTAACTCAGCCGCCGAAGCAGCGCTCGACTTGTGGCGGTCGGGAGCGCGCGTGACTCTCGTCCATTTTCTTCCGGACTTCGACAAGAAGATCAAGCCGTGGGTGCTTCCCGATTTCCTGAATCGCGCCAAGGAGAATGCTATCGCCACAAAATGGGATAGTCGGGTGACGTCAATCGATCCCGACTCGGTCACGATCAGCGGTCCGAATGGAGAGGAAAGACTTCCGGCATCGTTCGTGTACGTGATGACTGGGTTTGCGCCGAATGTTGGGCTTCTGCGCGATGCGGGCGTTCCAATTGATCCGATAACGGGAATCCCGCAGCACAATCCGGCGACACTGGAGACGTCAGTGCCGGGGATCTTCATTGCTGGTGTCGTCGTGGCGGGCTTCGACGCGAACAAGGTCTTCATCGAGAATGGCCGCTACCATGGCGACAAAATCGTCGCCAGTCTGCTCGGTGCCAGTGAGCCTCCTGAGCCAAAGCTGAGTGCCGAGCTGGACACGTAGGAGAACTCCGTGCGGGCGTGTTTCCACTTTTCCACCGCTCCATAAACTGCCGCGAACGCGGGCTACTAGTTAGGAGCTCCTGGCGTTAGCTATTTGCTATAAGCTATAAGAATGGTGTTACGTCGGGGCTTATAACTTACAGCCTATAGCTATTGCTATTAGCTAGCGACAAACGGCTAAGCCACCCCATTCCTCACTCTCCGGGTCGTTAGAATACTCGATGGCAAAAACTCTCCAGTCGCTCTTCGTTCTACTCGTTGTTTGCTCGTCGCCCGTGTTAGCGCAGCGATCGGAGAGCGATTACACGATCAGCAATTTCAAGTTTGAGAGTGGGGAGTCTATCGCCTCTCTTCGCATTCATTACACGACGCTTGGACGCCCGAGCAAGGATGCGAAGGGCGTTGTTCGGAATGCTATCCTGATGCTCCATGGCACATCAGGAAGCGGAACCGCCCTCGCCACGCCGATGTCATCATTGTTCGCTCCCGGCGAGCTCCTCGACACGACGAAGTATTTCGTCATTCTCCCCGACGGCATCGGTCACGGAAAATCCAGTAAGCTAAGTGACGGGATGCACATGCGGTTTCCGAAATACACCTACAACGATATGGTGGACGCCGAGCATCGGCTGCTCGTCGATGGGCTTGGCGTCTCGCACCTGCGGCTGCTGATGGGAACGTCCATGGGCTGCATGCATGGATGGATTTGGGGAGAGAAATACTCCGGCTTCATCGACGGTATCGTTGCGCTTGCATGCGCGCCCGCGCCCATCGTCGGCCGAAACAGAATGATTCGCAGGCTTATCATCGACAACATCGAGCGTGATCCGGAGTGGAAAGGCGGCGAGTATAAGACGCAGCCGCGGGGTCTTCGAGGTGCGATGGGCGACCTCTACATCATGACTTCGGCGCCGGTGCTTCAGCTCAAGCAGGCACCAACTCGCGAAGCCGCGGACTCAGTTGTCAACGGGTATATCGATACGCGAGCGAAGGCGATGGATGCCAACGACGTGATCTATGCGTTCGACGCGTCGCGCGACTACGACCCATCGACCAGTCTCGAGTCAGTCACCACTCCGGTACTTGCGATCAACTCGGCCGACGATTTTGTAAATCCTCCGGAGCTCGGCCTGATGGAGATGTTGATTCCACGGGCTACTCATGCGCGCTACGTGCTGATCCCCATCAGCGAAAAAACACGCGGGCACGGAACTCATTCCGTGCCCGCGGCCTGGCATGATTATCTGGCGGAATTTCTACAGACGCTTCATTAGCGCGCTCTCGCAAAATTGATGGCGGCACAGTTCGCGGGGTCCGTCCGTTTGTTCTTCGCGTAATTGAGCATACCGATCGGCGCCCCCGTCGAGGACGCGGGCGGAATTTAGGAATTTGCAAACTGCCTTTTTGGGGTCAGGTCAGGATCTGCTTCGCAAAAGTTTCCGCGTCGATGTTGGCTCCGCAGACGACAAGCCCGACACGCTTTCCTTCGAGCCGGTCGCGGAGCGGATTCATCAACGCGGCAAGGGCTGCGGCTCCTGCCGGCTCGACGGCCAGTTTGGCAGACCGGAACAGCAGCCGCATTCCGTCGCGGATCTGATCGTCGTTCACGAGCACTACTTCGTCGACAAACCGTCGATTGAGTGCAAACGAATACGGTTCGCATCTTGGTGCGCCTAGCGAATCGGCGATTGTGCGAACTGCGTCGAGCGACTGCGGTGATCCGGCTTTGAAGCTCCGATACATGGTGTCTGCGCCTTCCGGCTCGACCACGTAAACCTTCGTACCGGGACTCAATTGCTTCACTGCACACGCAACGCCGCCAGTCAGTCCACCTCCGCCGGCTGCAACGACGACTGCATCGAGCGTCGCGCCCGCTTCCCGCGTCTGATCGATGAATTCCATTCCAACCGAGGCCGTCCCCAACGCTGTCTTTGGCCCTTCATACGGATGGACGAAGGTTCGACCTTCTTCCGCTTCGATTTCCTTCACGCGCGCGAAGGCCTCGATCACGTTGTCAGCGAGCTCGACATCAGCACCGAGGTCCCGGCACATCTGCACGCGAAATGCGTTCGCGGTTTTCGGCATCACGACTTTGGCAGTAGTGCCGAGTATCTTCGACGAGTATCCGAGTGATATCGCGTGATTTCCGGCGGAGACTCCGGTGACGCCGCGCTTGAGTGCTGCGGCGTCGAGGTCGAGCATCACGGAAAGCGCCCCACGGGGTTTGAAGCTTCCGGTGCGCTGGAACAGCTCTTCCTTCAGCCAGACTTCGGTCGACTCGCCTACCGCCGCACTAACAGCATCGTCGATCAATCTGCGAATTGGCGTTGTGATGACGAGGTCGCCGAGGCGTTCCCGGTTCGCGCGAATTGCCTCGATGATTGGAAAATCGCGTGGAGTCGCGGTCATCGATGAAGTTCGGTGTAGAGGCTTGTCACGTTTTGGGCTCGTAGCGCATGAAGAGGTTGCCGTTTTTGAAGGTGCGGGTGTTGATGAGCTTCAGGTCTTTCTGGTTTACGTCGTCGAACAATTTCTTTCCGTCGCCGAGTATGACGGGAACGACGACTATCTGGAGCTCGTCGATGAGGCCGG
The DNA here is from genome assembly GCA_038253755.1 of Gemmatimonadales bacterium. Lineage (GTDB taxonomy): Bacteria > Gemmatimonadota > Gemmatimonadetes > Gemmatimonadales > Gemmatimonadaceae > UBA4720. Next base: position 4,724 of record JBBSGU010000101.1, on the reverse strand, counting down.
CGCCCGCGAGCTGCGAGACGATCTTGCCGCTGCCGAGCACAACCATGTTTTCACCGGGCTCGGTTTTCATCTGACGAACGGCGCTGACCGCATCATGTGTGATCTTCGTGTTGTTCCACGGTGAGGCTGTGAGAGTTTTCGAAAACACGGCTTTCGGACGACTGTTCATTTTCTCCGCAACCTTCGGCATGTCCTGAGCTGCTTTCGGTGTAGGCCAGTAGCTGACCATCATCTCGTAGGTGACTCTCCCGAACAGAAGCGGCCCATCGTCGCCGCTGGCGTTGTTAGCGACGAATTCATTCCACTCGTCATCGTCGTTCCCATGGGCCCAGCTGAGGTCGCCGTTCGGGCCGGCGAAATATCCGTCGAGAGATACGGTTTCGAACACGACGAGTTTGCGCATGATCTGTCCACCTCTTGCTATAGAGCGTTGAAACTGAAAGCCGGCCATCTCGTCAGTCGAGATTTTCCTGGTGGTACATCGTTATTCCTCTATGTAGACTCTCCCGCCCTGAAGACCACGAAATCAGTTGAAGGCGGTGCAACACCAAGCTGGCGGATCATGGACGTCAGCTGGCCGCGATGAAAGGTCCCGTGATTCACGACGCGCGTTAGAAGGTCCTGAAGCTTGTGAGAACCGGCCGCGCCGCTGAGGTAGGTGAAATCGATTCTCGATGACAGCTCCTTGTCTGAAAGGCCCGCGAGAAATTCGGAGCGCCCTTTCTCCACCTCGCTCATTCGAGCCAACAGGTCAGGGAGATCATCGTCGGCCCAAGCAGGTGCGGCGGGCGGGTTAACTCCAACCCAGCGCTGAAACCAGACCCACTCAGTCAACACCATGTGCGCGATCACCGCGCGTACGGTGTGAAAGCTTCCGCCCAAATCATGAGTCAGCTGCTCTGAGGAAAGATTCGAAGCAGCGTCGAACAGGCGACTATTCGCCCACGAGTTGTATCGGTAGAGCTTGATCACGTCCTGGTTATCCATTTTAGATGTTCCGCCATTGGTCTGACCGCTACTGACGCTACTGCTTCCGCTCGTTCCGTGAAGCGTGGTCACGCGGGTTGTCGAAGGCCGGATTTGTGTTGTACGCCGCAGTGCCGCCGGGAGCAATGCTTAGATATTTCCAGCTCTCCGAGGCGAACGAGTGCGCGATGTAGACGACTTGCCCAACGTGGTAGCTGATATGTGCAAGCGAGCGGTGCGACGCTTCGTGGACGAGAAGTTCCTGATTGCGAATCTTCACTGACTCCGAAAGGTTCGCGTCGGTGAGCGAATCGAGCGTGGCGAATAATACGGCCCATCCGTCGTTCCACTTCGTCATCAGCTCGCCGCGGGAAATTGCACGATTTGCGAATTCTTCTTCGCGCTGCCTCCACGGCTTCTCGCCGTCGCTCTCGAGGAAATCCGTGAAGCGTGACTTCAGGTTACCCGAAATGTGCCAGCAGATAATCGCGAGGGAATTTCCGCCGCAGGGACCGGCGGACGAGAGCGCATTGTCGGATACCTGCTCGAGAGCTCCTTCAGCCAGCGCCTTGTATCGCCGGAACTCTGCCTCGACCGACTTCACGAGAGTCTTCATAAAGAAAATATCGCAAAACTATTGTCTGACTGGATTGGAAACCCCTGGTCAGGGTCTCAACGCCCGCTTACGATTCGCGGACATGAGGAGCAGTACTCCGCCCACAAGGATGATTCCGCCGTAGACAGCCCACTGCATCTGGCCCGTCATGAAGCTGCCCGGGATGATGTTGATACCCTGAAGGAAGAAAATTCCTCCAATGCAGATCATGATCACGCCGATGAGGCTCAACAGGATTCGCATTGAATTCCCGGACTAGATGAAGTTTCAGTCGGTCCCGCAGGATCGCTATTATCTATAGTTACGCTCCTGCACACAACCGCAAAGAGACATGAAGACACGATACGCGACCTCGAAAGACAACCCCGAGCTCGTGCGAATCATCAACAACGCCTATCGCGTCGAGGATTTTTTCGTCGACGGTGATCGGACGAACCCCGATGACGTTAGATCGCGAATGGAAACGCCGAACGCGTGTTTCATCGTGATCGATTCCCCTGGCACGAGCTCACTGGCTGCCGGCGTGTGGGTGGAGGTACACCAGAATCGCGGCCACTTCGCAGTATTGTCGGTCGATCCTGCATTTCAGGGAAAAGGACTTGCACGCGTGCTCATTGATGCTGTCGAAGCTCATTGCCGCAAATCCGGGTGCGAATGGCTGGACATCGAGGTCGTGAATCTTCGCGAGGAGCTGCCGCAGTTTTACGCGAAGTTCGGATTCGAGCCGAACGGAACGGCGGTGTTCACCGACACCGGCAAATTGAAGAGGGAAGCGCATCTGAACCTCATGACGAAATCGCTCGCAGCCAGCGCGACTTAGCTCGAGCCTGCTTTGCAAGAGTATTCTTCTACTTTTCGCCCATCGGCCTCGCGAAAAGATAGCACCGTCGGCTTGGATGCTCGGCTCCTTCATACGGTTCTCTCTCGGTCTCTTCGGTAACTCTAAATCCTGTCGCTTTGAGCGCGCGAGACACATCGGCAGGTCGCAGAAAATGAAAATCGAGCGACACCGGCTTTCCCCACATTTCATCTACATGATGAACGTGGTCTCCAATGTGGAATGCGATGAACAGAACTCCGTCGTTGGAGAGCAACCGCCTGAACTCGCGAAAAGCAGCGGAAATGTCTGCCGGCTCGAGATGAATTATCGAGTAGAACGCAACGATTCCGGCGAATGACTCATCAGCGAGGTCAAGTGAGAGCATGTTGTCGGCGCGAAACTCGATCTTCGGATTGAGCCGGGTCGCGACTCGCACCATCTCTTCGGACAGGTCGATGCCGATGATTCGAACGCCCTGATCGCTGAGATAACGAGCGACTTGTCCCGGACCGCAGCCGATGTCGGCGACTGAGCCTCGCCCGCGCACTTCTTCGGCGAAACGGTTCAGAAGATGCCTGTCGAGCGGCTTTGCTTCGAGCTCGTTGAACAGATTGTCGGCGTACTCCGAGGCGATGGCATCGTAATTCTCGCCGACTGATTCTGAGCTGGACACGTCGATCAATCTACAGTCTGACTCCGGAGGCAGTCGCCAACTCGCCCGCGTGCGTTCCCGAAATTACCTTCAATTCATGAAATCCTTCTACTCAGCTTCCTGTGTCGCGGTAGCGCTCTGCTTCGCTGCCGGCGCATCGGCACAGTCTTCGTGCGTATCACATCCTCAGCCGAATGAAAACATCGGCGTCCAGCTCGCAAAATTCCGTCGCATCGAAACCCCGTTCGTGACGACAGGCCTTTCAGCAAAAGAAGTAATGCTCGTGAGAAAACTGGTCGAGGCGAGTCAATACATCGAGAGCATCTACTGGCGACAGAGCGATCCGGCCGCGCTCGCCCTCTACAATGGGCTTGCGGGCTGCACCAGTGCGTCAGACCAGCAGCTCCGGCAATTTCTCCTCATTAACGGAAGCCGCTACAACCTGCTCAACGAAAATAAGCCGTTTGTCGGCAACGACCCACAGTCGCCGGGTGGATCAATTTTCCCCCGCGGCATTACCCAGAAAGAGATCGACGATTACGTCGCAGCCCACCCAGCCAAAAAAGCTGAGATATACAATCCGCTGACCGTCGTGAAGCGCCAGGGCAAGGATCTGGTTGGCGTTCCGTATCACGTCGAGTTCAAGCAGTGGCTCGAGCCGGCAGCGAAGGCGCTTCGCGAGGCAGCGGCTCTGAGCGACGACAAGGCATTTGCGAACTTCCTGCGGCTGCGTGCGGACGCGCTGCTGAGCGACGACTACTACGCGAGCGATATCGCATGGGTCGATCTCGAAAATCCGAAGTTCGACATCATCTTCGCACCCTACGAGACGTACCTCGACAACCTCCTCGGCGTAAAAGGATCGTACGGAGCAGCGGTGATGATCCGTAACGAAGCCGAAAGCAAGAAGCTCGCGACGTTCGAGAAATACGTCGCCGACATTCAGCAGGCACTTCCACTGGCGGCCGAAGACAAACCGTCGACCGCCGGGCACAGGACGCCGATGGAGATGATGGACACTCCATACCGCGCCGGTGATTTGCGGCACGGTTATCAGGCGGTTGCCGACAACCTTCCGAACGACCCGCGGATTCATGAAACGAAGGGAACGAAGAAGATGTTCTTCAAGAATTTCATGGATGCGCGCGTGAAGTATTCGGTGCTTCCTATCGGCGCACTGCTCATTCGTCCTGACCAGGCAAGGCTTGCCTCGACTGACGGCTATCTCTCGTGGGTTGTGATGCACGAGCTGAGTCACGGTATCGGTCCTGCGTTCGCGCGTACTTCAAAGGGAAAGGTTGCAATAACCGAAGCCATTGGCCCGACCTACTCCGCGCTCGAAGAGGCAAAGGCCGACGTCGTCGGAATGTTTGCGCTGAACTGGCTGATGGAGCACGGCAATCTTCCGAAGTCACGTGCGAACGAGTTCTACTCGTCGTATGTCTCCGGAATTTTCCGGTCAGTTCGTTTCGGCGTAGCAGAGGCTCACGGGCGCGGCGAGATCATGCAGTTCAACTATCTCACCGAGAAGGGCGCAATCACACGCGATGCCTCGACCGGTCGATACACAATCGATTACGCGAAGATGCCGGGCACTATTGCGAGTCTCGCGAAGGAATTGCTCGAGATCGAAGCAACAGGCGATCGCCAGAGAGCGGAGAACTGGTTCG
>JBBSGU010000100.1:0-10300 GCA_038253755.1 Gemmatimonadales bacterium | reverse complement strand
TCGAGAGCGGGTTCTCGCCTGCCCTTTGGGCGGCAGTTGCGATCGCTGGCGGAATGCTCGCGTTGACGATCACAATCGGATTGCTCGCGGGGCGCGATGTGTTTCGGGAGACTCCAATGAGCGCTCTTCGGGAAAGCTGAAGGGCGGAAGGGCGGAAACTGCAATTTGGGGAGAACGGCGGGAGATACTGCGGAGAAAGGCGGGAGAACTACGGCTTTGGGTTTTGACCGCGGAACTACAGAACTGCCGAATTAGGGAACTACGGAACTACGGAACGTCGATTCGTCGGATGCCGTCCCTGAGAAATTTCGTGTTGAAGTTGAAAATCAACCCAGTTTTGAGGCCGGTAATTTTCAGATAGGTCTGGAGTTGGGCATCGTGGATATGGACCAGTTTTTCCACGCATTTCAGCTCGAGGATCACCTCGTTCCTTACGATGACGTCCGGGCGAAACACGCGATCGATTCGAATGGTCTTGAATGTGTAGCCTACCAACGGCTGCCGTTCGAATAGCAGCGGCCTGCCCGAGCTCGTAGCACAATGCGTCCTGATATGCCGTCTCGAGCAATCCGGGTCCCATGACCGAATGCGCCTCCATGGCCGCGCCAATAATCGCCTCAGTGAGTAGCTCACAATCGAACCGCCCCGACCCCCGTTCCATCCCGGAACGATGCAGTTCCGCGGTCCCCGCCCGTCACCATTTACATCCCCGTAGTTCCGATTATCCCCCTTAATCTTTTCTGTAGTTCCGATTATCCCCTTTTATTTTTTCTGTGGTTCCGCACTACTCCCGCAATTCTCGCCGTTTATCTCCCGCCGTTCTCCCAAGAAAGCTGTTGCCGCCGTTCCGCCGTTCCTTTCATTTTTTTGTGGCCTCAGCACAGGGTTGTCGGTATACTGGATGACCGAGACGCCGGTTTGCCGAGGAACTTCATTGTGACACTGTTCAAATCAGTTCGGTGCGAATTTTTCGTTCTCGCCGCGATCGTTGTAGCGGGATGCAGTGAATCCACTCCACCGCCGACGCCCGCCTCAGTGTCGGCATCGCAAACAGTTGCGGTCGATGGGACCGCCGGCCTTCCGCTCGTCACCGCCCCAACTTTCGTCGTCAAGGATGCCAACGGCAGCACGCTCGGCGGGGTTGCAGTAACCATCGCGGTGACGGCTGGCGGCGGCACAATTCCTGATGCACCTACGAAGACGAGCGGCGGATCGCCCACTTCGATTGGAACGTGGACACTCGGGAAGCTTGCTGGACTGAATTCAGTGACGGTGACGGTTGGAACGCTGGCGCCGGTCGTGATCGACGTGAACGGAAAGCCCGGCGCCCCTGCATCGATTGTGTTCTCAGCAGGCGGAACTCAGCTCGCGCTCGCCGGGACTGCGCCAACAGTGACGCCGGTAGCCCAGGTCCGCGATCAGTTCGGCAATGGTGTGCCTGGCGCAGCGGTGTCGTTCACGATCGGCGAAGGCGATGGAACGGTGTCCGAAACACCTGTGACGACCGACGCTCAGGGAACGGTCGCGGCTACCACTTATCGGGTGGGGAAAAGCGCGATACCCCAGTCACTCCGCGCGACATCCCGCGGCTTTTCCGCTCTGGCTGGAATCACTGTGCAAACAGATTTCAACATCGACCTTCGTTTCTTCGGAACGCCCATGCCTGATTCTGCCGCTGCTGCATTCATTGCCGGCGCCGCGCGAATAAAGGCGAGCATAATTGGCGACATTCCGGACATCAATGTATCAGATCCCATCGACCTGGGGGCGGCGTGCGGCGCTACGGGTCAAACATATGCGGCCGGGATTCTCGACGATGTCGTCATCTACGCCGCGGTTCAGCCCATTGACGGTCCGGGAAAAATTCTCGCGTTCTCGGGTCCGTGCCTTGCTCGGAGCGCGTCTTCCGGCGGGCTGACGGCATTCGGCATCATGATCTTCGATACTGATGATATCCAGCAATTGATTACTCGTGGCACGCTGCGGGATGTCATTCAGCACGAGATGCTGCACGTGATCGGCCTCGGAACGCTGTGGCAGAACAAAGGCGTTCTCGCCGGCGCACGCACGCCCGATTCACGCTTTACCGGCGCCAACGGCGTGGCCGCATGCGTCGCACTTGGCGGATCACCAATTTGCCCCGGCAGCGTACCGGTGGAGAACTGCACCAATTGCCCTGGCACGTCCGATTCACATTGGAGAGAGCGCACTTTCGGCAACGAGCTGATGACCGGATTCGTCAACGTCGGCGGTGTGAATCCCTACAGCACCATCAGCATTCAATCGCTAGGCGACCTTGGATATGTCGTCAATCCCGCGGCGGCTGATGCGTACGTGATCCCGGGATTCTCCGCTTCGCAAACACGGTCGAACGTACTTATCGGCGGCGGGACGGAGGCATGGGAAAACGTGTCCACGCCGCGAATGCTGATTTCACGAAGCGGCAGACTCTCTCCAATCGAAAAACAATGAGCTTCACTAGCCTCGCGGCCGCCCGAGTCGTGATTTGCTTAACAGTGCTTGTCGTCGCGGGCTGTGCTCGCGACTCCAGCGTATCGAAAGCCGACAGCGCCGCAATGAATGACACAACGGCTGTGAGCGACAGCGCCGAGGCGGCTCACGCGGCTGGCACACTCGAGGGTCCGACGATTGATATGGATTCCGCCCGCGGCCCGATCGGATCCACTGAAGGAACGATCGGCGAGACGAGGACCACAAAACCGATAGATCGTCCGCGAGACAGTGTCATTTCCGGGCCCTACAAGACGATCGATTCGCTGGGCCGGATCAGGAAGTAGTAGCGAACGGCGCCAACCGCTATTGGACAACCAGCTTTTTATTGGGTCCTGAGAACGAAGAACGAAGCCCCGGTAAAGCTCGCACTCGTGGTTCCATCGGTATTCAGGAACCTGAACGTTCGAGCCGGGCCGGACGGGCCCCTCGAGAACCGGAAGTAATCACCGCTGCCGGAACGCGCCGGCAGGTTGTTCGTCACGAAGCCGCTGCCCGTGATGTCGATGATCTGTAGCGGGAATTGTTTGCTCGGCGTAACCACCGAAGCCGAGAGATTGCTCCGCATGTTGTACGACTTGAACGTGTACTTGGCAGGAAGTCCCGCGATTCCGGCGTCGTCGGCGTACAACGAAACCATCCAGCCGGCGATGAGCGTGTCGAACGGAACGTTGCCCGAGCGGAGCAGAAGGTTGTTGACACCCACATTGGGACCGCCAGCAAGAGCCTTCGTGTATGCCTTGATGTCGCCGCCCGGCGCATAATTGTCAGCTGCGTATCTCAACAATGACCACCCCGCTCCGCGAACTGCGAGGGAGGAATCTGCGGCCGAGCTGGTGGGCGAGTAGTAGCCGGTGTTAGTGCCAGGGGCGGCCATGTACCGCTGAAGCCGCGCGAAGTTCTGAAAGAAGTACGCAGCGTAGTCGTTGATGTTGGTGGCTAGCGTCTCGAAGGTGGCGTTGGCGTCATCGGCGAGACCCTTCAGAGTGCGACCATTGAGGTCTTCCGCGAGATGCGATAGCGCTTCGTCCAGCCAAACAGCTTCGAAATCCTGATCGATTGGGCTCGCGATTCGGTTGGACGCGTTGATCATGTGCTGGAACTCGTGAGCGATCGTGCCGCGCGTTCCCTGCCGAACGGTCGAGGTCGTGCGGACATTGCCGTTGATCGTTCCGGCCGGGTCAGGCGCGAGAACGTAAAAGATCTCGGCGAAATTGCTCTGCGTGCATGAAGCTTTGCCCGGAGTTACCGTTGAAGGAAACAGGTCGCCGGCGAAGAAGAATCCTCCGACAAATCCGCCGGGATTGCCGGAAGGAGTCAGCTTGTTGACCTCCGGCGTATACAGAATGATGACGCGGCCGTTCTTGTCGAGATCGTCCGGTGCGCCGAAATACGCAACATCGGTGGGATATATGAGGTTATCGAACTCGTTTGCGATGTCCTGGAAATCAGTTGTTGTGAATCCGCCGGCTGGAGACGCATCGTCAGTGTAAATGATTGCCTTATTGCTGATGTACTGAGCTGTCGCCATAACCGATGTGAACTTTGAGCAAGACTTCGGAACATTGAAAGAGGCCTTGTCTCCGATATTCGGCACCGCAACGCTCAAAGATGTCCGAAGGTGCGACAGCTCAGAGGCCCGCGCGCGATATGCACGCTGCGCGTCCCTGATATTCAGCTCTTCCCGTTCCATCAGGCGGAGCTTGCTTTCGAAAGCAAGCTGAAGAGCATCAGCTGGTGGCGGCGGCGGAACGACCAGCGAAGCACTCACGCGATACGGATCCGCAAGCAGCGAAGTGTTCGGCACGATTTCACCCTCGTCCGACTTGAGGACGAATGTGCCCAGAACGTCCGGGGTCGGATTTGTATTGGCAGCAACGACGATGTACTGCGAAATCGTTCCGGTTACGGCGATCTTGATGCAGCCCTTGCTCTCGGCGGCAGTGACGACCTTCACCTGCCCAACGGCGAGGTCGAGCACGATCGGGCCCGCAGTGCAGGAGGTGGATGGAGCAACAACGAGAACTGTACCCGTTCCCGTGATCGCTCCTGATTTGCCCTGGATTGTTGCAGTACCAGCGGCAAGACCCTTGATCACGCCGGTGATCGAATCAACGGAGGCGACACTTGGATTGAGGCTCGACCACCTGATTGTCTGGCCAGTGAGTGGATTGCCGTTCTGATCTTTTACGATCCCGCTCGCCTGCGCCGTACCGTTCACGGTTACGCTGGTTGGCGCGGTAGAAACGGCCAGGGTCGTAGCAACGAGCGGAGCAACGCCGTCGGAGCCCTTGCACGAAGCGAGAATCAGGAATAAACCACAAAGAAGACGAGACTTTCGCATTGAGTAGCTGCTCCTGAGAATTGAAGGACGTTCGAGGCCAGTCCAAGATACACGTCAGTCACGGGAAAGGTCTATCCGGAAGACTTCACTATGGCCCCCGGAGCCGACGATTGCCCCTTGAATCCAACACGGCCAATGGCCGACACCCCTACGCTTTCCGCATACTTATTGAGGATCAAACGCTTCCCGTAAAGCCTTCGACTTAAAGGACATGCACAGAACGATACTGATTGCACTACTTACGACTGCCGCCTGCGCTTCAGGCGCACCCAATCCCGCACCGAGCAACCCGATTCCCGCGGCCATCGCGAATGCACGCGACCGTCCAGAGGAAGTCTTCATGCGGCCTGATTTGAATCACGTGCTCGATTCGATAATGACCGCAGGCATTCGTGCAGGAGCCGCGCCAGGCGGCGCCCTGGCAGTCGGAAGATATGGTCGTGTCGTTCATTTGAAGGGATACGGGAAATTGGACTACGCACTATCAGCCGGAAGCGTAGACGAGAATTCGATCTACGACATGGCATCGCTCACGAAGGTGATCGCGACCACGAGCGCGTCGATGGTGCTCGAGGAACAGGGGCTGCTGAACCTCGACCGAGCGGTCGCAAGCTATCTGCCAGAGTTCAACGCGCCGGACAAGGCGAACATCACAGTCAGAATGATCGTGACTCACCGTGGCGGTCTCGAGGCCTTTGCGGCCCTGTACAAGAACTTCAAAGGCCGTGACCAGTACCTGGCGCAGATCAATGCGCGGCCGCTCAAGTCCACTCCCGGCACCGAGACGGTTTACAGCGACTGGGACATGATTCTCCAGCAGCTGATTATCGAGCGAATCACTGGAACAACACTCGATCGATATGTAGACGAGCATGTGTTCAAGCCACTCGGCATGACGAGCACGATGTTCAACCCCGACCCGTCGTTGTTTCCGAGAATCGCGACGACGGAGCTCGACACCGCGACTGGTGGCCTGATGCGCGGACTCATCCACGGCAGCGTTCACGACGAAAATGCATTTGCGATGGGCGGCGTATCCGGACACGCGGGTCTCTTCTCGACGGCAAGAGACCTGTCGATATTCGCGCAGATGCTCTTGAACGGTGGCTCGTACAACGGTGTCCGCATCGTGAAACCTGAAACGCTCGCTCGGTGGACCGCGCCGCAGAGCCGCGAGTCGAGCCGGGCGCTGGGTTGGGACACGCCGTCAAAAGGCTCGAGCTCGGGGAATTACTTTTCGCCGAGGAGCTTCGGACACACTGGATTCACCGGAACGTCGATCTGGATCGACCCTGAACGAGGACTGTACGTGATTCTGCTTACCAACCGGGTTGACCCGACTCGCGCGAACAATAGCCAGGCCCCGCTGCGAAAAGCGGTAGCCAACGCAGCTCAATCGGCCATCCTCGATGCGCCGCTGATCGACTGGGAGAAACAGCGATGAGTGCGCCCCGGGAGAGAGTGCCGGTAATTGTCGCGGATTACGAAGAGATCGCGCGTATAGTTGCGCGCAGAATTGCTGCGATCATCGAGCTGCGCCGGGCTGAAGGTTCGCATGCCGTCCTTGGACTCGCGACGGGGAGCACGCCGATTGGCGTCTACCGCGAGCTGATCAGGATGCACCGCGACGACGGACTCGATTTTTCCGACGTAGTGACCTTCAATCTCGATGAATACTACCCTATGCGTCCGGACAGCATTCACAGCTACAACCGGTTCATGTGGGAGAATCTTTTCGACTACATCAACATCAAGCCGGAGAACGTTCACATCCCGCGCGGTGACGTTCCGCGCGATCGGTTGAAAGCGGAGACCGACGAATACGAGCGCGCAATCAAGGAGGCCGGCGGCATCGATCTACAGCTGCTCGGCATCGGCAAGACGGGTCACATCGGGTTCAACGAGCCGGGATCAGGAATCGACTCGAGAACACGAGGCATTGCCCTCGATACAATCACGCGCCGCGATGCGGCTGCGGATTTCTTCGGCGAGGACAACGTTCCCACCGAAGCCATAACGATGGGAGTTGCGACGATCATGGATGCGCGCGAAGTCGCTCTCATCGCGACCGGTGAACACAAAGCCGCGATCGTGCGCAGGGCCGTCGAAGGCGAGCCCGTTCCGGACGTTGCCGCGACGTATCTCCAACTCCACACGAACGCGGTTTTCTACGTTGATCCTGCTGCGGCAGCCGACCTGACGCGCATTCGCACGCCATGGATTGTCGGCGAAGTTGACTGGACGCACGACCTGGAAATGGCCGCAGTGATCTGGCTCAGTGGAGTGACGCGCAAGTCGATTCTCAAGCTCGACACACTCGATTATCGGGAGAATCATCTCAGCTCGCTACTGGCTCGATATCAGCAGGCCGGTCCGCTCAACGGAGATGTCTTCAACGCGCTCATCTCCAAGGTCCGCGGACGCAGCAAGCTTCCGGCCGGAAAGAACATCATCGTGTTCTCGCCGCATCCTGACGATGACGTTATCTCGATGGGCGGCATGCTGAACAAGCTGCACCAGAATCACAACGACATCGTTGTCGCGTATCAGACGTCGGGCAACATCGCCGTGTTCGACCACGAGGTTCGTCGCTACGTGGATTTTCTGCGGCGATTCGATCGCGACTTTGCAAAGACCGACACGGTGACGCGCGATTTGATCGACAAGGTCGAGGATTTTCTCGCGACGAAGGTGCCGGGCCAGGTGGATATTCCCGAAGTCCAGACCATCAAACGCGGCATCCGCGAAGCTGAAGCGGTGTCCGGAATTGAAACGTTCGGGATGACGCGGGATCAGGCGCGCTTTCTCAACCTTCCCTTCTATCAAACAGGCAAGACACGCAAGGATCCGATCGGGCCCGACGATATTGCAATAACGCTCGAGCTGATCGAAGAGCGGCGTCCCTCGCACATTTTCGTTGCCGGCGACTTGAGCGATCCGCATGGCACGCACCGTATGTGTCTCGAGACTGTTCAGGGAGCTTTGGCGCAGTATTCAGGTGATCAGCCGGAGGTCTGGTACTATCGCGGCGCATGGCAGGAGTGGGACGTGCGCGAAGCTGACGTTCTGGTGCCCCTTTCCGAAGACGAGCTGCGGTGCAAGATCCAGGCGATCTTCAAACATCAAAGCCAGAAGGACAGAGCGCCCTTCCCCGGTCAGGACGATCGTGAATTCTGGCAGCGCGTCGAAGAAAGGAACAAAAACACGGCAGCGACTGTCGATCGCCTTGGACTGCCCGAATACTTTGCTATGGAAGCATACGTGGTGCGCGTCAACGGGGAGACGCTCGCACGTGAGTCAGTGCCGACCAGCGCACTGGGAGCTCCCGGGGCATCCCTCAGCACTCGAGCGCGCGCCAGCTAGTCGTCTGAACTGCTCCGAGGGATCAGCCGCGGAGCAGCGATGCCGACGGGTACGATGCCGACCGCACCTTGAGCATCAACGCGGGATCGTCGGTGATGATTCCGTTGATTCCGTCATTCCACAGCCCTACAGCGACCGGAGGATCGTTGATCGTCCACACGTGGACGCAGCAGCCGTCTTCGCGCGCCGCGTTAGCGAAGCGCCGCACTGGCAGTGGCAATCCGTTGTAGGAGAGTGGCACGCAAAGCGCCTTATACTTCATCGGAGGTACGCGTCGACGCAACAAAACTTGTTTCATGAGAGCCGCGACATCTCCCCTTGCTGCGCCAACGGCAATCGACGAATCCTCGAAGTGCCGCACCGCTACTCCATCCATTGAATCGATCAGACATCGCCATTCTGCCTTGTGCCGTTCGATGATCTCCCTGATTCCTGTCGCGGCGAGCGGATCCTTGATCTCGATCAGCATGGGTGTTGACGGAAATGCCTCGACGACGTCCTCGAATTTCGGGATGTGATGTCCCCCTCCGCGATATGGATATGTCTTTCCGCTGTCGCGAGTAAAGCTGGCCCCGGCATCGAGGTCCTTGAGCGCGGTATAAGCCATTCGCGCGATCTCACCGGTGCCGTCTGTAGTTCGTGTGACGGTCGGATCGTGATGCACGACCGGAATTCCGTCTGCTGACAGTCTAACATCGAACTCGATCGCATCGGCTCCAAGCGCTACGGCCTGCCTGAACGATTCCATTGTATTTTCAGGCGCATACGCGCGATTTCCGCGATGGCCAATCACCGGTTTCGCCGACGGATCGAGGAGGATATTCATCGTTGTAATGTATTCGCGAATGCAAGACGGAGCGGCACGCCGCGAGGCGCACCGCTCCGTTAACTACTGCGAATTCTCTTTAGAACGTGATCTGCGCTCTGGTGATGATCAGTCGTCCGATCAGCCCACCCTGAGCGAACTCCTGGTGAACCTTGTTCGCGAGGTTCGTTCCGTTCACTGAGAGAAGCACTCCGTTGAGCGTTGACGGACGCCACGAGAGACCCGCATCGATCAGCGTATACGGTTTCACATTACCCGAGATGTACGAGAGCGCCTGGAAACCATCGACGTGTCTCTCGCGCAACTCCGCGCCCCAACCGTTGTTTTCGTCGCGGTACTTGAACGTGATGGAGTGCTTGTTGGCAGGAGCGTTCAACGAGATGTCCTGAACGCCGCCGACTTCGGATCTGGGGAACAGATTCTTGTTCACGTAGGAATACGTGCCAAGTACCGAGAAGCCCTGGTCGAGTAGAAGCTCTGCGCCGAGGTCGCCGCCCCAGAGATCGAGGTTACCGAAGTTGCGGTAGGTGACGATGACATCTGATCCTGACGAGAGCGGCTCGCTGAAATTCACGACGCCAAGAGGCACTCCAACCGCTGCTCCCTTCCCACCGGATACGCCGCCGAGAGCCCCGGCGATGGTCGGAGCGAGAACTCCAATCTGCGCAGCAGGTACACCTATCGCAGCGAGCTTCGTGGCAATGAATCCGCCGAGGGTCGTGGCGTCGAGAAATACGTTCGGCGTCTCGATGATGAGCGGGCCAACGAAGTTCTTGCGGTTTTCCTTCCATCCGTCCAGCGAGATCTGGAGGCGGTTGGCAATGATGCCTTTGTACCCGGCTTCGTAGGTGTTGTGAATTTCGGGCTTGAGGCGCGACACGTCGCGAAGGTCCGTCGGAGCAACGTCAAGGAACGTGGCATTGCTCTGAAGAACTCGAAGCTTGGTTCCAACTTCAGCCGGTGTTGGCTGCAGGCCGGCGAGGTAGCTCACGAGGCTGGCTGGAACTCCCCCAGCGATCAGGCTCGCACCCGCTGCTCCGAAAGCCGCCTTGTAAAGGAGTGCCGCCTGTGCTGGAAGCTGCTGAACTGTGGCCGTTCCGGTAAACGCGGTTGGCACCTTCATGCAGAGGCCATTGCCAACACCCCCCGTGCAGGCGTGGCTGAAGGTCAGGCCGGTTGACGGAACGCCGAGCGCCCTGACACCGAACAGCTTGGTTCCGGTGCTCGGAATTCTGTTTGCCTCGAGGTCGAGGAAC
>JBBSGU010000099.1:0-10345 GCA_038253755.1 Gemmatimonadales bacterium | reverse complement strand
CTTATCCGTTGCATTCGTCCAATCCGTGACCCAAATAGGTTGCGATTGAGCTACATCACCGGGCACGGTTGAACCATCGACATTCTCCGTGCCCTCCGTGCCCTCCGTGCCCTCCGTGCCCTCCGTGCCCTCCGTGCCCTCCGTGCCCTCCGTGACTCCGTGGCAAATGTTGAATTTCCCGAACCTGAAATGACGTCAGTCGCCCCGATCAGACTCCCAGAATTCAAGGCCAAACCAACTCCAGAGGGCTTTCCTCCCGGCCCATCGCCACGATATCCAGGACAGTTTCTGAGAGAGCTTGCCCGTAATCCGCTCGCTTCGATGCTCTCGATGCAGCGCGAATACGGCGACATCGTTCATTACAAGATCGGCCCGCAGCATCTCTACCTGTTCAACGACCCGGATCTGATAAAGGACGTCCTGGTCACAAACCAAAAGAATTTCACCAAGAGCCGCGGTCTCGAGCGGGCCCGCAAGCTCCTCGGCAACGGCCTCCTGACGAGCGAGGGCGATTTTCACCTTCGCCAGCGGCGACTGGCACAGCCGGCATTCCATCGTCAGCGAGTCGCAATATACGGCGACACGATGACCGCCTATGCCGATCGCACCCGATCGAGTTGGACCGATGGCGCGACGGTGGACATCCACGTCGAGATGATGCGCCTGACCCTCGCCATCGTCGCGAAAACTCTTTTCGATGCGGACGTAGACGCCGAGGCGGCAGATATCGGCACCGCGCTGACCGTGGCTTTCGAGTCGTTCAACTTCGGCATCCTTCCGTTCACCGAACTGCTCGAGAAGCTTCCCCTTCCCTACGTGCGCCGTTTCAACGCGGCGAGGGACACTCTCGATCGCACCATCTACAGAATGATCGCCGAGCGTCGGGCGGCGAACAACGATCGTGGCGATCTGTTGTCCATGCTGCTGATGGCGACGGATACAGAGGGCGATGGAAGCGGCATGAACGACGTTCAGCTTCGCGATGAGGCGATGACGATCTTTCTCGCCGGCCACGAGACTACGGCCAACGCTCTGACCTGGACATGGTATCTGTTGTCGCAGCATCCGGATGTAGAAGCACGACTGCACGCCGAGGTCGACGCCGCGCTTGCCGGGCGCAAGGCTGGTTTCGACGATCTTCCTTTGCTTCCTTACACTCGAATGGTACTCGCAGAGTCGATGCGGCTCTATCCACCGGCGTGGGCGATCGGACGCCGCGCGATCAACTCATTCAAAGCGCGCGACTTCACGATTCCCGAACGCTCGGTTGTACTGATGAGCCAGTACATCACTCATCGCGATCCCCGTTTCTTTCCCGATCCGGAACGCTTCGACCCCGAACGATGGACCGCTGAGGCGCAGCCAAGCCGACCTAAATTCTCCTACTTCCCCTTCGGCGGCGGTTCGAGGGTCTGTATAGGCGAACAGTTCGCGTGGATGGAAGGAATTCTTCTCGTCGCAACGCTTGCTCAGCAGTGGAAGATGCGGCTTGTCCCCGGACATCCCGTTGATATCCAGCCACTGATCACGCTGCGCCCACGCCATGGAATGCGGATGAGAGTGGAGCGGCGGCGGCAGGACTAACCGGCCAGTGCCTTCACCGAGAAATGAGAATCGTCGTACCAGCGAAGCAGGTCGCCGGGATCATCGTAAATCGCGATTGCGCCGGACAGCTCTTCCTTTGTCCATCCGCCTGAAAGCACGCCAACGAAATTCACGTGGGCGCCTATCGCGGCCTGAACGTCATATGGAGTGTCGCCAAGCATGATGAGCTCCTCGGGCTTGAGTCCACTCTTCGCGACTGCTGCTTGTACGATGTCAGGATCAGGCTTGGATTTGGACGCATCGCTTGCGGATGTGATCGCATCCATCAGATCCTCGACTTGAGCGACGCCGAGGAGAGCCTTTACCTCGCTTCCGTCGGCTGATGTCGCAACTACTGTTTTGAGCCCGTCACCGCGAATACGCTCGACGAGCGCGCGTGCTCCAGGAGTTGGACGAAGCGATGGAAGAAATTTCGACTCGAAGATTTCCCATCGCCGGGTGGAAAGTTGTTTTCCTTTCGTGCTGTCAGCTTCGATTCCTGCAGCGGCGGGGAGAACCTTGTCGCCACCCATCCCGACCATCGACCAGATCACATCGAACGACACGCCGTAGCCGGCTTCCGAAAGCGTTTCGACCCATGACTGGGCGTGCGCCTTGTTGCTGGCGACGAGCGTGCCGTCGATATCGAAGATTACTCCACGAAGCACTTCCTACTGCATCTTGCTCTGAATCGATTGAGCGTGATCGAGGTGAGCTTGAACTGTCGGGGCTGCCTTCTGGATGAAGTTCTTGAGCTCTGGGTTCTGCGCTGCGTTAGCTGCGGCGGTCGCCGTCTCGAGAACTGCCTTGTGGTTCATGATTTGATCGTCTATGTACGCCTTGTCGAAGTCTTTGCCCTTCGCTGCGCCGTTGTACAGTGACATCGCCTTGTCCATCTGCGCCTTGCTGTCATCGTTTGCCGGGGCTTCGGGAACGATCCCCAGCTTCGCCGCCAGCGCTTTCCCATCCGCGCGCAACTTGTGATGATCGCGCATCATGTCCTTGCCGAACGAGCGAACGTCAGCGCTCGTTCCCTTGGTTGCTGCGATCGCTCCGCCTGCACTGTCGAGCACGTTGGTGTTATCGAGGATGTAGACAATGTTTGCGTCCGTAAGTGCCGGGGCCGGAGTCATGCCAGGGTCGGCCATCTTCATGCCGGTATCGGAGGTTGCCATCATCCCACTGTCGGTCGTCGCTGCATCCTTCTTCGTGCACGCGCCAAGTGCTAGGACAGCACCCGCAAGAAGTGCGAATTGTGCGCGATTCGAGTGACTCTTGAACATTGATACCCCCAGAAAAGTTCAGATCGAGGAAGACAATGGTGGACGCTTCCCCCACGTCTTGCGGGCGCAATTTGTAGGCCGACAGTCACTGTCAGGATTTACAGTCGACGTGCATTGCGCCCGAACATTCGCCGGCAGCAAGACAAGACACGTTGGAACAAATGTATTTTGACTGATCATTGGGAATCCCCGGTCCATGCCTTAACGTGTCCGTCGGCCCGGCGTCCAATCGGAACCGAGGTCTAACCCATCAGGAGGCTCGATGCGCAGGATTGCTTGCTTGACCATCGCCGCACTTTCATTCGCGGCGTGCTCCAACGAAACCACCGCACCGAACACCTCCGATCTGAGCATCGATGCTGGAGCCTTCGGCACCGCCCTGACCGTCGTCGGGGGATACGAAGCCGAAGTCTACCAGACAAGACTGGCGAACGGCCTCCCCGATAGTCTCAAACTGTCGAGCGACCAGCAGGCGAAAATCAAAGCTCTCATCGATTCATTCCAGACCGCAACAAAGGCCGACCGCGAAGCACTCAACGCGATTCTCAAACAGGCGCACCAGGCCTCGGAAGGAAAAGATCGCTCCTCCTCCGACTCCGTCCGTAAGATCCTCGCGCGAGGGATCGAGATTCGCGCTCGTCTTGCCGCAGCAGAGCTGAAGCTGAAATCCGACATCGACGCGATTCTCACCGCAGATCAGCGCGCATGGAGGGCGGCTCACGAGCCAAAGAAATGCCGGCCTGAAAATTTCGCGCCGCTCAGTGACGCTCAGAAAACGCAGATCAAGGCGCTCGAGCAGGCCTTCCAGGACAACAACAAGGCCGATCTTCAGGCGGTGAAAGCAGCTTACGAGTCGGCCGAAGGAAAGTCCAAAGCCGAACGCGAAGCGATTGTCAGGGGAGTAGCGCCCGCCATCGCTCGCCTCGAGGCAGCCCGCAAAGCACTGACCGCAGCAATCGGGGCAGTTCTCACAACCGATCAGAAAGCATCCGGCTGCGTCCCCCTCGGCTGAGAAAGTTTGATCGCTACCGGCAAACCGCAGTCCGAGTTTGCCGGTAGCTGCATTACCCGCCCTTACGGGTAGCTGATGTACCCGCCCTTACCGGTACCTGCACTGCCCGCCTGTGGCGAAACTCCGTCCCCCGCTACCAGATTCTGTCAGTGCGCTATCTCTCACTTGCCCTCCTCGTAGCCGCCGTTGCGTGCACCAATGCAACCGCGCAGGGCCCCGCAAAGCTGGCTCCCGTTAGGGCGGACACCGCCACTCTTCGCCACAAGCTCGATTCACTCGTCAACTCGCACCACGGAGTGATCGGCTACAGCATCATCGACATCGACAACAACGTCCGCATGAGCCGGCGCGGCGACGAGACGTTCCCGACTGCGAGTCTCATCAAGGTTCCCATCCTCGTCACGGTCTACGACCTCGTAGCAAAAGGGCAGCTCTCGTTGTCCGACCCGCTTACGGTTCTCAAAATAGATCAGGTGCCGGGCTCAGGTGTCCTCCAGTACATGCACAACGGGATGGCACTCACCATCGAAGACGCCGCCTGGCTGATGATCACGCTCAGCGACAACACCGCGACGAACATCCTGCTCGACCGCATCATCATTCGCCGGGTGTGGGCGAAGATGGATTCGCTTGGACTGCATAACACGAAAGTCCATTCGAAATCGTTCCTGCGGAACTCGAGCGTCGCGATAGACAGCTCTGTCAAATACGGCCTGGGCGTCACCACGCCAAACGAAATGGCGCGACTTTTCGAGCTAATGGCCCTCGGCAAGGCGGTGAACCCGGCATCTGACTCTGCAATGCTCAATATTCTCGAGCATAACGAGAATGACGACAAGCTTCAGCGATTCAACTACGGTGCACGCGCGGCGCATAAAAGCGGCGAGACGGACCAGGTTCGTAACGAGTGCTCACTTTTCTATCTTCGAAACCGGCTCGTGGTCTGCGCGCTGAGCAAGGAGAACAAGGATACGCGCTATGCGGTCGACACCGAGGCGCACCTCATCATCGCGCGAATGGGTGAGGCGATCGTGACCGCGTGGGGCGGCGTTCCACCTGCTCCGCCACAGTAGACCCGCCACAGCAGCTAGGCGATGCCACGAAACTTGTCGCCCTCTCCGTACTCACCCGGGCCGGTCTTGAAAAACCGCTTGAGAAAATCGGCGTCCACTGGGTTCGAGAGGCCCTTCATTTCGGACATCACGGACCGGGCAGACGCAGGCATCGTCACCTACCTCTTTTTCGCGAGGATGGTCCCTCGACATTTCAGGGAACCGCAGCTACACGGAAAGCGACGCTTGGCGGCCGGCGTGTGCCGCTCTTTCAGGACGTAGGCGTAATCGTACGCCAGCTCCTCGCCGGGCTCTATATCGCGAATCGCTTCGATCCATATCCTGCCCTGATCGATGACTGCATCGCAATTCGGGTCGCAGGAGTGGTTGATGAAGCGGGCCTCGTTTCCATCGACGGCGGCGTCGACGACAACATCGTCGTCGATCGCGAACAGGTACGTATGGTGACGCCCCACCTCATCGTCCGGATACCGCGCGTCCGACTCGGCAGGCGTCAAGTGCTGGCCCGCGTATTCAACAACCCGCGTCCCGCTGGTAATGACACGCGTAGCAAACCCACCGTAACCCTGAATGGGCGACGCCCGGACCTCGAATGGAAGGCTGGTTGGCTCATCTTGCAAGCAAATTTTCTCCGTAATAACGACAATTGTTGTAGCTTGAATAATCCCCGTAAGGACAACCAATGAGCGGCAATCTTCAGAAAGAGATCAAACAGCAGAAACCGTTCGGGAGCCTGGAGCACGAGGTTGTCCTGAACGTCATGCGGACGGCCGGGTCATTTCGAAAGGGCGTTTCCGAGGTATTGAAGCCGTTCGACCTGACTGCACCGCAGTACAATATCCTCAGAATTCTCAGGGGCGCGCCAGAGGACGGTCTGCCGTGCAATGAAGTTGGCGATCGCCTGGTAAGCCGGGATCCCGACGTCACCCGTCTGCTGGACAGACTTGAAAAACGCGGTTTGGTGGAGCGCGGCCGGTCGGTTGAGGATCGTCGCGTGGTCAACGTACGAATTACGCGGGCAGGCCACGACCTCGTTGACCAGCTAGACAAGCCCATGAACCAGGTTCACGAGTCCCAACTCGGCCACATGAAAAAGAAGCACATGCGCGCCCTGATCGACCTGCTTGAGAGAGCCCGCGGTACTGATAACCAGGAGGACGAAGGCGACGACGAATAGATCGTCGCCCGGCGCCGTGCCTGCTAGCTGTGGTGGTGAAACCGGACCGCGGTTCCCCACGGATCGCGAGCTCGAACCGCATCACCTTCTCGCTCTACGACGTATCCCGCCTTCTCGAGAGCCGACGCCGCCTCGGCGGACCTTGCGGCATCCGGCAGCACCAACTCCCAGTCGAGCAAACGGGCGTCATGCTCGGTAGCCGGAGGGGCGCCCTGAGCCCATGTATTCACACCAATGTGATGGTGATACCCGCCGGCCGACATGAAAAGCGCGCCGGGGTAGTTCCAGACGATCTTGTCGAATCCGATGCCCGAGTGATAGAAATCGGCCGCCTTTTCGATGTCGCCTACATACAGGTGCACGTGGCCGATCAAGGTGCCGGCGGGAATTCCTTTCCACCCTTGGCCTTCAGCCGCTGCAATCAGGTTCTGTACGTCGAGTGGCTTGGTAGCCATCTCGATCTGGTCATTCACAGCGATCCATGTCGATCGATCCCTGTCGGCGTAGACCTCGATTCCGAGGCCGTCCGGATCAGTGAGATAGACCGCTTCGCTGACCAGATGGTCTGACATGCCGGCGTATGCACCAATTTCCGACAGGTGTCGCACGAACGCGCCGAGCGACGGTCTGTCTGGAAGAAGGATCGCAAAGTGATAAAGACCAAGTAGCCCACGCCGCGAAACGGTGCGGGCGTTCTTCCTCTCGTCGAGCTGAATGAGCGGTCGATCTTCATCCTCCGGACCGAGCGTTGCTGAGGCGTCGGTCCGGCTGATGACGTGCATACCGATGACGGTCTCGTAGTACGAGATCGACCGATCCAGATCAGCGACCTGGAGGCGCACTTTGCCGATGTGCGTTTCGTCCGGCAGCCTGTAGCCCTTGGGCTTGATTCCGTAGGTCGCAGCCATCGTATCTCCTTTAGTTCAAGCGCGGGCGGTGGTCTGACGACCGCTGAATATTGCGTCGATTGCGAGGGCTCCCGGACCTGCAACTGCCAACGCGATTGCCGCAGACATCAGCAGCAGCACGAGCTCCATGCCCATCGGTCCCGTCAGTCCATTCTTGAGATGGACAAGGACGATCGCCATCAGCATGTCCGTCGCGAGGGGAACTGCTACCAGGCGCGTGAAAAGCCCAAGAATCAAGGCGGTTCCACCGAAGAGCTCGACGGATGCGACGAGGATGGCGGAAATGTGCGGAAGGGGCGCGCCGACCTGCGTGAAGAGTCCGGTGACTCCTGGAATTCCCATTGTAAAGAACTTCTGGTACCCGTGCGCGGCGAAGACGACGCCGGTCACGATTCTCAGGAACGTCAGACCGAGGTCGGCTCGTCTGGGTGTGAGGAAAGTCTTGAGCATATCGAGCCTCCAATAGTTTTCAAGCGATCCTTAGGCTCGTCGCTTATAACAATAGTTGTTATAACAACTATTGTCAACTCCAAGAAAGGCTCGTTTTTTTCGCACGAAGCACGCCCGGCACCCATGATGCACGTGAGCCAGCCTCGAGACTGCCATCCCATGTTGGTTCGGGTTATCTTCGGAGTGCCCCTGAATAAATGACCGACCTGCTCACCGTCACTGACCACGGCCTGTACTGCCAAGCCGGCGACTTCCACATCGACCCATGGATGCCGGTGGATCGCGCACTCATTACGCACGCCCACGGCGATCACGCCAAATGGGGGTCACGCGAGTACGTCTGCGCCGACGAAGGAGCGGGCGTCCTCCAAACTCGTATCGGTCTCGATGCTTCGATCACGACGCTCAACTGGCGCGAAACTGCAAACGTTAACGGCGTCACCGTTTCCTTCCATCCCGCCGGCCACATACTCGGCTCCGCCCAAATCCGCGTCGAATACCGCGGCGAGACGTGGGTTGTGTCGGGCGACTACAAGACAGAACCTGATCCGACATGCACCGCGTTTGAGCCGGTTCGCTGCAACACGTTCATCACCGAATCCACATTCGGACTGCCGATCTACCGATGGTCGCGACAATCTGAAACGTTCGCGTCGATAACCACCTGGTGGAAAGCCAATCGCGAAGCCGGCCGAGCATCGATCGTGTTCGCTTACGCACTGGGCAAAGCGCAACGACTGCTCGCCGGACTGATGAGCGATCCGCAGGGAAGGTTTTACACCCACGGAGCAGTCGAGCGATTGAACCGTGACTACCGGGATGCCGGAATCGCGCTGCCCGATACGACATACGCCGCGTCAGTGTCGAAGGGTCACGATTGGAGCGGCGCGATGATCGTCGCTCCGCCCAGTGCAGCTGGATCGACTTGGCTCAGAAGGTTTGGCCCTGCGTCGTCTGCGTTCGCCTCCGGGTGGATGCGGGTCCGCGGCGCTCGCCGTCGAAGATCGGTCGACCGCGGGTTCGTCATATCCGACCACGTCGATTGGCCCGCACTGATGTCTGCGATCGACGCCACACGAGCCGAGAGAGTTCTCGTGACGCACGGGTATCGCGACACTGTCGTCAAAGCTCTTCGTGAGCGCGGCCTTCTGGCTGACACACTTGCCAGCAAATGGGAAGGCGAGACGAGTGAAAGCGAGGGGGAAGTCGAGGAATATCTCGTGCCCGACGACGAGACGCCGCCAGCATGAAGCGCTTTGCCCAGCTCTTCGCCGAAATCGATGAGACAACGCGCACGAACGAGAAAGTCGGCGCGATGAGTAGGTACTTCTCGGAAGCTGCTCCGGCCGACGCCGCGTGGGCCGTCTACTTCCTGATGGGGCTTCGTCCGAAGCGGCTTGTCCCGGTAAGGCGACTGGCAGGTTGGGCGATGGAAGAGTCAGGCGTGAGCGACTGGCTGTTCGAAGAGTCGTATCACGCGGTGGGAGATCTGGCCGAAACCATCGCGTTGCTTCTGCCCGACAGCGACGAATCGAGTAATGATCCGCTTCACGTCTGGGTCGAACAGCGATTACTCGCGATTGGCAAAGCCAGCGAGGACGACCAGCGACGAATAGTGCTCGATGCATGGCGATCGCTCGGCGGAACGGAGCGGTTTGTCTGGAACAAGCTGATCACTGGAAGCTTTCGTGTCGGCGTGTCGCAGTCGCTGCTCGTTCGCGCTCTCTCTAAAGCGAGTGACGTCCCCGAAGCCACGATCTCCCATCGTCTAGTGGGCGACTGGCAACCAACACCGAGTGCGTACGAAAGCCTGATCTCCTCAGGCAATGAGGCGCCGGCGCTCTCGAGTCCGTATCCATTCTACCTCGCGTATCCGCTCGAAGGCGAGTTGGAGTCGTTGGGACTAGCCAGCGAGTGGCAGGCTGAATGGAAGTGGGATGGCATTCGGTCGCAGCTGATTCGGAGACAGGGCAAATCGTATCTCTGGTCCCGCGGCGACGATCTCATCACTGACCGCTTTCCCGAGTTGATCGAGGCATCAGAATGGCTCCTCGAGGGAACCGTGATAGACGGAGAGATTCTTCCGTGGCGGGACGGGCATCCGCTGCCATTCGCTCAGCTTCAGCGACGCATCGGCCGCAAGAATATAAGTGCGAAGATTCGCACCGAGGTTCCTGTCGTGATTCTCGCTTACGATCTGCTCGAGCTCGGCGGCGAGGACGTTCGCGAGAAACCGTTGTCGTGGAGACGCGAACAGCTCGACGCTCTCGTTGGGTCCGCAAACGCCGAGTCGCGAATTCTGATCTCTCCGATTGCTGCGGCAAATTCGTGGGCCGATATCCGCGCCGCCAGGGACCGAGCACGCAGCCTTGGCTCGGAAGGGCTGATGCTCAAGAAGTCCGATGCGCCTTACGGAGTGGGCCGGCGCAAGGGCGGCTGGTGGAAATGGAAGCTCGAGCCGTACGCGATCGATGCGGTGATGGTTTATGCGCAGCCGGGCCACGGCCGTCGCGCGCTTCTGCACACCGATTACACGTTTGCGGTTTGGGAAGGTGAGACGCTCGTTCCATTTGCGAAGGCGTACTCGGGTCTCACCGATGCGGAGATCCGCGAGATGGACACCTGGATCCGCCGGAATACTGTCGAGAAGTTCGGACCTGTGCGCTCAGTGAAGCCGGAGCAGGTTTTCGAGCTGGGCTTCGAAGGGATTCAGGCTTCGCCGAGGCACAAGTCGGGAATTGCCGTGCGTTTTCCGAGAATGTTGCGATGGAGAAAGGACAAGCCGGCGAAAGAAGCCGATACGATGGACGCGCTGCGCGCGCTGCTCAAGTCAACCGAAGGGGATATTGAAAGCGTCG
>JBBSGU010000098.1:0-10364 GCA_038253755.1 Gemmatimonadales bacterium | reverse complement strand
TGGGATGACTTCAAGGGGATGGACCTCAAGGGCAAAGTCGGTCTCGTACTGATCAACGATCCTGATTTTGAAACGGGTCAGGGAGACTTCGGCGGCAAGGCCATGACGTACTACGGGCGCTGGACCTACAAGTACGAGGAAGCAGCACGACAGGGGCTCGCCGGCATGCTCGTCATTCATGAAACAGCTCCAGCGTCGTACGGCTGGGCGACGGTAAAGAACTCGAACACCAATACGATGTTCGATATAGTGCGCTCGAACCCATCAGAAGTGCACCCGCCGCTCGAAGGATGGGTTCAGCACGACGATGCAGTGAAACTTCTTCGCGCGAGCGGCCTGGACTACGATGCACTCAAGCGTCTCGCCCAGACACGCGAGTTCAAGCCCGTCACGCTGAACGGCGCGACATTCTCCGCCAGCTACAAGGTAAAACAGCAGACGATTCACTCGAAGAACGTTCTCGGCCGACTGCCGGGAAGATCACATCCTGAAGAGACAATCGTGATCGGCGGGCATTGGGATCATCTCGGCGTCGGCGCCCCCGACGCGCGCGGCGACACCATCTACAACGGCGCGATCGACAACGGAACGGGTATCGCCTCCGTACTCGAGCTCGCGCGCGTTTTCTCTGCACTCCCCCGCACCGAGCGCTCGATCGTGTTTGCGTTCTGGACGGCTGAGGAGAAAGGGTTGATGGGATCGGAGTACTACGCTAGCAATCCGGTTTATCCGCTCGAGAAAACCGTCGCCGGATTCAATACCGATGCATTGACCGCTGACGGACCTACGCATGACATGCTCGTCATCGGAAGCGGACAGAGTGAGCTCGAAGACTGGCTCGTGAAGGTGCTGGAGGCCGATCACCGCGTGATGACGCCCGATGCGAATCCTGAAGCAGGCTACTTCTACAGGTCCGACCATTTTCCGATGGCGAAGCGCGGCGTGCCTATGCTCTACATCCACAGCGGAATCGATCTACTCAATGGCGGTATGACTGTAGGCAAAGCGGCCGACGCTGCGTACCGAAAGGACAAGTACCATCAGCCGGCCGACGAGTATGATGCTGCCACATGGAATTTTGGCGGCATCGTGCAGGACCTCTCGGTTCTTCAACGACTCATCACGCCGCTGGCGAACTCGCGTGAATGGCCGAACTACCGGAGCACCTCCGAGTTCAGGCCAGTGAGAGACAAGAGCTCGGCCAGCCGGCACTAGCCTTCGGGCGAGCCCGTCGGCTCGCCGCCTGTTGCGCACAGATTGGACAGGTGACACTCTTTGCGCTCTGACGGGCACCTGCACTGGGAGACCAAATGGCCGCGAAAAAGAAATCAGCAAAGAAGGTGTCGTCCCGGCGCTCGACTGCCACGCGAAAAGAGAAAGCTGTGACATCGATGAAGAAACGCGCAAAGGCTGTCGGTACGACCGACGCGCAGCCTGTCGCGCCGAAGCCCTCGGAGAGCGTGGGCGCGAACACTATCATCTACGTGCACGGCATCGGCAACAAGCCGCCCGCCTCTGTCCTCAAGCAACAGTGGGATCAATCACTGTTCGAGTTCGACCTCGGCGAGCGTACTCGCATGGCGTATTGGGTCGACCGCGACCGTTATCCGATGCCCACCGAAGCAGTATCATCCGGCGGCGACTACGCGGATGCGACCGAAGAAGCGCCTCAAGGAGAGTTCTCCTCCAAGGCGACACGCGCACCGTGGAACGAAGCCGCTGAAATAGCGGGCATGAACGAGGACATCATCGAGCTCGTCGGCTCGCCTGACAGCAAACTCGCCACTGACACGAACGGCGACCGGTTGCGCGGAATCGCCGCCAAAATGCTCGGCGACAACAATCTCACCAACGACGTGGCGTATGCGGCTGTAGCTGAGAAACTTGGTGGTCCCGCCGGTGCCGAAGCGAGGCGAATATCCGCGCAACGATACGGGGCGGCGGCGCTACGCGCAAAGATCTTCGGTTTCCTGCCGCGACCATTGCGTCAGTGGATGACTCGTAAAGTGACGAGCATGTTCCTGCGCGACGTCAACGACCTGTTCGTTGACAAGGTAAGAGGTGAGCGCATGCGAGATTCGTTGCGAGAACGGCTGCGTGCGGGCGGTGAGCCTTTCATCGTCGTCGCGCATAGCCAGGGAACGATGATCGCGTATTGCGTGCTGATGGAAGAGGAATTCGCGAACCTCGACATTCCGCTTTTCGTCACGATCGGATCGCCACTTGGCGTGGACGAAGTCCAGGACTTCATCCGGGACCTGACGAAGACGAAAAAACTTGCCGTACCGCCCAACGTTCAAAGGTGGATCAACGTGTGCGATCCTCTTGATCCTGTCGCGCTCGACAAGGACATCACGGATGACTATGTGGCCAACAAACGCGGAGTTCGAGTCGAGAATCACATCGCGTTCAATCCCGACTCACCGCGTCATCCGCACTCGGCCACTGGTTATCTGACCCTCGAGGAAGTTCGTCAGCCAATAAGGGAAATAGTTGACACCTCTCTTTTCCAGCCGGTCGCCCGATTCAAGATGGCCAAGGATGTCGTGCGGGCATTGGCGGATGGCGGGCCTGGTGATCGGCATCGCATTCTCGTCCAGCTCGAGGACTACGCCACCAATGCAATGTCTCGAGATGCAGCGCTCCAGAGCATCTACGGCGCGCTCGATGCCGACAAGGACGACACGATTCTCCGGCTGCTCGAGCCCGAGGAGCTCCAACGCTATGTGGCGCTGAACCTCACGCGACAGGAAGCGGAGACACTAAGCTCGATCGCGCACGGCGACAAAAAGTTTCCCGTGGCCCGCCTATGGAAGAACAGTGCGAAGTGGGCATACATCGATCGTTCGATCCACACCACGCAGGCATTCCCGGCGCACAACAGTTATAAGGCGGCTGGCGAAGGTGTGACATGGGCGGTTCTCGATTCCGGAATTCATCTCACACATCCGCATTTTGCGGACGGCACGATCGACAAGGTTTATGACTGCACCCGCTCCGATCAGCGGCGTGTGCGTCAGGGACTGCAAGCACTCGATCCGCATGACCCGAATGACGCGAAGGCCGCGCGGGACAGATTCGGACATGGTGCGCACGTGGCCGGCATCATCGCCGGCAGGCACACGGCGCGCGACAAGGAAGGGAACGATCGCACGATGTGCGGGATGGCACCGGAGGCGAAGCTCGTCATCTACAAGGTTCTCGATGACAACGGATCAGGCGAGGATTCGTGGATCATCAAGGCCATCGACCACATTTTCGATACCAACGAGCGCGCCGGACACGTCGTCATTCACGGGGTGAACCTGAGCCTCGGCGGCGAATTCGACGTCGAGACGTTCAACTGCGGTCACACTCCCTTGTGTGTGGAGTTGCGCCGGCTGTGGCGTCAGGGAGTCGTAGTAGTTCTCGCGGCCGGCAACGAAGGATTCGCCACGCTCAATACCGCGGACGGCGAAAATGTCCAGGCGAACATGGGCATGTCGCTCGGCGATCCGGCAAATCTGGAAGAAGCGATCGTCGTCGGATCGGTGCACAAGGATAGTCCCCACACGTACGGCACTTCGTTCTTTTCATCGCGCGGCCCAACGGCGGACGGTCGCATGAAGCCGGACTGCGTTGCACCGGGTGAGCGGATTTACTCTGTTCGTAATGACGCGCCCACGGTTGCTGCGAACGCGACGTTCGAGCAGTTATACACTGAGATGAGCGGAACGAGCATGGCCGCGCCGCATGTGTCAGGACTGCTCGCGGCTTTTCTCTCCAAACGAAAGGAGTTCATCGGACGTCCCGATGACGTAAAGGAAATCATGATCGCCAACAGCACCGACCTGGGGCGGCAGCGTCAGATGCAGGGCGCGGGGATGCCAAACCTCGTGAAAATGCTCGTCAACGTTTAGGGAGCGGCGATGCCGAAGCTCGTGTTGCCGCTGGATTCCCCTTGAAAGCCCCGTCAACGAGCTTTCACAATAGATGACAGCCTATCTTGCCGCAGTTTTCCCTGCCCCCAACGCGCCGATTGAATTCCGCGAATTCGCGGAACCGGATCTCGAGCCTGGTTCGGCGCTCCTTCACACGCTCTACTCGGAAGTATGTGGAACCGACGTGCATCTCCATCACGGGCGATTGAGCGGCGTTCCCTACCCGATCATTCCGGGACACGTAAGCACGGGCCTGGTTGCCAAGACCCGCGGCAATCTGAAGACAGTCAACGGCGACCCCATAAAGGAAGGCGATATCGTCACCTTTCTCGACGTTCACGAAACCTGCAACGCGTGCTATCACTGCCTTGTTGCAGGCGAGCCTACTAGATGTCCCTCACGTAAAGTCTATGGCATTACCTACTCGGCCAACGATGGCCTGCTCGGCGGATGGTCTCAGGCGATTTACATGAAGCCCGGCGTGAAGATGATCCATCTGCCTGAATCGCTGTCTCCAGAGACGTTCATTGGTGGGGGATGCGGTCTCGTCACTGCTCTCCACGCTGTTGATCTCTCTCGCATCAAACTCGGCGAGTCGGTCGCGGTGATGGGCGTTGGACCGGTCGGGCAAAGCGTCGTTGCCCTGGCATCGTTGAGCGGCGCAGGTAAGGTCGTTGCGCTTGATGGAGTGGCGGATCGTCTTTCGTTCGCCAAAGAGATGGGTGCAACGAATACCATCGATCTTGCGAACGCCCGCCATGAACGTCTCGACATAGCCCGTTCAATGACCAATGGCCACGGGTTTGACGTCGTCGTCGAAGCAAGCGGGCACCCCGACGCAGTCAGCGAAGCGCTCGACATCGTTCGCGACGGTGGGCGCGTCATCGTTTGTGGGCACTATACGGACAATGGTTCGGTCGACATTCATCCGCACTGGCAGATCAATCGCAAGCACGTCGAGCTGCGCGGCTGCTGGGGCTCGCGGTACGAACATTTTCATCGCGGAGTGGATATTGCCGCTCGGTTTGGTGATGAGAAACCGTGGGCAAAGATGGCCGGCAAGACTTATGAACTTCGCGATGTCGCATCAGCGCTGGACGCCGTTGGAAGCCGGGCGGCAGTCAAGGCGGTCGTTCGCGTAAACTGATTTTCTTGAATGAATCCTCATACCAGTCACTTTGAAATGCGCGCAAAAACCTTCCTCACTCTCGGCCTGATCGGGTCCACCGCTTTCACGGCATCTGCTCAGACAAACTTCGAATCGCGTGTCGACTCTATCGCGGCCGGCGTGTTGAGATCAACCGGTGTGCCGAGCGCGAATGTCGCGGTCGTTCAGCACGGCCGGATAGTGCTAGCGAAAGCGTACGGATTCGCGAAGCTGGAGCCCAACGAGCTCGCGGCTTCGGGGATGCGCTACGGAATCGGATCCATAAGCAAGCAGTTCACGGCGAGCGCGATGCTGCTGCTTCAGCAGCAGGGCAAACTCAAGCTCGACGATCCAGTCGGGAAATACGTCCAGGGTCTGTCACGGGGTAATGAAGTGACAATTCGCGAGATTCTTTCTCACACGTCCGGCTATCAGGATTTCTGGCCGCAGGACTACCTGATGGCGCCGATGCTGAAGGACGCCACGCCTCAGGAAATCATGAACGGTTGGGCGAAGCAGCCGCTCGACTTCGAACCGGGAACAAGGTGGCAATACAGCAACACCGGGTACGTGCTCGCGGGAATGATCGTGGAGAAGGTCAGCGGCATGCCGTTCTTCCGATTCATCCAGACTCACCTGCTCGATCCGCTTCATATGGCGAGCGCAAAGAACTTCGACGCCGACTCGCACGCTACTGATGCCGTTGGATACATACGGTACGGACTCGGCCCACTGCGTCCCTCGCCAGCAGCCGGCAAAGGATGGATGTATGGCGCTGGAATGCTCGCGATGACCGCCGCCGACCTCGCGAAGTGGGATATCTCCATGATGAACCGAAGCCTGCTGTCGCGCGCGTCATACGACGCACTGTTTCATGAGACGCCATTGAAGAACGGCGCTTCGAGTGGGTATGGGCTTGGCGTGTTCACGTCGATGAACGGCGGGCGGTTCTTCGTCGAGCACAACGGAGAAGTGTCAGGCTTTACCGCCGAGAACTTTCTTTTCCCGGACGACAGTGCCGCTGTCATTGTGTTGACCAACCAGGATGCGGCCCCCGCCTCGGGCGCAATCGCGAGCCAGATCGCTCGCCTGCTGTTCACTACTGAGGACGCTCTCGCAGCCAGTCGCACGGCTCAGGCCCGTGCGATTTTCGAAGGACTGCAGAAGGGGACAATCGACCGATCACTATTCACATCGAACGCGAACGGCTATTTCAGCGACATCGCATTGAAGGACTTCGCCTCGAGCCTCTCACCGCTTGGAGCTCCGACGGGGTTTGTGCAGATATCAACGTCAAAGCGCGGTGGAATGACTTTACGTTCGTACCGCGCAACGTTCAGCGATCGCTCGCTGCGCGTGTGGACGTTCGAGACCGCGGATGGGAAGCTCGAGCAGTATCAGGTCGCGCCGATTGCGTAACGGGCCACACGCGGAAGTGCGTCCTTTATCAACTATGAAAAGACAATATTGCCGTCGCCGGTTTTGACTTCCACCAAAGTCGCGCCGTTTGCCAAGCCGACTCAGGCCGAACTCAGGAACGCCTTTGGTCGCAGCATCCCGGATCTGATCCGTCCCGGCCTCAAGATTCTTTTCTGCGGAATCAATCCGGGTCTTTACTCAGGAGCCACTGGCCTGCATTTCGCTCGTCCTGGTAATCGCTTTTGGCCCGCCGTTCACGCGGCCGGTTTCTCTGACCGGATTTTGGCGCCATGGGAAAACTCGGAGCTTCTCGCGGCCGGTTACGGAATCACGAACCTGGTTCCGCGCACCACGGCGACAGCCGCGGAGTTGAACGACGACGAGTATCGCAGCGGTCGCCGAGCGCTCGCCCGAAAGGTCAGGAAATATTCGCCACGCTGGCTCGCGATACTCGGGCTTGGAGCATATCGAACCGGCTTCGCGAATCCCGACGCTAAAATCGGAAGGCAGATTGAACGCATCGGATCGACTGGCCTCTGGGTGCTTCCCAATCCGAGCGGGCTGAACGCGAACTATCAGCTTCCTCAGCTAACCGAGATGTTCACGCAGCTTCGAGCAGCCGCTACCGAAGAATCGGCGGACTCCTAGCTTGTCCGCGATCTCGTTTTGCCTGCCAGCCTGGTGCGCCGATAACTTTGTAAACAAGCCCGGACGTGACTTCGAAAAGCTGGCGTTTTCAATGAAGTCGCGACAACGTAGCCGCATGCCTCGAACTCTTTGGAACGAAAATGATCGGCGTGATCTGTTAGCCAGGGTGGATCAGCTACGGCCTGACCTAAAACCTGCCTGGGGAAAGATGAACGCGACCCAGATGATGACCCATCTCACGGAATGGATGAGGCTGGCGACTGGCGAGCTCACCGCGGCACCAAGGCGGATGCCCATGCGGTTTCCCGTAGTGAAGCAGTTAATCATCTACCTGATGCCGTGGCCGAAGGGAGTTCCCACTGCGCCGGAACTGCTTTCCCGCGAGTCTTCGGGACGGGATGCAGAACGCTCGGATTTCACCGGGCGTCTCAGAGCATTCGAGAAATTGAAAACGAAAACCGACTGGCCCCTTCATCCTGCGTTTGGCCGGCTTTCTTTGGCCGAGTGGGGTGTGCTCGGCTACAAGCACACGAATCATCATCTCCGGCAGTTTGGTGTGTAGAAAGCATGGTTCTCCTACTTGGCGACGCTCAACCCGCAATAAGCGTTTGCCCGCTTCGCAGCCGCGGAATGCTCAGGCATCCGAAGCGGCGCGAGCGCAGCCATCATGGCTTTTCGGTCCGTGCCCTGCTGCGCGTCGTACGAGAAACGACGTCATTGGGTGCGAAAGTGACTCTAGTGGGCCGACGTCGCGTATTTTTTCTCGACTTCCCGAAGCACCCGCTGAAACCGCGGCTCGTTCCTCAACGCGTCGAATTTCAAATCAGCTCTGAGCCATACAAGGGTGAACGAGTGTTCGCGCAGGCCTTCCTCTATGTAGTCAAGCGCCAGCCGTTTGTCTCCAGCCGCGCTTGCGGCGACAGCGATTGAGAGCGGTGACAAATAACGCTCCTTCGCCCGCGCCTCCATGCGGCTCAATATCGCCCGAGCTTTGTCGGGCTTCCCTGCCCGAGCCTCGGCCCACGCTAGGCAACCGGCCCAACCACCCGTCTCGGCGTCGATCACATCAGGGAACTGAGAAAATGCTTCGTCGAACTTGCCCCGGGCCGCCAAAGCGACCCCAAACTCGTTACGGGCCGACAGGTTTGACGGATCCTCTGCCACGACCTTACGAAGCTCCGTTTCTGCCTCGGCGAATCGACGCAGGAAGGTCAGGACGCTTCCGACACGAGTATTGATGATGGGCGAGAGAGGGTCAAGCGAGCGCGCTCTTCGAATTTCTGCGAGTGCCTCGTCTCCTTTGCCAAGCATGAGCAACGGCCAGGCGCGGAAGAGCCGCGGAAATGAATTCCGTGGGTCGAGCGCGATCGCGCGATCGAGATAAGGGAGTGCGGCGCGAGGATTCCAGTCGTTGAAAGTCATGCTCATCCCCATTGCGGTATTCGCTTCGGACAGCGTCGGGTCGAGGTCGATCGCCCTCTGCGCAGCTTCTCGTGCGAGCGGGATCGCTTCGGACGGTTTCATGTCACCAAAAGTGGGCTCCACCGTGTACGCGCTCGACAACTCCGCCGACGCCAACGCGTATCCGGGATCTTTGGCAATCGCCTCCTTGAGATACGCGATGCCTTGCCTCATCGTCTCGGTCGTTCTCTGATTCCAGTAGAAGTGTCCCTTCAAATAGAGGTCGTGAGCTTCATAATTGGCCGTTTGATGTTTCCCAATGGCGTCCGGCGATACCTGGCCAATGACAGGGCGAAGGCCCTCGACAATTTTTTTTGCCATCGAGTCCTGAAGTGCAATGACATCTCGCATCTCGCCGTCGATGTCGCCCGATCCAAGCCCTCGACCTGTTCGCCCGTCCATTAGCTGCCACGTCACACGAACGTGGGACCCACCAGATCGAACTCCCGCGTCCACCACATATGCGACCTGCAAACGCTGCGCTGCCTCGCGCGCGTCGAGGTTTTTCCCTTTTATCGAGAACGATGAAGCGCGCCCCGCAACCTGTAGCCCACGTACATGAGACAAGGCCGATATCAGTTCGTCCGTCAGGCCGTCGCTGAAATACTCCATCTTCTTGTCGCCGCTTTGATTTGCAAACGGCAGCACGCCGATCGACGCAACGCGTGGATCAGTTGCAGCGGTTGACGGCGCAATTGAATCTCTTCGGCTCGAGAAGAACATGAACGCGCCAGCGACAGCGGCAACCACAACAACCGCTCCACCGATGACAGGCCAGCGTCTTGACGGTTTGTTGGGCGAGACGGCAGTTGAAATGGACGGCGACGCAAGTGGAACCCCGGCTCCGTCGGAGTAATGGGTCAGCTTACTCGGTGTCGATTCGCGTGCGATGTCGAGGTCTTCGATCATGGCGTGCGCCGTCTGGTAACGCGCCTCAGGTGCCAGACTCATCGCAATCGATACGACCCTTTGCAGTTCCGGGGACGTGTGACTTTCGATTGATTCCAGCGACGGCGTCGGTGCGGCGAACCTGCGCGCCATCACTGCATTGGCGCTGGGCCCGGAGAACGGCGGCTTTCCCGCGAGCATCTCGAACAGAACACAGCCGAGCGAGTAGATGTCGCTTCGGCCGTCGATGTTGGACTCACCGGTGACCTGCTCAGGGCTCATGTAAGCGGGTGTACCAACGAGAAGGCCCGTGACAGTGAGCGGTTGATCCGCGCCGTGGGCGAGAGCTCGGGCAATGCCGAAATCCATTACCAGTGCGTGGCGTTCATCGAGCATGATGTTATCTGGCTTGATGTCTCGATGAACGAGACCCTCGCCATGTGCGTACTCGAGAGCGTCGGCCACTTCCCTCACGAGTCGGACCGCTTCGTCTGGCGCGAACGGTCCGGCGCGGGCGATGCGTTGGCGCATCGACTCGCCCTTCACGTATGGCATGACGAAGTAGAGTTGCCCGGCTGCTTCGCCGGAATCGTACAACGGGACTATGTGTGGATGGCGAAGCCGGGCGACCATCTGAATCTCGCGGAGAAACCGCTCCGCGCCTATCGCGGCTCCCAACTCGCGATGCAGGAGCTTGAGAGCAACCGGGCGGTCGTGTCGAACGTCCTGTGCCAGGAATACGCTCGCCATCCCACCCCGGCCGATTTCGCGTTCAATCGTGTACCGGTCGGCAAGCGCTTCATTTAGTGCGAAATCAGAGTCGGGCAATCGGCGGGGTCCCGGTGGGAATCAACGCGACAATGATGGCAGACTCCTGTGGA
>JBBSGU010000097.1:0-10434 GCA_038253755.1 Gemmatimonadales bacterium | reverse complement strand
TCGTGGCCTACGAGATGATTACCGGGCATCCACCATTCTCGGGTCGTACGCCGCAGCAGGTCATCGAAGCGCACGCGAAGCAGGTACCAGCGGCAATCAGTGCGCGACGGCCCGACGTGCCGAAGCACCTGGATGCAATCGTGATGCGAACGCTCGAAAAGCGTCCTGCTGACCGGCCGGCAACCGGTGACGAAATCGTGAAAGCCTTGAGCGTCACGGTTGCGCCGCGACACTCCGGCGGCGGGCTGATCGTCGAATGGCTTGCCAACGCGCCACGGTGGGTGCCGTGGACGATTGCGGGCCTCTCAACGACCGTCGCCATCGTGATGGCCGTGTTGTACGTAATGCGGTAGCGTAAGCCGAATCGCAATCGCCGGCCGCGGGCAATTAAACTCAAAACCGTCACATACCGGGACGGTAGACGCGCGAAGGAAGAGGAGCGCGTTGAGGTAGTGATGGGCGATTTGTTGGGCGCCGGAACGCGTTTGCGCGGCGAGCCATCGACCGTACCTTCTCGGCCAGGCTATCAAGTTTCACTTTCAAACCGGGATACCTCAAGTGACACGCTCGCTCATGCTGGCCGTTGCGGTGCTTCCCATTGGCGGGACGAGGCTGGACGGTCAATCTGCGGGCATGCCGACCAAGCGTGCGATCCAGCCGCCGGATTACAAGCCAACGCCGTCGCCGTTATCGCCGGCAATTCTTGTCGGCAACACGCTCTATATGTCTGGCTCGACCGGTGGTGATCCGAAGACGGGGCAGCTCGTTAATGGCGGAATCCGAAGACAGCGGACGTGGTCAAGTTTCGTCGTCCGTTTTGTCCGACATAAGACGTCATGAATATCGGACAAGTGCGGCATCGACGATCGACTTCTCTCTCAACTCCGTCAGATTGTCGTAGTTGGTTGATGTGTTTGCCTCATTCGGGAGCAGGAGGTCGCTGGTTCAAATCCAGTCACCCCGACTTAATAAGTTGAGCTCCTGCAATGCTTCGAACTGTGGGGGCTTTTTGTTGTGGACTTTCGCGGGCGAGTTTCTTCCGACCCGTCGGAAAGGTGAGTGCTCCGAACAAGCCTCCGTCCATACCGAAAGTTCCGGAGCTCGTCGGACGCATCGTGACAGTTTCGGTAATCTGTTCTGGAACATGGGCGCAAAAAGAGCTATTGTCGTGGCCGCCGACCGGGAAAACTCGTTGGATCGGAACCGTTCAACACTTGGAGGAGGCGGCATGACCAGGATTTCAGGAATTCTGCTGGGAGCGGCACTGTTGTCGACCGCGATTGGATGCACAAAAAAGGACACCGATGACAAGACAGATTCGAGCGCTGCATCAGCGGCGGCGTCTGCTGCACCGGTCTTCGACAAAGCGGTGTCGATCGCGGCGATTCACTCAAATAACGATCTCTGGCTGCGGTCTGTTACGTCGAGAAACCTGGATTCCCTCATGAGCACATACGCGAGCGACGCAGTCGCTATGGACGAAGGCGCACCGGCCGCGAAAGGCGCCGATGCAGTTCGGACCGCTTATGCGGCCTTCTTCAAGGCGAACCCGCGCGATCTCAAGCTCGACCAGCACGATGCAGTTTTCTCTGATGATGGAACGATGGGTTGGGATGACGGCACATTCACTGGAACCGTCGACGGGCCCGGAGGAAAGCCGATGAAAGTCAGCAGCGACTACCTCAGCGTGTGGAAACGAGACGGCGGTGCATGGAAAATTGTGAGGGAGATAAACAACTCCAACACCACCCCGACGAAATGACTTCGGAGAATGGAATCCGGTGCTGACGGTGCCACCGGATTTCCATTCAGTCACCCGTCATCAACATTCTCCCACGTAAGCTGACGAACGGCGCCAAGACGCCGACCGGTAGCTTCGGAACGACGAGGCTCTTGAAACGCTGGAGCGAGGCGTCGCTGAGCACAGCATTTTCGCTGGATACGAACTTTGCGCCGGCCAGCGTAAAGGTGTTGATCCGCTTCGGAAGAATCTTCGTTTCCAGCCCATGTTGGAGCGAATGAATCTCAGCGAGTACATCAAGCGGTAACGACGCTGGCGGTCATAACCCCATTACGATACTCAGGAGCGAGACGTGAAAAGAACTACACGCTGAATCATCTCATCGTGCCTGTTTCTCGGGGCATGCGCCGGGTCGTCCTCTGAGCCTGCACCGGCGCCTGTCCGAGTAAGCAACACCGGTCAGTCGCACAGTCAGGAGCGATGACGCGAACGACGATTCACGAGAGCGCCCGCACTGTGGTTCAGGTGCTGCGTCTCGCCCCCAACGCTGAAATCGCTGAGCACCACCATCCGTTCTTTGACGAGAACATGATCCTGGAGCAGGGCAGCGTGAGCGCGGTGCTGAATGGAAAGACCTACGAGTTGCACCCATCAGCAATACCGGGAATCCGGGTCCGATGTCAGTTGCCGGACAGCCTCACCACTGATGCGTACGAAAGCTATTGCCGAGGTCTAGCCGAATGAGATTCGTCGGCTGGATGCGACGGACGGAACACCGCGGGTGTGTTTGGGGGTGTGTTTCTTCCTGCGAAGTACGGCATCGACGTCGGGAAGGTCCCGCACCGACGATTGGTGCAACCGAGAAAAGTTCACCGACGAATTGCTCAACGATTCAGTAGGGGGTTCTCCCCGATTTCGCCCGGCAACAGTGCCGTAAGCACAGACTGCTGGGTGATGCTTACATCTCTGGAGCGTTTACGACCGCTAGTTAAGTTAAGCCAGCCAGGGGGCTTGGAGTTAGGTTTGCCTCCGGCTAATTCAAGCACGAGCACTTTCCTCTCTCCAGCGGATCCGACGTGACAAAACTGTTGATCTCGTTATCGTCAATGGCTGTCACCATGCTCACTCTGGTCGGCTGCCATTCTCAGCAGCCGCGGACGCAAACATTGATCGGTCCGGTCCCGGTTTATGAGGAACCGCGTCACCACCTGGTCTTCGAGAACGGCATCGCACGCGTCCTCGAGGTGCGGGTGCCGGCCGGCGACACGACGCGCTATCACATTCATGCGAATCGAATTAGCGGGGTGGCAATTCAGGACGCGCAGACGTGGGAGCAGATCCTCGGCGCGTCCCGGGACACATTAGAACCGGCTACACCCGTCCCTTATTTCTTTGATAACTGGGAGCGGCCACTTCCCTACACTCATCGGGTTGCAAACGCCGACGCTCGAGCGTTCCACTTCGTGGTGGGCGAGTGGCTCCGCTCTTCGGGAGTCGATTGTGCCACGCTTCCAGAAACGAAAACACGGCATCTGGTCAAGGACGGCAAAGTCGCGAAGGTTTACGAGGTTCGGCTCGCCCCCGGCGCATCCACTGACGCGCATGTTCACGCCTGTCCGGGTCTCACCGTTGTCGGGACAAACGGAAGTCTCGATGACGAGGGCACGGCAGCGGCCGCAGCCGGTGGGTCGGCCGCGGGAAGGTGGGAGTGGCGCAATGGCAACCATCGGCATGTTCTCAGGAATGTCGGGACTACGCCGCTCACGGTTTTCGAAATCGACTGGCGCTGAAATGCAAAGCGAATTTGGCGCTGCCGTTTGCTTCCTTCTGTAGGCGTGCCCTGACGGGATTGGTGGTTGCTCCATCTGCCGTCTCTAATCGACGGTGTAATATTCCCGACTCA
This sequence comes from Gemmatimonadales bacterium, assembly GCA_038253755.1. Taxonomy (GTDB): domain Bacteria; phylum Gemmatimonadota; class Gemmatimonadetes; order Gemmatimonadales; family Gemmatimonadaceae; genus UBA4720. The sequence goes on along the minus strand of JBBSGU010000097.1, from coordinate 6,790 downwards.
TGCAGTCAACAGGAATGACGTTTCGGCCGCGTTGAGCCCAGGACCATTTCATGACCGCCACGTTGAATCCGACAGTCGCCGAGAAAGGCAAGCTCCTTCGAATTCTGGGGGTAAGCTTTGGAATCGCAGTCACCCTCGGAGGCACTATCGGTATCGGCATCCTGCGAACGCCGGGCACGGTCGCCGCACAGCTCGGCAGTGTCATCCTGATAGCCGCCGCGTGGACTCTGGGCGGAATCTATGCGCTATTCGCAACGATCTCCGTTGCCGAGCTGGCCACCGCACTCCCGCAAGCAGGTGGGTGGTATGTCTATGCTCGAAGAGCGTTTGGGGATTATGCCGCGTTCTCAATAGGCTGGATCAACTGGTTTTCTTATTGCACCGCCACAGCTGCAATAAGCATAGCCATGGCCGAATACGCGGCCGCTCTCGCGTCGCCGTTCTTTCACCACATTCGCCTTATCGCGGTGGCACTCGTTGTCCTGTTCACATTGCTCCACGCGCGTGGACTGCGGCTCGGCAGTCGATCCCAGGAGTTGGTGAGTTTCGCCGTCGCTCTGGGCCTTGCTCTGCTTATCGCGGCAGCTTTCGCCTTTGAAGGCCGGAATGTCCCGCAGCAGGTCGCCGGCAGCGCCGTCCAATCTCCCTCTACAATCGCAGAAATATTGGTGGCGTTTGCCCTGTCATTTCAATCAGTGATTTTCACCTACGATGGCTGGTATGGCGCGATTTATTTCTCGGAGGAGGACAAGGATCCATCGCGAAATCTCCCCCGGGCGATGATAAGCGCTGTAATTCTTATCATTGTCATCTACCTGCTTCTCAATCTTCTTCTCGTTCGTGTGTTGCCGATGTCGCAGCTGGCAGCTTCGACGCTCCCGGTTTCCGATGCAGCACAAAGTATTTTCGGCGTAAATGGGGGCAAGGTCATCACTGCCCTTGCATTCGTTTCACTGGTAAGCGTTACAAACGCCGGGTTCATGATGACGCCGCGGATACTATACGGAATGAGTCGCGACGGGTTCTTCCTCCGCCGAGCCACGACCGTCAATCGCCGCGGGACGCCCATCAACGCGCTGCTGATCTGTACTGTGGTCGAGATTCTCCTGATCATGAGCGGGACATTCGAGAAGCTCCTCGCGGTCACTGCGTTCTTCTGGGTAGTGATGTATAGCTCGGGCTTCGCATCGCTCATCGCGTTGAGGCAGAGGGAACCTGAACTGCCGCGTCCCTTCAGGGCATGGGGTTATCCCTGGACGACTATTGTCGTGCTGTTCCTGTCTTTCGTTTTCCTTGTCGGCGTTCTCATCAGCGATACGGCCAATAGCATCTATGCACTTGTTGTACTCGCTCTCAGCTACCCGGCCTATCGATTCATGCGATTGATGTCGGCAAGCCCTGGCATATGATGAGACCCTTTACCGATGTGAGGAGAGCCCTGCCGATCTTTCCTGAACTTTTCGTCATGGCGTGATACGATGACGCCATAGTCCGATCTCGCCGGGCTATGGCGCTCGCATTTGAATTGCGTCCTCAGGTCAATGGTGGCCCAAATGATCCCGCGTCGTGACGTAGATATCACTTGACCCCTCGCCACCGGGTCGATTCGAGCCGAAGTAAAGTGTCATCGCATCCCAGGAAAGAGATGGCCTCGTTTCGTCTGCGATGCTGCTGTTTACGCTCGGGCCAAGGTTCAGTGGCGTCTGCCATGCGTCGTGTGCCGACACACGCGTTGCGACAAAGATGTCGTTGCCGCCAAGTGTCCCTGTGATTCCGGGTGTGCCAGACCGGTTGCTTGCGAAGTACATCTCGACACCATCGCGCTGAAGATTCGGCTGTATCTCGTTTGCAGCCGTGTTTACGCCGGGCACGAGGGTCGCTAGTGTATACGAGCCGTCCTTCCACTCACTTCTATAGATATCGGCGTCGCCGGTGATGGCGCCGGGGGCTTCGGCGGTGAATCCGCCCGCGCGGTTGCTCGAGAAATAGAGCAACCGACCGGAACCAGGCTCTGTCAACTCAAATGGTCCGGCCTCATTTCCCGCGCTGTTTACCTGGCATCCCAGGTTTGTCGGCGCTTCGAACGTGCCGTCATGGCCAAGCCTGGTGACGTAGATGTCGTCTCCGCCACAAGTGTCCTGTCCCGTCCGGTTACTCACAAAGAAAAAGGTGTGTCCATCGTGTGCGATCGTCGGACAGAACTCGTTCGCTGGCGAGTTCACAGGCGCCCCGACATTCACGGGCGTGCCCCACGGATCACCAACGTTCTCTCGTGTCGAGACCCAGATATCGATGCCACCCAGAGTTCCAGGGCGATTGGACGCCATGAAAAACTTCTTTCCATCGGGCGAGACGAAAGGACACCCGTCGAGCGAAGCGGTGTTGAAATCCGTGCTTGTCCCGGGGATCTGCTCGACGGAAATAGCTGTCGTCCACGGGGTGTAGCTGATCTCTCGTGCGAAGGCGCTTACGATATCGACATTGTTTGGTGCAACCGCCTTCTCTGTTGAACAGGCGATTCCTCCGGCCAGAACCAGCAAGATCATCGGCGTTAAGGCGCGGATTGTTACGGGATCTGTGCGGCGAAGTCGGTACTGGGACAACATGATTCCTCCTTGGGGGGTGGCGTTCTGCGCTATTGGTCATTGATTCATCCCTGACACGCCCGCATTATGGCCGGTACCTCTTAACTCGCGGTGCTTACCGCGTGAACTTTCGATGAATTCCTCGCTTTCATTTCGTCTCCAGCTGCTCGGGAGGCCGTCGATCAAGGCCGAGGGGGGCGATCTCCTCAAAGGAGCGCCCGCGCAACGCCGGCGCGTTGCACTGCTTGCGCTTCTTGCGCTTGCGCAAGACCGCGGCGTCACTCGCGACAAGGTCCTCGGATACCTGTGGCCCGAGAACGACATCGAGCACGCCCGAAACCTTCTGAACGTCGCCGTTTATGCGCTCAGGAAATCGCTCGGCGAGGAAGCAATTGTCTCCGATGCGGAAGGTCTCCGCCTCAACACCAGTATCGTCGGCTCGGATGTGGCTGACTTCGAAGCAGCGATCGCGAGCGGTGATGGGGAGGCGGTCGTCGCACTCTACTGCGGCCCATTTCTGGATGGTTTTTTCGTCGGTGACGCGCCCGAATTCGAACGGTGGGTTGAGCGGGAACGTGACCGATTGGGCCGATTGTACAGCGCAGCAGTAGAGAAACTCGCTGATGAATCCGAGCGTGACCAGAATTTCGACCGCGCCGCCAAATGGTGGAGGTCGCGCGCCGCTTACGATCCGTATGATTCGCGCGTTACCCTCAGGCTTATGCAGGCGCTGGATGCAAGTGGAAATACTGCGGCGGCGCTTCAGCAAGCTCTGATTCACGAGCGGCTTCTGAAGGAAGACTTCGGTGTCGAGCCATCAGCAGACTTGAAGAATGCGGCGGTGGCACTCCGCAGTCGGCGCGAAACGGTTGACCAGACGACCTTCGTTCGCCAACAGGGAAGGCCGCAAACTCCACCTGGAAAACATGTTGCGGGCGCCTCCGTTGACGCCGCGAGCGCAAATGCCGATTCGCATGATGTGATCGACGAGAAACTCGAGGATGCGGAACTTCCGCTCTCACGCTCCCGTCGAAATGTCGCCGTATCCATTGGTTCAGTACTTACAATCGCGGCGATAGGTGGCGGGTGGTTCTTATCCGGACGGGGCAAAAACGATTCGAAAGTGTCAGCGCCCGTTGTGACAGCTCAACCAACACGTACAATGGCTGTTCTCCCATTCATCAACATGAGCGCTGATTCGAGCGAGGAATACTTCAGCGATGGCCTGACCGACGAGCTGATCAGCGCCCTGTCGCAGGTACGGGCGCTGCGGGTTGCGTCGCGGACGTCGGCTTTTGCGTTCAAAGGACAAAAAAGGGACATCCGCTCTATCGGTCGTGTGTTGAATGTTGGAAGTGTGCTCGAGGGAAGCGTGCGCAAGGTTGGGAATCATGTGCGCGTGACGGCTCAGCTCATCAATAGCGCTGATGGATTTCATCTCTGGTCAGAGACGTATGACCGACAGGGAACGGACATCTTTGCCATACAAGCCGACATGGCGCTTCGCATCGCGAGCGCGCTCGAGGCCAAGCTGACTCCTCAGGAGCGGAATCGCATTGCGCGGCCACCAACGGAAAGTGCGCACGCACACACACTGTATCTACAGGCGCGTTACTTCGCGGGCCAGCGACGCAGTGAAAGTCTCGCGAAAGCGATCGAATACTATGAACGTGCGATCGCCGAAGATCCGCAGTACGCAGCAGCTTACGCCGGACTTGCGAGCGTTTATCCGCCCCTCGGCGTTCACGGGTACATATCGCCGTGGGAAGGTCGCACGCGCATGCGCGAGCCAGCGATGAAAGCTGTCGCCCTCGATCCGGGGCTCGCGCAGGCTCACACCGCGCTTGGCGGCTACCTGTACGCGTTCGAGTGGAACTGGCGTGGCGCGGAGAGCGAGCTTCGAAGGGCGATCGAGCTCGATCCGACGGCAGCGCACGGATGGTACAGCGTTTATCTCCTCGCTATGCATCGCTATGACGAAGCCATTCGTGAGGCGCGGAAGGGGCCTGAGTTCGCACCGCAGTCGGCAATTGAATACGCGCAGTTCGGATACACTCTGGTACTCGCCGGACAGGCCAGGTTGGCGCTGGAGGCGCTGAATACTTCGATCGAGCTCGATTCAGGCCTGGCGAATTCGCACCTGAATCTTGCAATGGCATATGAGGAGCTTGGAAAACGGGACCAGGCATTCCGAGAGTATCAGAAGTTCGCAACGCTTGTGCGACGGGACATTGGCGAAAGAGCGTACCTCGGCCGCGCACTGGTCCTTGCGGGGAGAAATCGCGAGGCACGGGAGATCCTGGATTCACTCAAGGCCGAGGGAGCGAAGACGCGCGTGTACACGCCGCAAGTCGCACTTCTGTTCGATGCCTTTGGAGAGACCGACTCGGCCCTGGCTTGGCTTGAAGCGTCTGCGCGGCAGCGGCATCCTGGATTTCCGCATGGGGTAGTCGAGCCAGCCTTCGCCTCACTAAGAGGGAATCAGCGGTTCCGCGAGTTGCTCCGGCGCAACGGTCTACCCTAGGGTGGGCTGATCGGACCCGGGTTCCTTAACTAGCTCCGGCTTGGTCCGAAATCCTTTTCGCTAAGACATTACCTCGAGAAGAGATCATGGTCGGAATCAACCACTCTTTCCCCTTTCTTTTTGTTTTGCCGCCTCTACTCGCCACTCAGCGTATTCCGTGAAACGCCGGCGTCTTCCCAGTACGGCTGACGAATTCGTCCGAGACGCCTACTGCTGCGTCGGCCAGACCCAGCGCGAGCTCAAGTTTCCGTCACTGCCGACGTTCGAGCCGTTTCTCTATTGTATCGAATCCCGTCCGTGGATATATGGCAACACCGCCAGGAGCTACGTGAGCTCTTCGACGATCGACATTCAACGAGCGAAGGCCCATCGACTAGCTCGACGGGCCCTCTCCGTGCTTTTACGTCTTGCATTTGGCCACGTCGGTTCCCTCGTTTACTTGTCCTCAGAGAGAGCCCCGCCGTTATGCAGTGCGAATGTGGTCAACCCGCCGTTGCTGCGAAGAAACAGGTGCACCCAACCAGCAGCCGACCCGAACCCCCCCAGCACTTCCCCTCTATTGTTCGTCTTCCATCCGTTCGTCTCAATCGATCCCGGTACGTCCAGACTGCTGAATTCGCCGTGACGAAGCAGGAATCCGTGGAAGTCCCCCTTACCCGGTTCTTGACACACAGCTTTCGTGCAGAAACGTCCCACGGTGTCGCCGTAGTCGTTGATCCCAAGGGCATTAGTGAATGTAGATCCCGGCGGGTCGAAGGTACTGAACTGACCGTCCCGGAGCAGGAAGCCGTGCCTGATCGCGGATGACGCTGGCAGAGTGTACCATCCCACGATAGCGTGATTGCTGCGTCGGCTCCCGGATGATCTCGTATATGTGATGTCAGTTCGACGAAATGCGATGTGCTGCGTGCTCGACTCGTGCACCTTTAAGCCTGAACGAGATCGAGCTCACCGCCACCTGGAGGCCAATGTGATCATCAATCGGGAGCTTCGGCTCGATTCAGGCATCAGGGAGACCGCAGTACACATTCCGATATTTTACCCAACCGGTCAAAACAATGATGAACTTCACCAGTTTCACGACGTCGTTCGCGGTCGCTGCGATCTGCTTCTCCGTTTCGCTCCACGCGCAGACGCCGGTCTCGGGAAGTAGCCCTGGTCGCGGGTGGAACGCGGTCGATTCCACGCTTGGCCGGAAGGGCGCGGCGCAGCCGGGCGACGTAATGAAGTACAGCTTCCCGCGAACAGATCTCGATGTGACGGCAAACGGGGTGAAGCTCAAACCGGCGTTCGCGCTCGGTTCATGGGTGGCGTTCAAGCGAGTCGGTGGTCAAACGATGGCGATGGGAGACCTCGTGCTCGGCGAGGCCGAGGTCGGGGCCGTGATGGCGAGGCTTCAGACCGGCGGGGTCGAGCAGACCGCACTTCACAATCATGTGCTGGGCGAGTCTCCGCGCGTGATGTACATGCACATATCAGCACATGGCGACGAGATTAAGATTGCCCGAACGTTGCACGAGGCATTGGCGCTTACGGGTACTCCGCTGGGACTGCCAGGGCCGCCGTCAGTAGCGGCGATAGATCTCGACACCACAGCAGTCGCCAATGCTCTCGGCTATCGGGGAAAGGTGAATGGAGGAGTCTACCAGATCAGCGTCGCGAGGGCCCAAAAAGTTTTCGA
>JBBSGU010000096.1:0-10448 GCA_038253755.1 Gemmatimonadales bacterium | reverse complement strand
CGTTTGCACGAGCGCCACCTGTACACGCGCGCCGGCGAGAGCTGGACGATGGAAACGTTGTATCCGTAGCAGGTACCATATCGGGGTCGCATCCCGTAAACTTTGGGAATGACGATTGCCCGCACTGCTCCGCCAGTCGAAGAGACGGCCGACGAAAGATGGACTATTGAATCCGCCCGCACCCTGTATAACATCGAGGGATGGGGGATCGGCTATTTCGACATCAACGACAAGGGACACGTAGTCGTCAGGCCCGATTCAGAAAATCCCGCGCGCGAGCTCGATCTTTTTGAGCTTGCAAACGATCTCGAAGCCCAAGGCGTTGGTTTGCCGCTGCTGCTTCGCTTCTCCGACATCCTCGCGTCGCGCATAGAGTCACTCACCGATCGGTTCTCACGCGCCATCAAGGAATACGAGTACACAGGCGGTTATACCACCGTTTACCCGATCAAGGTGAACCAGCAGCGTCACGTTGTGGAAGAGATCGTCGAGTTCGGCAAGGCATCGGGTGTCGGTCTTGAATGCGGCAGCAAACCTGAGCTGCAGGCTGTTCTCGCGCTGGCGGAGCACACGGATCATCTCATCGTGTGCAACGGTTACAAGGACGAGGAGTTCATGCGCCTCGCCCTCATGGGACAGAAGCTCGGCCACAAGGTTTACATCGTTCTCGAGCAGCTGAGCGAGGTTGACGTGCTGCTTCAGGTGGCGGACGAGCTCGGTGTCACACCCACAGCCGGAGTTCGAATCAAGCTCCACTCAGAGGGATCCGGCCGGTGGGCAAAGAGCGGCGGTGAGAAATCGAAGTTTGGATTGAGCACCGCGCAGCTCGTGAAGCTGGTGGACAAGCTTCGCGACGCAGGGCGGCTCGATGTACTCAAGCTCATCCACTTCCACCTCGGCTCACAGATCACGGATATCCGCTACATCAAGGCGGGGCTTCAGGAAGTCTCGCGCTACTACGCCGAGCTCCGCGCGATGGGAGTTGATGTTACTCACGTGGACGTAGGTGGCGGACTCGGCGTGGACTACGATGGGTCGAACTCCACCTCGCAGGCGAGCGTGAACTATTCGCTTCAGGAGTATGCGAACGATGTTGTTTACACTCTCGCGGAGTCCTGCCGCGAGCTCGACCTGCCAATGCCTCACATCATCAGTGAATCGGGCCGCGCGCTTACCGCGCACCACGCGTTGCTGCTGCTGAGTGTGATCGACGTCGAGTCAGCGGCGAACTACGTCGTCCCCGAGCTCGAGGAATCAGATCACACGTTCCTGCATGAGATGTTCGACGATTTCCAGCACGTAACAACTCGCCGCGTGCGCGAGGTCTATCACGATGCCACGTTCGGAAAGGACCGGTCGCAGGAGCTCTTCAACAGCGGCGTGTTCTCGCTGCGTGAGCGGGCGCTGGCGGAGCAGTTATACGTCGCAACCATAATCGCCGTGGCGCGTATCGCACAACAGGATCGCGACGAATATTCCGACATCATCGAGGATCTCGAGGCGATTCTCACCGATCGCTATTTCTGTAATTTCTCGCTCTTCCAGTCGTTACCCGATAGCTGGGCAATCGACCAGCTTTTTCCGGTCATGCCGATTCACCGTTTGAATGAAGAGCCCAAACGTCTCGGCACGATTCAGGACGTTACCTGCGATTCGGACGGAAAGATCGAAAACTTCATTGGCGGAAGAACGCCCAGGCCCAGCCTGCCATTGCATTCGTTCAACGACGGGCAGCAGTACATCCTCGGAATTTTTCTGACGGGAGCGTATCAGGAAATCCTGGGCGACCTGCACAATCTGTTCGGGGATACGAATGCGGTGCATATCCGCTTGTCCGATACCGGATACGAAGTCGCTGAGCTAGTGCACGGCGATACTGTGACTGAAGTGCTGGCGTACGTTCAATTCCGCGCGTCTGATCTTCTCGCGACATTCCGCCGCAAAGTCGCCGCTGCGACGAACATCACACGGCAGGAAGCAAACACTTTCATCGCGGATTACGTTGCCGGACTCGAGGGTTACACCTACCTCGAGGGCGAAGCTGCGCGCTAGGCAAATTCGGCGCGCAGCTTGAATTGACTGTGCGGCGGGCATTGCCGCAGCGATAAACCGCTCGTTACGCGCGGAACCGCGTTTCCACTTCTTCCCAGTTGACCACGTTCCACCACGCCGAGATGTAATCAGGCCGCTTGTTCTGGTACTTCAGGTAGTAAGCGTGTTCCCAAACGTCGATACCGAGAACTGCAGTCTTACCTTCCATCAGCGGATTGTCCTGGTTCGGCGTGCTGGAGATGGAGAGCTTGCCACCGTCATTCACGAGCCACGCCCACCCCGACCCGAAACGCCCGACACCCGCGGCCGAGAACTGTTCCTTGAATTTGTCGAAGCCGCCAAATGCTTCATCGATCGCCTTGCCGACATTACCGCCGGGCTGGCCACCTGCGTTCGGCGCCATCGACTTCCAGAAGAACGAGTGGTTCCAGTGTCCGCCGCCGTTGTTCCGCACCGCGGCTTTCACCGCTTCCGGAACGGATTCAATCCCGCGCATCAGATCGTCGAGCGGCTTGTTCGCGAGCTCCGGCGCCTTTTCGATCGCGGCGTTGAGGTTGTTCACGTACGCCTGGTGGTGCTTGTCGTGATGGATCTGCATCGTAGTCGTGTCGATATGCGGCTCGAGCGCATCGAACCCGTACGGCAGCTCCGGAAGTGTAAACGCCATGGTAAAGCTCCTTGATTAGTTCGCCGCGAGCGCCGTCTTTCGTCGCTCGCGATACCAGCTGATGATGCCGGGCAGAATCGAGATGAACACGACAACCAGCACGAGAATCTCGATGTGCTTGTCGAGTCCCGGAATGACCGAGCCGAGGAAATACCCAATGAACAGCATGCTCCATACCCAGAGGACTGTGCCGAGCACGCTGATGACGAAAAACTGACGGTATGGCATTCTGCCGACACCGGCAACGACAGGCGAGAACGTGCGAATGATTGGCATGAATTGCGCGAGTACGATCGCCTTGCGCCCGTGCCTTGCATAGAACTCCTGGGCACGGAAGACATGTTTCTTGTTGAAGAGCAGGGAATCATCGCGCGTGAATATCCTCGGACCAGTGCTCCGGCCAATCAGATATCCGACTGAGTTCCCCGCGGCCGCGGCGACATTAACAACCAGACCGAGCAGATAGACATTGAACAAACCTCTCGCTGACAACAATCCGGCGGTAACCAGAAGCGAGTCGCCTGGCAGAAAGAATCCGACGAGCAGTCCTGTTTCGGCGAATACAATTGCCGTCAGGCCGAAGTATCCGGCCCATTTAATGAGTGCCGGTAGATCGCGAAGGTTCGCAATGAGGTGCTGGAGCTGTTCCATGGATTGGACGTGAGGAGTAATGCAGGATAGACGACGCTCAAGTTCAACTTTCGATCACCTATGGTCAACGGCGTCGGAGTGGGCGACAAACGTGCCCGCGGCATCCGATCGCTCCTGGCACCAACGGCATTTGAGCGCGAAAGCGGAGCGACGCTTCAACATCGCGTCTTCATTTCTGATCCTTCTCATGGCGATCGGCTGGGGGTGGTCCATCGCCAACCAGAGCGACGCGATCGCCATGGGAGTGCCGACTGCCGCGGGCATTCTCAGCCGCGCCCTCACGGATCCGCGCGCTCCATCGGTTTCTTACCTTACCGGTGCAGCACTCGACCTCGTAACTCCCCTCCGCGGCGAAAGCGGCAAGCTGAGGGTGAATCTTCAGGACCCGGGAGCCTCGATTCCTTCTCACAGCTTGCCAGCGGGTGCCGTGGCGACGTTTTCGTCTGGTGCGAGCAGGGTAAAAGCCGGCTCCGGACAGGCGTTGACAACGCCAACCCAGCCAGGCATCTGGTCAATTGCCTTAGCCATTGGCGACGCGATCAGGCCTGTCGTGGATTTCTCGGTCATAACGCTCAAGCCCTCGTCGGCGGTACAGGGCGGCAAGATCGGGCTCTATTTCCTTGGAAACTGGCCAAGTGCGAGAAAGACAGCCAGGGCGACGTATACGCCGCCATCGGGATTCATCGAGGTGACTCAGGCGGACCAGGATACTTATCTGTCGGAGCACTTCCGCCTCCGCGATTTTCTGCCGCACGACCAGGCAAACGTCTGGCCGAAATACATCGTCGTAAACATGAATCTCGTGGACAAGCTGGAGCTCATGTTGAGCGACCTGGAGGCCCACGGCATCGCCGCGAAAGGGATTCGGGTCCTGAGCGGCTTTCGGACCCCCAACTACAACAAGCACGGCGGTGATCCCACCGGGCGGGCTTCCCTGAGCCGCCACATGTATGGAGACGCAGCCGACGTCTTCGTCGACAATGATGGGAACGGCAACATGGACGACCTGAATCACGACGGCCGGGTCAACATGAATGATGCTCGGGTTATGTTGGCAGCAGTCAATCGGGTCGAAGCGGCACATCCTTCGCTGATAGGAGGGTGTGGCGTGTACCCGGGCACTTCCGCCCATGGGCCGTTTACGCATATTGACACACGCGGATATCCCGCGCGGTGGATAGGAACTGGAGACAACTAATGGATGAAGCGACGACGGTAGTGTCCGAGCATGACGCTGGCCCCGATGGGACCGACCAGGAACCGCGCCCTCATCGCTCAGATCCTTCGATGCCTGTCCGATCTGCCGATCTCGAGCCGTACACAGGACTCGGATATCTCTCGAGATTGTTCAAGGTGATGGCGGCAGTGCTGCTTCTGCTGCTCATCTCCGAAGTGTTCACCGGGCTGGTTGCGCAGGGAACTACTGCGATCCCGACGCTGCTTGGCGAGATAAGCCGGCTCATCGTGCTCGCTGGATTGCTTTACGGAAGCGGCGATCTGGCGCTGCTCCTCATCGACGTCGGCCATGACATCCGCGCGACCCGAATCCTGCTCGGCCGTCAGGCAATTCACGAAGAGCACACAAAGCGAGAGCCGGGGAAGTTCGTGGATCGCGCCCCTCGGTAGAAAAGAGGCGCGCGGCTTCGCCGCGGTACGACAGTTGCCAATGGGACGGATAACCGCGGAGTCGCGGGCCTACCCTTACTGAAGGAGTCGTCAATGCTTTGGACGATCGCGATGGTTCTGCTGATCCTGTGGATTCTTGGCTTTTTCGTGATGCACGTTGGTGGCGGACTGATTCATCTTCTCCTCGTCATTGCCGTCATCGTCGTGATTTATCGCCTGGTCACCGGACGGCCCGTAGTCTAGAAGAAATGAACTTGGCGGCTTCCGCGCAAAGCAGTCGGCGCGGAGGCCGGCAATTCCATGAGTGAATCCCGACTCAATGCAGTTCGGGTAGTTCTATTCGAGCCTCAAGACCCCATCAACATCGGCGCAACGATTCGCGCGATGAAGAACATGGGCGCCTCGAGGCTTCGTCTCGTTCGCCCTGTTGCCTACAATCCTTTTCGACTTGCCGGCGTGGCGCACGACACGCAGGAGCTCATCGACGTGGTCGAGCATTTCGATGATCTCGAGAGCGCGCTCGCCGATTGCGTTCGAGTGGCCGGCTTCACGGCCCGCCGCCGCGCCGCCAAGCGACAACTCCTGAGTCCGCGAGAGTGTGCAACGCACCTGCTCGACTTCGCAGAGCAAGGTCCAGTTGCGCTTCTATTTGGAAGGGAAGACAAGGGGCTTCCGAACGAAGCGCTCGATCAGGCACATGTTGTCGTGACTATCCCGACAACGTCGCACGCGTCGCTAAACCTGGCCCAGGCAGTCCTGATCGCCCTGTACGAAATGCATCTACAGGCCGACGATGCAACGCGCAAGCTCGCGCCGCCGAGGAAGGTCGCCGATCCTCCGACGAGTGCAGCGCTCGAGTTGGTATTTGCTGATGCAAGGAAAGCGCTTGCCGAGATTGCGTTTTTCAAGACTCGTAACGATGAGCACGTGATGAGATCGTTGCGGACGTTGATCTATCGCGCTGCTCCGGATGGTCGCGAGCTCGATCTTGTTCGCGCGATGGCTATTGAAGTCGTGCGAACTCTCGAGCGGGAGAGACGTTCCCGCGGCCCATAGACGTGCCCTTGCATCACGAGCTTTGAGTTTGCGAGCAGCAATGTCACTGGATTGAGGAGGATCGCATTCTGGAGTGCCAATGGAAGTATTGCCATTAACCACACATGCATGACTCCGCGGTGTTGGCACGAATGGCAATACTTCCATAAGCACTCCAGAATGCGATCCACCTCAATCCTCTCGCGCACCGCCAGCAAACAACGAAAGAAAAGGCGATGCGAAAGGTTGCGGCTGCCATCTTGCGCGAGCATTTTACCGCCAAGTTCCATCGCTTGTGAAATTCTTCACAAAGCCGATTATATGACTCGCCTTTACGCGTTCAACTGCCGATGAAAACGAAGAGGAAATGGCTCGCTGTACCAGGTTTCCTCGCCCTGGCCGCTGCCGCCGCTATGCTCTCCGCATACGCCGGCGCCTCGTCGTCCGAAGGCAACGCCCCCGCGCAGCCGGTCGCGTTCCCACACTCGCTGCACGCTGGTGGGAACATGAAAATCAATTGCGTCTACTGCCACTTCTCGGCGACCAAGTCTCCTGATCCGGGCTTGCCGGCAGTCGGGACCTGCATGGGTTGTCACACAGTGGTCGCCACCGACAGGCCCGAAGTCAAGAAGCTCGCGGCATTCTGGAACAAGAAGGAGCCCGTTCCGTGGGTTCGAATTCACAAGCTTCCCGAATACGTGCACTTCCCGCACATGCGACACGTGAATGCGGGGGTGGCATGTCAAACTTGTCACGGCGACATCCAGAATATGAAGCAGGTCTATCAGCAGAACTCGCTCAACATGGGCTGGTGCATCAACTGTCACGTTGGCCGTTCCAATCCACCGCTAAAGGCGCGCTACGACTGCGCGGTTTGCCACTACTGATGATGCGCACCACTCAGAAATCGAAATCCGGAGCGCAGGAATGAGCTCCGACTCAAAGACCACCGGCGTAAAGCGCCGCGACTTCCTCAAGGTCATCGGCGCTGGTACCGCGGTGGCGGCGTCGATCGGATGTACATCCGAGAAAGTCGAAAAACTGATTCCGTATCTTGTGTCGCCGGACGAAACAGTGCCCGGCGTTTCGACATACTATGCATCCACCTGCCGCGACTGCTCTGCTTCATGCGGCATCATCGCCGAGACGCGCGATGGGCGCGTGATCAAGCTCGAGGGAAATCCACTGCATCCGCTGAATCGCGGCGCCCTGTGTGCGCGCGGTCAGGCTTCGCTTCAGGGGCTGTACAATCCTGATCGCTATCGCGGTCCGATGGTTCGACGGGGCGGCAAGCTTGTCCACACGACATGGGACGAAGCACTCAAGGTGTTCGGGCAGAAACTCGCAGAAAATCGCGCCAACGCTCAGAACGCGGTGTTCATCAATCGCCACGAATCGGGAAACTTTCCTTCGTTTTTGAACACGTGGCTCGCCGGAATGGGGATGCCGACGGCACTAAGCATCGACCCGGATGCAGATTACGCCGCCATCGCTGCGAACAAGCAGGCGTACGGCGTGGCATGGCCGAAGCTCGAGTTTGGAGCTGCGAAACTCATCGTATCGTTCGGCGCCGATTTTCTTGATGGATGGGGTTCGAGCGTATCACAACAGCTCGACTTCGCCGACGCTCGCGCAAGAATCGAAACCGCGCCTCGGCTCATCTACATCGGACCCCGTCGCTCGCTGACCGGCCTCAATGCGGACCAGTGGATCAACGCACGGTCCGGCTCAGAGCTGGCAATCGTCCACATGCTTGGCGGCGGTGGAACGGTATCGCCGGAGCAGGCGGCGCAGGAAAGTGGCGTTGACGTTGCAATTCTCACCGCGCTGAAAGCAGAGTTTGATGCGGCGAAGCCTTCTATGGTTCTCGCGGGCGGAAACACTCCGCGTGGAATGGAGCTATGTCTCGCGGCGTTCAATGTGAATTCGGGCACGGGCGCAGTCGGCACCACGATCACGTCAACGGGTGCGGTCAACGGATTCGAGGGCATTGACTCGCCCGCTCAGCTTCGCGTTGTCGCGCAGAACATGCAGGCCGGAAAAGTCCCGCTCCTGATGGTGCGGAACGTCAATCCTGCGTACGGGATGATGAAGTCATCAGGCTTCGCCAATGCCATGGCGAAGGTCGCGTTCAAGGTGAGCTTCTCATCAATTCCTGATGAGACCACCGCGATGGCTGACCTCGTTCTTCCGGACAATCACTTCCTGGAAAGCTGGGGCGACGCCGAGCCCGTTCGTGGAACGCTGTCGTTACAGCAACCCGCGATGGATCCTGTTTTTGACACCCGCGCTACCGCGGACGTTCTGATCGCGGTCGCACGTGCGGCAGGACAGGGGACATTCGCAGCAGGATCGAACGATTACAGAAATGTCATGGTCTCGCGGTATCCTGGTGGCGCGGCCGCGCTGGCTGACGCACTTCCGCGCGGCATCGCAAGCGGCACGACTACGGCGCTCGCACCGCGTGCGGCTCCAGCGCCCGTCGCCGCCGAGGGAGCAGCACCGGGATCTTACGCATTGATTGTATATCCACATCCGGTTATCGGAATGGGCGCCGGCGCAAACAAGCCCTGGCTTCAGGAGCTTCCAGATCCGGTGACGAAAATCGCCTGGCAGACTGTAGCCGAGATGCATCCGACTACTGCCACAAAGCTCGGCGTCCAGAATGGAGATCACGTGCTGGTCCAGACATCTGCCGGCAAGCTCTCGCTTCCGACTTACGTCTACATCGGAATCAGGCCCGATACAATCGCAGTCGCTGCGGGACGCGGACACGCCGATGCCGCTGGCAGATACGCGCGCTCGGGAAGCAACGCATTCGATCTGCTTCCTTACGCGGAGGATCGGTCTGGCGCCATAATGCTGTCGGCCGGCGCGCAGGTGACGAAGGACGGTGGCTCGACCCGGCTCGCTACGACGGAAGGTTCAGCCCGCCAGCATGGACGCGGAATCGGCCAGGCAGTGACGGTCGCCGAGCTGCTGGCCGGCAAGACCGGCGAAGGTGTCACTGAACATGTTTCAGAAGGCGAAGTGGAATTGCCAGGGGACGCGAGTCATGCATTTCTGCCTGGTCTTCGGTCTCCTACGGCAAATGACGCTCAGGGCGAGCTTGGTGGACCACCGCTCAAGTCGAAAGAGAAGGGCATGTATTCGCCCGATCACTGGAGTGGGATGGCGAAGCGCAGATGGGCGATGACGGTCGATCTCGCCCGCTGCACCGGTTGCTCCGCCTGCGTCACCGCATGCTACGCCGAGAACAACATTCCGACCGTTGGCGCAGACTGGCAGGGCGCGAAGGTTCTTCCGGATCGCACCGGATTCGGCGCTAATATCACACGCAGTCGCGAAATGGCGTGGCTTCGCCTCGAGAGATACTACGAGGGCGGCGAAGATGGCGGTGCTGACTTCAATACCCGCTTCGTTCCCATGATGTGCCAGCATTGCGGCAACGCTCCATGCGAGCCGGTGTGCCCCGTATATGCGACGTATCACTCGCCGGACGGTCTCAACGTGCAGGTGTACAACCGCTGCGTTGGAACCCGTTATTGCTCCAACAACTGCCCGTACAAGGTTCGGTACTTCAACTGGTTCGGCTACGGTGAGCCGAACCGTTCACAGTACGCGTTCCCCGAGCCGCTCAACTGGCAGCTCAATCCTGACGTCACGGTTCGTGGAAAGGGCGTGATGGAAAAGTGTTCGTTCTGCGTCCAGAGAATTCGCGAGACAGAGAATCGTGCGGCGCTCGAGCACCGAGGCGTCGAGCCCGATGAGTTCACGACAGCTTGCGCAGAGGCTTGTCCGTCGCGCGCGATCACTTTCGGCAACGCAGCCGATGAAAAGTGGACGGTAGCCGGGATGGTTAACGACCGTCGCGCGTATCACGTCTTCGAAGAGCTCAACACGTACACAGCGGTGGTATATCTGAAGAAGGTCATTCATCCAGCGGGAGGGCAGGCCTGATGGCAACCATGGCCAGACCTCTCGATGACAGGAACGCGCCGAAGCGTCCCAACATCGCAACCGCAGACGTCCAGCTTCCGGCGGTCAAGGACTACGAGCAGGTCGATCGGGAGATAATTGGCACGCTTCACCCGACGGCCGCGTGGTTCATCGGCCTCGCCGTCGCGATTTTCTTTCTGATCATCGGCGCCAGCGCCTGGATGTACCAGATCTACAACGGGCTCGGCGTAGCTGGTTACAACCCGCCGGTGATGTGGGGCGTTTACATCATCACCTTCGTGTTCTGGGTCGGTATCGGTCACGCGGGTACGCTCATCTCAGCGATTCTGTACCTGTTCCGCGCGGGATTCCGAACGACGATCTACCGCTGCGCCGAAGCGATGACGGTGTTCGCCGTCATGACCGCCGGTCTGTTCCCGATTCTTCACCTGGGCCGGCCGTGGAAATTTTTCTGGCT
>JBBSGU010000095.1:0-10756 GCA_038253755.1 Gemmatimonadales bacterium | reverse complement strand
GGGAAGTTTCTCGAGACACCGCATTACTATGTTCGCCAGCGCATGAGAGATTCCGGTGCGCCGTCGCGTAATATTATCGGGCCTCTCGGTCACCTGGGCTGCGAGCATCGCCTGCGGCGACCGGCCGGCAAACGCCGATTGTCCCGTGATCAGCTCATACGCCAACATTCCCCACGCATAGAGATCGGCGCGCTGGTCAACATGCGGATCCGCCGTGGCTTGTTCCGGCGCCATGTAAGCAGGTGTGCCGAGTGCCAATCCGGCGGACCTTGTTCCGCCGTCTTCCCCGCCTGCGACACTCAACGCTTTGGCGACCCCGAAGTCGGTGACCATCGCTGCGCCGCCGGTGAGAAGAACATTTTCCGGCTTGATGTCGCGGTGGACAATATCGCGCGAATGTGCGTAGGCCAGCGCGCTCGCAATCTCCCGGAGCATTCGTACTGCATCGGCAAGAGGAAGCTCACCCTGGCGCGCAAGGCGCGCGCGCAGCGATTCTCCCTCTACATAGGGCATCGTGAAGTACGGGAGGGCGCCAACCTCACCCGCCGCAAGCAGCGGTACGATGTGCGGGTGCTGGAGCCGCGCGGCGATTGAGATCTCTCGCTTGAAGCGCTCGACAGAAAGCTGTCCGGCCATTTCTTCGGGGAGAACCTTGACGACAACACGCCGGCCGAGCGCCGTTTCGGTTGCAACGAAGACTCGCGACATTCCACCGCCCCCGAGCTCCTGCTCGAGGACGTATGTAGCACCGAGAGTTTCCTGAAGCTGTTCGCGCAGACTCATTGTGGCGGACGATGAGGGGAACTTGCGTGTCGGGCAGGAACTTCGTCACCCCGGCATCAGCGCGTAAGGGACTCTCCGCCCACCGGTCGAGCTTGAGCTATGTCGACGTCCCAATATTCGCAGGCCGATGACGATCGACACGCGACAATTCCCCGGTGGAGACCATCGTGCGTCCGTCAGCGGCTACGCCTGCGCGAATCAGCTCGTCGAAGCTGCGAAACGCTGCAACGCTTCGGGCACCATACGACCGAATTCGTCGAAGATGTTGAATCCCGCCTCCTTGACGATGGCCTTGAACTGGTCGTACGTCAGGCCAACGCTGGTGAGGAAGGGCCGCAGCGCATCGATCTGCGTTTGCAGATCACCTTTCTTCTGAATCCCAAGAAGGCCGCCCGTGCGGCTCGCGCCGCGCTGAAATGCTTTGCTCGCCTCCGCACTCGACAGCATCGCCGCCGCGCCTCGCCGAGCCATCTCGATTCTGTTTTTTTGTTCTGACTCATTTTTTATTGAATCGCCTTTGGCTGCAGCCAATTTTTTGGTCGCCTCAGCCCGCGCAGCCCGCGCCCTTACCGAGTCTGCGTTCGACTTCGGATCGACCGTCTTCTTAATAGCGACGGCGCTTTCAGGAACTGCGGCTACCGGAGCCGACTGCAGGGCTGCCTGTGGCAGCGGAGCCGTTTGTGCCGCTGCTTGTTGAGGCTGTGTAGAGTCCGCAACAGGAGCGATCAGCGCAGGCGTCACGCTAGTCGAACGCTTTTCATCCGAATGCTGCGTCAGGTAAATCGCACCGGCCGCGACCGGAACGAGCAAGGCAATTCCGCCGATCAACAGCTTATTCCTCTTTTTTCGACGGCGGCCATGCTCGTACGTCGGAACCACATCGGCTGCGACGTTTGGTTCGATGGGGGTTGCAGGGATGAGGATTGTCCCAGCCGACACCATGCGCGGAACCGCGGCGCTGTCCGTAACCGGAGAGGTGCCCGACGCTCCAAAACTGCCCGATAGTCCTGAGCTGCCCGATGGCGCGGAGCTTCCTCCCGCGAAGCTGCTCGAAACTGCGGAGTTGCTCGCAAATGCCGGATTTGTCACCAACGTACTGGGATAAGTCATCGGCCCGGGGGGCGTCGCCGGTCGAGATTTTGGAACGCGATACTCGCGCGTCCTGATTTCACCAGAGGAGGTAGAGAACATGTCGAGCGCCGACAGGAGCATCGCGGCATTCTCCGGTCTCCCCTCTGGTTCCTTCGTGAGGCAGGCCATCACCATCGTCGACAGCGCTCGCGGGACATCCGTGCGCACTTCTACCAGGGGCTGTGGTTCCCGCGTCAGCACCGCCGCGAGGACGCCTCTCGCAGTACTGGCCGCAAACGGAGACTGTCCGGTCAGAAGCTCATACGCGAGCAGCCCGAGCGCGTAAATGTCGATTCGATGATCGGCCGCCGGGTCGCCGGCGAGCTGCTCAGGCGACATGTAGGCGGGCGTGCCGATGGCCATACCGGTCGATGTCATTCCTCCGCCTGACATGGCGGCATTGAGCGCCTTGGCCACGCCAAAATCGGTGACCAATGAATGCGCCCCCGATCGGAGGATGTTGGCCGGTTTGATGTCGCGGTGAACGACCCCATTTTCGTGGGCGTAGGCGAGGGCGTCGACAACGTCGTAGAGCACCCGTACGACGTCTTCGATCCTCATCGCACCATCCTTTTCAACCGCGGACTTGAGCGATTCCCCCCTGATGAAGGGCATCGTGTAGTACACGAGGTCGCCGTATTCGCCGGCCGAGAGGAGCGTGACGATGTGCGGATGCTGCAGCTGCGCGGCAACCAGAATCTCCCGCCGAAAACGGCCCCGGTTCACTTCTGCAGTGAGTTCGGGGGAGAGAAGCTTGATGACAACCTTTCGCCCGAGCGACCTCTCGGTCGCAACGAAAACGCGGCTCATGCCGCCGCCGCCGAGCTCTCGCTCGATGTCGTAGGCGTGGGACAGGGAGTCCTGGAGCTGTTGCTCGAAGGTCGTCATTAAGCCGGTGCGGATAGTTCGCCGAGCGGATATGGTACTGCTGGGCGAAGTTGCGCGCAATTTCCGGCGCGATCTACTCCGTTATCAGCAGCGGTGGCGGGGCGGAGAGGAATTTTAGGGAATCCAGCGCTCTCCGGCAACCCGCGCAGGCTGATATTTCAGGGGATGACCCCCCATTCAAAGCTCAGACTTCAGGGCCTCCTTACTTGCGCCAGACCGGCGGTTCCGTCGGTCGAGCCGGGAGGAATCTGCGAACCGTGCGACGGGTGCCCGCCTGGCCAAGGCTCTCCTTTAGTCTTTCCAATCGCCCACACGTACGCGGCGATCAGTTTCGTGTCAGCCGGAGCCAAGTTGCCGCGGGCGCCCTTTGCGGGCATCCGAATGGGGCTTCTCGTGTCGACTTCAATGATACCGGCCTGGATCAACGAATCGATCGGGCTCCACTCTATTGGAATGAAGCCAAGCCCGCGAGTAAGGGCGGACCCCGCCGCGGGCAAACCCTCCGCTTCCGCACCGTGACAGGCGAAGCAGCCACCGCGTCCGTGAAAGAGATCATCGCCCTTGACGATTTCGTCGACCGTCATGCCTGCCGGCAAGGCGGGCAGCGCAGCCGGCTGGAATTCCTGGTCGCGTTCAGCGGGCGGCACCTGCGGCGGAGGCTTCACGGCGAGCTGGGCATACTCGCGAGCCATTTGCGCTGTACCGGTTGCGCCGATCAACAATCCAGCGCCGATGAGAGCTCTGACAACCGTCCGTTTCATTAGTAGAACCTCGGCTGAACCTTGGTCTGCGGCGGGCGCGTTTTAGTTGAATCAACGAGTGGCAACGCCGCGCCCGGTTCAGCAAGTGTAAATGCAACAACTTCGTCACCCCGTGCAGAGTTGATCTGATAGTTGCCGCCGATCGCAACGGCGACATACTGCCGTCCGCCAATCGCATAGGAGACCGGCGGCGCATTCACGCCCGCGTGGGCGGCGTACGACCAGAGCCGCTGTCCGGTTTTCGCATCGAAGGCAAGAAATTGTTTGTCAGCGGTGCCGACAAAAACCACTCCGCCCGCCGTCACCATTGCGCCGCCAATCATGGGATCAGGCACCTTTGCCTGCCACGCGATACGTCCCGTATTGAGATCAACAGCGGAGAAGAGGCCGTACTGCTCTTCGCCAGTGGGAAGGAAAAGTCCGCCCAGCCAGAACGCCGGAGGCTTCAGCTGTTCCTTTTTAACCTTGTAAAGCATCGGCTGATGAAGACCCAGCACGTACATGTATCCCGTCTCGGGGCTGTAAGCAGTCGGTGACCACTCGGATCCACCGTTGGCACCGGGCAGCATGCGAACTCCATCGGCGGTCGGCCGGGCGAACATGTTCGCCTGCGGGACGAACGCGTCAGAACGTCTGATCGGCTTTCCTGTATCGCGATCGACGACGTACACCCATCCGGTCTTGCCAGCCTGTGCCACAGCAGCCGTTTTCTTGCCGGCGCTGTCCACCACGTCGATCAAGACAACGGGGCTTGCGGCGTCGAGGTCCCAGTCATCGTGCGGAACTTCCTGGAAATACCATTTGAGCTTTCCATCGTCGAGGCTGATTGCGACGATGCTGTTGGTGTAAAGATTGTCGCCAGGCCGAATCTCGGATTCCAGATCCGGCGATGCATTTCCGACATTGAAGATGACGAGTCGCCTCGCGAGATCGACAGTCGGCGATTGCCACACGGAACCCCCGCCGGTGCGCCACGCATCGGGGTGGAGAGCGCTGTCCTTCTTTTCCTGTGCAATGTCGCGATTGAGCGTTGTGCCGAACGGGTCGTTGGGAGACCATTGTCCCCACCAGCCGTTGGGGGCCTCCTTCGGCGCAGGTATCGTGTAAAACCGCCAGATCAGCGATCCTGACGCCGCGTCGTATGCGCTCACGAATCCTCTGATGCCGTATTCTGCGCCGCTGATGCCGACGAGAATTTTTCCATCTACCGCGACTGGCGCCATCGTCTCCGAATAACCGAGCCGGTTATCCTGAACCGTGGTGTCCCATAGGACATGGCCGTCGCCTGCGTCGAGGGCGATCACTCGCGCGTCGAGCGTCGTGAAATACACGCGTCCCCGGTAGACTGCTACGCCGCGGTTCACAGGTCCGCAGCAGTGAACCGTTGTCTCGAGGACAGGCGCGAATTCCCACTTCTTCGTGCCGGTCTTCGCATCGAGAGCGACAACGTGGTCATCGGGGGTCGAGACGTACATCGTTCCATCAATAACTACAGGGCTGTTCTCGAACGCTTTCGGTATTCCGGTGTGATAAGTCCACGCGACGACGAGACGATTTACGTTGGCAGTCGATATCTGCGTGAGGGGAGAGAAGCGCCGGTTCGAGTAATCCCGCCCGTAGGACGGCCACTGCGAGTCGTCAGAAATCGAGCGCGCCATCGAAGAATCCGCTGAGATAATTGTCGATGCTGGTCTGTCGCCGGTTCCGCACGCGGACGCTGCGACGATCAGTGCACCGGCGAATATGGGGTATCGCATAGTCATCGTCATTTCAGCGTGTACAGGTAGGCAGCGATGTCGCGCGCGTCTTCGTCCAGGACGCCGAGGTTGGGCATTGCCGTGCCCGGCTCGATCGACTGCGGAACGGTGATCCACGTGATGAGATTTTCTGGATTGTTAGGCACTTCACCGGCGATGAAGGCCCGTTTGGAGAAGCTCGTGAGAGATGGTGCGGCGAGTCCCCTTGCGGTATGGATTCCGGGAATGTTGTGGCACGATCCGCAGCCGTAGCGATTAATCGCGGCCGGGCCACGATCGGCGTGTCCTTGTGCGACATGCTGCGACGGGGTGTCGTCAGCGTCTTTGCAAGCGACCATGCCCAGAGTCGCGAAGAACATTACTCCGAATGCACGGAAGCGGGGTCGCGATTGTCGTCTCATTGCAGGTGGGGTGCGAGATACAACGTGGTAAACACCGCGAGCCACACGGCATCAACGAAATGCCAATAGAGCCCGACGTTGGTAACTGCGAGGTGGCGACGCTCATTGAATGCACCTTTCGACGCCCAGATCAGAACGGTTGCAAGCATGATGATGCCGACGATGACGTGAGCGAAGTGAAATCCAGTGATCGTATAGAACAGCGAGCTGTAAGCGTCGCGCGACGGCCCGAATTTCTTGTCTGCGTATTCTTTGCCCTGAATTCCGGCGAACGCAATTCCGAGCATCAGCGTGACTGAGAGGCCTAATCGAAGGCGGGCAACATTTCCGCTCTTTATTCCCTTTTCCCCCCACCATGCCGTCGCACTGCTAACGAGAAGGATCAGCGTGTTCGGCAACGCGAGCTTGAGGTCCGGTGGACCATCGACCATCCAGTGCGTGTGGTCGAACGCGCTCGTGTAGATGTAGCTGAACAGAAGCAGGACGAAGAGGCCGCCTTCGGTCATGAGCACCGCCACCATTCCCCACCAGCCGGGCGAATGCCGTCCTGCGTTCGCGGCGAAGGGCAGTGCATCCGTTGCCGTCGGTGTGACACGACTGGCCGTCATGCTGTGTCCTCCTGCGGGGTCGGCCACATCCAGTGTATAGCGAACGCGATCACGCCAATCGTGCCAACGGCCGCGAGCCACCACTGTGACAGAAGTGCTCCGTAGAACGCGATTGTCATCGCGACAGCCAGGAGGAAAGGCGAATACGAATCGCCCGGCATTCGCAATATCAACTCGGGGCTGGCATCAGTCGGAGTAGTGCCGATCGTTTCCCTACCTTCGTCGAGTGAGGGACCAACGTATATGCTGGACCTGGGTTCAGTCCCGAGCTGTTCCTCCCAAAGCGGGTAACGACTGGCAACCGTGGGAATGACGAGGAAGTTGTACGGCGGAGGCGGCGACGGAACCGACCACTCGAGCGTTGGCGCGCCCCACGGGTTTGCTCCGGCAATCTCCCCTTTGCGAAGACCCCACCACACGTTGATCAGAAGCAGAAGAACACCGAACGCGAATACGAACGCGCCGATCGTCGTGATGAGATTCACCGTGTTCCAGCCCAACCCATCGGCATAGGTGTAAATGCGGCGCGGCATCCCGAGCATCCCCGCGATGTGCATCGGGAAGAAGCCAAGATTGAAGCCGATGAACATCGTCCAGAAATTCCATTTGCCGAGCCGCTCTGAGAGAAGGCGACCGGTCATCTTGGGCATCCAGAAATACAATCCCGCCACGACGGGGAATACGTTGATGCCGATCAGCACATAGTGCAGGTGAGCAACGACGAAGTACGTGTCGGTTAGCTGCAAGTCGAGCGGCACAGCGGCGGTCATAACTCCAGACACACCGCCGATCGTGAACAACAGCACAAAACCGGCTGTGAAGAGGAACGCGGTACTGAAGACAGGTCGTCCGCCCCAGATGGTCGCGATCCAGGCAAAGACAGCGACAGCGCTGGGAATGCTGATGACGAGACTTGACACCCCGAAGAAAGCCGCAGCCATCGGCGGAAGGCCCGTGGCGAACATGTGGTGCATCCACACACCGAAGCCGAGCATGGCAGTTGCTACCGTCGCGCCCGCAACCATCATATATCCCACGAGTGGGCGCCGCGAAAAAACGGGAAGGATATCCGATACGATTCCCATCGCCGGAAGAACGACGACGTACACCCACGGGTGGCCGAATATCCAGAAAAGGTGCTGCCAGAGAAGTGGCTGCCCTCCCAACGCGGCGTCGAAGAAATGCATTCCGAAGTGCCGGTCCAAAAAGAGAAACACGCAGGCTACGGTGAGCGAGGGAATTGCCAGGAGATTCGAAATCGACGCGACCAGCGTTCCCCACACGAGAATAGGCATCCGCTGAATCGTCATTCCCGGTGCTCGCGTCTTCATCAGCGTCACGATGAAGTTGATCGATCCAACTGTGGTGGAGATGCCAAGAAAAACGGTTCCGACGGCGTAGAAATCGACGTTCAGTCCGGCATTGTATTCGTGCTCTGCCAGCGGCACGTAGTTGAACCATCCGCTGTTTGGAACCTGTCCGCCGAGGAAACTCGAGTAGATGAGCAGACCTGCGAACAGGAATATCCAGTACGACAGCGCGTTCAATCTCGGGAACGCCATGTCTCTCGAGCCGAAGACGAGTGGCCAGAGAAAATTGCTGAATCCCGAAAGCACCGGCAGCGCGTAAAGAAAAATCATCGTCACGCCATGCATCGTGAAGAACTGGTTGTATTCCTGCGGCGACAGCATGTGCCGCTCGGGACCAGCGAGCTGAAGACGAATCACCAACGCTTCGAGTCCGCCGAGGACGAGGAAAATTAGGGCGGTTGCGATGTAACGTTTGCCGATCTCCTTGTGATCCACGGTGGAAATCCAGCCCTGCCATCCGGGCTTCGTTTTCCAGATCTCCTCGAGGCGTGAGGCCAGCTCACGGTCCTGCGCGACGGCGGTCAAGTCCGCATCCTCACTTGAGAGTCTCGAGATAGGCGAGCAGGACTTCGAGCTCCGCCGGCGCGAGAGGGGTCGCCGGCATCTGAGTGCCGGGTTTCATCTGACCGGGATTCAGGATCCATCCTGCAAGGAATCCGCGGGTATTTGGAAGAGTGCCTGCCGCAATCGTATTCCGGCTCATCACGTGAGTCAGATCGGGACCAATCTTTCCTGCGGCTGAAGTTCCACGAATGGTGTGGCAGGCAGAGCAGCGTGACAGAAAAACATTTTCTCCGTTGGCGATCTCTTTCGTCGCGGGCGGAGCGCGCGCCGCTATTTGCCCGCTCCACCACGCACGGAATGCCGGCGCGTCCTCGGCCACCACGGCGACGTGCATGTGGGCGTGCTGCAACCCGCAGTACTCGCCGCAAAGACCGAGATATGTTCCTGGTGTGTCCGCCTGAAACCAGGTCGCGTTGCGGCGTCCGGGTATCAGATCGGTTTTCCCGGCGAGCTGCGGAACCCAGAACGAGTGAATTACGTCGGCGGTGGTGAGGACGAACCGAACAGGATGTCCGACCGGGATGTGAATTTCGTTTGCGGTGACAAATGCATTCGCGCCATTGCGATCCGAATAGCGGAGCTCCCACCACCATTGATGACCGATTACCTGAACGGTTAACGCCGGATCGAGTGGTGGACTCGACGTCTCGGCCAGAACGGCCATGACATAGACGAACGAGCCAACGAGGATGACGATGCTTGCGGCGGTGCCGATGTAGATGAAGTCAGATCTGCCGGCTGATGTCTCGACTTCAGCGAGATTCCCTGTAGTTGCGCGGCGGCGGAATAGGGCGACGAGAATGAACACGCCAATAACGACGACAACCAACATTGCCACAGCGGATAGAATCCACCCGAGCCGAGTAATTGGATCGGCGGCGGGACCAAACGTGTGCATGAACGTGGGGGAGTCGCTCATACGCCGCGGTGCAGGCAAGACAGGTGCCGGGTTTTTTCTTTTGCTCCGAACAACTCATCGGGAAAAACCCCTACAGTTATAGGCGGTGTCTAAATTCCGTCGAGTTTCGGAGAGACCGCGCAAAAAAACACGGGGAGCGATGTTACGCTCCCCGCCACAACTGTTACTTCGATTTCTTCCGACGAGCGTCAGTTTCTTCAGCGACGCCCTTGAACTTCGATTTATCGGTGGTCTTTACATCGATGATCTGACCGGTTTTTGTATCTCGTTTCGCGCTGTTACCCGATGAAGTCTCGAACTGCGTTCGATCGTCGACAGAGCCCTCGCGAAATTCCTTTCGAGTATTCTTGGCCATTTCTGTGACCTCCGGAATGCTGCCTGAGTGGATCGCAGAGATCGCCAGCACTGACTGCGGCGGCTGCAGGTTCATTCACTTCAACCTGCGTGCCACAATTATTCTTTATGCAGTTGCTTTGCGGTTGCTTTAGCGGGAGGCTTCCTGCGCGAAGGGCGAACTGCAGGGCAATCAGGACCATCAAGCCCGTGATCCCCTCGGCTAGCGCAACATCCTTGCTGATCAGGATCGAGGCGAGGGCCGATCCGAGGGAGACGGTGACGATCCAATCGAATGCATTCATCTTCGACAAGGTTCGCTTGCCCGAGACTCGCAGCAGGGCGATCAGGCAGATGTAGGCGACGAGCCCGGTAACGATTGTCCTGAGCACCGCTGTCCAGCCGTCGAAAAAGACTCCGTTCAACCGTCCTCCTGATTTCGTTGGAGACAGCCACTGTTAACGGGCAACATCCTCAACCCCATCAAAGAACCGCGTTGCAAATGACTTGATCAGAGTATCAGGAACAAACTGACCAACCTCGTCGTTCGCGAAGAACATCAGCCCATCGATGCGCCGTCGGTAGTCGATCGCGGTCTGCTCCAGGTCGCGGGAACAATCCTTGTAGTCCGTCATCGAGTTGTAGGAATACCACGGATCGACATAATCCAGCGTCGCCAGAATCCGTGTCCGCCCGGCAATTGAAAGTTTGCTCTCGAGATTGTTGGAGTACGGACGCGTACGCTCGGTCACGCAAAAGCCCGACGCAATTAAGTAGTCGAACGAGTTGTATCCGCCGAACGGAAAACTGAAAGTGTTTCTCTCGACCTGCACGTTGTTGTATGAGTCGAACCACATCAGGCCTCGCCCGTCGAGATTCCGGCGGGAGCGCTGAAAAAAGGCGTCTATTGCGATGGCCTCTTCTACCGAATAGAACGGCCCATCGAACTCGTGCCAGCGTCCACGGGTCCCGAGCTGGTTGTCGTATAGGATTCCATCGAATCCAAGATCCCTGATGTAGACTCCAACCTGATCAGCAAGAAAGTCCCCGCATGAAGTTCCCGCCGCGATTCCATCTGGAGCGCCGGCATACACATGATCGTGGTCGTCCTGCATGCTTCCGCGAATGTCCCACATCCCCCAATGATTCGAGGTGCACTCGGGGTGCAGCTTGTACTTGAAGTCGTTCTCCACGGTGAACTCACCGCCCGAGTCGATCTGATCGTAAACCTTGAGGTTGAT
>JBBSGU010000094.1:0-10759 GCA_038253755.1 Gemmatimonadales bacterium | reverse complement strand
CGTCGGATGCAGTGCCAAACGACACTCTTTCGGTCGTCGGGCGAGATCCCATGCTTCGCTATCGGCCGCCGCAGCTCGGTACGAGGCTGTTCCACCATGCCGACGAATCTCGCGACTGATGCTCGACGGCGCACGACCCAGCTCCTTACCGATACAGCGCAACGAGTTCCCCGTTACGCCAGATAATTGCACGCTCTGCCTCGCTGATCGGTATTCTTCGTCTGCGTCTCCCCATAGATCACCTCCGATGAATGCGTGAATCTGTTGCACTCACCAGTTGAGATCACTCCAAAAAAAGAATGGACTTGCGGTCGAGAGAAGCTCTCAAAGCAAAAGACCACAGAATCTCATCCTCTGTGGTCTCTGTGGTCTCCGTGTCCAATTGCCGTTAGCGCTTCGAGAGACTCAATCGACACGAGAAGTAGTTCCATCATTTTAAGGCGCGGTATATTCCTCATCTGGCTCTCATCGGGGGAAGCTTGTCGTACGAGTTCATTCTGGTAGAAACGATCGGCAGCGTGATGAAGGTGACGCTCAACCGCCCGGACGTCCTCAACAGCTTCACCTTGGCCATGTCACGCGAAGTCTGCGCCGCTCTCTCTGCCGCAAGGGAAGACAAAGCAATACGCGCCATTGTGATAACCGGCGCGGGCAGGGGCTTTTGCGCCGGACAGGACCTTTCCGACGTCCCGGCAGCCGTTGACGGAAAGCTCGACCTCGGCGCCACGGTGCGTGAGACATACAATCCTCTAATCTCGCTGATTCGCCAGACCGAAAAGCCCGTCGTCTGCGCGGTCAACGGCGTGGCCGCCGGAGCCGGGGCCAATCTCGCGATCGCCTGCGACATCGTCATCGCCGGCGAAAACGCGAGCTTCATACAGTCGTTCTCCAAGATCGGCCTCGTCCCCGACAGCGGCGGCACCTTCTTCCTCCCCCGCGCCATCGGGCTGCCAATGGCGACAGCACTCATGATGCTCGGCGAAAAGATCACAGCGCAGCGCGCCATGGAGATCGGGATGATCTACAAGGTTGTTCCCTCAAACGCTCTCGATAGTGAAGCCATGAGCCTCGCCAATCACCTGGCCGAAATGCCCACCAAGGCACTCGGCTACACGAAGCTGTCGCTTAGCGAGACGATGGGAAATAATCTCGAACAGCAACTTGCCGTCGAAGAAAAAAATCAGGCATTGGCCGGGCTCACGCAGGATTTCGAAGAGGGCGTGGCAGCGTTTCGTGAAAAACGAAAACCGGAATTTCGGGGAGAATAGTGAATCGAGTTTTGAGCCGTGACATGAAGGTTGGCATCGTCGGAGCAGGCGCGATGGGAAGCGGCATCGCGCAGGTGGCTGCGACGTACGGGCATCCGGTAGTTCTCTTCGACACCCAGCAGGGCGCGATCGACAAGGGACTCGGCGGGATCGAGAAGAATCTCGCGCGAAGCGTCGAGAAAAACCGAATCACCGCAGATGAGCATGTGTCAATTCGATCGCGAATCTCGACGGTTGCAGGGCCCGGGGATGAAGCGCTCAACGCGTTCGCCGACTGTGGGCTCATCATCGAAGCAGTCGTCGAGAATATCGACATCAAGCGCGATCTCTTCGCTCGTCTCGAGCGAATCGTTTCAGCCGATGCGATTCTTGCGACGAACACTTCATCGCTTTCTGTCACAGTCATTGCCAGCGCGTGCACCAGGCCGGAGCGCGTGCTCGGCGTGCACTTCTTCAATCCAGCGACCATCCTTCCGTTAGTTGAGATCGTCCCCGGTCTCGCGACCGATCCTGATGTAACGAACGGCGTCCAGACGATGGTAGATGCATGGGGAAAGAAAACCGTCGTTGCTTCCGATACTCCCGGCTTCATCGTCAACCGGATCGCGCGACCGTTTTACGGTGAGGCGCTTCGCATCTACGAAGAAGGCATCGCCGACATGGCAACGATCGACTGGGCTATGCGCGAGATCGGCGGGTTCAAGATGGGACCGTTCGAGCTGATGGATTTCATCGGAAACGATATTAACCTCGCGGCGACCAAGAGCGTCTACGAAGCGATGTTTCATGACTCGCGCTTCAAGCCGACACTCACCCAGCAACGTCTGTTCGACGCCGGCTTCCTCGGCCGGAAATCAGGACGTGGCTACTACGATTACTCGGTCGGCGCCGTGAAGCCGGAGCCGGTTGAGGACAACGAGCTCGGCGACCTCATCTTCAAACGAATTCTCTGCATGCTGATCAATCAGGCGGCTGACGCGCTCTATTACAGGGTTGCCAGTGCACCCGATATCGACCAGGCGATGGTGCTGGGGGTGAACTACCCCAAAGGCCTCCTCGCGTGGGCCGACGAGATGGGGATTCCGGAGGCGGTAAAATGGCTCGCCGCCCTTCACGAGTTCTACGGAGAAGAACGGTACCGTCCGAGCCCGCTCCTCAAGACTATGGCGGCCGATGGGTTCACCTTCTTCAATCAATGATACCGAGTAACTTTCGGTCTTCTCGGCCCCCACTCCCCCCAGCTTTTACGGAATGACCGGCACCATCTCGGAACGAAAGCCAGCCGCCGCTGACGCCATAAATCCCCGCTTCGACTGGAAGCGGATTGCATACCTCCTTCTCGCTTCCCGCGGCCTCGATGACACCGAGGAGAATCGCCTGCTTCCGGAGAAGAAGGTCGTCTATCAGTTCTCGGCCCGCGGGCACGATCTCGCGCAGATCATTCTGGGCTCCTTGATCGACGGAAAGCATGACGCAGCCGGTGCGTACTATCGCTCTCGGCCGCTTTTGCTGACTCTCGGGCTCACACTCGAAGATGCGTTTGCGGCTCCACTCCGGAAATCCGGCGGGTTCAGTGATGGCCGGGATATCGGCGTAGTCTGCAATCTTCCAAACGATGACGGGCCGGTCGTGCTTCCGATGTCGGGCGATGTTGGATCGCAGTACACGCCGTTGGTCGGCTGGGCGCAGGCGATCACGTATCATCGCGACGTCCTGAACGACAAGTCGTACGACGGCTCGATTGCCGTCGTACTGGGCGGCGAAGCATCGGTGGCGACGAACGGATTCTGGTCGGCGCTTACAATCGCAACAACGCTGAACCTGCCAACCCTCTTCTATATAGAGGACAATGGGTACGGCATCTCGGTGACTGGCGATTTGCAGACTCCGGGCGCTAACATTGCCGCCAATCTCGGGTCGTTCAGGAATCTGTATATCAGGCAAGGCGATGGAACGGAGCCAGCGGAAGCGGCTTCGTTGTTCGAGGACGTCGTTGCGCACGTTCGCGAAGGGAAGGGACCGGCCCTCCTCCGCCTCGAAGTACCGCGACTTTGCGGACATTCTGGCCAGGACACGCAGGCCTACAAGTCCGAAGACTGCATCGCCGATGAAAAGGCGCGCGATCCGCTTCCGAAGCTGCACAGTTATCTCGTTCCAGCTATGATGTCCGAGGATGAATGGAGCGACCTCGAAGCGACCGTCGAGCGTGACGTCGCGACTGCGCTTCAGGGTGCGCTCGACCGTCCGGAGCCTGACGCGTCGAAAGTCACGCGATATCGATTTGCGGAATTCGATTCGACCGGAAAGCTCGACGCTCAGCTTGCCGGTGGTCTGGCGCCGAGTGGCCACGAGTTTCCGAAGAGCAGTGATGTTCCGATGCCCGAGGCTCAGCGCACGAACATGCTCACTGCGATTCGGCGGACAATCGAGTACGAGCTCAAGACCAATCCGAAAGTTCTCGTCTTTGGTGAAGATGTTGGGCCAAAGGGCGGCGTTCATGCGGCGACCATGGGACTGCAGGATGCGTTCGGCGACAAGCGCGTGTTCGACACAAGTCTGTCGGAAGAGGGAATCATTGGACGCGCAGTTGGCATGGCGATCGCCGGACTGATGCCGGTAGCCGAGATTCAGTTCCGGAAGTACGCCGATCCTGCGACAGAGCAGCTCAATAACTGCGGTACCATGCGATGGAGAACGGCGAATCGCTTCGCAGCTCCGATCGTTGTGCGAATGCCTGGCGGCTTCGCGAAAGTTGGTGATCCGTGGCACAGCGTGTCCGGTGAAGTCATGTGGTCGCATGCGATCGGCTGGCAGATGGTGTTTCCATCGAACGCCGAAGACGCCGTCGGTCTCCTCCGAGCCGCTCTAAGAAGCAACAACCCCACGATTTTCTTCGAGCACCGGCATCTACTCGACGGTCCGGGGGCGCGCCGGCCTTATCCTGGCGACGAGTATGTCCTCCCGCTCGGCAAGGCGCGCGTCACCGTGTCAGGTGATTCGATGACCGTCGTTACATGGGGCGCGATGGTCGAGCGCTGCGAACTTGCTGCAAAGAAGCTCGATGAGTCGATAGAGATAATCGACCTTCGCACGATCTCTCCATGGGATCGCGAAGGGGTTCTCGAGTCCGTTCGCCGCACCCGCCGGTGTCTCATCGTGCATGAAGACGGAATGACTGCCGGCTTCGGCGCCGAGGTAGCGGCAGTAGTCGCGCAGGAAGCATTTTTCAATCTCGACGCGCCGATTCAGCGTCTCGCGATTCCCGATGTCCCGGTTCCCCACAATTTCGGGTTGATGGATGCCGTTGTTCCGACAGTCGAGTCGATCGCAGCGAAAATGACCGAAGTTCTCGAAGCCTAGGAAAT
Organism: Gemmatimonadales bacterium; assembly: GCA_038253755.1. Taxonomy (GTDB): domain Bacteria; phylum Gemmatimonadota; class Gemmatimonadetes; order Gemmatimonadales; family Gemmatimonadaceae; genus UBA4720. The sequence continues at coordinate 6,126 of JBBSGU010000094.1, read as the reverse complement.
TCAATATGGCAAGTCTGGTTGATGTGACGGTGCCCGTTGGTCAGGCTGAAGGAACCGAGTCCGTTGTCTCTACGTGGCTCAAGGCGGTGGGCGATGAAGTCACCGCAAATGAACCGCTCCTCGAGATCAGTACCGACAAGGTGAACATGGAGGTCGCCGCGCCGGCGAGCGGGCGGCTGGCAGAGATTCTGAAAAACGACGGCGACCAGGTCGACCCCGGCGACGTTCTTGGACGACTGGACACGGCTTCTCCGACATCGGCGACAGCGCCAGCGAGTGCGCGGCCTGAAGCGGCTTCACAGGCGGATGGAACCGGGAAGGCTCCGGCATCGACCGCGACGGATTCTTATTCCGCCGATCTGAGTCCTGCGGTTCGCAAGCTGATCAAGGAGCACAACGTTGACATGTCGCGAGTGAAGGGCTCAGGTCGCGGCGGTCGCATCACGCACCACGACGTGATGAATTTCATTGAGTCCGGCGCGGCAGCGGCAGTGACCGCGTCTCACGAAATTCCGCAACAGGCTCGTGCTGCCAAGTCGGCAGCTGGAAATTCGACGGCAACGAAAAAATCCGCTATACCGGGAAGAATGGTCCCGCACAATCAAATGCGCCGCAGCATCGCCAATCACATGGTGCAGAGCGTCGCTGCCGCCCCTCATGTCACGAGCGTCTTCGACGCAGACTTGTCCGAGGTCGTAGCCCATCGCGACGCGAACAAGAAGGAATTTCAGAAGCGCGGCGTGAAGCTGACCTACACTGCGTACTTCGTGCGAGCAACGGTCGCCGCGCTCAGGGCGGTTCCGGAAGTGAATAGCCGTTGGCACGACAATGGGCTCGAGCTTTTCGACGACATCAACGTTGGCATCGCCACGGCACTGACTTCCGGCGGTCTGATTGTTCCGGTGATAGCCAGGGCGCAGGATCTCGATTTGTTCGAGACAGCGAAAAAGCTTCAGGATCTAACCGAGCGCGCGCGTACGGAAAGTCTCGATACGCGGGACGTTCAGAATGGCACGTTCACGATCTCTAACCACGGGGTGAGCGGCAGCCTGTTCGCAGCGCCGATCATCATCAACCAGCCGCAGTCCGCCATTCTTGGAGTAGGCAAGATGGAACGCCGCGTCGTCCCGTCAGCTGTCAGCGGCAATGAGATCATGGTGAAGCCGATGTGCTATGCCAGTCTCACCATCGATCATCGGGTTCTCGATGGGTACCAGGCGAACCAGTTTCTGACTGCCTGGGTCGATGCTCTCGCTGACAACTAGACGGCGTTTGACTCCTGCGCCGCGGATCTCTTTCGCTAGCTCTCTCGATACCGGCACGATCATGCCGTCGGACCAATTGGGCGATGCTGCACATTTCCTGGCCACGTTCTCGCATTACCTTATAACCGTGATCAGCTTTCTCCAGGTTTGCAACACTTCCAGCTACGCAGAGGCACGACCATGAGTGGAATCGCCGACATCGTCAAGCAGCATCTCACGCCCGACACCATCAATCAGATCAGCCAGGCGATCGGTGCTGACCCGGCAACGACCCAGCAGGCCATCGATTTAGCCATCCCCGCAATCGTTGGTGGAATGGCCAATCACGCAGCTACCGCTGATGGCTCCGCCGAAATTCAGGCTGCCGCCGATGACCACGCAGGGATTCTTGGTCAGCTCGGCGGTATGCTCGGCGGACTCGGCGGAATGTTGGGCGGTAGCGGAGCCGGCGGTATTCTCGGAAGCATCCTCGGCAGCAGTCACTCAGCCGTTACAGATGGAGTTTCCCAGGCCAGCGGACTCGACAAACAAAAAACGATGCGCCTCTTAATGATCCTCGCGCCGATCGTGCTCGCCGCCGTGGCGCGCCACCGAAGCACAGCCGGCGCATCCGCCGCGCCCGTCGGTGACGTCCTTCAACAGGAGGCGCAGGCCCACGCGTCAAACCCGCGGTACGGCGGAATTCTCGGTGGCATTCTCAATAAGGCGACGGGTCAGGCTTAGATCTCTCTCTCACGAGAGATGCCAGCTATTCGAGAGATTTCCCTAGAACGCCTTGAACCGATCGAACGGCTGATGGCAGCTGTTACAGAACTGAATCGACTTGCAAGCCGTCGATCCGAATTCACTTTTCTCGATGGTATTGTTTGACCCGCAGAACGGACACTCGATTGTCTGCTCGGCGCGACGAAGGGAAACAAGCTCTACGATTCCTCCAGAAGTCTCGACAGGCCCTGGCGGAGCAATGCCGTGCTCCCGAAGTCTCTCTCTCGCCGCATCGGTCATCCAGTCGGTGGTCCACGCTGGCGAGTAGACGGTCCGAACGCGAGCACCCTCGAAGCCGTGACTTGCCAGCGTCGCGACGATCTCCTGCTCGATGACCTGCATCGCCGGACAACCCGAATACGTCGGTGTGATATCGACTGTCAACTGACCGCTGTCGAAGGTCACGCCCCTTACGATGCCGAGCTCGACGACGTCGATCATCGGCAACTCCGGATCCTTCACCTCGGAAAGAATCTCGAGAACTGACTCGCGTGTTGCCGTAACGCTCATTGCGCTCACCACTCAGCGCCGGGATGCGAGCGCGCAACGATCTGCATTTCCGCTAGCATGTGGCCCAGATGTTCGGTGTGTCGGCCTTTACGTCCGCCGGTCATGGCCGGTGGATCATTCGGGATGACAAGCGTGGCTCTCTTCATCACGTCGTCGACAACCGCTCGCCATTTCGGCTGGATAGCTGCGAGATCCCCGCCAATGCCTTCGCTCAGCATTGCACTGTCAAATTCGTCTCCCTGAAACATCTCACCGGTGAATCGCCACAGGTAGTCGAGCGCCTTCTGTGCACGCGTGTGACTCTCGTCGGTTCCGTCACCCATCCGGACGACCCATTCGCTCGAGTGACGCACGTGATACCGAACTTCCTTGAATCCCTTGGCGGCGATGCCGGCGATTTCCGTGTTAGAGCTCTTCATCAATTGCTCGAGCAGGTGATAGCTGAACACGTCAAACAAAAACTGTCGAACGATCGTGAATGCGTAGTCGCCGATCGGCAATTCGACGAGATGGACATTCCGGTAGTCCACAGTTTCGCGGAAAAACGCGAGTGCGTCTTCGCTTCGTCCTTTTCCTTCTGTCTCTCCGGAGAGCTTCAGGAACAACGTCGCCTGGCCGATCAGATCGAGCGCAATATTCGCGAGCGCGATGTCTTCCTCGAGAATCGGCCCGTGACCGCACCACTCCGATAGTCGATGTCCGAGTACGAGACGGTCGTCGCCGAGCCGAAGGAGATACTCGCTCAGCATCGTGTTGTCGCTCAGAATCCCTTCAGCCCGCGCGGAATCTTGTAGAACTGGGGATGCCGGTAGATCTTCTCTGCGCCCGGATCGAAGAACGGCCCTGCCTGGTCACTCGGGCTAGCAGTGATAATAATCGATGGTACGACCCACATGCTCACGACGTTGCCGCGACGACCGTAGACGTCGCGCGCATTCTGAAGCGCCATCTCTGCGTCGGCCGCGTGAACGCTGCCCGCGTGTTCATGCGGAGCGCCGCCGTCGCGCTGAGTGAACACTTCCCAGAGCGGCCACTGAGTCTCCTCACTCACGCCATCAGCGTTTTCCTTTCCGTCGTATCCGACTCCCACCGAAGCGCTCGACGCCATTCTTCAGGCAGCCGAGGATTGGGCCGGGCGTTCTTGCTTCGCCGCGTAGGCTTCGGCGGCTTCACGAACCCAGCGTCCATTCTCGTGTGCATCGCGCCGCGCCTGAAGACGCTCGCGATTGCACGGCCCGTTGCCTTTGACGACCTGCCAGAATTCTTCCCAGTCGATCTGGCCGAAATCGTAGTGCTGCGTGTCGGGATTGTACTTGAGATTCGGATCCGGAAGAGTGAGTCCAACCGCTTCCGCCTGCGGGACGGTGAGATCGATGAAGCGCTGGCGAAGCTCGTCATTCGTCTTCCGCTTCACGCGCCAACGCATCAGCTCAGCGGTATTCGGCGAATCCGTGTCACTTGGTCCGAGCATCATCAGGGACGGCCACCACCACCGGTTCACCGCGTCCTGCGCCATCGCCTTCTGCTCGGGCGTTCCCCTGGCCAGCGTCGCAATGATCTCGTAGCCTTGCTTCTTGTGGAAATTCTCTTCCTTGCAGATGCGAATCATCGCCCGTGCGTACGGACCGTACGATGCCTTCGCGAGAATCGTCTGATTGACGATCGCCGCACCGTCAACGAACCAGCCGATGACACCCATATCCGCCCACGACAGTGTCGGATAATTGAAGATGCTCGAGTACTTCGCCTTTCCAGAGAGGAGCTGGTCGACAAGCTCCGATCGATCAACGCCGAGTGTCTCGGTACCGCAGTAGATGTAGAGTCCGTGGCCGGCTTCATCCTGGACTTTTGCGAGCAGCACCATCTTTCGTTTGAGACTTGGTGCCCGCGTGATCCAGTTGCCTTCGGGAAGCATCCCGACGATCTCCGAATGCGCGTGCTGCGACATCATTCGAATCAGCTGGGTGCGGTACCGCTCAGGCATCCAGTCTTTTGGCTCGATCGTTTCACCCGCCGCGATTCGGGCCTCGAACGCAGCATTGAGAGCTTCTTCGGTGGTATTCTGCGTCTGCTGGTCCATGAATTCTCTCCGGGAAAACGGCGCCGTTGAATCAGTGCGCCGCTCTGCGTTTTCTCTCTCTAAACGTACCACAAAACCCGTTCCAAACGTTAGTTGAGCGGTCTCTACATTGCGTACACCGCGGGCGAACCATGTTTCACCCGAATAGAGGCAAATTGGAGACGAAAAACGAGCGGCCGGGAATCACGCGAGCGCTCAAGAGGCACGAAGGCGCTGCAAGTGGCAAATTCGACCGATGAAACAACAACTCAAACCGTGACTCGACAGTGACAAATCCAGATTCCGCTCTCGACGAAGGCCGCGTTCAAGTCGCCACTGAGAACGGGGTGGCGACGATCACGTTCTTTCATCCAAAAAGCAATTCGCTTCCAGGTAAACTGCTCGCCGAGCTTGCTGCGTCAGTTACGAACGCCGGACAGGATCCGAATGCGAGAGTAATTCTCTTGCAGAGCGAAGGCGACGGGGCGTTTTGCGCAGGCGCTTCGTTCGCTGAGCTTCAGGCGATTCGCGACGCCCAGGGCGGAAAGAAGTTTTTTATGGGATTCGTGAATCTCGTTCTCGCGATGATCCGCGCGCCAAAATTTGTCGTGACTCGCGTGCAGGGAAAGACGGTTGGCGGGGGAGTTGGAATCGTAGGCGCATCCGATTTCGCGATGGCCGCCGACGGCGCGTCACTGAAGCTCAGCGAGCTCACTGTTGGATTGGGGCCGTTCATCGTCGGACTTCCGATTCAGAGGAAAATCGGAATGGGCGCGTTCTCAGCGATGTCCGTGAACGCCGATTGGAGATCGGCCGGTTGGGGATTTCAGCACGGGTTGTACGCCGAGCTCCATCCGTCGATTCCGATTCTCGACGAGGCGGTGCGGAAGAGAATTACGACGCTCGCTGCGAGCAATCCCGAGGCGATGGCTCAGCTAAAGAAGGTCTTCTGGGAGGAAACCGAAGACTGGGCTGAGCAACTGGAGGCAAGGGCTGCCATGAGCGGGACGCTTGTGTTGTCGGAGTTCACGTCGCGTGCAGTGGGGCGAGTCTAAAAACATAGAACTGCTGTTGGCCACGAAATTTGTTGCTGCATCACGGTTGGAACTGTCGATGCGGGCTGACGCCTTCGTGTTCTTCGTGGCCAACCGCGTTTCTCTAGAGCCAGCGCGCGACGCCACCGTGACGATAGCATGCACTAGTTCGCGTGGTGGAATGCCAATATGTCCCGTCATTGCAACGCGCAATCGCGTAGGAACGAACTCCATTTGCGTACGCGCGCGCGACCGCTGAGTTGGCGTTGGCATGCGCAATTCCCATTGCTGACGCGCGAGGTGCGTATTGACGTGAAGCCAGACCGTCGTGTCCCGCGCAGGTGCTCGCGGACCACCAGCTTCCATCGTTGCACAGGTAGTGATTGCGGGTGCTGTATCTGTAACGGCGCGCCACCGCAGCGCGTGCAACCTGACGATTGGATCGCACCGCGGCCTTATCCGCTTTCCGTTCCTGTTTTTGTGTCTGTTTTTG
>JBBSGU010000093.1:0-10934 GCA_038253755.1 Gemmatimonadales bacterium | reverse complement strand
GATCGACAACCTGGAAGCCGGTCAGCTCGAAGACGGCACGGCAATCGGGCTTGGTATCGCCACGGCAGCGAACAGGCTTCGCGATGCACCAGGACGCTCGCGGGTGATGATCGTCGTAACTGACGGCGTCAACAATCGCGGTAACATCGACCCATTGTCAGCCGCGAAGGCAGCAGCTGTTTATGGAATCAAGATCTATGGAATCGGCGTCGGTACCGAAGGCGTCGCTCCGGTTCCAGTAGGTCGTGACGTATTCGGTTTGCGTTTCGAGAATCAGAAAGTCGAGATCGACGAAGCTTTGTTGCGCCAGATAGCTGCACTCTCGGGCGGGCGCTACTTCCGCGCGCGAGACGGCGCTGCGCTCGGTCAGATATACTCGCAGATCGACCGCCTCGAGCGCGCGCCGGTTCAGACGAAGTCGTACGTGAATTACACCGAGCTCTTTCGGTGGGTGCTGGGCCTCGCGATCGTGGCGCTTGTCCTCGAGCTCGCGCTGACCGCGTGGAAGGCGCCGCTTCCGTGATCGACTTCCGCTACTTCAGCTGGCCGTGGGCATTGGTGCTGATCGTCCTGCTTCCGCTTGTCGCGGCTGGGCTGATCGTGAAGGCGCGCAGAGTTCGCGCGCGCAGACTCGCGCATCTGGGCACTCCCGCAATGATCGCGAGACTGGCGCCCACGGCTGCCGCGACATCGCGCTGGCAACCGCTGCGTTTCTCGCTCGCAGTGCTTTTGATTGCGATTGCGTTTGCCGGACCGAGATGGGGAATGGAGCAGACTGTCGTCAGACAACCTGGAATCGACGTCATTCTCGCACTCGACGCGTCGTCGTCGATGCTCGCGCGTGATGAGTCGCCAAACCGGCTCGCGAAGATGAAGAAGGTAGTGGATCGCCTTCGTGAACTCTCGCCCAACGACCGCTTTGCGCTCATCGCCTTCGCGGGCAAGAGCTACGTTCTCAGTCCCATCACAGTCGACGAGGCCGGCCTCAACCTGTTCATCGACAATCTCGATCCCACGGTTGTCGGTCAGTCGGGCAGCTCGCTGGCAAGTGCGCTCCGTCAGGCCAACAATCTGCTTGCGCTTTCCAGGTCGGGTGCGGAGCGTGCAATCGTGTTGATGAGCGACGGTGAAGGATTCGAGAACGTGGATGACGTGGTCACCGAAGCGCAGCGTTCGGCGTCGGCCGGCACGACTATCATCACGGTCGGATTTGGGACGACGAACGGCGCGACGATTCCTGTCACTGAAAATGGAACAACGACAGACAAGAAAGACCAGCAGGGCAACGTCGTCGTGTCCAAGTACTCGCCCGATCTTCTTCGCGCGGCGGCAGATGCGGGGAAAGGAACGTTCGTCCCGTCAACCGATCCCGATCGCGCTGCGACTGTTCGTCAGACTCTCGCAAGATTACGAACTGAGCAGAGAGCCATGTCGAAAGGGACGAACCTCGCGCAGAGATTCCAGTATTTTCTGTTGCCAGCCCTCCTGCTGCTTCTCCTCGACGCATTTCGTTCAACAAGAAGAGGCCGCCGACGCGAATTCTCCGCAGTCGGGACAACTGCTTCGATCGTGATGATCGGAATGTTCATGAACGGGTGCTCGACAGGCAGCGTTCGCGACAAGGACGCCACGCGTCTGTACAATTCTGCGACGGCGATGATGGCCAAGCCGGATTCCGTCAAGCCGGCACTTCCAATTTTGAAGAAGGCGGCCCTGAGCCCCGACTCGGAAGTTCAGTATCGATCGGGATTCAACGCGGGCCTCATTCATCTACGCCAGGGCCTCGCCATCAGGGGAGACTCGGCCGCAGAACCTCTCGATAGTGCGCTTGCGGTTTACAAGCGAGTGTTGACACTTCGTCCCGATGATGCCGATGCGAAGTGGAACTATGAGCTTGCCCTCCGAAAGCAGAAGAACGGTGGTGGAGGAGGTGGCGGTGGTGGTGGAGGCGGCGCCAATCCGCAACCGCAGCCGACACCGGGAGGATCGACTAACAACACCCCTCAGCCTCGCCCGATTCCGGGAATGAATGAAGCGAAGGCCGAGCAGATATTGAACTCCATGGAACAGCAGGAGCAGGACGTTCAGGGTAGAAAGCAGCGTCGGAGCGTACCTACTCCGCCGCCGAACGGCAGGGACTGGTAGCTTGCCCGTGATCGCGGTGCTTCCTAGCGCGGTCGCGGACCAGATCGCGGCTGGCGAAGTAGTCGAGCGTCCCGCATCGGTGGTCAAGGAGCTCGTGGAAAATTCCCTCGACGCGGGAGCCTCGAGCGTCGATGTCACCGTCGAGGAAGGCGGCCACAAGCTGATCCGCGTTGCGGATGATGGATCGGGAATGGATCGCGACGACGTGAAGACGGCACTGCTTCGTCATGGCACGTCGAAGATCAGGATCGCGTCCGATCTCGTCGGCGTGTCGAGCTTTGGCTTCAGGGGGGAAGCACTTCCTGCGATCGCATCAATCTCCCGGTTTCACATCGAGACCAGCTCGGCCGATGGAGAGGGAACCGCCCTATCTGCGACTGGGGGAGCCGTAGCCGACATCGAACCGGCCGCGAGACGGCGCGGGACCACGGTGTCGGTTGAACAGCTCTTCTTCAACGTTCCCGCGCGAAAGAAATTTCTCCGCAGCGCCCGCTCGGAGTGGAGAGCGATCGTTGATTCCTTCGGCAGCATCGCCCTTACTCGGCCGGATGTACGCTTCAATCTGGTCCACGACGGCAAGAAAGTGCTGACGCTCCCTCCCGTCTCGTCACTTCGTGCGCGGATCAGCGGCGTCTGGGGCGGTAAGTATGCGGGTGCATTGCTGGACGTTGACGACGTTGCCGGCGCGGTCCACACGAGTGGACTGGTCGAGCGACCTGCCGATGTCGGCACGGCGACGCGACGGGTTTTCATTTCGATCAACGGACGGGCGATTCGCGATGCGGGAATCGTCCGCGCGGCTGAAGCAGCATACCGGTCGACAATAACGGCGGGGCTGAGGCCGTCGATGTTTCTCAACATCACTCTGCCGGCGAGCTCGGTTGACGTGAACGTGCATCCCGCGAAGGCGGAGGTTCGCTTCGTTGACCGCTGGCCGCTCGAGCGGGCCGTTGAAACCGCAGTGCGCCGGGCACTTGGGACGTTCGACGCATCCGCAGTCATGGGAGGTCGTTTTTTCTCGGGCGCACGATTCAGCCGGAATGATTTCCTGAACGCGAGCGTTGACCAATCCACTGTCATGTCTCCCTCAAGGCCGGCTGACGGATTGTTCTCGGACGAGAATCGTCAGGCAACTGATGACGACAACACGTTCGACGAGTCTGCCAGTCAGGTCACGCCTCAACCCGCGGCCGAGATTCCTGAGCTGTACCAATTTCGGCGAACGTACATCGCGTTCGAGCACGATGACGGTCTCGTACTCATCGATCAGCATTCCGCACACGAGCGCGTGCTGTACGAAGAGTTCATGCATTCACTCGAGAGCGGGAACGCTCCAGCGCAACGTCTTCTTCTGCCGATAACGCTGCATCTCGGACCGGCCGAGGGCGATGCGTTTGAATCCAATCGCGAGTACCTGGAGAAGCTCGGATTTGAGATCGAAGGGTTTGGCGGCAACACACTGATCGTGAGCACGGTGCCGATGCCGCACAGAAGATTCGATGCAGAACGATGCCTGAGAGAAACGCTCGACGCGCTCACGGGAGACAGAGTCGCGGGAACAGCAACGCGACACGAGCATCTTGCAGCGACGGTCGCATGCAAGGCGGCAATCAAGGCGGGAGAGCAGCTATCAACTGCGGAAATGCGCGCGCTGTTCGCGTCGCTGCGCGATACGAAGCTGCCGGCTCACGATGTCCACGGACGATCGACAATCGTGCAGCTCAAGTGGGACGAGCTGGACCGCAGGTTTGGCAGAAAATAGGCTGCGGGTAATCTGCGGCCCCACCGCAGCAGGGAAGTCGGCGATTGCCGCGGCGCTCGCGATGGAATACACCGGCACTGTGATCAGCGCCGATTCCCGCCAGATCTATTGCGGATTCGATATTGGGACGGCAAAGCCAGCGCTGTCCGAGCTAAAAGCCATTCCGCATCGAGGCATCGATATCGTTGACCCGACCGTGCGGTACTCGGCTTCAGAGTGGGCGGCGTCAGCCGAGACCTGGATAGAAGAGGCTGAGTCAACGGGTCGCGTTCCGCTGATCGTCGGCGGAACTGGTTTCTACATAAAAGCACTGTTCGAGCCGCTGTTCGCCTCGCCGCATGTTGAGCCGTCTCGACGGTCGGCGATGGACAAACTTCTCGGCGCGATGACCCGGGCCGAGCTGGAACGCTGGTGTGGCGAGCTCGATCCGTACCGAAGCAAACTCGGACGAACTCAGCTCATCCGCGCGATCGAGATTGCGCTGCTGACGGGATACCGTATCAGCGACCTTCATGAAACCGGAGCGCGCCAGTCAAGACACATTCCGGCGTACCTCGTTGTCGATCCGGGAATGCAGCTCGCCGACCGCATCGTTAAACGCATCGACGAGATGATCGATGCTGGGTGGCTCAACGAGGTAAGCAATCTCGATCGCTCTCTTCCAGCAGACGCGCCGGCGTGGAAAGCGAGCGGTTACAACACCATGAGACTAGTCGCGCGTGAGGAGCTCGATTTGTCATCGGCTCGCGCGAGAATCATTATTGAGACTCGTCAGTATGCAAAACGGCAGCGCACGTGGTTCCGTCACCAGCTCGGCGAAGCTTCAGTGACACGCCTTGATCCAACGAGCGCTGACTGGGAAGCGACCGTTCATCGGTGGTGGAAGGAGACGTCTTGAAAATCGGTATCACTTGTTACCCTACGTACGGTGGATCAGGCGCGATAGCGACGGAGCTGGGAATCGCTCTCGCCGCACGCGGGCACGAAGTGCATTTCATTACATATCGGCAGCCGTTTCGCCTGCCCTCGTTCCTGCCGCGGGTGTTTTTCCACGAAGTGGATGTCGGTCGTTATCCCCTGTTCGAGTATCCCCCGTACGATCTCGCGCTGGCCGTGCGCATGCACGAGGTAGTGCGAACGCACGGGCTCGACCTGCTTCACTGTCACTACGCGATCCCTCACGCGACAAGCGCGTGGATTGCCCGTGAGATGCTGCGCGAACAGAAGCGCGATGTAAAGGTCATTACGACGCTTCACGGAACCGACATCACAATCGTCGGCCAGGATCCGTCGTTCAATCAGATAACCAAGTTTTCGATAGAGAAATCCGATCGGCTCACTGCCGTTTCCGAGTATCTGAGGAAGGAGACGTACAACGCGTTCGGATGCGACAAGTGCGACGTCGCGGTGATTCCCAACTTCATCGACGGCGACGTCTACGACCGGTCGAAGTACCCGGCGACGCTGAAAGAACAGCTTGGCAAGTCAGAGCCGTTGCTGATGCACATCTCGAACTTTCGTCGAGTAAAGCGCGTCCGCGATGTGGTTCAGATATTCGCGCGGGTGAACGCGGAGATTCCCAGCCGTCTCGTCATGGTCGGCGATGGACCCGACAGGCCGGAAGCTGAAGACGAAGTCCGGCAGCATGGACTCGAGAACTCCGTGTTCTTTCTCGGGAAGCTCGACGTAGTGGCGCCCCTGTTGGCGTCCGCAGACCTGTTTCTCCTTCCAACGTCGAGCGAGTCCTTCGGCTTGAGCGCGCTCGAAGCGCTCGCGTCGGGTGTTCCTGTGATTGGCACTCGTGCTGGAGGCCTTCCGGAAGTCGTTCGCGAAGGGGAAACGGGATACCTCTGCGAAGTCGGCGACGTGGAAGGAATGGCGCAGGCTTCGCTTTCGATCCTCAGGAATCCGGAGAAGTGGCGCGCGATGAGCGAGCTGGGGGCGTCGGACGCGCGGGCTCGCTTCTCGCTTAACGAAATTGTCAGCCAGTACGAAACGCTCTACACCACATCGCTAGCCAATAATCAATGACGATCTTTCAGGCGCTTGTACTCGGTCTTCTACAGGGATTCACGGAATTCCTTCCCGTCAGCAGTTCGGCCCATCTCTCACTCGCACCTTATCTCTTCGGCTGGCAGGATCCGGGACTTGCGTTCGACGTTGCGTTGCATTTCGGAACTCTCGTCGCCGTGTTGTGGTTCTTTCGAAAGGAGTGGGGACAGCTCCTCGTAGCGGCCGGGTCGATCGTCACTACGCGCAAAGTTGATACGGTGGAGAAGAAGCGAGTTCTGTTTCTCATCATCGCCACGATTCCCGGTGCTATCGGCGGCCTGTTGCTGGAGAAGAAGGCCGAGACCGTGTTTCGCGCGCCTGCGTTGACCGCCACAGCATTGATAGTGGTGGGAATCATTTTGTGGTTCGTAGACAAGGTGGCGTCGCAGGAACGGAAGCTCGACAGCATGACGGCGATGGATGCGTTCCTGATCGGATGCGCACAGGTAATCGCGCTCATTCCTGGAGTGTCACGCTCCGGATCGACAATTACGGCCGCACGGGGTCTCAAGTTTGACAGGCAGTCGGCCGCGGTTTTCAGCTTCCTGATGAGCATGCCGATCATCGCTGCTGCCGTAGTTCTCAAGGGGCCCGAGGTACTGAAGAACGGCGGGTTCGGAATTGAATTGGTGGTAGGGGTGCTCGCTTCTGCCATCAGTGGCTGGATTGCGATTTCGGCGCTTCTTCGCTACGTCAGCAAACACAGCTACGGTTTGTTTGCGATTTATCGAATAGTGCTCGGCCTGGTGGTACTGGCTGTCGTCTACAGTCGTGGCTGAACAATTTCTTTTTGACGGATTTTCCTCTTCGGATCTCGCGACTCTACTCGATCTTCCTGAGGTGGAGCTGCTCGAGTCGACGACGTCGACTCTCGATGTAGCGCACAGGAAGGCAACCGGCGGATCACCGGCTGGTGCGCTTGTCATCGCGGACCATCAGACGGCGGGGCGGGGACGAACCGGAGCCAGGTGGACATCGCCTTCGACGACCGGCATCTGGCTGACGTTGATCGAACGCCCGGAAGACACGTCGGGCCTCGACGTGTTGTCGTTGCGAATCGGATTGCGCGCCGCCCGCGCACTGGATCGTTTTGCGACCGAGCCTGTCCGACTCAAATGGCCGAACGATCTTTTCGTGGAGGGACGGAAGCTCGCTGGAATTCTCGTTGAAGCGCGGTGGCGCGATTCGCGTCTCGACTGGCTCGCTATCGGATTAGGCGTGAACGTGTGCCTGCCGGTCGATGCTTCCCTTGCTGGCGCGCTCGAGGACGGCACGCGGCGGATCGAGGTACTGACTGAGCTCGTTCCAGCTCTCCGAGCAGCCGCGAGCGCGATTGGGAATCTTACGTCGGTGGAACTGACTGAGTGGAATGCTCGGGATCTCGCGAGAGGCCGCTTATGCAGGGAGCCGGCGCGGGGAATCGTCGAGGGAATCACTCCTGGCGGCGAGCTTCTCGTTGCGCTCGCGGACTCTGTCGCCAGATTCCGCTCCGGCTCACTGGTCCTCGACCTTCCCACATGATACTGACCTTCGACGTCGGCAATACAGAAACAACGGTTGGACTCTTCGACGGCGAGGAACTCCATTCGCACTGGCGCATCACGACCGGAGTTCCGAGAACCCAGGATGAGTTCTCGCTGCTGCTGAGATCGATGCTGGGTGCGGGCGGAATAGATGCTGCGAGCATCAAGGGCAGCGCGGTTTGTTCGGTCGTACCTCCCGTAACTCAACCGCTTGCACGAGCCTGCGAAGATTGTTTCGGCGCTGCTCCAGCAATTGTTGACGCCCGCGCTGAACTGCCAATTCAGCTTCTTGTCGATGAACCGCTCACAGTCGGCGCTGACCGAATCGCCAACACCCTCGCCGCCAGTCGAATATGGAAGCGTGACGCAATCGTCGTCGATCTGGGCACCGCAACCACGTATGACTGCATCACTGCCGATGGCGCGTTTATCGGCGGTGTGATTCAGCCCGGTGTCGGAACTTCGGCAGATACTCTTTTTCGCAGAACGTCGCAGCTTTCGGCGACGGAGTTGATTCCGCCGAAAAAAGTCATCGGCACGCGAACTGACGAATGCATTCGATCGGGCGTTCTTTTCGGAGCGGCAGATTCGGTGGACGGCCTGGTCGATCGTATCAAGCAGGAGTGGGACTCGCCGAATCCAATCGTGATCGGCACCGGCGGACTTGCGGAAACGCTTCGACCGCATTGCAAATCATTTGACGAAGTGGATCCGTTTCTGACTCTCAAGGGCGTGCGGATCGGGTACGAGATCCTGAGTCGGTGACTTGATTAGAAGGTTTGAACGCGTTATGCGGAATTGCAGCGTTTATTCACCTCCGAGAACATTTGCAGAAATGTGATATTTCGTGAGGGAAGCAGACGTGCTTCTCGTGCGCCTTGAATTAGCCGGATGGACCCGATAACTTAAGGTCGTTAGCACTCAACACCATCGAGTGCTAACGACTTTTTTCAGCCATCTCAGCAGGAGGCATGCACAATATGGCCACGAAGAACACCAGTGTTGCTCCACTCGCGGACCGCGTAGTCGTTCGCGCTCTGGAAGAGACCGAACAGATGCGCGGCGGGCTTTTCATTCCCGACACCGCAAAGGAAAAGCCGATGCAGGGCGAAGTCATCGCCGTCGGCCCCGGACGCTACGAGAAGGACAAGCGCGTTCCGATGGAGCTCAAAGTCGGCGACAAGGTTCTGTACGGCAAGTACAGCGGAACCGAAGTCACGATCGACAACGAGCCGCTCCTGATCCTCCGCGAAGCCGATGTGCTCGCGGTTGTCAACTAACCGCAAGGAATCGAATCCATGGCAGCCAAAGAACTCCATTTCAACACCGAAGCGCGTGCTGCGCTGAAGCGCGGCGTTGACCAGCTCGCCGAAGCGGTGAAGGTCACGCTCGGACCGAAGGGCAGAAACGTCGTCATCGACAAGAAGTTCGGCGCACCGACCATAACCAAGGACGGCGTCACCGTTGCGAAGGAGATCGAGCTTTCCGATCCCCTCGAGAACATGGGCGCGCAGATGGTTAAGGAAGTTGCGACCAAGACGTCCGACCTCGCCGGCGACGGCACCACCACCGCGACCGTTCTGGCCCAGGCGATTTTCCGCGAAGGCCTCAAGAACGTCACCGCAGGCGTCAACCCGATGGCGCTAAAGCGCGGCATCGACAAGGCAGTCGCCGCAGTTGTCGAAGAGCTCAAGAACATGAGCGTCGTAACTCAGGGCAAAAAGGAGATCGCTCAGGTCGGCTCGATCTCCGCGAACAACGACAAGGAAATCGGTGACCTGATTTCCGAAGCGATGGAGAAGGTAGGCAAGGACGGCGTCATCACAGTCGAAGAGGCAAAGGGCCTCGAGACGACGCTCGAGACGGTCGAGGGAATGCAGTTCGACCGCGGTTACCTCTCGCCGTACTTCGTCACCGATCCGGAAAAGATGGAAGCCGCTCTCGAAGACGCGATGATCCTCATTCACGACAAGAAGATCTCCTCGATGAAGGATCTCCTCCCGATCCTCGAAAAGGTCGCGCAGCTCGGCAAGCCGCTGCTCATCATCGCAGAGGACATCGAAGGTGAAGCACTCGCGACGCTCGTCGTGAACAAGCTCCGCGGAACGCTTCGCGTTGCAGCAGTCAAGGCTCCTGGCTTTGGCGATCGCCGTAAGGCGATGCTGCAGGACATCGCGATTCTCACGGGTGGACAGGTGATTTCGGAAGAAGTCGGCTTCAAGCTCGAGAACGCAGTCGTCACTGACCTTGGTAAGGCGAAGCGTATCGTCGTCGACAAGGACAACACCACGCTGATCGATGGCGCCGGTGAGGATGACAAGATTCAAGGCCGTATCAAGGAGATCAAGGCGGCCGTTGAGAAGACGACGTCCGACTACGACAAGGAGAAGCTGCAGGAGCGCCTGGCGAAGATCGCCGGCGGTGTTGCGGTGATCAATGTCGGTGCGGCAACCGAAAGCGAAATGAAGGAAAAGAAGGCTCGCGTCGAGGATGCTCTCCACGCAACGCGCGCTGCGGTCGAGGAAGGAA
This sequence comes from Gemmatimonadales bacterium, assembly GCA_038253755.1. Taxonomy (GTDB): domain Bacteria; phylum Gemmatimonadota; class Gemmatimonadetes; order Gemmatimonadales; family Gemmatimonadaceae; genus UBA4720. The sequence continues at coordinate 923 of JBBSGU010000093.1, read as the reverse complement.
TCGTCCCCGGCGGCGGTGTCGCACTCGTTCGCGCACAGAAGGCGCTCAAGTCGCTCAAGCTCGAGGATTCAGATGAGCAGATCGGCGTCGGCATCATCAGCCGAGCGATCGAAGAGCCGATTCGCATGATCGTTCAGAATGCGGGAGGCGAAGGCTCGATCGTAATCGAGAAGGTTCGCAACTCCAAGGAACCGAACTTCGGTTACAATGCCCTGACGGACGAGTACGAGAACCTGGTCGAGGCCGGTGTCATCGATCCGACCAAGGTCACGCGTACCGCGCTTCAGAACGCAGCGTCGATCGCTGGTCTTCTCCTCACGACCGAAGCATTGATCGTCGAGAAGAAGGAGCCGTCGAACGGCGGCGGCCAGGGTGGCCCGCCGGGTGGCGGCATGGGCGGGATGTACTAGAGAGAGTTTCTCTCGAGTCGAAAAATGAGGGGGGGTCCAATTGGACTCCCCCTCATTTTTCTTAAGCACGATGAGGTCGCGCCAGTATTTCCGTATTCCTCCTAATCTTTTCTGAGCGGACTCAAAAGCTGAGACCGATGAGGAAAATTCAGGGGGAAAAGCGGAAGAAACAGATGGAACGTGGCTTGCATTTACTCCATTTCGCCAGAATGACCCAAACGACAAGGAATCGCTAAATGCGAGCAGTCATAAAATCGGTAGCAGTTCTCGGAATCCTCTCCACGGCAGCGTTTGTCGCGCCGAAGACGGCGCCGCCAGGTGCAAAGGCGGATGCTCCAAGCATCGTCGCCAGCATCACCGACAAGCAACTCCTCCTCAAACTCGGCGACTCAGTTGTCCAGACATACTATTTCGCGAGCGGCCAGGACAAGTATCCAACTCCAACCGGCTCGTTCACGATTCGGAAGCTGACCTGGAATCCTTCATGGACTCCGCCGCCAGATGCGAAATGGG
>JBBSGU010000092.1:0-10956 GCA_038253755.1 Gemmatimonadales bacterium | reverse complement strand
GAGCAATAGCAACGATCGAGACGGAGCGACCGCCGTTCTCACTTGAAATTCTCTGCACGCGAAATCATCGCTCCGTAAATGGCAACCGCTGCGAGGCTGACGAGCAGCGAGAATCCGGCGAGTACGAATGCGTCCGGTCGCAACTCCATCGCGGCGTCCGTGTACCGCTCCATCGTCAACAGCGGCAAGGCGAGAGGTCTGCTCGGAGCGAGGAGCGCCGCTGTTTCATAAGATCCGGCGACAAAAGTCGCGACAGCAATCACGCCGGGAAGCATACCACGCCACAACACGGGCCACGTCGCATAGAGAAAGGTCTGGAGACGATTGGCGCCGAGACTCCGCGCGCTCTCCTCCAGTAAACCACCGCGACTCTTCAACACCGTGAATGCAATCAACGCGAGGAACGGTGTTTCCTTCCAGACCAGAGCGAAAATCAGTCCGACGCCCAGCCGGTCGTAAACCAGCGGCGGCATTTGCGCAGGAGTGGAAAAGATTCCCGCTACATTGGCGAAGCGAGACAGCAAGCCGGACTGGCCGAGGATGAGCAGCGAGGACAGTGCGGCCACTACGTGAGGAACGGGCAGCGGCAACACTGCAACCAGTCGTCCGATGCGGTCCGCCTTGCTCTCGGCCCTGAATGTCGCGGCGAGAAGAACTGCGGCGAGTGTCGCGAGCACTGTGGAGGCAGTCGCTATCCAGAGCGTCCAGCCGACAGCCGCCCAGGTTGTGTGGCTCGCAACTACCTCTCGCAGATATTGTAATGTGGGTCCGCTGTTCCCCACGCCAATCAGGCCGAGCGAAGCGGATAGCGCATAGCCGAGCCCGAGGAGAGGTGGAAGCGCAACCAGGGCAACCGGAAAGAGACTCGTGAGGAAGCGCTTGTCAGCGATCAATGGGCGCGGTCTCTCACCAGCCGCTTCCAGTCAGCGGCCAGGTGTTCGCGGTATTGCGGAGCAACTTCGGGAACAGCGTGACGCGCCAGCTCCGCGGGCGGAGCCGCGTGAGGATCCGCCGCCAGCGACTCGAAGCGAGTGCGGAACTCGCTCGTGAGCTTCGCGCCGTCGAGCACCGTTCCATCTCCCCAGACTTCGGGGCGCAGCTTTTCGTATTGAGCTTCGGGCGAGAGAAGAAAATTCGCCACGACCATCGATCCGGCGGGGTTTGGCGAATTGAAGGGAATGCCGACGTAGTGCGCGTTCGCCAGAGTCCCATCGGTAATCACCAGCGCGTGCGCGGTTGATGGAAGAACTCCCTGCCGAATCTTGGTCACCACCTCGTTCTGATTGTACGACATTGTGAAATCGATCTCGTCATTCGCAAACAGGCGGTGCATTTCCGCTACACCCAGCGGATAATCCCGCCCGCCGCGCCACAAATCGGGGCGCACGTCCTCGAGCCAACCGAATACACGCGCGCTGGCCGAGTCGTAGAGAGACCGCCGAAACCGTCCTTCAAACTTATCTGCGCCACCCGAGAGACTGTACATAAGCGCGGTCAGGAACGCGACTCCAGTGAACTGTTGGTCGTGCGTAAAGCGGCCGGGATGTTTCCTGATCCATGTCTTGAGATCCGCGAAAGAGCGCGGCGGGTCACGCGTCCGCACAGTGTCGTAGATAAGCGCGAACTGCACTCTTCCCCAGGGAGATTCCCATCCGTCGAGCGGCTGCTCGAAATCACGCATCACGATTGACGAGCTGCTGTCGAGCGCAGCGGCATTGGGGAGTCGGCCGGCCCACGGTCCCCACAGAAGATCGGCTGCGCGCAGATTGTGGAACGTTTCGCCGTTTATCCAGACCAGGTCCGCGACCCCGCGCGCTCGAGCCTGCCGCTCGACAACAAGCTGATTGACGATCTCGGGCCCCTGTCCGTCCACTGCACGCAGCGTAATCCCGTAGTCGCGCATCAACCGCGGTGCGACCCAGCGGTCAACATACGCGTTGACGGATGGATCACCGCGCCACATTCGCCACGTAACGGTGCTCCCTCGTGCGCGTGACCCAACATCTGCCCACGGCAGGCGAGCGATAGCGGCCCGATTCCCAACTTCTGCGCGATCCCTGCTGCACGCGCTTAGCAAGATTGCGCAGCCGATGAGCGCGATGCCGGCGCTTTTCAAAACGCGAACTGTGCGGAAAGCTGTATCTGGCGGGGCGCCGCTGCCGCGCTATAGACGACGGGATCGCCGGGACGACCTACCTGAGTTCGAGGACCGCCACCCGGGATTCCGTTGGAGAATCCCGAAACGACAGTCGAGTTGAGCAGATTGAAGACATCCGCTCTCAGGTCGAGCCCGCGCTGCCCAAGGGGCAGTCGGAATCGGCCGGACGCACCAAGCTGCAGCGAGCTGGGCAGTCTCTCCGTATTTCGTGCGACTCCGAAAAAACGATCGTAGTTCCCCACGAAACCATTCCCGAATACTGCACCCGAGCCATCGAGATCACGAAAGTACGCGACGCGGTTTATCGGCGTGCCCGTCTGGAAATCGGCGATACCGCTCAATGTGAACAATTTTGAAAATGCGTAGGAGCTGCGAGCAGTCACCTTGTGACGGCGGTCATTGATTCCGTCAGCCCATTCGGCGTCATAATCGTTCGCGTGTGATGCGTTGAAATTGATGTCTTCGGTATTGTTGCGTTGGTGCGACCAGACCCAAGTCGCTTCCATCGTCCACGATTCGGAGATCTGGCGTCTGACATTCGTGTAGAGTCCGACATAGCTGCTCTTTCCCCCCGATTCAGTGGTCGTCAGGCGCCGGACGCCGCCAGCGACCGGTTTGATTGCACGGAATGGATCGCCGGCCTCCGCCTGCAGATTTAACGTGTCCGCCTGCGTGATTGGCTTCGTATCCGGATTCAAGTCCCACGATCTGGGCAGATGCCGTGTATGCATCCATACACCGTCCACCGAAATCGCCCAGGCATCGGCGAATTCGTGGCTCAACCCCAGCGAGATCTGCGCGCTTCGGGGTTGCTTCAATCCAAGAGCGAAGAGTCTGCGCTCCTCCTGCGGCGGGAATGTGTTGCGTTTGTCAGCGAGAGACGATGGCGAAGGCCCCTTGAGAAACGCGGGAGGCGGGAACGTCTTGCCTTGAAGGGTGACGACGGCGTTTCCGGTCGGGCCGAACTGAATCGCATCCGAATACACTGCATACGGAAATTTACCGCTGTACAAGCCGGCGCCCCCGCGCACGACGGTGTTCGCGCTCGCCAGCCAGTTCGCCGCTAAACGCGGCTGGACATTCGTCAGATCCGCTTTGCTCTCTCCACGTGAAGTGATGTCGTCGTAATCCCAGCGCAACCCGACGGTTGCGGATAACGAAGGGCTCAGATGCAGCTGGTCCTCCATGAACGCACCGTAGAGAGTCTGCGATCGGTTCACGTGCTGAGGCGCGGCATCTATGCTGTAGCTCAACACTCGCACGTTGGATGGAATGTCGCGAATGGATAGAAATGTACCCGACGCATTGATATTTCCTTCGTCGATAACCGAGTATGAGCCGCTCGGGTTCGTGCTCGCCGCGAAGAGCCGGAACATCCCGCGAGTGATATCCGCACCTGCACGAAAAGTGTGCATACGGCCGAGACGGGACTCCAGCACATCCCGGAATTGCAGCTGAGTTTCACGCTCGTCGAAAACAAAATTGCTCGAGCCCACCACGGCTTCCGTCGTGACAGAATCACGGGCGAGCACGGTTACCTGAGGCGTGTTGAAATCGCTCTTGCTCGGTGGGAAGTACCAGTGAAACGTACCGAGTTGAAGCGATGCCGAGTTGCTACTGCGTCCATCGTTCAACGCGCTCAGGTGGACTATTGAAGCGAGCGTTCCCACCCGCCGCGTCGTGACGTCGGCTTCCGGCACAATGGTACCGCCGCCTTGCCCCACCCGACTCACCCCGCTCCCAGCAAGACGAAAAGTCGTCGTCTGATTCGGCGTCCAACCGTGATCGAGGCGAGAAAAGATCTTCAGCGTGTGTCGAAGCTCGGTACCGAGAAATCTGGTCCGGGCGGTTGAACCGATTCGATCTTCCTGCTCGCTCGTGTATTCGGCGGTGCCGAACCAGAAATTATTATCCCGACTGAGCGGACCACCGAGAGTCCCTCCGATTTGTCGGCGGCGAAATCCCTTCGGATCCACTCCCGAGGGGGCGTACTTCGGCTTCGCATCGAACGGAATCCCTGGACGGATATAAAAAAAAGTGTCACCGCGCCAGCGGTCGGAACCGGCACGCGTCTCCAGATTCACAATGCCGTTGGCGCTTCGCCCCCATTCGGCGGGATATGTGTTGGCGAGAACACTGAACCGCTCGATACCCGATAGTGGAAATTCAACGCGCGGACCGCCGAGAAACCCCTCGTTGTTATCAAGGCCGTCGACGGTGTACTGGGTGTACAGAGAATTCTCGGCATTTATTGAAAGCGGCGCCGCGTCGCCAAAGAAGCCTGTGGCCTGCGAGACGCCGGGTATCGTGAACGCGAGAGTCAATGGATTCCGCGCATCCGTAGGAAGATTCGCGAGCTCTCGTTTCTCGACCGCTCCGCCGGTCGTCGCGTCCTTCGTATTGAGAAGCGGCCGCGGACGCTCGGCAACCACGCTTATAGCGGTCAGCGTGATCAGAGGGATAAGGGACACGGAGACATTTTTAGTTTGCCCCTGAGGATCGCGCGCAACGACGATCCGCGCATACTCATACCCGGGACGGGTGAAAGTGAGCGCGACCGATCCAATGTTGGCCACGCCGATTGCAAAGCGCCCAGCGCTGTCGGTAGTCACGCCGGTAGTTGAGCCGTCCACGAGAACCTTCACGCCACGAACGGGATTCCCACCGCGCTCACGTACTGTGCCACTGACAGTCGAAGGATTCTGCGCCGCCGCGGCACTCGGAGCGAATTGTGAGGCAATCGACGCTGCGATGAGCGCAAGGTGACAAAGCGATTGTCGCACGGTATGCGATTTACGTCTCTGGGGCATCGAGTGGATTCAAAATTGTTGTTATGTGGTCGCTCCTCCTCAGAGTGAAGACCGGCACGCGTGGTTTGGTTCCGTGGATGGAACCACAGTCGCACTTGCCTTACAGAAATCGAAACGCCCATGCCATTCTCTGCAGAATCGAGAGCGCCGTCAGGATTGAGGTAATCCAGAAAATGCGCGACGCGAACGCGGGGAGAGCCAGGAATGAGCTATAGATCAACAGCGTTTCCGTGCCGCCTACCAGAGCATCAGGCATCGTGATGCTCGTCTCTTCATTCGTTTCCCCAGCGCCAGCCGAACGTTTCTCGAGCAGTGCCGACAGATACATCCAGGAAGCAGAGTTCACATAGAACGTGGCAAGCATCACCGAAGTCGCAAGCCACGACGCGGCGGTCGCAAAATGAATGGCGACACCGATTGGGATCGCCGCGTAGACCGTGAAGTCGGCGATGATGTCGATATATCCGCCTAAGTCGCTTTGTCTTTTTCCTGCCCTGGCGACAGCGCCGTCGAGTCCATCAAGAATTCGATTCAACGCCCATCCCAAAAGGCCCAGGCCAAAACGGCCTTCGGAGACGGCGACCGCGGCAAGCAGTCCGAAGAGCGCCGAAGCCAGCGTGATAACGCCTGGGTGTACGCGAGTAGCCAGGCGCGACGCTATTGGATAGAGCAATCGATTCTTCAGCGGCCGCGCGATTGAATCCAGCATCGGGGTTCCTGGGTAAATGCCGGGCAGAAAAGAATTGAGTTTCAGGAACCGTCGTTCGCCGCGGAGTCTTTATTATATACACCCCTCCGGCCACAACCCAAGATGAATCGCCCAACTGCATCCACGGTCCTTCGCTGGACGATAGCAATAGTATTGGTGGCTTTATTCATCTGGACTGCGCGTCACTACCTCGAGCCATATGCAGCGCCTTTCGCTGACTGGGTCAGGGCGCGTGGGGCGTGGGGACCGGTGGCTTTCGTCGCTGTGTACATCCTCGTTGATCTGCTTCTGATTCCCGGAGCGATTCTCACCTTGATCGCTGGAGCGCTGTTTGGATTCGTGAATGGGGTCATTTTCGCCTTCGTTGGCGCGATGCTTGGCTCGATTGCTTCGTTCCTGTCGGCCCGCTATGCAGTGAAGCCGTTTGTGGAGCGGCGGCTTCGCGACAACGAGCGGTTCAAAGCAATAGATCGCGCCGCGAAGAGTGGAGGAGTTCGACTTGTTGCATTGTTACGACTCTCGCCCGTGCTTCCATATAACGTGCTCAACTATGCCCTGGGGATCACCGGCATCACAACGACGGAGTACATACTCGGCACTCTTGCAATTCTTCCGGGGACGGCGATGTATGTCTATTACGGTACGGTGGCCGGAACTCTGACCGGTATCTCGAAATCGGTTCAACATGGCGCTGGCTACTACACCTTGATGGCAGTCGGGGTTGTCGCAACGATAGTCGCGGCGGCTCTTGTAGCGCGCCTGGCTCGCACTGAGCTCAAGCCACTTGAGCAAGCAAACTGAGATGGGCGAGCTGACATCCACTGCGAGCGACGCCGACCGTGAATGGCGTGCCAATGTCTCGCCGGAGAATTGGACGAATCCGGCGCCCAAAGACAAATACGACCTGGTGGTGATCGGCGCTGGCACAGGTGGCCTGGTAACATCCGCCATCGCAGCGGCGCTCGGAGCTCGAGTCGCGCTGATCGAGCGGCACTTCATGGGAGGTGATTGCCTCAACGTTGGGTGCGTACCCTCCAAAGCTTTATTGCGGGCGGGCCGTGCGTGGGCGGACGCGAAATCGGGACGATTCGGTGCGCCTCGAGCTCAAGGTGAGGGTGACTTCGCCGAGGCCATGGAGCATATGCGCCGCTCACGCGCAAACCTTTCCGCGGTGGATGCCGCTGAGCGTTATCGGCGGATGGGCATTGATCTGTTTTTCGGACAGGCGCGATTCAAGGCAGGCGATCAGATCGCAGTCGGAGATGCGGTGCTCAGATTCCGGCGCGCAGTGATCGCTACCGGAAGCAGTCCGGCGGTGCCTCCAATTCCAGGACTTTCCGAGACGCAATTTCTCACCAACGAGACGATCTTCGATCTTCAAACCGCGCCGCGGCATCTGCTGGTTGTCGGAGGCGGGGCGATAGGGTGCGAGATGGCACAGGCGTTCCGGCGACTGGGAGCTGACGTCACGCTGCTCGAGCGTGAAAAGCGAGTTCTCGGCAAGGATGATCCTGACGCCGCGGATGTCGTCGCTCGTGCTCTTACCGAGGACGGAGTCAAAATTCGAGTTGGCGTTGAGCTGGAACTTGTCTCACAAACGGGGAGTGAAATCGCCGTTCGTCTACGCGGTGGAGAAACAGTTCGCGGCGACTCGATTCTCGTTGCCGGCGGCAGAACGCCTAATACCCGGGACCTCGATCTCGAGCGGGGCGAAATCAATTTTGACAAGAAAGGCGTAACCATCGATCAGCGACTTCGGACCAGTAACCACAATGTGTATGCCGCGGGCGACGTGGCAGGGAGTTACCAGTTCACTCACGTCGCGGACGCCCATGCACGGATGGTCGTTCGAAATGCCCTGTTCTTCGGTCGTCAGCGCATCGACGATCTGGTCGTTCCGTGGTGCACATTCACCTCGCCTGAGCTTGCTCATGTTGGCATGTCCGTTGATCGGTTGGCGAATGTAGATGGGCTCCGCACGATCACGATTCCCCTGGAGGAAGTGGATCGAGCCAGACTGGAGGGGGACACAGAGGGGTTCTATCGCGTGCATTTCGTTCGGAATAAAATCGTGGCGGCTACGATGGTTGCCGACCGCGCGGGCGACATCATCTCCGTTGTGACAACGGCAATGTCCAACGGGCTGGGATTGTCCTCCCTCGGAAAAACCATCTTTCCCTATCCCACCGAGGCTGAAGCGGTACGAAAGGGCGCGGACGCCGCACGTAGAGCGTCGCTCACGCCGGGACGTCAAAGACTGTTAAGAAAGTTTTTCGGGTTGTTCCGTTGAGCCGCTGATTGAAAAACAACTCCCGTACGGACTTCGCAGCCGAGGCGCTTGTCTACCTCGACTCAGTGTACCGGTTTGCATTGAGGCTGACGCAGGGACAAGTCAGTGAAGCAGAAGATCTGGTGCAGGACACATTTCTTCAGGCGCAGCGCAGCTGGGCCAGTTACGAGGCTCATACGAATTGTCGCGCGTGGCTCTTCACCATATGCCGAAACCGCTTTCTTCGTATTTCATCGCGAGATGCCCGAATGGTGGAGCTGCCCGATAATGAAGCGGCTGTCGAGGCTCTCGCCGCGACAGCTGTGTTCAACGAGGCGCAGAACGCTGACCCCGAACAGTCTTTTTTCAGCTCATTCCTCGACGAGGAAGTTATTCGGGCACTGGACGGACTTTCCGTGCCCTTTCGCGAGCTAGTTGTGCTTAGCGATCTGGAAGGCTTGACCTACGCGGAGGCAGCGGAGGTTCTGGGTCTTCCCGTCGGCACCGTAAAGAGCAGGCTGTTTCGGGGCCGGCGGCTGTTGCAGGAGAAGCTCTACGCTTACGCGCTGGAAATGGGCTACATCAAGCCAAGGGAGACGAATGATGGATAACGCAATGATGTTGCCGTGCGATCAGGTGATTTCTCGATTATGGGAATACCTGGACGGCGCTCTCAACGAGACTCAAGCGGGTAAAATCAGGGAGCATCTGGAAATGTGCGCGCGTTGTTTTCCGCAATACAATTTTGAGAGGGCGTTTCTGGCTCTGCTCAAGCGCAACGCCAATCAGCCCGTACCTGCTGCTCTCCGACGAAATGTCTTTGAGGCACTTCTCGAGTCGAGCGTCACGGAAACGAACACACCCCTCTCGGCAAAGTCCGGATTTCTGGATCGGCTCGGACAAGCCTGGAGAATATTTAGAGGGCGCAACTAGCCGATGCAACGGACCTCTACAAATTAATGGAACAATTCCCGTATACTCGGTTGGAGTTGCCCGCTTGCGTGGACACCTCGCTCGCTGGAAAAGAGGGATTCACAATGAAGTTTGGGAAATCGCGTTCACAGCATGTGTGGCAGGTCCGACGCACTCGTCGGATACGCGTAGATCATGTGCTTCAGATCTTTGGCTGAAATGCCGAACCGAATAGCGAATGCAAAGAGGTTGATGACCTCCTCGGCGTGCGTCCCCAGCAAATGCGCTCCCAGCACCAGATCCGTGTCAGCATCAGTTATCGTTTTGAACATTCCGACGGGTTCGCGGACGCGCCGGTTGGAAAACCAGCTCGTCGTATCGCCCGCGTTAACCCGGACGTTATACCCCTGCGCGCGCGCTGCTTTTTCGGTGAGTCCGACGCCCGCGAGGTGCGGGAGAGTGAAGACAACGCTTGAGACGCCGCGATAGTCGGGCCGCTGATTATTTCCGTGCAGGAGATTTGATGCGACGACCGCTCCTTCGTGCGAGGCCACCGGAGTGAGCGGTACTGATTCAGCCGGTAGCGCGACATCGCCAGCCGCATAGACGCGCGGGTTGGTTGAACTTTGAAGGAACTCGTTGACTTCCACGGCGCCACGCGCGTCGAGTTGTACACGACCAGCCTCTGCGCCGAGTCTCGCGGTGTTCGGCACCCGACCCGCGCCATGCACGACGAGCTCAGCCTCGACAACGCGGCCTTCGCCGGCCGTGTGCACACGAACAACATCCGACGATCCGACCCGTGCAACTTCGGTCACACCTGATCCCAGGTAGACGTCAATGCCGATATCGCGGCTGTGAGCCAGCAGTCGCTCGACAAGAGCCTCATCGAAACCAGGTAGCGGGGCGCTCCTACCCAGCACAATGATCTCCGCTCCCGCGCGCCGTGCGATGTGCGCGAATTCGAGTGATATGTAGCCCGCTCCCACAAAGGCGATACGGCGTGGAAGCGACTCCAGCTCGAGAAACCGGGTGCTCGAGATAACGAGATCCTCGCCTGGGATTCCCAGTGGTCGCGGACCGGAGCCAGTCGCGATGACCACATGTTCGGAAATAATCTCGCGGCCGCCCACTACAAGGCGATTCTCGGCGATGAAGTGGGCCTCGCCGTGGAGGGTCTCGATGCCTGCCTTTGCGAGCGATGCCTCACGTGTCGCCGGAATCGGATCGGTGAACGTCCGCTTGAAGCGCATCAACGCTGGCCAATCGATCTTCGTTTCGCCCGTGACGCCATGCTCGCGCATGCGGTTGTGCCATGAGAGAACATCGGCCGCCCCTACGAGCACCTTCTTCGGATCGCAGCCGCGGAGCGCGCACGTCCCGCCGTATGGCTGATCATCCACAATGGCCACACGCCAGCCGGCGGCGCGACACTTCGACGCGGGGGCGGAGCCTCCGGCTCCAGTTCCCAGTACAACAAGATCGAACGAGTCGGCCACGGGAGCTTCCTATGCTGAAATGTTCGTTGGCTCGCGCCGCGTGACATACTGGACGCACGGTTGCAAAACGCCAGGCCACATGTGCCTTCGTGCAAGGCTCCGGTGGGAGCAGTCTGCAATGGATGAAGTCATGACGGCTCTCCGAAGTTCCTGGCTGAATCGCCTCTCGTGGGGGCGGAACGATCGCTGGGAACTTACTGAGCTCCTTCAGTATTGGTCAGTTACATGATCGACGTGTCGATTTTCGCCGCCATCGTAGCCGGTCTCTTGCCATGGACGACTACGTCTTGAATGCTGGAGCCGAGCTCACGACCGCGGGAGGTAATAGGCGATGATCCTTGCCGGTGACATTGGCGGTACCAACACGCGACTTGCTTTGTTTGAAATGGAAGACGAGTCGCCGCGAGTGATCGTGGAGCAGACATTCCCCAGCCGAGAGCACAAGAGTCTCGACGAGATCGTGCGGCAGTTTCTGGGAGAACACTGTCCTACGATCAAGCGCGCCTGCTTCGGTGTTGCCGGGCCAATACGCAATCGACGTAGTAAGCCATCAAATCTGCCCTGGGTCGTGGATGCCGATCAATTGGCAACTCACTTCG
>JBBSGU010000091.1:0-11169 GCA_038253755.1 Gemmatimonadales bacterium | reverse complement strand
TCTCCGCATCAGTGAGAATCAGAGGCTGCAACTTCGGGCCGCGGGCCATGGGGGGAATCTCTCAAAAGGGATGCCTCATGACCAGAGCAAAAAACACTCCACGAATTTCTAACTCACACCACTAGCCCGGCTTCCTCAACGCGACAGCGGGACCGTAGTGAGGGCAGTCACCCGTCGAATTGAAAAACTTTCAAAAAGCCTCAAGCAATCGCTGACATGGGATCGCGGACTCGAAATGGCCCAGCACAAATCATTCACGGTAGCGACTGCTGTACAGGTCTATTTCTGCGACCCACAGAGTCCGTGGCAGCGGGGTTCTAACGATAATACCAACGGTTTGCTCCGTCAGTACTTCCCAAAAGGAATGGATCTAAGCAATGTGACCCAGCGCCAGTTAGAAGTAGTCGCACACAAACTCAACACGCGACCACGAGAAACACTCGATTGGCAAACGCCAGCTGAGGTCCTAGCAGCAACTGTTGCATCGACAGATTAAGTTCACAGTGTTAAAAACGGAACGACGACGGTGTCTCAACCGGACCGTTGGCCAGTAGTTAACCCCAATTCAATAGAGCTTGGATTTGGGTCGGAGGCTGCGCCGCGGACGACGGCTTATTGTCGTCCTCTGTGCTCTCGGTGGTCTCTGTGTCCACTTGCAGTTTCTGTTTGCAAGCAGCTTATGGGTAGTAAATGGGATTTGCCCCAGGGAGAAAAGGATTAAATATGCAACCTTATGGTTGTTGATCCCCTTCATTATGTTGATATGCAACCAGGAGGTTACATATGCCAGACAAAATCGAGAAGCAGATCCAGATCAACGCACCCGTATCGCGCGTATGGCGCGCGATCACCGATTACCGCGAATTCGGCGAATGGTTCAAGGTGAAGCTCGATGGTCCGTTCACGCCGGGTGAGACATCACACGGGAAAATGACGCACCCCGGTTACGAGCACGTCGCGTGGAAAGCGAACGTCAAGGAGATCACGCCCGAGAGTCTGTTCTCGTTCACGTGGTATCCCTACGCGATCGATCCGAACGTGGACTATTCCGGCGAGACACCAACCCTTGTTGAATTTCACCTGACTCCTGCCGAAGACGGCACGTTGCTCGTTGTCATCGAGAGCGGTTTCGACAAAGTTCCAGCTCATCGCCGGGACGAGGCGTTCCGCATGGACGAAATGGGCTGGACGGCGCAGATGAAGAACATCGAGAATCATGTCGCAAAAAACCCTTAGCGCCGCGGGGCGGCGTCGCAACTACGCGCCGATCTTCGCAGCGCTGGGGGATGAGACGAGATTGTCGATCGTTGCAAAACTCAGCACCGGTGAGCCGCATTCGATTGCGCGGCTCACCGACGGCACCCATCTCACGCGACAGGCAGTGACCAAGCACCTGAGAGTGCTCGAAGGCGCTCACCTGGTTCACAGTGTGCGCGCCGGAAGAGAGAATCTCTACGAGCTCGACCCGGGTCCGATTCGTGAAGTTCGCGAATATGCCGACGTCGTATCCCAGCACTGGGATCGCGCCTTGGCGAGACTTAAGGCGCTCGTGGAAGAGGACTGATCACTTACCGCCTTCTGTGCGGTAGGTGGCAGCGGGCAGCGCGACAAACGTTGTTTGATCAAGCGGGAAGTCATCCTTCCTTGCCTCCACCCAGGAAGTCTGGAACGGAGGTTTCAACCTGAAGTTGTTACTCGGTCGGACGCGAGAATTCCAGCATGACGCTCGACGCAGCCAAGCAGATGCTGAGTACGAGAGCCACTGCCCACACCCCCGGACCCGCTCTCGCGCCAAGCACAAAACCCGTCCCACCTGCGAGCAGCGCACTGACAATCAGAATGACAATGGCCTGAACCCACATCGCGTGACGGGTTCGGCGGCGGCCAATTGCCGCCGCGAGCACGCCAAACGCAAAAATCGACGCGGCCAGGGCCATCCAGACCATTCGAAGATCGGTTCTCGTTGTAAATGCGCGAACGAGGCCGAAAGCCAGCGGCGCAGCGCCGAGCAATACTGCGGCGACAAGATACATCCGCCGTTGAGTCGATCGGTCATCCTGAACCTCGGCGACAGCGGCCCATAGTAAGTGCGTCCTATTCAATAACCAACAGCCATACCATCCTTGCGTGGATCGCTCCCGGCCGCGTAACCCTTCGGAAGTCGAATGATTGCCTGCGCTCCCCCGAACGCCACCGTCCGCTCATCCACAATCTGGTGTCCCATCGCACGCAGGGCGACCCGCACATCCTCGGCGACAGGTGCCTCGATTGCAACTCGCAGCCCATCGAGGTGCCTAAAGCGCGCGGCATCGATTGCCTGCTGCACGTCCATCCCGAACACGAGCAAGTTGAGCAGAAACTGCACATGACCTTGCGCCTGCATGCCGCCACCCATCAGCCCGAAGCTCATGTAGGGCTGTTCGCTGCCGTTCTCGGTCTTCGTGACGAATGCTGGAATGAGCGTATGGAATGGACGCTTGAGCGGCGCAACAGTATTGGGCAGCCCCGGCGACAGCGTGAAGCCGGCACCACGATTGTGCAGCGCAAACCCAAGCCCGGGAACCACGATACCTGAGCCGAATGCGTCGTAGTTCGAGTTGATCAACGACACCATGTTGCCCTCGGCGTCGGCGGTTGTGAGATAGATCGTCTCGCTCGATGTGCGGAGCGGACCTGGATCAGCCCGCAATTGTGCTTTACCTGCATCGAGATGACTGCGCCTCTCGGCGATGAACTCGTCAGTCAACATTCGCTCCGCCGGCATGTCGAGGTGATCGGCGTCGCCTACGAAGCGATCGAGGTCGGCGTACGCGAGCTTCTTGGCTTCGATCAGATGATGGAGATACGGCGCCGAGTTATGCCCCATCGCCTTGAGATCGAATGGCTCGAGGATGCGGAGCATTTCGAGCGCTGCAATCCCCTGGTTGTTCGGCGGGAGTTCCCACACACGATAGCCCTTGAACGAAACGGAGATCGGCGTAACCCATGTGGGCTGGTTCCGCTTCAAGTCGTCGAGCGTGATGAACCCATGCAGCGCGTCGAGCCGCGCTACGATCCTCCTCCCGATCTCTCCGCCGTAGAATGTGCCGATACCGTCGGTCGCAATCGTCTCTAGAGTGCGCGCATAGTCGGGATTGCGAAACCATTCCCCGGGTTGTGGAGCTCTGCCCCCCGGAAGAAATGTGGCCGAGGCAGCCGAGTCTTTCATCAGGAGCGAGGTTTCGGCCGCCCATTGTGAAGCAATGATGGGAGTGACCGCGTAGCCCTCGCGCGCATAGCGAATTGCCGGTTGAAGCGCCGCAGCAAGCGTGCGCCTGCCGTGTGTGCGCACCAACATCTCCCAACCCGCCAGTGCACCGGGCACCGTGATCGACTCTACTCCTTGTTGGGTACCAGGCATGAATCCGCGTGCCAGCAAAGCGTCGCGTGTCATGCGTGATCCGGCACGGCCACTCGCGTTGAGCGCGACGAGCTTGTGCTCCTTTGCGAGCCACACGAGTGCGAACATGTCGCCGCCAATGCCCGTCATGTGCGGCTCGGTTACGCTGAGCACGGCAGCGGCGCTGACGGCGGCGTCGATTGCGTTGCCTCCGTGCTGTAAAACGTCGAGAGCCGCGGACGACGCGAGCGGCTGGCTCGTCGCGGCCATGCCGTTTGGCGCATAGACGACAGATCGGCCGGCCATCGAGAGCGGACGCTGGGCGTTGGTCATTGCCGGAGTGAGCGACGCGCAGGTTGCGGCAGCAAGAATGAAGAGCGAACGCGACACAAAGCGCGATGGAATGATGTGCACAATCCGCATGAGGCTGAGGTCGAAGAATCTAGCTCCCTCTGAGCAATCCGGGGCGGCCACCGCATGCGCGACGCGCATCATCTTCGCCGCGATCCCGGACCGATATCCGCGAAATATGCACCGTGCCGAAGGAAGGAGGGTTCGCGATCAATATTTCACGGCCAGCGCGGTAGGTGTCGGCGCGTAGCGGATAGCTGGCAGCGGGCAGCGGGCAGCGCGCAGCGGGCAGCGCGTAGGTCTAGTCATCCCCGGTCGAAGAGAGGCCGCCGAACTGCGTGTTCTTGCGACTTCCCTTCTTCGGAGCGCCCGCATTCTCACGCTTTTTCTCAACTGTCTTCGCCTGCGCGCGCGTCGCAGGCTTTCCTCGATTGCCAGACGAGACCTGCCGCTTCCTTCCTCCCTTTCCGCCTTTCATCGTCTCGTATCTCTCTTCAAAAGAGGAATGGAATCAATCGTCTTGTTCTGGCCGAGTACGCAGCGTAGTCCGGAAACACGCCTTTGAGTAGATGTTCCTCCGCGCTGATTCGAACTGCCGTCATGAGCGTAGCGGCGAAGGCGAGAGCAACCGCCTGCAACGACGCCATTCTGCCCTGAGAAAACACGCCGGTCCACACGAAAAGGAGAACCGCTGCGTAAATGGGATGCCGCCAATAACGATATGGCCCGTGCGTTACGAGACCGCCCTGCGTTGGATTCGCCGCCGCGTGAAAGCTTCGCATGCCGAACGTGAATCTCGCCCAGAGCATCAACGCCGCCGCGGCGATCTGGACCGCCATGCCGACCGGCACTTTCGCGATGAGATTGTGGGACATGAGCAAAACGAGAATGGCCGCGACGAGAAACAGCGTCGCGACCACCGAGCCTGTCTTCTGGTTCATCGAGCAAACTTGAGGTGTGTGACGTTCGGCATCGCGACAGTCCGAACGAGCTGCATCCCATGAAGATCACTGACACCATCGAACAATCGCTCGCCTGAGTCGAGGAGGACAGGAACGAGGTTGATCTCCATTTCGTCTACGAGGCCGGCTATCAGATACTCTTGCGACGTCCTGGCTCCGCCGGCAAGAGAGACATCTTTTCCGTTCCCCGCGCGACGCGCCTGCTCGAGCGCCGACTCGATTCCATCGGTGACGAAGTAGAATGTCGTCCCGCCTTTCATCGGCAGTGGATCGCGTGCGAAGTCGGTAAGTACAAAGACCGGGTGATGAAATGGCGGGTCGTCTCCCCACCAGCCGTTCCACGGTTTGTCCGCATCCCACGGGCCGGGGTGTCCACCGAACATGTTTCGTCCCATTACAGTCGCGCCGATGTTCTCGAGCGATTCGGCGACGACACGGTTACTGTCGTTGACGTCGCCTTCTCCCAGTCCGTGGGGCTCTTTCCAGGCGGTGAGCGGAAACACCCACTCGTGCAGTCGCATGCCGCCGATGCCGAGCGGATTCTCGATGCTTTGCTCCGGGCCGGCGACGAAACCATCGAGAGACATCGAAATCTTGAGGCGAAGCTTTGACAACAGGGACCTCTGCGTTTTCAGTTGAGCGACTTGTACCACAACAGCTGAATTTCATTCGGCAGGCCTTCGTAAATCCCGGCGTTGGCCTGCCGGAGCTCGAAACCGTGCGACTCGTAGAATCTACAGGCAGGCACGTTAACGGTCTGGGTTTCGACTTTCAGCTCGGCCGCGCCGAGCGAGGTTGCCTCCGTCTCCGCAGCGGCGAGGACGGCCGATCCGACGCCCCTGGATCGAAACGCAGGGGCGACGCGAATGTCCCACAAGAGTGCGAGATCTTTCCTGCCATCCAGCATTTCGACGTCCGGCGCGTTCATGATGAGTGCTGCTCCGCCCACGCGCAGTGCATCGACATACGCCACAAGAAAATGCCATTGGCTCACATCGAATCGATTGGCCCATTCGAGCGGATTGTCGCCCAACCGCTGGTCATAGAACGATAGCCTCGAATTTCGTTTGTCAGAAGGGCGAAGGGTTTTCGCTTCAGATCATGGCGGCCCAGAACATCGACGAGCTTGGCGCGCGAGTCAAAGTCACAGCAACCGCTCTGGATACCGATCCGACCGACGCGCCTAGGGAGCGCGCGTGTTTCGGGTGAAAGATCCGGACGGCTTCAAGTACACGATTTCTTCCGGAAATCAGTAGGCGCAAACTTCGGCATTGACGGTAGCCTTGCCCGTCTGCACTGTAGACGCTCATCAATTGACTGGAGACAGAATGCGCCCTGCCCCCCGCGCAGCTTGGCTATCCCTGCTCGTCGCAGTTGTGTTTGCTGTAGTGGTGTCACCCGCTGCATCGAAGGCTCAGGCCGGTAGCACGTCGGCCGATCTGGCGGCAGCGAAAGCCGCGCTCTCGAAGTACAGTGACCCGATCGCTGCCGTTCGAGACGGATACTTCTCAACACTAGCGTGCATCGATTTCCCGAAAGGCGCGACGGATGGCCCCGTTGTCTATCCTCCGGGAGCGATGGGAGTGCATTTCCTGAACACGGCGAACATCGGTCCCAAGCTCGATCCAACGAAACCGCAGGTTCTCATCTACGAGCAGGTTGGAAACAAACTCAAGCTGACGGCCGCTGAGTGGTTCATGCCCGTCGAGGCCGCGGGTGGAGTCGCGCCGACAATTTTCGGCCAGACGCTGAGTGGTCCGATGGACGGACACGAGCCAATCATGCCGGCGTCACTCAGGCACTACGATCTTCACGTCTGGTTCTGGAAGAACAATCCGAAGGGAATGTTCACGTCCACGAATTCGGCCGTGAAGTGTACGCCGGGCGGAACCTACACCGTAGCCGTCGGGGAACATCATCACTAATCCGCCTACGGAGCTCGTCATTGACGCCGCTCTGACTCGCCGCCGATTCGTCACCGTCTGTTCGTCCGCAATCGCGGCGACCATGGTGTCGAGTCGGCTTGCGTGGGCACGTCCGGATTTTCCGCACCCTGATCCAAGGCCTGGAATCACCGGGAAGAATGTGCTGACAAAGGAGCAGCTGGCGGCATCGCCAAGGCTCATTGGATTGTTCGATTCCGTACGCGAAATCCCCGAGGTACTCGACGGAATTCGCTGCAATTGCGGCTGCACTGCACCACCAGAACTCCGGTCACTGCTTTCCTGCTTCGAGGGGAAGGGAATGGCGCGCGACTGCTCGATCTGTCAGGGCCAGGCGCGTCTCGCAGTGCGGCTTCACAAGGAAGGCAAGTCGCTGCGCGAGATCAGAACCGCGATCGACGCGAAGTTTCGTTAGCGTTTCGTTTTCCAAAATCAAACCAACCAGGAAAATGACATTCCGTTTTGTCGCGCTCGCAGCAATCGCAGCTCCCGGGATTCTTTCAGCACAGATTCGTGCGAGCGAGCTGGGAACCGTTTCTCAGGTCATCGACGGAACGAAAATCACACTCGAGTACTCTCGTCCGAGAGCTCGCGGGCGAGAAACGCTGTTTGGAACGAAGGCTGTCAAGTGGAATGAGACATGGACCCCCGGAGCGAACTGGGCGACGACTTTCGACGTGAATAAAAATGTTAAAGTCCAGGGACTTCCGGTGGCGAAGGGTAAGTACTCGGTGTGGATGGTCGTTCGCGAGAGCGGCAACTGGACGGTCGTATTCGAGCCAGACGCGCATCGTTACCACATGAGTCCGCCGGACTCGAGCTCAAAACAGGTTCGCATTCCCGTGCGCATTGAGGCCGCTCCGTTCACAGACGTGCTGACGTGGTCCTTCCCTGAGCTCCGCATGAACGGCGGTACGTTGTCGATGCAGTGGGAGCGCGCCCGCGTCTCGATGAACGTCGAGGTCGAGCCATCCCTCGCGATGACATTCCCGGCAGGTGAAGCGGCCGCTTACGCAGGGCGCTATGTGTTTGTCGAAAAGGATTCAGCAGGTAAGGATAAAACGCCGACAACATTCACCATCAGCCACGAAGATGGGACGCTCAAGGGGCAGTTTACGCCGAACGATCCGTACCTAAAGAAATTCGCGCTAGTCCGAATCGCGCCAGACATGTTTGCCGCGGCCGTCTACGACAAGAACGGGCAGATATACGAAGTGCTCAAACCCGACATGGTGCTCGAATTCAAGCGCGTTGGCGGGAACCTCACGTTCACAATTCGCGATGGCGACGATGTCTTGTATGGAGCTGGAACTCGTCAGCACTAAGCCCACTCAGCGCTTCGGCTTCGAAGACCACAACGCCGAACTATCGATCTCGTTCAACGAGCGTAGTCCCATGAGCTGCATCGCCATCTCCAGTTCCGTGCGCAGAATTTCAACGACTCGCTGAACGGCATCTGCGCCACCCACGGCCAGTCCGTAGCAATACGGCCGGCCGACCAGAACCGCATCCTTGCTTGAAACCGACAGTGGCCGCGACCGCTTGTCGCGGTCGTGCATCCAGTCGAACAGCGCCGTTCCGTGAAACCGCTTTGGCGACGCGCCGACCACACCGGACGTGCCGAGCAACGGCGATTGCGCGTCGATGGGCATTCGTGAACCATGCGCCGCCTTTCGACAGCCTCGCCAGCCCGCCGTTGAGCTGAGGCCCGAACTTCTCCAGGTTTTCTGCGCGAAACCCGTCGATAGTGATGAGCACCACGAGTGAGGGCGTTGCCGAGCCGGGCTTCGCTTCCTGAGCTGTCAGAATCTGTGCGGCGAAGAGCGCCGCAAGTCACATGATGGCGTTCCGCATTGGATGGGAATGTGCGCGTCTCGTGCCGCGCCTGTAAATACTCTGGCGCACCGAACCCGTGATGCCGACTATTAAGGGGTTCCTCGTGGACCAAGGAGGCATCGAGATGAGCATGACTGCTTCGCGCGTCTGGCTTTCCGCGTTTTATCTCACAACGTTCATCGGCGCGTCGCTCGCGACCACCTCAGCGTCGGCACAGGATTCGATTGCGGTGAAGCTGGCAGCCGCCCACCGAAAAGCCGCCGCTCGAGCCGCTGAATCTGAGGCGTTCTATGCTGCCGCTCAGCCGCTCGAGATGCAGCTCACGACCAACCTGCGCCGCATCCGTGGCGATAAGTCGGAAAAGGCCCCGTGGAGAAGTGCCACCGTCACGTACGCCGACCCGGCGGGACGACCAGTCTCCATTCCTACACAGATCAGGACTCGCGGAATTTGGCGGCTGAAGAACTGCGAGTTTCCTCCCGTCCGCCTGAACTTCAAGGCGGAGTCAACGAAGGGGACGTTGCTCAAGGGCATCGACAAGCCGAAGCTCGTAAGCTTCTGCCAGAATAACGATGATTACGAACGGTACATCACCCAGGAGATGCAGCTCTATCGGATCTTCGGACTACTGACGCCGGCGAGTCATCGCGCGCGACTGCTGCGAATGAGTTACGCCGACAGCGCGACAGGGAAGGTGCAGGCGACACGCATGGCGATCCTACTCGAGGAGCCGGAACTGGTTGCCGCGCGACTTGGCGGTTCAGTCGTCAACATCAAGGGAGCAGTGCCGAGGGATCTCGTCACTTATCAGGATGCGCTGGCTGCTGTGTTTCAATACCTCATTGGAAACACCGACTGGTCCACCTATGCGCTGCACAACATGGAGCTCGTGCAGATGGAAGACGGTGACCATGTGCCGATTCCGTACGATTTCGATTTTTCCGGCGCAATCGACGCTTCATATGCCACCGTCGATCCAAAGTTGCCTGTTCAGCGAGTGCGCCAACGCCTTTTCCGCGGCTACTGCCACAAGCCGGAAGATTTTGCGAAGGTTTTCTCGCTGTTCAACGAGAAGAAGAGCGCGATCTACGCGTTATACAGCGACTCGATCGGCAGCAGGCTGCCAAAGAAAACGGTCGACGCGACGCTGAAGTATTTCGACGAGTTCTACGAGACGATCAACAATCCGAAGCGCGCACGAAATGAGATCTTCGATGCGTGCGTGAAAACTGACTAGCGATACCGCCCGAGCCTTGTCCATATGAGTACGCTGCCGCACCCGGACAATGCCTGCTGGAATTCGATTGGAGCTGTGTCGCCGGTGTAGACCTCGATTCCGATAACGTCGGCTGGGCGCATCCATGTATCCAGATCGTCGGCGGTGATCGAGATCGCATCGCCTCCGTCGGCGGTGCGGCTCGTCATCGGAAGTCCATTGATGAAAAGGGCGGGTGCACATTTTCCCGTGCTCCCGCCTCGAATGAGAAGATGTTTGTCGACGCCGGTGGTGTCGTAGTCCAGAGTCACGCCAGACACGCGAAGAAAGATCGCGGACGTGGTGATCGGATTCCACTTGGCCATGTCTGCGGACGTTATGAAACGACCAATCCCCTGCTTGCGGCGCCGGTCGAAGCCGTCGCCGTCGCGATTATTCATGCGTGTTGCAACCACCTTTACGGTATCGAGAATCGACTGCATGGTGGAGAGCGCAACGCGAACCCTCGGGGCGCCCTCGATGATGTCCACACTGCGGCGTGACGGCGCATATCCAAGCGTCCGCACTTCGAGCATCCGCGTCCCGATCGGGGCATCGACGATCGTCCATTCGCCGAACTCGTTGCTGCGGGCTTCGGGACCGTCGTTCATGCTCACCAGCGCCCCTACCAGCGGAGTTTCGTCAGACGATGCGACAACTACTCCGCTCAGGTGTCCAGTTCCCGTACGGAGGCGGTGAGGTGGTTTTGTCGCGGTGTCGCTGGACGTCATGGCGGAAACATTCTCGGCGCCTGATCCAAGGAAGAGCTCGTGCCGCAGGAAGCCATCAGAAGGCGCGCGGACTTCCACCATGTCCGTACTGTCAGCGCCGAGGCTGGCAATCAGTGCGATGGTCCCTGCGTTGGGGACGTTACACATCGCAAACCAGCCGTTGTCTGATGTCGTTGCGAGGCGACGGGGCACATGCCGGCTTACCAAACGGTCGCGCCTGAGCGACAGCTCGACCCACTCAGCCATGACAGTTGCGCCCGCAGCCGGAGAGCCATCGCTGGCGTGCCGAACGACCCCGACGATCACGGCCCCGGAGTCCGCCGACGCCTGATGTCCGCAAATGGCCATGCGAATTCTTCCCGCCGATGGTATAGCGAGATCGGCATAAACCGGCCGGCTCTCGGCCACAAACACTTCGCGTAGCGGTGCATCTACGCCGATGGAATCGAGGAGCGGATGGAAGAACCCGAGCATGTGGTGCCCGTCGGGTACGTCCTTGAGCATGTAGCGGCCCTGGGAGTCAGTCATCGCGGTTCGCGCAAAGCGTGCCGGACTATCGGCGGCGACGAGCTCTACCATGGCACCGGCGAGGGGCGTTCGGCCGATGCTGTCGCGCACGATGCCACTAACCGTCGTACCGATCGTGTGGCTCGTGGAATCGGCCTGCGCTGCGGCGGACTGCGCCAGGAGCGCCATTAGTAAAGCCGGCCTA
>JBBSGU010000090.1:0-11218 GCA_038253755.1 Gemmatimonadales bacterium | reverse complement strand
CTGATGACATGGGCTGGTCTCCGTGATTTTGCGACAGTGACATCGTCGCATGTGGCTCTGGCGACTCCGGTTAACACGTGATGAGCTAATCCACGCTGAAACCGGAGGCCAGCCCAGTCATAACTTCTAAACAACGGAACGACGGTGTTTCCAAAGCCAAAGGTGTCCCCGTAGTTCACCCCAATTCCATAAAGCTTGGCTTTGCCGGGAGCCTGCGCCGCGAAGGACGGACTGATTGTCTTTTCTGTGGTCTCTGTGGTCTCTGTGTCCAAGGCAGTTGGCGTTTCAAGAGACCCCTTGCAAAGTCTCCAACCGGCGAGGCAGTTTACCAAATAACCCCGACCGCGAGCACCCCGGCCGGCAGAGTGAACCCACCTCTCCGGAGCAGAAACGTTTATGCGCGAGTACAAGAGTGAAGACATCCGCAACATTGCCGTCGTCGGACACGGAGCGAGTGGCAAGACCACATTGGTCGATGCGCTCGCTTTTGTTTCCGGGTCATCCAAACGCCATGGTAATGTGCGCGACGGAAACGCGCTCACCGATTTCGATCCAGAAGAAACCGCACGCGGGTTTTCCATCGGCCTTGCCTGCGCCCACGCTGAGTGGATGGACACGAAGATCAACCTGCTCGACACGCCGGGCTATTCTGACTTTCAGGGCGAGGCCATCGCGGGACTGACCGCGGCCGACGGCGCGCTCATCGTCATCAGCGCCACCTCTGGCGTGGAGGTCGGCACAACTCGAATGTTCAACGAAGCGATGGAGAGAAAAGACCCGATCCTCTTCGTCGCCTCGATGATGGACAAGGAGCACGCCTCGTTCGACGGGGTCTTCAACGGAATCAAGAACGGTCTCACAAACGGCGTCATCCCAGTCGAAGTCCCGATCGGTGAAGGCGCCGATTTTCATGGCATCCTCAACCTCTTCGACAAAAAGGCGCACCTCTTCAAGCGCGGAACGAAGTCCGGCGAATACGATGAAGTGGACGTGCCCGCCGAACATCGGGCGCTCTTCGACAAGTATTACGAGCAGCTGATCGAAGGCATCGCCGCCACCGACGACGTGCTTCTCGAGAAATATCTTGGCGGCGAGCAGATCGACCGCGCCGACGCACTGAATGCAATGAAGGAGGCGATGAAGCGGCAGGAGCTCTTTCCACTGTTCTGCTGCTCGTCCGATCTCACCTACGGAACGCAGGCGCTCCTGACGAAAATCGTCGAGCTGATGCCGTCGGCGTTCGAGATGGAAGAGCTTCACGCGTTCGTCGGCGCCGAGGGCGATCATACGGTGGAGATTCATGCCGAAGACAAGGGTCCGTTCGCCGCGCTCGTGTTCAAGACTCATTCAGAGCCGCACGTCGGCGATGTTTCTTTCTTCAGAATTTTCTCGGGCGCGCTGACCAACGGCCAGGAAGTCTTCAACGCCACTCGTGGACACGCGGAGAAGATGGCGCATCTCGCGGTTCCGCAGGGTAAAGAGCGAACCGAGGTTCCGATGCTTCATCCCGGTGACATCGGCTGCGTGGCCAAGCTCAAGAACAGCCACACGAACGACACTCTCTCGACGCGAGAGCATCCGGTTCGTCTTCCAGGCATCGAGTTTCCAGAGCCACGTGTTGTCTATGCCGTCCATGCAACCGCGCGCGGGGAGGAAGAAAAACTTCAACAGGGCCTTCATCGTCTGCACGACGAAGATGCGTGTTTTCAGACTCACTACAACGCAGAGACCCACGAAACAATCGTTGCAGGACTTGGCGAACGACACCTTGACATCGTCATGGCGCGTCTCAAGAGACATTACAACGTTACCGGCGATCTGAGGAAGCCGCAGATCGCCTACCGCGAAACGATTGTCGGAAAGGGCGATGGCCAGGGCCGTCACAGAAAACAAAGCGGCGGCAAGGGACAGTTCGGAGACTGCTGGATTCGCGTGGCCCCCACCCCTCGCGGCGCCGGGTACAGCTTCGTGAACGCTGTCGTCGGAGGATCGATTCCAAGTAAGTTCATCCCTGCAGTCGATCGCGGAGTCCAGGAAGCCTCAGCGCGCGGAGTGCTCGCGGGCTACCCAATGGTTGATTTCCAGGTGGAAGTCTACGACGGCTCGTACCACTCAGTTGACTCGAACGAAATGTCATTCAAGCTCGCCGGCATTCTTGCGTTCAAGACCGTTGCGCAGAAGTGCAAGCCAATTCTTCTCGAGCCGCTCGACGAAATCGACGTCACCACTCCTGACACGTACCTCGGCGACGTACTTGGCGACATTTCGGCACGGCGAGGCCACATCCTTGGAACTGATTCTGTTCCTGGCGGAAAGTCGAAGGTGAGAGCAGTCGTCCCGCAAGGCGAAATGCATTTGTATGCGACCGATCTTTTCTCGAAGACACACGGCCACGGTACTTTTGTTCAGCGATTCAAGGGCTACGAACAGATGCCGCCAGATGCGACGAAGGCGATCATCGCCGAGAATCGTGGAATGAAGGAAGCTGTGGGCGAGTAAGTTTGTTTGACGACACGACGTCGCTCGAGCAGAGACACCTCAAGAATCAGGAGTAGCGCATGGTCAGGGCGTTTGCTGTAACAAGCGTGTTGACGGCCACGGCCGCGATGTCCGCCGGTGGACAGTCAGTTACGTATCCATCTGCCGCGCGGCAGATAGCTGCGGCAGTCAGCCCGCTTCCTGAACAACAGCAGGCAAACGCGCGAGTGCTGGGACACGATGCAAGAGGAAACCTGGTCGTTCTTCGCCGAGGCTCGAACGACTTCACATGCATTGCGGATGACGGAGTTGCAAAACAATACCACGTCGCCTGCTACCACAAATCACTCGAGCCTTTCATGGCGAAAGGGCGCGAGTTGCACGCGATGAAGAAGTCTCGCGAAGTTATCGACAGCATTCGCGGCGCTGACATCAAAGCGGGACGGTACGCGATGCCGTCAACGCCGGCAGCCCTTTATCAGTACTATGCGTTGCGCGACAGCGTCGATGCAGCGGGAAATGTCAAAGGGGCGTCGTACCTGTATGTGGTTTACACCCCGTACGCGACGCAACAGACAACCGGGATTACGGAGAACCCGATCGAAGGCGGCCCATGGATCATGTATCCGGGGAAGCCATGGGCGCATCTGATGATCGCGCCGCAAAAAACCGCCG
This sequence comes from Gemmatimonadales bacterium, assembly GCA_038253755.1. GTDB lineage: Bacteria > Gemmatimonadota > Gemmatimonadetes > Gemmatimonadales > Gemmatimonadaceae > UBA4720. The sequence goes on along the minus strand of JBBSGU010000090.1, from coordinate 8,065 downwards.
CAGTCACACTAAGGTGAGCGATGTCGCGGACCAGCTCTTCGTAATTCGCACGTTTTCAAACGACATCGACGCTCGACTGGCAGAGTCGGTGCTGGATGCGAATGGAATTGACTCGTCGATCATTGGCGACAACGCCGCGGGGATGCTTCCCTACCTCAACGCCATGCACCCCATCCGCCTCGTCGTAAAAGAGGCGGATGTCGAAGCCGCGCTCGCCCTGCTTAGTGAGCCGTTAGCCGGCTGAAATTGTCGGCGAGCTCGTTCGCGCGACGAACCGAAAACTGACCGAGGCATCTCACGCGCGGCCGCGCCCACAAAGCGCCTTCCTTTCCCCGCCCGCGCGCGCGGCACTGATTATCCCGGTAGACGAGCCAGGAGCGCTGGGAGACGCGCAGTCTCTCGACCGACGCCGGATCGGCCTCGCCATTCCCTACGCCTTCCTGGCGTCGGATCTCCGTAATCAATGCCCGGTATATCCGATTGAGCCGCATGTCGGCGGCCGGGAGAATGGCGCGGACGCATTCCGCCTGATCCGCTTTCGTCGGCGAGCTGCATGCCGCCGAGCCAGTGCGTGTCCGCCCAGCGGCAACCGTTGGCTCGACTGGCGTCGGCGCCGGAAGAGGGAGAGGTTCCGGTTTCACGCGCGCGGGAGGGGTGACGACGGTTGCCGCAACTTCAGGTTTCCTGGCCGCACGGGGGACCGCGCCTGTCACCGCAACTTTTGGTTGTGTTGGCGACGGAATGGTGATGAAATCCGGCGATCCAGCCGAATCGGCCCCACCGGCATCTGGCGCCCGGTATTCTCCAATCGAGTCCACCAGTAGCGTATCCCGGTTCGCGAGGGCCAGATCCGACGCCAACGCGGAATCGGCGGCTATGTCATCTCGAGTCTTCGATGGCGTGCCACTGTCGCACCCACCCGCGACAAGCGCGACCGCAATGATCGACACCCTGCCCAACCGTCTCCATCCAATTATCATCCCTGACTCCGGAAGAAGGCGTCAAATTCCCAGGACGCATGGTTTCGCTCCCAAACGCGTCACAACGTACACATCGGTCAAATGTTACTCAACGCATACCGCGCCGTAACTCGTAATTCATTTCGCTCCGCCTGTTTCATCACAGTAGCTGCCTGCGCGACTTCCGGGACACCCGCGCCCGTTCCTGCTGTCGGCGAACATGGCGAAACCATCGTATATCTGGTCCGCCACGCGGAGAAATCGACCGACAATCCATCGAATCCGGACTTGAGCGCGAAAGGATACGTCCGCGCCGACTCTCTAGCCAGCCAGCTGAAGGAAGCGGGAATCAACATCATCATCACCACGCACGTCAAGCGCACGATCGAGACCGCCCAACCGCTTGCGCGACAGCGAGGCATCACCCCCGAAGTAGTTGCGATCTCCGGCTCGACCACCGACCACATTGACAGCGTCGTCGCCGCCGTGAGACGTCACATGGGCAGCCGGATTCTCGTCGTCGGCCACAGCAACACCATCGGCAGAATTGCCGAAGCACTTGGGGCCCCGCATCTGGGCGATCTCTGCGACAACGAATACTCAGACCTGATCATTCTCTCCATCCATCGCACTTCGCCAGTCGGGTATTTGATGGATTCCTACGGTCCGGCCGATCCTCCCGGCGGTGGCACATGCACTCCGGTGCGGTCGCGAAAAGAAACTCCGTAAGACGACGGAGCCACCGGCGTCTCATCGACACCAGTGGCTCCAAAAACGTGACAGCTGGCTCTATTAGAAGCCGAGCTTCAGCCCTGCGCTGAGCGCAAAGTTGTTGGACGTCTTCGGGCTGTAATTGAGCGACGTTGCTTCATTGACGTCGAACTTGCCGACGTAATCCTTCGCCATGATGCGAAGGCCAATGTTCTGGGCAAGCGGCAGGTCCGCCCCGATTCCCGCGTTGAATGCGAGGTTCGATGCGTTGGTGTTCACGCCGGAAACCTGGACGTTGTACTTCATTCCACCTATACCCGCCTGCACGAACGGAAGGATCGACCGCTGGCCTGACATCACGGGTGCGCTGAACTGAAGTCCGGCATCGTACATCCAGATGTCACTCTTCCCGAAATCGTGACCGCCGATCAACGGGAGGCCGACCCTGAGGCTCGGCTGTGAGTAGGCGAGATTGCCGACGATCGACAAGGTCGAGCCGATCGGGAGATTGACCTGCGCTCCGTAAACTGGAGCTGATGCGGTCGTCAGACTGGTTCCGAGCGGGCCGTCGGCGATGTTGCCGAAGACCATGTAGCCGCCATAGGGCGTGATCGATGGAGCCGGAATCGTCTCCCTCGAGGGAAATCTTCTGGTGGATCTCTGAGCACTTGTAACGGTCGAGACACCGACAAAGAGAGCGGCCGCTAAGACGATGGTTTTCTTCATTGGAAACCTCCTGGAATTCCTGTAGTGATGCGCTTACGCGACGCATCCTCGGGACCGGGAGTCTTTAGCTAGCTAAGTGATTGCGGTAATTGGGGTTGGACCACCCGTCACGAGTCTCGGTCGCACAATTTGTCATCTTGCGAGGACGATCCAGTTTCAATTCCCGGACACTGCGGAACAGCGGAACTGCCATTCAACAACGATGGCACAGATGAAAAAGATGCACAGATGAAAACCAGAAAAAAATTAGGGGGACCACGGGAACAGCGTTCGCCCGAAAGTGGTTCCCCCTAATCCTTACCGTGGTTCCGAACTCATCTGTGCATCGTTTTCATCTGTGCCATCGTCGTTAAATGGCAGTTCCGGTTTTCTCGCCTCAGCCCGAACCGAGATACGGAAGATTGCCGCTTCTCACCTCACGCGAGCCAGCGGCCGTACCGAAAGCGACGCTCAGACCGAAAGCGATCGCTGTACCGATTCCGACGATAGGAAGAATCCACACCGCGACCATGGCAAGTAGATACGCTCCGATACCCGCGATGACTGGCGTTGTCGCTTTGTGAGCACCGTCCACGAAACGAAGGCGATCGCGAACAAACCGCTTTGCTATTGTGTAACCCAGGATCGCGGAGGCGCTGGCGATCAGAAATGCGATTGTGCTGAAAATCATTTGACCCTCCTGATGGTGTCATTACGCCTCGCCGATCTGGAAGTTTCGGTCGAAAGGGGTAATCTCCATTATCCCTTCAGCCCAAAAAACCGATGTCCCTCGAGATGAAAACCAGCTGTGAAAAATGCAACACGTCCCTCGACGCCGGCGGCGATGCTTTCATCTGCAGTTACGAATGCACATTCTGCGATGGCTGCACACGCGACATGAAATCCGTTTGCCCGAACTGCGGCGGCGAGCTGGTGCGACGGCCGAGGCGCGAAACGGTGGCGCAGGCGTGAGCTGTTCTCCCCTTCCAAAGATCGACATCGACGCGGACATCAGTACCTCGTCCACCCTTCCGGGGTCTGTCTACTCGGATCCGGCGTATTTCAAGCTCCAGCAGGACCGCGTGTTTGCGAGAAGCTGGCAGTACGCGGCCGACTCCGCCCGGGTGAAAGCTCCGGGCCACGTGCTGCCGTTCGTCCTGCTTGAAGGGTGTCTCGACGAGCCGCTCGTAATCACATCTGACGAGAACGCGAAACTTCGCTGTCTGTCGAACGCCTGCACACATCGCGGCGCGCTCGTCGTCGAAGGAGAAGGCCACCTGAAGAGTCTTCGCTGTCGCTACCACGGTCGGCGGTTCGGGATGGATGGATCGTTCACATCGATGCCGGAGTTCGGGGACACAGCTGGGTTTCCATCCGCTGCCGATTGTCTGCCGCAACTTCCACTCGAGCAGTGGGGACCGCTGCTATTCACGTCCATCTCACCTGCCTTCGACTTCAACGAGCTGATGGCACCCGTGAATGAGCGAGTGTATTGGATGCCGCTCGACGAATTTCGGCGCGATGCGAAGACATCACGCGACTACCTCATCGACGCAAACTGGGCACTCTACTGCGACAATTATCTGGAAGAGTTTCACATCCCGTACGTGCACCAGGGATTGGCAGAAAAACTCGACTACAGCTCATATTACACGGAGAAATTTCCGCTCTCTTCGCTCCAGATGGGCATAGCCAAACCGGGCGAACCGGTGTTCAACATTCCCGCCGGACATCCGGACTTCGGGAAGCGGGTCGCGGCGTTCTATTTCTGGCTCTTCCCCAACCTCATGCTCAACTTCTATCCGTGGGGCTTATCTCTGAACGTCGTCAGCCCACTCAGCACATCCAGAACGCGGGTGTCATTCGTATCATATATAGGGGACGAATCACTGCGCGAGCAGGGTGTTGGTGGTAATCTCCACAAGGTCGAGATGGAGGACGAGGAAGTAGTAGAATCAGTCCAGCGCGGTGTCTCTTCCCGGCTCTACGATCGCGGGCGATTCTCTGTACGCCGCGAAGTTGGAACTCATCATTTTCATCACATGCTCGCGCGCTTCATGAACGAGGAACAATGACAGACTCAAACGGCACCACAGCAGGCACCCACGAAGCCACGGCCACCTTTGGAGCGGGATGCTTCTGGGGAGTCGAGGCAGCGTACCGACAGATTCCCGGAGTTCTTTCGACATCAGTCGGATACCTCGGCGGAACTCTGGAAAACCCTACATACCACGATGTCTGCAGCGGACGAACCGGACACGCCGAGGTCGTGCAGGTGAAGTACGATCCTGCGCGTGCGACGTACGACGATCTCCTGACTGTGTTCTGGGAGAACCACGATCCGACGACAATGAACCGTCAGGGGCCCGATGTCGGGACTCAGTACCGCTCCGCGATTTTCTATCACGACGAAGCACAGAAGGCCGCAGCGATCGCGTCGAAGGACGAGAGAGAAAAAGCGGGCAGGTTCCGCCGGCCGATCGTCACCGAGATAACTCCGGCGACCGACTACTACGAGGCCGAAGATTATCATCAGCAGTATCTGGAGAAGCGCGGTCTCTCGAGTTGTCACATCTGATGCGCCGAAGAGACTTTCTCCGGGCCAGCGCCATCGGAAGCGCGGCGGCATTCGGCGTCGGCGACGTTGCCGGCGCCGAAACTGATTCGAAGGCAGGTGCAGGTCGTCGCAGTAAGCCGGAGAAGTCTCAGGAACATTTCGAAGGAATTGATTTCGAGCTCGACGAGGTATCGATCCTCGATTTGCAGCGCGATATGGCCACAGGTAAGCGCACGGCCCGGTCGATCACCGAGCTGTATCTCGGCCGCATCGCGGCGATGGACAGGCAAGGTCCAATGCTTCGCAGCGTGCTCGAAACAAACCCTGACGCTCTGTCGATTGCCGACGCCCTCGACAGAGAAAGACATCAGAAGGGCCCGCGCGGTCCGATGCATGGTATTCCTGTCCTCATCAAGGACAACATCGACACCGCCGACAGGATGACGACGACCGCGGGGTCGTACGCGCTGGAAGGATCGATACCGCTTCGCGATTCGCACGTTGCGGAGCGCCTTCGCCAAGCGGGCGCGATCATTCTCGGAAAAACCAATCTCAGCGAGTGGGCGAATTTCCGATCCACGCATTCGTCGAGTGGGTGGAGCGGTCGTGGCGGCCAGGCCCGCAATCCTTACGTGCTCGATCGCAATCCGTGCGGATCGAGCTCGGGCTCAGGAGCTGCCACATCGGCGAACTTCTGCGCCGTCTCGGTGGGAAGCGAGACCGATGGATCGATCGTGTGTCCTTCATCCGCAAATGGATTGGTCGGCATCAAGCCGACGCTCGGGTTGATCAGCCGGGCGGGAATAATCCCGATCGCTCACAGCCAGGACACGGCCGGCCCGATGACTCGCACGGTTTCGGATGCAGCGATTCTCCTGACGGCACTCGCGGGAATCGATGGCCGAGATCCTGAGACTGCCCAGAGCAAGGGGAAGTCGAAGCCTGACTACACAAAATTCCTCGACGCGAACGCGCTGAAGGGAGCGCGCATTGGTGTCGCGCGGGAAAAGTTCTTTGGATTCAACGACGCGGTAGACGAGCTGATGTTGGCAGCGATCGACGAAATGAAGCGGCAGGGCGCGATAATCGTCGATCCAGCCAACATTCCAACTGCCGGAAAATTCGACGACACGGAGCTCGAAGTTCTGTTGTACGAATTCAAGGCGGATCTCAATAAGTACCTCGCATCGCTCGGCCCGAACGCGCCGGTGAAAACGATGGCAGACATCATCGCGTTCAACCAGCGTGACAAGGAAAGAGAGATGCCGTACTTCGCGCAGGAGCTGATGGTGCGCGCTCAGGCGAAGGGCCCGCTAACCGAGAAGAAGTACAAGGATGCGCTCGCGAAGAATCATCGCATGTCGAGAGCGGAAGGCATCGACGCCGTGATGATCAAGCACAAACTCGACGCGATGATTGCTCCGACGGGCGGACCGGCCTGGGTCACCGATCTCATCAACGGCGATCACTTCACGGGTGGATATTCCACTCCTTCAGCCGTTGCGGGGTATCCCAACATCAACGTGCCTGTCGGGATGGCGTACGACCTTCCCGTGGGGATGTCGATCTTTGGGCGGGCGTGGAGTGAGCCGCGGCTGATCGGAATTGCGTATGCGTTCGAGCAGGGGACGAAACATCGCCGGGCACCGCGGTTTCTTCCGACACTCGGTGGCGGCGGCGCGCCAACAGAGAAGACAAACCACCCAGGCAGATAGCGCGTGACATGTCGGCGATGGTGACAACGAGCAGCGGTACGCTAAAGTCGCGGTTTTCTCAAAAAGGGCGGACCTGGGCAGGTCCGCCCTTTCGTTTTTCGTGAGGCTCACGCCCAATAATTCCGGACGTGAGAGGCGAATTGGCGGGTGCAGAAATCGGGTTGTTTTTGTAATCCGACTGACAGGTAGCCGAACGTACATTCACCGCGTCAACTCGCCCATGCTGAGAACGCGGCCGCACGGCGGCGGATCGACGTTCCTCAACCACTTTCCCGCCGGGAGAAAATACCCAATGACTTCGAGAATCCGCGCGATCCTTGGCAGCAGCCTGATGGCTGCCGCCTTTGTGGTCGCACCCCTCGTCGCATCCGCGCAGACGCCCGCGGCCGCGACAACCACTGCCAAGCACAAGGCGACGAAAGTCTCCAAGTCGATGGCAAAGGCAGCCCCAAAGGCAGCTTCGAAAGCCGCTGCAACGACCGCCAAGGCAGACGAGAAGACCGAGCCCAGGACCGTGAAGGTCGCCGAGGCAAAGGTCGCGACGGCGAAGGCGGCTGAGAAGAAGGCTGCTGTCGCTGAGACGAAGGCCGTCGCGAAGGGCGACGTCAAGGCGGAAAAGAAGGCCGAGGCTAAAGTTGTTGCAGCGAAGACGACCGAGGCCAAAGCTGTAAAGGCCGAGACGAAGGCAGTTGCAGCAGCCGGAATGGTTGGCTGCACGGACGGAACGATGTCGAAGGGTGGCCAGGGCGCATGCTCGGGTCATGGTGGCGTGAAGACGACAACTCCGGCAAAGGCAGTAGCCAACAAGATGGCGGCCGCCCCTGCTGCCTCGCCGAAAGCAGTTGCTCATGCGAACGCGAAGTCGGCAGTCGCAGTGACTGACGCGTCGAACAGCATCGCTGCGGGCGCGACGGCCAAGTGCAAGGACGGTACGTACTCACACGCCAGGAATCGCACGGGTGCATGCTCGAGCCATGGTGGAGTGAGCGCCTGGATGTAGTTACGGCTTTCGCCAACAAAGGGCGGACCGACTGGTCCGCCCTTGTTTTTTTCGGCTGCCGTCAATGGTGGAGGGCATTTCCTGAGGGTTTTTCCGCCCAGAGTCCGCTGAAATGGAACGGTTTAAGCACTGTGTCTACCGAATCCCGAAACCGGAGACCTAATGACATCAACGATTCGATCGCTCTGCACGGCAGGGCTGGTACTTGGGGCCTGCTTCGCAGCCTCGCCGCTCACGGTGGCAGCCCAGGGAAAGAGCCACAAGGGACAAAAACAGGAACAAAAACAGGAACAAAAACAGACACAAAAACAGGAACGGAAAGCGGATAAGGCCGCGGTGCGATCCAATCGTCAGGTTGCACGCGCTGCGGTGGCGCGCCGTTACAGATACAGCACCCGCAATCACTACCTTTGCAACG
>JBBSGU010000089.1:0-11235 GCA_038253755.1 Gemmatimonadales bacterium | reverse complement strand
TCTTGACCGTCATGGCCGTCGAAGCCGCGGCAGGATTCGCGCTGGTAATCAACATCTATCGTGTTCGCAAAGCCGATATCACCGAGAAACTCAAGGCGCTCAAGGGATGACGCGCGATGAGATGAGTTACAGATGAACTCACCGCCGAGTTCGTCGTGCTGACGCTATGGCTTTTGCCACTTGTGCCCATTATCGGTGCATGTGTCGTTCTTGGCACAGGACGACTCACTACACGCCTCACCTCAAACACTCGCGCGCTGGTTCCTGGTGTAGCGGGTGTAGCGGTGCTTCTCGTCACCCTGGGCATAGCTATCTGGGCGGTCAATGACGTGCACGGTGCGGCGTGGCCATGGTGGGGACCGATACTCCGCCCGCACGTCGCGGTTACAGGCATTGCACGAATCATGGTCGTTCTCGTTCCCGTGATCGCGCTTCCCGTCGTTGCGTACGCGTCGTCGTCTATGCGCGATGACACAGGACTGGCCCGATTGATTGCCCTGCTCGTCGCGTTCACGGGTGCGATGGAGCTGCTCGTGATCGCGTCCGACCTGTTGACGCTACTCGTTGGTTGGGAGTTGGTAGGAGCCGCCTCGTGGGCGCTCATCGGTTTCGAATGGCGAGACGCATCGCGTCCCAGGGCGGCACTCGATGCGTTCATCGTAGTGCGCGTCGGAGACCTCGGGCTTTATCTCGCAGCTGGAGCGTTTCTCGCGGCAACAGGGTCGCTCGACCTTGATGCACTTGGCGCGCTACACGGAACTGCACTCACCGTAGTTGCTGGCGGTATTCTCATAGCTGCCGCGGCCAAGTCGGCGCAGCTTCCATTCTCGCCATGGCTATTCTCCGCCATGAAAGGACCCACGCCTGCCTCGGCATTTCTGCATTCCGCGACGATGGTTGCGGCAGGAGCGTATCTACTGGCGCGAGTCGCGCCGTCTCTGACGGAAGCGGCGTGGTTTGGACCGACCGTGGCCTGGCTCGGTCTCGCCACGGCACTCGCCGCCGGCGTAGTGGCTACTCTTCAGTCGGATCTCAAGCGTGCGCTCGCGGCTTCGACCTCCGCCCAATACGGGCTGATGCTCGTCGCGATCGGGGCAGGTGTTCCGGCCGCAGCTGCGGTACATCTTGTGGCACACGCTGCGCTCAAGGCGCTGCTCTTCCTCGGTGCAGGGGTCGTACTTCACGCCGCCGGCACACTCGACTTGAGCAAGCTCCGGCTCGGCAACGCGTTGCCTCGCGTAGCACGTCTCTTCGGTGTGGGAACGCTCGCGCTCGCGGCGGTGCCACCGCTCGGGGGCGCCTATTCCAAGGAGCAGGTGCTTGCGGCCGCTGCAGGAGGATCGGGCGGGACACTTTTACTCGCGATCGGTGTCCTCGTAGCTGGTTTCCTTAGCGCACTCTACGCCGGTCGCCTCCAACTGTTGGCTTTCGCGCCTGATCCGGAAGATTCGCGTGGCCGCTCGCACGACCGCCGTCCGCCGGTTTCGTATCCGTCCCGTGCAGTGGTTGCGAGCCTCGGTTTTCTTGCTCTGACCTCTGTTGCGCTTGGAGTTCTTTGGCTCCCTAAGGTATCGCGTGTAATGCAGAGAACCGCCGGAAGTGAGCTCGCCCATGCCCCTGGGTGGACGCTCATCGCATCACTCGGCACAATCGTGCTCGCGGCGCTTACGGACTGGCTGCTATGGCGACGCAATGCACTGGTGTCGCTGCACATTCCCGACCGAACGCGTAACCGAATTGCGCATTGGCTTGGAATACCTACGCTCGCCAGCGTGCTGATCGTGCGTCCAATTCTCTTCCTGACGCAGTCGCTCGCGATCTTCGATGACCGGGTGATCGCCGCCGGCACCCGTGTGGCGGTGGGGATCGCGACTGCGATTTCGCAACTGGCCGCGTGGGGCGGTGAGCGGAGTCTCGATACGCTGGTAGCTCTCGTTGGCCGAGGAACAGAAGGCATAGCGCGCGCTTCGAGTTTCGCTGACGACAGCGGAATCGATGTCGCGGTGGAGCATGTCGCGCGCGGGGTGGGAGTCGCAGGCGAAGATAGCCGTCGACTGCAAACGGGACTTGCTCACCAGTATTACGTAATTCTTGCTGTCGGTCTCATCGTTATAGTCGCTGTCGCCGCGCTCGGTCGATCCTCATATGAGTTTACCTTCGACGCCATTCTCGGGAGATAACGCCGTGCACCGTAGCGAATCAGACTCCATCCCGTGCTGAGCGTCGCGATATTTGCGCCTCTTCTTGGCGCGCTCATCATCCTTTTACTCCCGTCGCAACGAGAACGGCTGCTTCGCGGCGCTGCTGCGCTCAGCGCACTGATTCCACTTGTGATCGCGGTGCTCACGTGGGTTCGCTTCGACTGGCACGTGCAGAACGTTCCGACGCTGGCTGGTAGCGCGTTTCAACAAATCGAGGCAGTGGCATGGATTCCGACGCTTGGCGCACGATATGTGGTCGGCGTGGATGGCATCTCGCTCCCACTATTCGCGATGACAGCGCTCCTGTTCCTTGCAGCGATTGTCTATCCGGTGGATTACAAGGGACGCACAAGGGCGTATTTCGCTCTGTTCCTGTTCCTCGAGAGCGTATCGTTGGGTGTCTTCCTCGCGCTCGACCTGCTGCTCTTCTACGTATTCTGGGACCTGAGCCTCGTTGGAATGTATTTCCTCATCGGAGTATGGGGGCATGGCGAGAGCGCACGGCGTGCAGCGCTAAAATTTTTCCTGTACACGCTCGCTGGATCGCTCGCAATGTTGCTCGCGATTCTGGTGTTGTACCTGCATAGCGCACCGGAAGCCGCGAACCGCACGTTCGACATGGCTCAGCTCATCGCCCGGCATCCACTCGATGGGGCAGGGCTGTCGGCCACGCTCACGTTCATCGGTTTTGCTCTGGGGTTCGGGATCAAGACGCCGCTGGTTCCGTTTCACACGTGGTTGCCACCGGCACACGTTGATGCTCCGGCACCGGCTTCCACTATCCTGGCGGGTGTGCTGCTCAAGATGGGTACGTACGGATTTGTGCGCATCCTGCTCTCGATGATGCCAGTCACTTTTCAGCGGTTTGCGTTTCCCCTCGGCGTGATCGCGCTCGTAAGTGTCATCTATGGCGCACTGGTGGCTATGGCGCAGCCCAATCTCAAGAGGCGCATTGCCTACACCAGCGTCAATCACATGGGCTATGCGGTGCTCGGTATCGCGGCCGCTGGTGCGCTGTTACACGGCGCTGACGGAGCGCGCAGACTGGCGCTCACAGGTGCAACAGTAGAAATGGTCGCACACGGTCTCATTACAGGCGCGCTTTTCCTCATCACCGGCTCCATCTGGCAGCGCGCCAGAACGTACGCGATTGCGGACTTCGCTGGACTCGCTCGCCGAGCGCCGGCACTTACCGGATTCACTGTTATTGCAGCGTTCGCGAGCCTTGGTCTGCCGGGTCTCGCTGGATTTGTCGCGGAGTTCCAGATATTTGTCGGCACTTACGCCGTGTTCCCGTGGCTCGCTGGTCTGGCGTTGTTCGGCATCATCATCACCGCAGCGCTCTTTCTTCACCTGTTGCAACGTGTCTTTCTGGGCGAGCTGCCCGAGCGTTGGGCTGCATGGCCCGAGCTCGGCCGGGCCGAGTTGATGACGCTCGCGGTACTTCTCGTAATCGTGCTCATGATCGGAGTAGCGCCCGCACCCTTGCTGGCAGTGATCGATGCTGGCGTTCGCCCGATCCTCGGAAGTCGGTGACAATGCCCGTTGGTGATGTTGCGCCCGAACTCGTGCTGTTGGCGGGTGCGGTCATCATCCTCATATTTGCGCTTTTCGCGCCGCGGCCGATGCAGCGCTGGGCAGCTGCGCTTGCACTCGCGACTCTCGCCGTTGCCGCCGTTGCCACCGTACATCTAGTGCCGGGTGTCGGCGATGTTGAACGGTTCACGTTCTCCGGTACTTACGCTGTCGATGGCGTTGCTGTATGGGCCAAGTACATCGTTTTTGCTGCAACAGCTATCGTGATATCGCTCTCGGTCGACTGGTTCGCGACCGATCCGCGTCATGGTGAGTATTACGCGATTCTCGTGATGTCGGCACTTGGAGCGGTGCTCATGGCCGGAGCGTCCGACGTAATGGAGCTTACGCTTGCGGTGCTTCTCTCATCCGTCACAGGATACGTCCTGGTCGCGTATCACCGCCGATCCAAGCGCTCCGGCGAGGCCGCCCTCAAGTACTATCTCCTCGGTGCTCTGGCCAACGGCGCAATGGTTTACGGCATCGTGCTGCTGTTTGGTCTTGCTGCGACTACGACGTATTCCGGACTTCTTGCGCACCTGGCGCGAGCCGACTCGCTTTCGCTGGTCGCGGCCGTAGCACTGGTGATTGTTGGACTTGCGTTCAAGATGGGAGCGGTGCCCGTACACGCATGGATGCCCGATGTGGCGGACGGCGCGCCGCCACCAGTGGCGGCGTTCGTTACAGCCGTTCCCAAAATCGGTGCGCTCATCGCACTCGCGCGATTGGTCACTCTGCTTCCGGAATCGAGTGTTGGTTGGCGCCCAGTGATCGCACTGCTGGCGGCGGCAACAATGACGCTTGGCAATGCCGCTGCACTTTGGCAGGACGATGTGCGGCGTTTGCTTGGCTGGTCCTCGGTGTCGCAGACCGGCTATGGATTGATGGCCGTTGTGGCGCTCGGTCGCAGTACGCTGGCCATTCCATCGCTGCTCTTCTTTCTCGTTGCGTACACACTCGCCAACATTGCGGCGTTCGGTGTTGTCACGGAGCTAAGGGGCGAAGCGAAGCGGATGCATTATGCGGGACTTGCCCGTACGCATCCCCTTCTCGCCGGTGCACTTCTTGTCAGCTTTCTTTCGTTTGTCGGTATTCCCCCGCTGGCCGGATTCGGTGCGAAGCTCGCGTTGTTCGGTGCGGTGATCGAGGCTGGCTATGGTTGGCTCGCGATTGTTGCCATCATCAACACTGTGGTGTCTCTCGCGTATTACGCGCGGGTGCTGGGACCAGCCTACTTTGGCCCATCCACGGAGGAGGCTGGATCAGATGCTGACGGGCTGGGGGACCTGCTTCCGGCACCGCTGCCGGTGCTGGGTCGCTGGGCCTTGCTAGCCGCGACCGTGAGTTCAGCACTGCTCATCATTCTCGGCGTCGGGGCAGCGCCGCTACTTTCGGTTTTTCGGGCTGCGCATCTGATACTATAGCAGGTACAGGCCGAGACGCGCCCCGCACTTCTTGTGGTGTCCGAAAACGCCAGCAAGACAATTCCGGTCGGCGCTTTCCTCACCCGGAGCGAGTGTCCTCTGACTACGGCTTCCATACGCAATCGATTGGACCTTTTCATGCGTTGCAGTATACTATGTCAGCCATGAGACGCTTCGCCCGCCTTTCGATGCTGTTTGTCGGCTTCCTCGCGCTGCAATTGAACGCACTGGGAGGGGGCGTAGCGTGCTTACTGGCGCCGTCGCTGACCCACACCAGCGTCGTTGCAGCGGGTATGGCGGACATGGGTATGGTTGCCCCCGACGCGTCAGCGAATTCAGCCACCTCGCCTGCCTCAAATCAGTCACCGTGTCACCAGTCCGGCGCGCCGCACTCGTCGTGCCAGTCCATGACGCCTTGCGCAACCGCCTTCACTGCCGTCCTCGCGAATCCTTTGCGAGCAGACGCTCCGGCTCCGTCGAGCGCAGGAATCCTGATTGAGCTTGCCCCGCTTTCCCACTCGCTTTCCCCCGATCTCCCCCCTCCGAAAGGATAGTTCCAGCTACAACTACAATACGTAGTCAGTTACTTCCTGCTCGCTTGGTAGCTCCGGAGCGGAGCGGCGCGTAGCAAGAGTTCAACACCGTTCGGCCAAAGGTGCGGCCGCATTTGTTGACACTACGTAAACACTCGTCAGGCCTCCGACTTTGGGCGCTGCCGATCACGTAGACCACTGGGACTTATGCTCACTAGATCGATATTGATCGCGCTGTTCGCGCTCGGCGCGGCGGCACCCCGTCCGACCGGTGCACAGACTGTAAATCTCCCTCCGTCCTTGGACGGGTCATCCACTCTTGACTCACTCGTCTCACTGGCACGTGCGTCAAACCCATCCATACGTGCTGCGGCCGCGCGTGTAGCAGCAGCGCACGCTTTGATCGGACCAGCGGGAGCCAGGCCGGATCCAATGCTCATGGCGGGAGTGCTCGACTTTCCGTACGGGAAGCCGGGGTTCTCCGACAATTTCACGATGAATATGGTGCGCGTGACGCAGACGTTCCCGTACCCGGGAAAGCTCTCGCTTGCCACACGCGCCGCCGAAAAGGACGAAGCCGCAGCCCGTTCCAGGTTCGAGCAGCAACAACTTGATGTCGAGCGCGATGTCCGGGATGCGTACTATGAACTGGCCTTCGTGCGGCGTGCGACTGGGATTGTTCAGCACAATGCAGAGGTCTTGGCGAGCTTCGCTCGAATCACTGAGGTTCGGTATAGTGTAGGCAACAGCGCACAGGCTGATGTGCTACGCGCTCGGGTAGAGATCGCACACCTGGGCGACGAGGCAGCGGGACTCGGTGCGCAAGAGCGCGCAGCGCTCGCCCGGCTCAACGCCGTGCTCAACCGACCGAGTGCCACGCCGGTTGCGACGGCTGTAATTCCGCAGGCGATCGCGCGCCTTGCTGTCGCCGACTCTGGCCAGCATGTCCACTTTACGTCGGCGGCGCTGGGTGCTACCGCGTCAGATTCGCCACTCCTGACAGTGGACTCGCTTCAGGCTCTCGCAATCGCCCACAGTCCGATGCTACGCGCGCATGAAGCACGCATTGCCGCGCAGGATCAGCGGCTCGCGCTCGCGCGTAAGGCGCACCTCCCGGACTTCGACATCTCGCTGGAGTACGATGAGCGCCCGCAGTTCCGGGATTACGTCTCGTTCTTCGTCACCGTACCACTCCGGCTGCAGCGCAAACGCAAGCAGGACCAGGAGGTAGTTGGCGCAAGAGCTGAACTTGGCGCGCTGGAGGCAGAGCACGCCGCGGATATCGACGCTATTCGTCAGGAGGTGGCAACACGCGTGAGTGATGTAGAGCGCGAGCGCACACGCCTCGCGCTTTCGATCAAGGCGATTCTGCCTCAAGCGCATGCGACGCTCGAATCGGCGACCGCAAGCTACCAGGTGGGACGAGTGGACTTCGCATCACTCGTCGATGCGCAAGCTGCGGTATTCAACTACGAAACGGCGTACTGGAGATCACTCACCGATTTCGCCAAGGCTCTGGCGGAGTTGCAGCGCGTTGTTGGCGCGGACGTGCTCCGATGAAAGCGTTCGACAATCATCAGGGAAAGAAGAGGATGTCGCAAAATACGAAGCGTGTTGTTGTCGCTGTCGTGGTTATCGGGCTCGTCGGTGCCACGTGGGCAGTGGTCGCATCGCGCCGCGCTGAGTCCAGGGCCGGGGCAGCCAACGCCGGAATGTCTGGTATGCCCGGCATGAATGGTGGAAACAGCAGTGGGAGTAACGGTGGCGGCATGAAAGGGATGGCCGGCATGAGCGTCACCGAAGACGGATCTGTTCAGCTGACAGCTTCTCAGATTAACCAGTTCGGAGTGACCTTCGGCACGACGATTATTCGCCCGCTCACGAGCGAGACGAGAACTGCCGGCGTGGTCACATTCGACGAAACGAAAATGGCGCAAGTCGCACCGAAATTCGGCGGCTTCATCGAGCGGCTCTTCGTCAATTCTACGGGCCAGCAGGTACAGCGTGGACAACCGATGCTCAGCATTTATTCGCCGGAGCTGGTTGCCGCGCAGCAGGAGTTGCTACTGGCGGGGCAGCTCGATCGCAATATCGGTAAGAGCAGCGTCCCAGGTGTGGCGGGTGGGACTACCGACCTCGCCGATGCATCCAGGCGCCGCCTCCGGCTATGGGACATCTCGGAGGCACAGATCAACGACATCCTTCGCAGCGGACGCGTGCGTCGCACGCTCACGCTATATGCCCCGGTGTCGGGAATAGTGGTCGACAAGAAGGTGTTGCAAGGACAGGCGATTACATCTGGCGAAGAGCTGTACACCATCGCCGACCTATCCGATGTGTGGGTGGACGCAGAGCTGCGCGAGGTCGATGCGGCGAACGTGCGCATCGGCTCCGCCGCTGTTGTCGAATTCGCGGGCCTTCCCGGCCGTACGTACAAGGGGCGGGTTGCGTATGTGTATCCCACGCTTCAACAGGAAGCGCGGACCATAAAAGCACGCATCGTCGTATCGAACTCCAACGGCGTACTGAAGCCCGGCATGTTCGCGACCGTGCGACTGACTACCCCGAGCCGCTCAGCGCTCACCGTTCCCAGCTCGGCAATTCTGCGCACGGGTGATCGCAACATCGTCTTCGTTGACATGGGCAACGGCCAGCTGATGCCGCACGACGTCGAACCTGGCAGAGCGGCTGGGGACTACACGGAAATTCTCTCAGGTCTCGAGCCTGGGCAGCGCGTCGTCACTTCCGCGCAGTTCCTGCTCGATTCTGAATCGAACCTGGGTGAGGTCATGAAGAGCATGATAGGTATGGGGTCTGGTGTACCAAAGCCGCGGAGATAGGACGATGCTCAAGCGGATCATCGAGTGGTCGGTGAACCACAAGCTCCTCGTCTTTCTGGCGACGTTCGCGCTGGTAATTGCCGGTGTCTGGGCGATGTTCAAGACGCCGGTGGACGCGATTCCCGATCTGTCCGATGTGCAGGTCATTGTCATGACCGATTGGGCGGGCCAGGCGCCGCAGACTGTTGAAGACCAGGTCACGTATCCTCTCTCGACCGAGATGCTCAAGGTGCCGCACATCAAGTACGTGCGTGGCATGAGCCAGTTCGGCCTGTCGGCCGTTTACGTCGTGTTCGAGGACGGCACTGATCTGTACTGGGCCCGCAGTCGCGTGCTGGAATATCTGAACAGTGCTCGAAGCAAACTTCCCGGTGATGCTTCCACGACGATGGGCCCTGATGCGACGGGGGTCGGCTGGGTGATGCAGTACATCCTGGCGGACACTTCAGGGAAACTCAACCTCGCGCAGTTGCGTGGCTTGCAGGATTTCACCGTGCGGCCCGCACTCACCGCGGTGCCCGGTGTGGCGGAGCTCGCATCCTTCGGAGGGTATGAGAAGCAGTACCAGGTCGAGGTCGATCCAGCCAGGCTGCTGGCCTACAACATCCCGATATCGAAAGTGAGTCAGGCAGTGCGTGCGTCCAACCAGGACGTGGGCGGCCGGGTGCTCGAGATGGGCGGCTCGGAGTACGTGGTGCGCGGACGTGGCCGGTTCACAAATCTCGATGACATCCGGAATGTGTCCATTGGCACCGGCCCAGGCGGAACGCCTGTACGTGTTGGCGATGTTGCCAACGTGCAGATCGGACCGGAGATACGACGGGGAATTTCCGACCTGAATGGCAACGGCGAGACCGTTACCGGCTGGGTCATCATGCGCTACGGCGGCAACCCCCTCGATGTAATCAACGGCGTCAAGGCAAGGATGGCCGAAATTCAGAAGGCGCTTCCCAAGGGCGTCGTCTTCGTCGATGGCTACGATCGCTCCAATCTCATTGAGAGCGCAATCGCAACGCTTCGCAGCAAGCTCGTTGAGGAGTCGATCATTGTTGCCGCGGTAACACTGCTCTTTCTGTTGCACGGCCCCAGCGCGCTCGTCGCGATTCTGACGCTCCCTGTCGGAATCCTGATGGCATTGTTGGCCATGCATCTCCTCGGTCTCAGTGCAAACATCATGAGTCTCGGTGGTATCGCGATCGCTATCGGTGCCATGATCGATGCGGCGATAGTGATGGTGGAGAACATGCACAAGCACAAGGAGCGGAATGAGCACGAAGGGAGTCCTCGAGATCACTGGGACCTGGTGATCGACTCCGCGAAGGAAGTGGGGCCATCGCTCTTCATTTCGCTCCTCATCATCACGGTCTCTTTCATTCCTGTGTTCGCGTTGCAGGATCAGGAGGGCCGTCTCTTCAAGCCGCTGGCATGGACCAAGACACTGTCAATGGCCTCGGCATCGCTGCTCTCCATCACGCTGGTGCCAGTGATGATGGGCTTGTTCATTCGCGGCCACCTGAAGCCGGAGTCGGCCAATCCGGTCAACCGGTTTCTGATCAGGATCTACAGACCGGTCATCGCATTGGTACTCAGACATCGCTGGCCGACGATCATCGCGGCTGGAGCGGTGCTGCTCGTGACGATCTTCCCATGGTCACACATCGGGAGCGAGTTCATGCCGCCGTTGAACGAAGGATCGATCATGGACATGCCATCGCTCTTCCCGGGTGTGGGGAGTGAGCAGGCGAAGCAGATCGTCACGCAGCGCGATGCGGCACTCTCAAGGATCCCCGAAGTGAAGATGGTACTGGGCAAAATCGGCAGAGCGGAGAGCGCGACAGACATGGCCCCGATGTCGATGATCGAAACCATTGCGATCCTGAAGGACAAGAAGGATTGGCGCCCGGGCGTGAGCTACGACTCCATCGTGGCTCAGGCGAACGCCACAGTAAAGACCCCGGGCATCGGTAACATGTGGTCCATGCCGATCAAGAACAGGACCGACATGCTGGCTACCGGTATCAAGACTCCCGTAGGCATCAGGATCTTCGGACCAAGTCTGGATACGCTGGATCGGATCGGCAAGAAGATTGAGGGAATCCTACCGGCCGTCGCTGGGACGAACACCGTCTTCGCCGAGCGTGCTGTGGGTGGCAAGTACCTGGATGTCACAGTCGATCGCGACGCAGCAGCGCGATATGGGCTGACTGGCGATGATGTCCAGATGGCCTTGAGCACCGCCGTCGGCGGCATGGACGCAGGTCAGGTGATCGAGGGACGAGAGCGTTACAGCGTACTCGTTCGGTACCCGCGTGCAATGCGCGATAATCCGGAGCAGGTCGGCGACGTTCTGGTCGCGACACCATCGGGCGCACAAGTCGCGCTGAGCCAGCTTGCGCGCATCCAGGTTGTGAAGGGGCCTACGCTCATCAAGTCGGAGAACGCCTACCTCAACAACATCGTGTACGTCGACGTCCAGGGCCGCGACATCGGCAGCTATGTGGGGGACGCAAAGAAGCTGCTGGAGGAGAAGATCACGCTGCCAGCGGGCTACCGGCTCGAGTGGTCGGGTCAGTACGAGTCGCTGGAGCGTGCGAACAAGAGGCTCAAGGTCGTCGTTCCGATTACGCTCGCCATCATCTTCGGTCTGCTCTTCTTCAACTTC
>JBBSGU010000088.1:0-11305 GCA_038253755.1 Gemmatimonadales bacterium | reverse complement strand
ACTGAGAAGATGACGATGACTTCGACCGCGCGTGTCGTGAGCGGCTGGTAGCGATCGAAGAAACGCGACACGTCGGCGTCAGGGTTTGCGAAATCCGCGATCATCTTTGGCGTTACGAGCAATACCACGGACTGCGGCTTGATCAACGTGTGCGACGCGATAGGGTCGGCACAGGCAATCGTCATCACAGAAATCAGGATAACCGCAGCGCCCACGCGGCGAACGTTACACGGAAACAGCAATTGTCCCAGCCTCGTCGAGCGCGGGGCGAAGGTCCAGGAATCGCCTGCCGAACCCGGCGCGTCTACCAACTATTTCGTCGGGATCGGAGTGTCGGTGCTGAACGCATCGCGCGCCACACGCCACTTGCCATCTGAATCATGGTGGTAAATGACAAGGCCCCACCCGGTATCGTTGACGACAGCACCGCCGGTCTTCGGAGTGTCAGTCGACTTGTAGGAGTATCGCTCGAACGCCCACTCGCCCGCGACCTTGAACTCCTGCGCTGTCTTATCCCAGTGCGTCGTGTATGCCTTGATATAACCATTGATCCAATTACGAACCGCAGGTTTCCCCACGACCGGAGGTGCATGTGCGGCAAGGAAAACGACGTCGTCCGTCAACATTTCGGATAGGGAATCGAGATTATTCGAGTTAATGGCCCTTGTATAGGCATCGTGCGCAAGATGAGCAGTGGAATCATTGGCTGTATCAGCAGCGACTGGTGCTTTCGCTCCTGAGGGACTGCAGGCTGCGAGCGAGACGACGACTACCACGGTGACAAGTGCGCGCACGAGAACTCCTGAAAGCGTGGAATGAATTGCAATGCTACGACTGAATAGAACGTGCTGCGAGCGAATCAAACAGCAGCAAGAGAAACGAGCAAGGGCTCCTTCAGCGTCTGTTCTATTTGCGTGACGCGGTAAATCGCGGTGAGCATCGGTAAGCGGCCATACCAGGTCCATGGATCCACATCTTTTGCGGCCTTAGGAACTCGTCGAAGAGGATGACGACTGCGCACAAACCGGGAATGACAGCGAGGCAGTGGCAGTTCCCCTCCTTCGTGATCGCGCCGAACCGCTGCGGGCTGCTGCTGAATACAGCTAACTACTTGCCAAACGCGGATCGTCCACGCACAATCGCAGATCATCACCTGAGTCGGCAAACGTTGCATGTTACGCCCGTTCCCCAACCCGGAGAGACGATGCATCCAGCTCGGTTGGCCTTCGTTGCAAGGCTGCTTGTACTCGCGAGTGTCCTTCCTTCCACGGCGCTCTCTCAAGCTACCCAGACCGGCACCATCCGCGGCAAGGTTACCGCCGCGGGCGGCGCACCCCTGCCCAACGTGCAAGTCTCCATCGTTGGCACACGCCTGGGGACTGCGACGGCCCGTGACGGCGGATATGTCATTACCGGGGCGCCAATGGGGCCGCACACGCTCCGTTTTCGATTGATTGCCTATACCCCGGCGTCCAAGCCGGTCACAGTCACGGACGGAGGCGGCGTCACGGTTGATGCCGAGCTCACGGCGGCGGTCGTTGCACTCGATGAAGTCGTGGTGACCGGAACCGCCGGGTCGGCGCGCCGGCGCGAGGTTGGCAATTCCATCGGGTCAATAAACGTCGCGGACAATCCACAACCGCAAACAGATTTTGGTTCACTGCTGGCCGGCAAGATTTCTGGAGTACAGGTGTCCGGGGGATCGGGAAATGCCGGCGCTGGTAAATCGATCCGGCTCCGCGGCAACACCAGTGTCGCACTTTCGAATCAACCGCTGTTCTACGTCGATGGCGTTCGCGTGCGCAGCGATGAGTACCCGAAGAACGTCGCGGAGACGGGGTCGAATCTCCGCAGTGGCAATATCAATTCGAGTCCACTCAACGACATCAACCCCGACGACATCGAACGAATTGAGGTCGTGAAGGGGGCAGCCGCGGCGACGCTGTACGGCACGGATGCCGCCGCTGGTGTGATCCAGATTTTCACCAAGCGCGGCTCGCAGGGCGCACCCGCGTGGCAGCTCAATCTGACGTCGGGATTCAACAAGCTGCAGAAGTTCGGCACCGACGCCGCTCCGCTGCTGTTCATGGAACCGTTCGTGCGAAACGGACAGTCCTACGGCGCGCAGGCCAGCGTCTCGGGCGGCACGAACAACAACGTGCGCTACTTCTTCTCCAGTGGCACCGACGCCACGCAAGGAGTGTTGCCTAACGACCTTGACCGCAAGTACAACGTGCGCGCCAATTTCGATTTCGCGCCCGCCAGGAATCTGCTGCTAAGCTGGAACTCGTCATACACCAATGATCACCTCGACAACACGCCCGCTGGAAACAATGCGCATGGACTGACCCTCAACGCATTCCGGCGCGATCGCAACTACTTCGGCAGCGCCGATCCGGACACCATCCGTCAGGTGTTGGCATATAAGCTCTCCACCAAGATCGACCGCGCCATCATTGGTTTGACGACGACGTGGACGCCGCTCGCGGCGTTCTCGAGTCGTGCGACGATTGGCTTGGACAGAGCCGGCGTGGAAAATCGGAATCTGCGTCCCTACGGCTTTTTGCAAACGCTAGGCATCGTAAATGATCAACGATGGGCTAATCGCACGTTGTCCATCGACTGGGTCAACAGCCTGACCCACGGCTTTCGCAGTCGGGGCCTCAACACCACGCTGTCGTTCGGAACGCAGTACGTGTCATCTGAAGTCGGCGACAACTCGAGCTACGCCGAAGGCTTCCCCGGTCCCGGTGAGCCCACGGTCTCCAGCGGATCCCTCAAGAACGCATTCGAGAATAGTCAGACGGTGATTACCGGAGGCGGCTTCGTGCAGGGGCTCGTGGGTCTCAACGATCGTTACTTCGTCACCGCGGGCCTGCGCATCGACGGCAACAGCGCGTTCGGCAAGAACTTCGGGCTGCAGCGGTATCCGAAGGTGAGCGCATCATGGGTGACGAGCGATGAGCAATGGTGGCCCTCGACGTTCGGCACCACGCTCAAGCTTCGCGCCGCGCTCGGCCAGGCCGGTCGTGCACCGGGCGCCTTCGATGCAGTGCAAACCTGGGATCCCGTAGGCTGGGGCGGTCAGCCAGCGTTTCGACCACTCAATCTCGGCAGCCCCAATCTTGGTCCGGAGCGAACGACCGAGCGCGAGCTCGGATTCGATCTGACGGCGTTCAGCAATCGCATGACGATGGACTTCACGGCTTTCAACGCCAAGACCACGGATGCGTTGTTCCCCGTGACATCTATTCCGTCCCTGGGCTTTCTCAACAGCCAACTCACCAACGTCGGCACACTGCGGAAGAGCGGAATCGAACTGACGGTGGGCGGTAATTTACTGGACAAAACGCTGCTCGGTATCAACGCGTCGATGTCGCTGACGACCAACAAGTCCAGGGTGGCGAGCCTCGGGGGTGCACCCGCGTTCCAGATCGGCGCCGGCAACGCATTCGCGTGGGTGATAGAAGGGCAGCAGGTTCCGATGATTCGTGGTCGCAAGGTCGTGGATCCGAATGCGCTACACACGCCCGGAGCACCGCTGGAAGTGATCCAGGACTACAATTTCGGTCCAAGCCAGCCGACGCGCATTATCGCCGGCAACCTCTCCGTGCGCACGTGGCGCCACATCAACGTGTCGGTGCGCGGCGAATACCAGGGCGGCGCTTTCATCAGCGAAAATTCCTCGTACCAGGCGCTGTCGCGTTCGGTGCTGTGGCCAACGTGCTTTAGCGCGTACGACAACATCAAGGCGGGGATGCCTATCACCAACTTTGAAACTGCCACGTGCATTCAGAAAAACGTCAAGTCCGACATGCTCATTTTCCCTGCCGACTTCTTCAAGCTGCGTGACCTCACGGTCTCCGTGCCACTTGGCAAGCTGATTCCGCAGACCAACAGCACAATGCTCGTGCTGACGGCGCAGAATTTCTATCGGCGCAATTACGGCATGCCAATGTTCGACCCCGAGCAGTCCGGCAACGATGGCTTCAATGTCGCGGCCCGCTACATCTCGGAGCACATCCCGGCACCCGCCGTGTACATTTCGTCTCTCCGCATCTCTTTCTGAGGAGCCCACTCATGACCAAGCGAATTCTCAGCGCACTGGCCAGCGTGGTCTTCCTGGCCTCCTGCGACCTCAAGGTGACCAACCCCGGACCGGTCAACGCCGACTTTCTTGACGCGAAAGTAGCCCTCGCCGCCGTGGTTAACGGTGCGGGACGCGATCTCGCGGAAGCGCTCAACTGGACGGTGTATACCAGTGCCGCAGAGTCACGCGAAATCTGGCCGGCTGGTTCGACCGGCAGTTTCGGCATCACCGTCAATGTACAGAATGGCAAACTCACTGACGACGAAAGCGGCGATCAGTGGGAGCGCGGTCAACGCGCGCGCTGGACCGCGGAGCAGGGCGCAGCACGCATCAAACGCGTGCTCGGCGATGCGGAATATGCCAGGAGCTTGCAGGCCGCGCAGATCCTCGTCTGGGCTGGATTTGCCAATCGCCTTCTCGGCGAGAACATGTGCACCGGGGTGATCGATGGTGGCGCAGCGGAAGAAAGCAAAGTGTACTTCACACGCGCCGAGGCGATGTTCACGCAGGCAATGACCGTGGCGTCTGCGGCCAACAACACCACGCTTGCTCAGGCTGCGCAGGCGGGTCGCGCGTCGGTCCGTCTGGATCTCGGCAATTTCTCCGGCGCCGTCAGCGATGCCGGGACGATTGCCAGCCCATTCAAGTACCAGATGACATACTTCGCGACCGAACAGGTGCTGTACAATCGCATCTACTTCGCCGACGCCGCCCAACCGTATCGCGCGTACACGCAGAAGTGGACGTGGGTCGACGGCTATCGGCGCGCAACGTCGGATCCGCGCACACCGTTTGACAGCAGCGCCGCGCAGCTCCAGGGCGATGGAGCCGTCGGGAACCAACCCGATGGTACGTCCGGGAAAGTGCGCTGGTATTTCCAGACCAAGTACACCAAGCAGGATGCCGGTATAAACCTCGTGAGCGGCTGGGAGATGCGCCTGATCGAGGCCGAGGCCAAACTCGTCGGCAACGACATTGCTGGCGCAATGGCCATCATCAACGCTCGACGCAACGCGCTCAATGTGCCGCTGGTGACGGCAACGACAGTTGACGCAGCATGGACCGCACTCAAGCGCGAGCGGGGCATCGAGTTATGGCTGGAAGCTCGGCGCATGGGTGATATACGACGGTGGAAGGCACTGAATCGTCCGGGCAGCTATGACGTGCGCGAGGACGTCGCCAGTCGTGACACCTGCTTCCCTGTTTCGTTGCAGGAGAAGCAGAGCAACCCGAACCTGCGTCCGTAGCGGTTCCTGCGTGATCGCAGCGCGGCGCTACCCAGACGCGCTATTCTGGCGGACCAGTCCCGCCGCCACCCTTCGATGAGCCGCTTGATCCGGCGTGCCTGATGGCGGCAATGATCACTGCGGTGAACACCGCACCGGCAACTGCGACGAGCGTCCACGACTTCCGTTTGTTCAAGGTGCGCTCGTGAATCCACGCGACATCGGCCAACGGAATGCGAAGGCGTCCGCGTCGCCACGTCAGTGATTCGCCATCAACCGTCAGCAGTTCATCGATCAGCACCACGGCAACCGAGTCGCCCACCAGTTCTTCCACCTCTCCAGTCAGACTCCTGGTTGGCGCGCCGAGGAGCGACTCAAGATTCTGCCGGCCTTCTCGCGTGAGCTCGATCTGTACGGTGGAGCCGCCGCGGAGCCCCGAAGCGACGGCCGGTCGATACGCGAAGCAGGCGCTCTGTGCCAGCATCGACGCTCCAAGCAGTAGCGCTATGGCTCCGCGAGCGTGATACCAAATGAATGCGGAATCGGACTTCGATTCCTTTGCGTAGTCAGTCATGGCCCCCGAAAGGAAAGCGCCAACGGGAAGGCGCGCAACAGCTTGCAAATGTCCAAACTACTTGCTGCACCTGATGCATCGCTCGACTACGGTCGCGGGCGCAACAACATCAGGTGACCACTCCTCGTGGCGGGGAACAGGCTGCCGTCAGGACCAACGGCGAGTTCGTGCGCGCGAACCGAAATACGTCCGAGCATTTGGCCACCGATTGGATCGATCTTCAGCACGTTAAACTCATCGTCGAGTGGCACTCCCTTTGGATGGGTACTGACGTAAACCTCGCCGGCTGTGCTGAACGCCACGCTATATAGCTGGCCACCAGATCGCCACTCGCCAAGGAATCTTCCGTCGAGATCAAACCATTCCAGCCGCCCATTCTCCCGGTCGGCCACGTACAGAAAGCCATCCGGTCCTACGGCTATTGAATGAACGACATTGAATTCTCCTGGCCCGGATCCGTGGTGCCCCCATTCGCGTACTTTCTTGCCCCTCGCGTCGAACTCGATGACTCGCGCATTGCAGTAGCCATCCGCCACGAATACACGACCATGCGGACCGAACGCGACGTCCGTCGCACCACAAAACTCTTGCGCAGTATCCGGCACGTTTCCGACGCTGATTTCAAGAAGCTTCCGGCCTTGCGCCGTAAACTTGTAGACCATCGACGTGTGGGCATCCACGGTCCAGACATTCCCAGCGGGATCGACACGGATGCCGTGCGGGATCGTGAACATGCCCGCGCCCCACGAACGCAAGACACGTCCCTGAGGATCCAGAACGACGATTGGATCTCCATTCACCGGACGGTGAAGGACGTAGATATTTCCGAGCCTGTCGACGCTGACCGCCGAGATCCCCTCGAATGTCCAGGACGGAATCGTTTTCAGCTCGACTCGATCAAGGCGAAGTTGCGGCAGGGACCTGGTGAGTCCGCGGAGGCGATCCGAGTCGGCGTCCTGCGCGAGCAATGACGTGCTCAGAAGGGACGTGAGGATTACGATTGCGCGAATGATTTGCAGATGTCCCCCGAGACCAGGATCGCTGAAGAAGAGAGGCCTAAGGAACTCGGACAAGCACACGGCAAGCGAGCGCTTTCCCGCCAATATGAAGAGTGTCGCCACTGATGCGATAGGCACGGCGTTGATCCGTTCCGGTATACTCCGGGAACGTCCCACCCTCGACGTGATGGATCACAGTAGAGTCCGACGTGATCGTGTACGTGCCGAAATAACTGAAATAGTTCGGTCTAAGTTCCGCTAAAGTCCTGAGGCGTACAGAATCACCCGCAACAGGGCCGGTCGGAGGTGTGCGCATTGCATGAATCGACAACTGACCTGTCGGAGTGTAGATGAAGTATCCTGTTGGATTAGGACCCATCGGGTCGGTAACTGCTCCAGCGGAGTCCTGATCACAAAACCTGCGAACCTTCCAAGTGCCGATTAAGGCGCTCGAACGGGATTGCGCTTCCAACGTGGTTAAGCCCGAAAGCAGGAAGCAGCTTGCAAGTAGAGCGGATCGCACAATTAACTCCTTTACCGTGTTGATGCCGGCGGAAAATGGTATCTTGAGATCGCGCTGGCGACCCAGTTTTTCAGAAGATCGCGGACGGCATCGAAGTCTCGAACGACGCCATTGGGTACTCGATCAAATCCAAGCGCATCGAGCTGGGCACTGGGAAATCGACGACTTCGTATAGCGGCGAAATCGCGTCGCGACGTTTCCTTAGGCTTCCAGCGGCTCGACACGAACGGCCGTCCCGTAGCACAATACCTCTGTCACGCCTTTCATCAACTCGTTCGCGTCATAGCGGATGCCGATCACTGCATCGGCCCCCGCCATATGCGCTTGAACCAACATTGTGTCGAAAGCCTGCTTGCGGGTCCGCTCAGCGAGTTCCGTAAAGAGCGAGATATTGCCGCCAAGCAACGCCTGAAAACTGGCGCCGACTGTCCCGAAAACCGATCGGGATCGGACGACGACACCTCGTACCACGCCAAGATTGTCCACGATTCGGAATCCCGGCACGTCGAAGCCGGTCGTTGTCATGTTGGAAGGAATGTCTGCTGCCTGCGAATGGATGATGGAAGACATGAGTCACGTCTCGCGGTGGGTGGTCAGCTGTCTGCAAACGTAGGAATGTCGGTCAATGCCGAAAGTTAGCTGCGGGCGAATCAAACAAAACGCGAGCGTAGCGAGGCTTTACTAGTCACCCGTCAGCTTTAACGAGTGTTAAGCCACTCCAGGCCACCAAAGCGCACAACGTGAAGTAGATGCGTTCGAGGCTGGCCGCGTCCGAAAAGCTGGTGGTCCGGCACAGCCGCCCAGTGCGCGTATTCATATCCGAGCGGTTCGAGGCGAAAGGCAAACGGCTTGGGGTCTCCAAACTGATCTGTCCCGACGAGAATATCCAAGATAGGCTTCGCCACGAGTCCGTCAACGCTCGTACTTCCATAGTGTTCGATCCCGCGCGCCAACGGGCCAAGTGCTTCCAGAATACGCACGGTTTCTGCAACGAACAAAGTCGGCCACCGCGGGTCAGAATCGACAAGCCTCACTGCGTTGAGTTCCAGCCCGAGTCCCGATTCGGAATTCATGTTTGTCATATGTGGATCGCAAATGAACGTGCGGCCGCGGTCTAACGCCAAAAGTTAAGCAAGGAGCGAGAATCGTGTCGCAGTGGTTGCGCTCGCTAGGGAGGCTCGCCGGAGTTCTCTGCGGCTCAATCACCTATGACCTGAGAAAACAATAATACTTAGGCATTAACCTTAGTATTGTGCGGTGATAGAATCCCTTCGACAGATCGGTACCCAACGAATCGAATGGAGTTGAAATGGTTCAATCCGCAGTCGCTGACGATGTTTTTCACGCCTTGTCCAACTCGACTCGTCGGAAAGTCCTCGAGCAACTGTCTGTCGGACCAGCCACAGTCAGCGAGCTGGCGGCACCGTTCGATATGAAACTCCCATCGTTCGTGCAGCACCTATCGGTGCTCGAACAGAGCCGACTGGTGAAGTCGAAGAAGAGAGGGCGGGTGCGGTCTTATGAGATCGCACCCGCACGGTTCAAGGTCGCTGAGGACTGGCTGATCGAGCGGCGGCAGTTGTGGGAAGCCCGATTGGACCGGTTCGACGAATACGTCAAACAACTCAAGGAGAAGGAGTCAATATCATGAGCAAGACATTCACGATCAATCCGAAGCTCGATTTCGCTCTCGAACGGTTTATCGACGCTCCCCGGCATCTAGTGTGGGCAGCGTTGACGAAACCGGAGCACGTCAAGGAGTGGTACATGCCCAGGCCGTGGGGGAGTGTTTCGCATTGTGAAATGGATGTGCGACCGGGCGGCATCTTCAGCATCGACATTGCGGTGGCGGAGGGTCAACCGGTTCCCAACGTCGGCTGTTTCCTGGACGTTATTCCGATGGAGCGACTTGTCTGGACCTCGATGTTGTTCCCCGGCTATCGTCCGGCTGTCTTTGACGACATTCCGATCACCGCCATTGTCTCGATGGAAACTGTGGGAGCGGGAACTCGCTACGTTTTCACGGCTCTGCATCGGAATGAAGCTGACTTTGAGACAAATAAAACGTCGGGTTTTCTGGAGGGGACCGGGATCGCCCTCGATCAGTTTGTGGCGCATGTGAAGTCGATGAAATAGTTCAGGGCGACCTGCGCCGGGCGGCTCTTGTCGTCTTGCGTTTTGCTGCCGCCTTCGCCGAATGGCTGGCGAGTCAGGTGTCAACACCCACGGCCCAACATCAAGTCATGTGCGACGTTCTGCCCAACGAAACGTTACAGCGGTCGCCGCGATGCCATTCGTCGCTGCGCTACTTATGCACCGGCGGTGGCGGTCCTTGACTGAGGCTGGTTGAGTGATGTGTCACGAGCAACCAGCGGCCGGCGGGTGTCTTTCTGGCGTAGATACGGACGTATCTGATTGTGTAATTCTGCGAGCGACTTCGCCACCATCGCTGACGACGTGAATGCGGCCGGTCGTCAGCGCAACGTCGCCATGCACCTCGACCTCCAGCGAGTCAACGTCACGTGCAATTGTTCGCCCCGGCGTATCGTCCGGCTCAGGACGACGGAGCCTCGCTAAACGGTCGGCGCGTGTTTCCAAATCCCCCGTTGAATGTTTGAATCGAAAAGAAGGGGCATAGACGGCATCAAGGAATTCGGCATCGCGCCGGACGACAGCGTCCTCAATTCGGCGCTCAAGGCGGGCGATCGCTGAGCTATCAGCCGAAGTAGTGCGCGCTTGGCGCTGGAGAGTTGCGGCAGACTGCGCCGCGCTCGCGGCGGGCATCAGTAGTAAAAAAAATGCGCGCTTCCCGAGCATAGTTCTCCAGAGATGTGTCGCTGTTCAACGGCCAGGTTCAGCAGCGGCGAGTTTATAAGAGCGAACGAAGCGAGCCATCAGTTGATCGCCCGCCTTGTAACGCACGTTATACCACAGAGAAACCGCGCTCCTTACGTGACGCAACGTAAGTGATCTGGTACGCGGAAAGATTGATCTATTCTCGATTGATACCTTGATCCAGATGCTGGCGAAGGCAGACGTGCATGTGGAGCTCCGCGTTCCTCAAGTCGCGAAGGACTGCTCGGAGGTCATCTAGAAAATATGACTGGGCTGGCCTCCGGTTGATCCGTGGATTAGCTCCTCGGTGAACCGGAGTTGCCAGAGCCAGATGCGACGATCGATCTGTCGCGAAACACGGAGACCAGCCCATGTCATCGTTTGCGAGTTCTGCCGTTCTGCTGTGCACTCTATCATTTACCTCGGGATGGATGTGCACAAGGAGTCGATCAGCATCGCAGTGCTGCCGGAGGGAGCGAAGTCGCCGACTCGACTCGACAAGCTACCAAACGATTTGCCGAAGTTGAAGAAATGGCTGGAGCGAGTCTCGCGAGACGGAGAGATTCGCGCCGACTATGAAGCGAGTGGGGCCGGCTATGTGATTCACCGGGCGATGAAGGAATGGGGTTACGAGTGCGAGGTCATCGCTCCCTCGCTCATTCCAAAGCGACCGGGCGTCCAGCGAAAGCACTCCAAACGAGATGCGGCCGACCTCGCTCGCTTCTATCGAGCTGGTGAGCTCACGACAGTGCGAATTCCGAGCGAGAGCGACGAGCGGGTACGTGACGTCGTGCGCTGCCGTGAAAGGTTTCAAAAGGAGATTCTCAAGTCGCGTCACTACATCTTCAAGCTCCTTGCTCGTCGCGGCTTCGTTATGCGGTCTGACGAAACTGATTCAGAATCCCCGAGCCTAAAACGAGCCAGCTCCCGACGAATCCAATTCTTGCCGCGCTGCCGGAGCATTTAGGTAATCGGCGTATATCAGCAGGATCAACCGTCGATGCTGCGTCGCACCCACGACGTATGACGATCACTCAACCCTTTCAATGCGATCACCTT
>JBBSGU010000087.1:0-11353 GCA_038253755.1 Gemmatimonadales bacterium | reverse complement strand
GTCGCCGGCGA
This sequence comes from Gemmatimonadales bacterium, assembly GCA_038253755.1. Taxonomy (GTDB): domain Bacteria; phylum Gemmatimonadota; class Gemmatimonadetes; order Gemmatimonadales; family Gemmatimonadaceae; genus UBA4720. The sequence continues at coordinate 11,342 of JBBSGU010000087.1, read as the reverse complement.
GAATTGCCGCCGCGGCGCCATCGGCGAAAAGCGCTGTGGCGACCACGTTGCTCTTCGACGGATCGTCGCGAAGAAGCGTGAGGCTGCACATCTCCGAGCAGCAGAGGAGCACGCGCTCATCGGGATGGCCGACGAGATGATCATGCGCGTGCGAAAGTCCGGCGACTCCGCCGGCGCAGCCAAGGCCCCAGATCGGCGTACGACGGACGTCGGCGCGAAGGCTGAGGATATTCGCCAGCCGCGCATCGATGGATGGAGTCGCTATCCCGGTGGTGTTGATGTAGATGATCCGATCGATGTCTTTCGCGTCGAGGCCGGCGCGCTCGAGGACGGCGCGCGACGCGTTGGCACAGAGGTCGGTGGCGATCTCGATGTAGGCGGCGCTGGACTCCGCGAGCGAGTGCTCCTGGCGGTACCAATCGAGATCCTTGCACATCCGGCGGGTTTCGATTCCGGTGTTCTCGAAAACCGACATCAGGCGCTCGAGATGAGGCACCAGCGGGCCGAAGGTTTCGCGGGCGAGGGCGGTGGCGACGGCCTGGGGTACAATATTTTCAGGCGGCGCACTGACGACGCTGATGAGACGGGGCATCCGATCCTTGCTGGTGTAGGACTCGCGGACACGCCGATTATTGATCGCCTTGTGTCCTCGCGCGAACGGTCAAGCGCACCATTCGTACCGGAAGCTTACACCCTCGACGCCCGAAACGGTCCTTGCGAAAGGGATTCGAAAAGCGTGGTGCGGTATTGCCGTCCCGAGCGAGATGTTCGAGTTGTAACTTCCGAGAGCAATGCCAACGCCGCCCGCTTCCGCAGAAAAAAAACTCCTCGCAATACTGTTTGCGGTCTCCATACCACTGGGGCCGGGGCTCGCACTTGTGAAGGACGTTCCGCTTTCGGGCCGTGCGGCCCGCTTCGACTACCAGAGCCTCGATACCGCAAGCAATCGCCTTTACATCGCGCACATGCGGTCCGACCAGCTCGTCGTGTTCGATACGAAAGCCGAAAAGGGAATTGCGACAATCGGAGACATGCCAGGTGCAACCGGGGTGTTGGCCGTTCCCGTGCTTCACCGCATCTACGTTTCCGTCACCGGTCGCCACGAAGTTGCCTTACTGGATGACAGGACTCTCAAGGTCGTTGCGAGGCTCGGAAGCATCGGATTCCCCGATGGAATTGCCTACGCACCAGGGCAGCGGAAAGTCTACGTATCTGATGAGAAGCGAGGGCAGGAACTCGTCATCGACGCTACCAACGATCGGGTCACCGCCGTCACGGACGTTGGTGGGGAAGCCGGCAACTCCAGGTATGATCCTTCGTCGGGCCATGTTTTGGTCGCAGTGCAAACACGTAATGACATCGCCGAGATCGATCCCGCGACGAATAAGGTTGTGAATCGCTTCACGTTTCGCGGAGCTGACGAACCGCACGGAATGTTCGTCGACGCCGAAGACGGCTTGCTGTTCGTAGCCAATCAGGGAAGCGGTATGATGTCCGTCCTGAATCTGCAAACGCACACGTGGATCTCGGAGCATCGCGTCGGCGATGATCCAGACGTGCTGGCGTTCGATGCATCACGGCATCTGCTGTACGTTGCCGCCGAATCCGGCGTTGTTTCGATCTTTGCGATTCACGGCCGTTCGGTTGGCGCGAGTGGCGAGGTCCGCATTCCTCACGCCCATACAATTGCTGCTGATTCAAGAACCGGGTTTATCTACCTCCCCCTCGAGAACGTCGGCGGTCGGCCAATTCTCCGCATCATGCGTCCTACTCAGTAAGTTCGGCCCCTACCTTGCACTTCTATCCGTCGCTTCTTCCCCCCACTCTGGAAGAACATCACGCTTGGCAAGGAGATCGAATGAGCAGAAACAACAGGATATGGGCCCTTCCGCTCATAGTATCCACGCTTGCGGCATCGGCTTGTGGCGTACGCACGCATACTACGGACGTGAGTCCGAACCTTGCACGCGCTGCGACATGCGATGAGGCAGTCGATGTCTACACCAGTCGTGCTGCGGTTCCGCACGATTATTATGAGCTCGCCTGGATCAGCGCCGAGGGCAACTCGGTGTATACGAGCGACGGCAAGATCACCGCTCAGATAAGGAAGAAGGCTGCCGACGTCGGTGCAAACGCAATGATCGTCAACGATTTCAAGGAATCTGGAGCAACTACGAAAGTCATCGGCGCCGCGCTGGGCGCCAATTCAGCGGACACGAAGGTTTCCGCGCTGGCAGTGTACATGCCGGCCGAAGCGGGACGAGTCACTCTCAAATGCGGCAAATAGCGGCAACCTGAAGCTGCTGAAAAACGTTTGCACGGAATACGGTGCGCGGTCGCAGGTTCGCCGACGCACCGTCGAGATGACGTACAAAGAATATCCGGCGAGAACTGCTTTTGACACAGAGACCACAGAGGCCACAGAGAACCGCACTCTGTGGTCTTTTGCCTGAGAGCATATCTCGGGCGAAAGCCGTTTCTTTTTTTTGTGTTAAACTACGGACTACGGAACTACGGTTGGAATGGCGAACCGTTGTTCCGCGGTTCACCCTAATTCCATAAACTTGTTTTTTCCAGGACTCCGCGCCGCAGACGACACCCGAGTCGGTCTCTGTGGTCGCTGTGGTCTCTGTGTCCAATGAACTGTTCTGTTTCTCGGCCTGAAACTTTACCAGATGGTTGGGATCAAACTCGCCGGTCGGACCATTCGGTCGCCTTCCTTGCATCCAAAGGCCTTGGCAAACTGCGGCATGTTCGACAGCGGGCCGTTCGTTCGCCAGTATGCCGGAGCGTGAGGATCAGTCTTCAGCTGGCTTCGAACTGACTCCGGTCTCTGATGTGATCTCCACGACTGCGCGTACGCGACGAAGAAACGCTGCTCCGGCGTGAAGCCGTCGATTGTCTCGCGCTTGCCGCTTCTGTCCAGCGCGCGCTCCAGTGCGTCGTATGCGATCATCATTCCACCGAAATCCGCGAGATTCTCGCCTAGTGTGAGGGAGCCGTTCACGTGGAGTGTGTCGATGCCAACGTAACCGTCGAACTGCTTCACGATTCGGTTTGCCTGTTCGGTGAAGCGGACCGAATCCTGTACCGTCCACCAGTCCCGAAGATTTCCTTCGGCGTCGTAGCGGCGTCCTTCATCGTCGAAACCGTGCGTGAGCTCGTGGCCGGCCCAGCTTCCGCCCAGCGATCCATAGTTAGCTGCCGGGTCGCCAGACGCATCGAACGTTTGGGGTGCAAGCGCGCCAGCCGGAAATACCATCTCGTTGACGGTCGGATCGTAGTACGCGTTCACGGTCGGCACAGTCATGCCCCACTCGGTCTTGTCCACCAATTGGCCAGGACGATTGACGGTGCGCTGATAGTCAAACGCGTTCGCGCGAAACACGTTCGGTACGAACGCCCCGTCGACGACCTTTAGATGCGAGTAGTCGCGCCATCTGTCGGGATAGCCCACTTTCTCGTTCATGCTCGCAAGCTTCTTCAGCGCGAACTGGCGGGTGGAGTCGGACATCCACGAGAGATTGGTGAGACGGTCACGGAACGACGCCCTGATGTCGTCAATGACTTGCGTCGCCTGCGCTTTCGCTGCTGGAGAAAACGTCTCTGACACATACGCCTGACCCAGCGCTTCACCTAACTGCCGATCGGTGATGCGCGCGCAACGTTTCCAGCGCGGCAGCATCGCCTTGGCACCGCTGTACAATGCATTGTAGGCGAAATCTTCATTGGCGAACGAGCTGCTCAGCCACGGTGACGCAGAGCTGATGACGTGGTAGCGCAGATACGCGCGCCAGTCGGCGAGAGGGGTCGTCTCGACCAGCACGTTTACATGACGAATGAAATCAGGCTGCGCGACGTTGAGGAATGGCACCTTCGATGTCATTCCAATCGCGCTGTAGTAAACCGGCCAGTTGATCGACGGAGCAAGCGCTGCGAGCTCAGCCGCGGTGGTCTTGTGATAACTGGCGTTTGGATCGCGAAGCGCAACGCGTGTCATCGATACTTTCGCGAGTTCCGTTTCGAGCGTCATCACGCGATTTGCGTCGGCCGACGCCTCTGCGCTGGGCTCTCCGGCGAGCTCGAGAGCGCGCGCGACATGCGCGACATATTTCCTGCGAAGCGAGTCAGATGCCGGGTCGGTCTTCAGGTAGTAATCTCGATCCGGCATGCCAAGACCGCCCTGGGATGCCCAGGCGATGTAGTGGGCCGCGTCTTTCGGATCGGCGTCTGGCCGAAAACGGAAAGCGACATTGACGCCCATCTTCTGCAATGACGCGATCTCCCTTATGAGACCGTCTTTCGACTGCACCGCCTTGATTGAGCTCAACTCGGCAGCGAGCGGCGACACACCTTCGCGCTCGGCGCGCGCGGAATCCATGCAGCTCGCGTAGTAGTTGCCAAGCTTGGCGATGGTGCTGCCGGCAGGTGCAGTGTGCCGCTGCTTCATTGCGTCATCGAGGACTGACCTAACAACGATCTCGTTGCGATCGGTCATGTCGCGGCTCACGCCGGATGAAGAAAACGCAGCCGGAATCGTGTCGTTCCTGATCCACGCTCCGTTTGCAAACGCAAAAAAGTCGGTGCACGCATTGGCCGATTTGTCGACGAATGACGTGTCGAACACCTTGAGCGTGTGCGGAATCGAGACCGCAGTGCCGCTGGAGGTCGTCGATTGCGCGGCAAGAGACGAGGCGGTCAGAAGTATCACGGCAGCGACGGAGATCAGGCGTAATTTTGGTATTGTGTTCAAAAGGCAAACCGGCTTGGGTGTAAGAGTCTTGATGACGTGAATCGTAACCATCGGGTTGGTGGCCTGCCAGCAAGCGATTTGGCGAAGCACCAACAACTGCTAAACAACCTTACCGCCGATGGCGCCGAGAAAAGAATGAGGCGGCGGGCAGCAGGTGGAAGGAAGGGGTAGTCAACCGGAAGTTGGCCGGCCAACCTTTTTTAATGACATCCGCCGCCGTTTTCTCCCGCTGATTTAAGGGTTCGTTGCCGCTACCTTTCCGCTGATGATGCGCGACGATATCGAGCGGGCGATCGGGTCCGATTACTCATTGAACCGGGAAGTGCCCCAGGCGGGTGGAATTTCTGCTTTTGGAGGGACGCCCATTCACGGCGGAGATCAGGTAGAGGTTAAAGCCGTCGATTTACCTGAGGGGGGCCCCCCCCTTACTGAAGCTGCATTGGCTGCGCGGAGAGTGCGGCACCCGAACATTCTGCCGATCATCGAATCAGGGCAGAGCTCCGACACCTTTTACTGGATCTCTCCGTCAATCGATGCCCGGAGCCTCCGGGTCCGTCTCGGTCGCGGGGGACGGATGGGCCTCGACGACTCGCTGACAGTTCTCAGAGACGTGTCGGCGGGACTCACCCACGCGCACCTGCACGGGGTCGTCCACGGCGGACTCACTCCCGACAGCATTCTCATCTCTGGAGGCTCTGCCATTATCTCGGATCTTGGTGTGTCCGAGGTGTTCACGGCGATCCGAAAACATAAAGCAGTTGAATCCAATCCCGCCGGCGCCGAGCCCCTCCGCTATGCGACTCCCGAGCAGGCGGGTGGCGGACAGGCCGACGCCCGCTCCGACGTGTACGCCTGGGGAATGATCGCTTACGAGCTATTGAGCGGGCGACACCCGTTTGCCGGTCGCACGACACCACGACAGATGGCGGCCGCTCATCTCGACGAGGAGCCAGCTCAGCTCAATTCCGGCAAATCGGAAATTCCGGCGGCGGTAAGTCGCCTCGTGATGCGTTGCCTGTCGAAGGATCCGTCGAAGCGTCCCGAGTCCGCGCGCGAGATCCTCGCGGTTATGACGCGGGAGATGCTCGTTCCCCCGCCGGCCCCTGCGGCGGGAAGCGGTCAGAAGCTCGTCATCGCTCTCGTTGTCGCTTTGGTGGTGCTCATCGCCGCGATCGCGGTAATGGGATTGAGGAAATGAGAGATTTTTTTCTTCGCCGTGCGCGGGAAGATGATCTCGAGTCTGTGCTGGCACTTCTTACCGCAGGAAAACTTCCTGTCGAAGGAGTCAGAGAGGCATTCGGCAATTTCGTGGTCGCCGAGGGTCGCGGGGTTCCGGTTGGCGCGGTTGGAATGGAAGTCTACGGAAGGTACGGCTTGCTGCGCTCAGCGATTGTCGAGCCCCCCTGGCGGGGCTACGGCATTGGCCGCGCCCTGGTCGCCGAATTGATATCACGTGCCCGAACCAGAAGCGTAGACGCCGTGTATCTGCTGACGACCACGGCGGAGAACTACTTCCCATCATTCGGGTTTGAGACGATCGATCGGACCGGGATTCCCGCAGAGCTTGCGGAATCGGCTGAGCTGCGGGGGGCCTGCCCCGACAGCGCGATAGTCATGAAGCTCGCATTGAATAACACTAACCGTTGACCATGCGGGCTCTCAGCCGAGAGACAAACGCGGTCATCGCGGTGGCATTGACTCAATTTCTGCTTGCGCTGACGGTGTCCCGGCATTTGCTTTTACGGGGCACCAACACACGTTTTCTGGTCGGCTTTTGAGCCCGCCACGTCTGTTTGCCCGACCGCTTGGTTGGGCATTTTTTCTAATATCATCACTTGAATCGCAAATCCGGAATCCAAATGCGCCGATCGGTCACAACGTCGCTGATTTTTCTGTTGTCCCTGGGCTTCGTGCCGATCGCAGCCGCGCAGTCCGGGACGTCCTCAGCGGGTGTCGTTCGCGAGGTTGGAATCTTTGCCTCGGGTCGCATCCTCTCCACTGAATACAGCGTGGATGACGGAAAGACTGCTTTCGGCGGCGCTGCTACTTTTGGCACTTTCGTGAACAGCATGCTCGCGGTGCAGGGTGGCCTCGCGGTGAACTACAGCCGTCAGGAATTGACCTATTACAAGCCGCCACTTATCACTTACACGCCGGCCGTCTCGCTTCTCGTCGGCCCGACAAGCGGTGACTTTCAGCCATATGCACTTGTTGGAGCCGGTTATGAGTTCGTGAAGTACACCCGTCCGCGATGCGACTGCGCGCAAACGCGCAGCCTCGGCATTGCGAATTTGGGCGCCGGAATTCGGAAGATGATCTCCGACAACAAGGCGATTCGTGCTGAGTTCTCGAGCCAGATCGGAAAGGGAGGTCCGGCCTTTACCGTGATGGCTGGAATGTCGTTCCTCATCGGCCGTCAGCCGAACATCGCAAGGCCGCGCATGCGCCCGCCGTCACGCGTTCGTCCTGAACCTCCCGTACAGATCATTCCGAAGACAGGCACGACGGTCACGCCAGGGTCGAGACCGTCGACGACCCCGACTACTACTGCTCCGGCAGAGCCGTCCCGGGTCATTCGCAATCCGGCTCCCTCGACACTACCTAAGGGTGTCGGCACAACGCTGCTCTCGGTTGACGGAACTCAGGTTGATTTTACCAAACCAACCTGGCGCGACGAGATCGAGACGCTCCTCGACGGACTCGTTGCCGATCTCACGTCCGATGCCGGAATCGCCGTGAAGATCGCCATCGAAGCTCATACCGATAACATCGGCTCAAACGCGGCCAACATCATGCTCGGGCTCGATCGAGCTCGCGCCGTCCGCGACTATCTCGTTACTCAGGGAATCACGGCTGACCGAATCAGAATATCGAGCGCCGGAGAAGACGCGCCGATTACGACCAACACGACTGCACTGGGCAGACAGCAGAACCGGCGCGTCATCATCAAGCGGGACAACTAGGATGCGCGCGATCAGAGAATTGTCGATGAAGAGAATGAGAATCCGCGGCCTGACGTCGCCGGCAGCTGCGCTTTGCATGGTCGCACTCATGGTTGCCGGTTGCGGTGAGCTTACCGGGCCGACATCGCCGAGTACGCCAACCAATGTCACTGCCACCCTGCTCAACGCGACATCGGTCAAGGTGAGCTGGACACCGAGTCCACTCAACGATGGCGTTGTCAGTTACAGTGTGTATCGCAACGGCACGAAGGTCGGCGAGTCAAAAACGACAACCTACACTGATACCGGACTGTCGCCGCAGCAGACATACAAGTACACCGTCGCCGCGAACTGCACCTCCGGCGTGATCTCCGATCAATCAGCGGTGACAGCTGCATCGACTGTCATCACGATCGACGTAACGCCACCGACGGTCATTTCGAATCAGCCGCCCACTGGCTTCCTGACGGTATCGCCGGCCGCGACTGCCACAGTCGTCTTCAGTGAGCCGATGGATCCGGCCTCGATCTCGACAACGACGTTCAATCTCAAGGTGACGGCGACCGGGGCGTTGATTCCGGGAACTGTGACATTTACGGCCGCGACGCGCACCGCCGAGTTCAAGCCGACCAGTCTCTTGCCGAATCCCGAGAACATCACTGCAACCGTTACGACTGGCGCCAAGGATCTCGCCGGGAACGGGCTCGCGGCGCCATTCGCGTGGGGCTTCAGGACCCGTGACGACACTCCGCCGACGGTGCTGTCTACGACACCGGCCAACGGTGCGACCGTTCCGCCGTCCGTCATCTTCTTCATCGCGTTTAGCGAAGCGATGGATGCATCGACGATTAACGCAACCAACATTACGCTGAAAGTGACTTCGTCGGGTACACCAGTCGCCGGCAACGTCAACTACAACGCGACGACTCGTATCGCCTCGTTCACACCGAACCAGACCCTTGCCCAGAATATCGGCTACACGCTGACCATCAGTGGGGCAGTGAAGGACGCCGCGGGGAATCAAATGGGAACCGCGGTCACGGTCGCGATCACTACCGCCGATGTGACACCTCCAACGGTTGTGTCGACGGTTCCGGCTGATGGCGCAACTGGAGTATCTCCAACTGCTCCGATCTCAGCGAAGTTCAGCGAGCCGATGGATATCAGCTCGATAAATACGACGACCTTCACCTTGATGACAACCTCAGGGCAGACGCCAGTAACCGGTACTGTCACCTACGACAATGCCAGCTCGACGGCGACATTCACGCCGTCCTCGAGCCTGTCGAGCGCGACGTCGTATACGGCGACGATTACGACTGGAGCAAGGGATGTATCGGGGAACGCGCTGGCAGCGAACAAAGTCTGGACGTTCACCACTGCTGATGTCGTTCCGCCAACGATCGTGTCGGTCACGCCGGGCAACCTGGCGACGGGCGTGTCGGCGAACACGACTGTCCAGATCGCCTTCAGTGAGTCGATGGCACCGGCAACTCTGACGACGGCAAACATCTTCCTCAAGAACACAGTCAGCGGAGCGGTTGTGCCCGCCGGAATCTCGTACAACGGAACCACAAAGGTTGCGACGTTGACACCGGCCTCGGCGCTTACTGGCGGAACGAACTATACGCTGACTGTGACGACAGGAGTTAAGGACGAAGCAGGCAATGCACTCGCCAGCCAGTTCACCTCCTCATTCACGACGGCGGTAACCGATTTCGTACCACCAACAGTTGTCGCGGTGAACCCGGCCAACAATGCTTCGAACGTTGCGACGAACACCGTAGTCCAGGTCACGTTCAGCGAGCCGATGGATCCGACAACGATCACGACTACCACAGTTTCGCTCAAGAACACGTCGACGAGTGCAGTTGTCCCCGCGACGGTCACGTACAATCCAGCGACGAACATCGCGACACTCACTCCGAATGGACCGTTGTCGAATGGCACCAACTACACGGTGACCGTGACGACTGGCGTAAAGGATCTGGCCGGCAATGCGATGGCGAGCCAGTTCACGTCGAACTTCACGGCGATTCCAGTCCCTGACACGACCGCGCCGACGATCATCTCGCGCAATCCGGCGAACGGATCGACCGGAATTGCAGTCAATACCACAGTTCAGGTGACCTTCTCCGAGGCGATGGACGCGACGACGATCAACACGACGAACATCAAGCTGGCCGAGACCGCCACGAGCACTACCGTTGCGGGAACGGTGTCGTACAACTCGGGAACGAACACGGCGACGTTCACGCCGACATCACCGCTCAAGAACAACATCAGCTATACGCTGACGGTTACGACCGGAGTGAAGGATGTCGCGGGTAACGCGCTTGCGTCGAATCAGACATCCACATTCACGACTGTAACAGACACGACAGCGCCGACAATAGTCGTGACTTCTCCGGTGAACAACGCGACCAACGTCGCTGTCGGCTCAAAGGTGACGGTGACCTTCAGTGAAGCGATGGACGTAAGCACGATCAACACGACCAACATCAAGCTGAACGTTACTACCGGCGGTGCGGTCGTCGCCGGGACGGTTTTGTATGACCCGGCGGCAAAGGTTGCGACATTCACGCCGAGCGCGAATCTCACAGCCAATACGAACTACACGGCAACTGTTACTACAGGAGTGAAAGACGCGGCAGGAAATCCGCTCGCGTTCAATGCCACCTTCGCCTTCACTACTGCGCCGTAACGGATGACGACACTCGGCGCGGGGCTCGCGCTCCTCGTCGGGTTCGTCCTCGGACTGCTCGGCGGCGGAGGATCGGTGCTCACCGTTCCGATCCTTATTTATGCTTTGCACATTCCGGTGAAAACCGCGATTGCGACGAGTCTCTGTGTTGTGGGACTCGTCGCTTTCATTGGGTTCCTGTCGCACCTGCGACAGAAGACTGTCGCAACCAGAGTTGCATTCGCCTTTGGTCCGCCGGCTGTGATTGCGGCCTATGTCGGCGCGAAGATCGCCAAGCACATTCCGCCAACCGCGCAGCTGGTTCTGTTCGCGGTAGTGGGACTGGCCGGCTCGGTATTGATGTTGCGGGGTACTTTCAGGAAATCGCAAAGCGCCGAATCTGACAAGTACGAGTTCGAGGGTGACCGCCGAACCCTGGTAGTGCTCGCGCTGGAGGGGCTCGGCGTCGGCTTGCTGACCGGGTTGATCGGTGTTGGTGGAGGATTTCTCATCGTGCCGGCGCTCGTGCTCGTCGCCAAGCTGCCGATGCGGCTCGCGATCGGAACTTCGCTCCTCGTTATCACGATGAATGCGCTGAGCGGATTTGCCGGTAACATAGGTACGGTGCCAATCGACTGGACTCTTATCGGCTGGTTCACCGCGGTTGCAGCCGTCGGCAGCGTGATCGGCAGTGCGCTCAGCAAGCGCGTTCCGCAGCGACAGCTGAAGCAGGTGTTTGGGGTTCTTCTTGTGGGAGTGTCTCTCTATGTGCTTTATCGTCGATGACTGACGCGAAAATAGTGGCGCATCCACCTGAAACCATCGAGGGATGGTACTCCCTGCATCAGATCTTTCGTCTTTCAGCGAACGCACCAATTCCGAAGCCAGGCGACGATTTAACTATCGGAATTGACGTCGACCACATCAATCATGGGGTGAAGGAAGGTTGGACCGCCGTCGTGGG
>JBBSGU010000086.1:0-11375 GCA_038253755.1 Gemmatimonadales bacterium | reverse complement strand
TATAGCTTGAATCATGGCCAACCAACAACGAACGATCGCGATTCTCACCGGCGGCGGTGACGTCCCGGGACTCAACCCTGCGATCCGGGCAATAACCATCCGCGCGCTACGCGAAGGCTATCGGGTTGTCGGTATCAGGCGAGGCTGGGCGGGAATCGTTGACTACAATAGCGAAGCGGGCGCGGACAATTCCGAAAATATCCAGGAGCTGTCGGAAGCCGACGTGAACCGCGCCGGACGTACTGGCGGGACTTTCCTTCATACCTCGCGAACGAGGCCGAGCCATATGCCGCTCGCGCGAGTGCCTGCGCATCTCACGGGGTATGACCAGCCGACGAATGACGTCACGAAGGACGTACTCAAAAATCTGGAGCACCTTGGCGTCGATGTATTAATTCCGATCGGCGGTGACGACACGCTCAGCTACGGAAAGCGGCTGCACGACGAAGGGGTGCACGTTGTCGCAATCCCGAAGACGATGGACAACGACGTATATGGCACGGACTACTGCATCGGTTTCAGCACGTGCGTGACGCGAACGATCGAGCTCACCCATCGGCTGCGTACATCGGCGGGATCACACGAGCGTTTTCTCGTCATCGAGGTGTTTGGCCGATACGCCGGCTTCACTGCGCTTCTTCCGACAATGGCTGGTGCGGCCGACCGCTGTCTAATCCCCGAGCATCCAGCCGATCTCGAGCAACTAACCGAGTTGATGGTTTACGACCACAACAGGAACCCCAGCAAATATTCGGTTTGCCTCGTGTCGGAAGGAGCTGTTCTCAAGGCGCAGGAAGGAATGAGCTTCGAGGGCGAAGAGGTAGACATGTTCGGCCATCGCAAGCTCGGCGGCATCGGCGACAAGGTTGCCGACGCACTCAAGGACCACTCAGCCAAATACAACAACGGCCGGCGCATCGATGTCGTCAGCCAGCGGCTCGGCTATCTCGTTCGCTCGGGCGATCCCGATGCTCTCGATTCGATCGTCCCGATGGCGTTCGGGAATCTTGCACTCGATCTGATTCTGAAGAAGCAGTTCGGACGGCTTGTGAGCGTGCACAGGGGATTTTACGACAGCGTTCCAATCGGCAGCGTTACTTCGGAAAAGAAGGTCGTCGACGTGTCCAAGTACTACAACACGGAAAGATTGCGGCCGATCTACGACGACTTCGACGGAGCGCCCTTGTTCATCATGGCGAACGATTGAGGGCAAGCAGCTCACGAACCCGCGGGACGACATCGCGACCGTAGTAGCTGATGCATCTCATCATCTTGTCGTGCGCCAGCCAGCCCGCGCTGTACTTCATATCGAACCGCACAACGCCAAGATCGGCCGCGGTCGCCGCAATTTTCTGCGCGACCGTTTCCGGAGAACCAACGTAGAGCGAGCCTTCTTCGACCTCCCGCTCGAATTCCGCCGGACTGGTCGGACCCCAGCCGCGCTCTGCTCCGATCCTGTTCCGCATGTCACGATACGCGGGCCACAGCTCTTCGCGCGCCTGCCTGTCGGTCTCGGCGATGTAGCCCGGCGAGTGAACGCCGATTGGAAGCTCTGCCTTTCCCAGTTTCCCCAGGGCCTGTTTGTTCAACGCGATATACGGCAGGAAACGCCTTGGATCTCCTCCGATGATCGCCAGCATCATTGGGATTCCGTAGCGAGCTGCTCGCACAACCGACTCTGGACTTCCACCGACGCCGATCCAGGTGGACAGCTTTCCATGTTCCGTTGATGGGTACGCGCGCTGTTTGACGAGAGGCGCGCGCGTTGTACCGCTCCACGTTACGGGCTCTCCGGTTCTGTCGGACTCGAGGATGGCGGCGTACAGCGCCAACTTCTCCTCAAACAGGATTTCATACTTCTCGAGCGCATAGCCGAACAACGGAAACGATTCGGTGAACGACCCGCGGCCAAGAATTACCTCGGCACGTCCGTTCGAAAGCGCGTCGAGAGTCGAAAAGCGCTGGAAAACCCGAACAGGGTCGTCGGAGCTGAGAACCGTGACAGTGGAACCGAGTCGGATGCGTTGGGTCCTTCCGGCAATGGCGGCGAGGACCATCTCCGGCGAGGACACGGCGAAATCGGCGCGGTGATGCTCACCCACTCCGATGAAGTCCACACCAAGCTCGTCAGCGAGCAGCGCTTCCGCCACCACATCGCGGATCACCTGCGCATGCGGCATTGGTTTTCCGTCGTCAGCGCGTGTTACGTCGCCGAACGTATCAAGCCCGAGCTCGAGACGCTTCATGTCCCAATCCCCGCGCGCACAATGCGTGTAGTCACCGAGAGTTGTCCAATGTGGCGCATCGCGTGTTCTGCTCCGTGAACGAGACAACCGATAACCGTCGAAGGAAGTGTGGCGCGTCCGATTTCGCGGAAATCGCCGAGTGTCGCCGGATCGATTGTTTATAACTCCGCGACGGTTGAAGAAGATCGGGAACGCCTTCGACCCGACCGCGCTGCCACCACTCGGTATTTGCCATTCCGGTCGATCAACGGCATGTCGGACGAGCTGCTCGAACCGTCGCTACGACTTTGGCGCGGGGACCGGCGTGCTCATTTCGGCAGCGATCTTCCACTGTCCATCTACCTTTTTCCAGACATTCAAGAAGGCGCCCGATACATTGTCTGCCTTTCCACCTAGCGGCTGGACCGTTATCTGGTACGTCCCATAGTCGTACGGCAGTGAGCCATCGTCCGAGAACTTCACGGTGTTGGCAGACATCCTGGGGTTGGTGATTGCTGACTTCACCATTTCAGTGTATTCCGCGCGAATCTGATCCGTTCCGCTTGACGGCACAGCTCCGAAGCCGTAGGACACTGCGTCCGGGGTATAGAACGCCATCACGGAATCGACGCGCCACCACACCCACGAGAATTCCTGAACGGTTCTGCATGAAGCTCCCCTGAGAAGTTGAGCCCCGAATCTAACTCTTTTTGGCCTCGGAACCGGTTGGGAACGGCGGTTGCAATAGAACCTCTGTCTATAGAAGTAGCGTCGCCCTTCCGGAGGTTGTCCCATGGCCGAGATTCCCATCGAGCGCAAACCGCGCCGCTCAGTGACACCGCTGTTGCTTGTCTTGCTCTTGATTGTGTTGATCGTGGCTGGCTGGTACTGGTGGACCACCTATGGCGGCGGCAGTCCGGCGGCGGGTACGACGACCTCGAGCATCGCCGCGCGCACTTACGTCGCAAGCATCTCAATCCCGACTGACCACAACTTCAATTTTCGGAGAGTCTAATGGCAAAGGATTACAGAACGGAAGATGGAGCGCAGATTGCGCCTCTCTCCGAATTGAAGGACTTCCAGGTATCCGAAGGCTATAAGGACATCCGCGGCTGGCGCGTTGACTCGGCCGACGGCAAGGAGATCGGCAAGGTTCACGATCTTCTCGTTGACCTTGACGGCATGCGCACGCGATATCTCGACGTGCGGCTCGATTCCTCAATCGCCGCGACACATGGCGATCGTGATGTGACCATCCCAATCGGCTCAGCTCGTATCGCCGACGAAGGTGATCTCGTGATCGTTCCGTTGACAGCCGAGCGCGTGTCGCTTTTGCCATTGTATGACCATGGAATGCTGACACGTGTGTACGAGTCCGAAGTGCGTCGTCACTTTACGCTCGGCGAAGCAGCCGCGGGAGCTGCTGCTGCAACGGCAACAGCTGCGACGGCTGCGGCTACAACTACCACGGATCGTCCGCCCGAGCGCGGGATTTACGATCACGAGGTCTACGACGACCGAAAATTCTTCTCAGTGAAGCGACCGAAGGATGCCGAAATCGTTGCGGCACCTCCGCAACGTGACATTCACGGCGAGCTTGCCGAGACCCGGATTCCTGTCGATCCCGCAGACAGTGTCGTACTGAAGAAGGGTGCCGACGGCAACGACGAGATCATCGTTCGTCGTCCGCAGGTCTGACTTTCCGGCCAGTCCTGGCCTGGCTGGATTTAGTACCATATAGTTACTAATAAGACGCTCATCGCTCCTGGTGAGCGTCTTGTTATTCAGCCGTCAACTGCGATGTCGAAGTGCAGGACGTCCTCACGTGCACCAAGCTTGGTGTACAGCGCGATCGCCGGCTGGTCCTCGACCCCCGTATCGGCCTGCACGAAGATCACGTACGCGCCACGAGCCGCTCCGATCATCTTCAGCTCTTCGATCAGCGCCGTCGCGATTCCTTCACGCCTGGAGTCTTCCGTCACGGCAAGGTCGTAGATGTAGATCTCGCTGCGCTCACGCTCGAATTTCCTGAGCTCGTAGGCAGCGAGGCCGCCGACAACTTTATCGCCTTTCAGGGCGGCAAGCGCAATGAACGAATCGCTGCTGAGCAGCCGCTGAGTGTACTCGGAAGATGGACGGCTGGCGGTGTAGGCATCCATGTCATCGAACGCCTCACCGAAAGTGGTCATCATCGCTTCCATCAGGGCGATGTCATCACGCCCGAGTTGTCTGACCTCTACCGGCTTGTTCATCACTACCTGGTGTACGCGTTGATGACCCCTTCAATCGTATGGCGGCACACTGGACAGAACGGCACATTGTCACGCGAGAACATGATACAGTCGATGGTCGGCCGGTAAAACGCCTGCGCGTCGTAGTTCGCGCCCTGAAACGCGCCAACCGATTTTGTATACTGCGCTGACGCGAACAGCGCCTCATCGAACGCGCGCTCCTCGCGGAAGAGCGACGACATCTCTGCTTCCGGCCGCCGATCGGTACGGAGCTTCACGCGTCTCGCCTGGATGCTCCGCTGCGACGCTTCGAATTGCTCCTTTGGCCACGGAGTTGGCACCGGCGTTCCCAATGTCGCGAGATACTTCCACTTCAGGTTGTTGCGATCGAGCAGCGCCGTGACGTTTGGCTCCCAAGGCTCGACAATCTTTGTAAGAGGCTGATAACCGACGGGCGAAGTGTAGTACTCATCGGCAAGCGCCGCGAAGTGGTGACCGAACTCGTGAATGAAGACGTAGTTCGCCCACTCGTTGTCAACGGCAACAGTCGCGAAGATGTTGTACAACCCCCCGCCGCCGTACGTCTTGCTGTTGGCAAGAATTTCCACGAACTCATACGGAGCGTTCGATGCTATCGTGCGGAACGCGCGGTTATCCATCGTCAGTACGTAGCGCTCTGAGCCAAAGATGTCGTACGTCGCTCCGACCGGAGTCGCGATGTGAACGCCGGTCGATGGCCGAGAGATTCCCGACTGCGGTGACGGCGGACAGAGGCCCCAGATGTTGAAGTCGTTGCGATGCGACTTGTACGGCTCCACCGAGAAGAACACATCCGCCATTCTCCTCGTATCCCGGCGAAACTTTCCCGCGCACTCGGCCGCCGTGTAACCGTCGCCGAGGAGGAGGATATCAACTTTGTCCTTTGGGTCGCCGTGTCTCTCGACCGCGATCGGCTGGTATCGGGTTGGAGTGGAGCGATCTATGAACATGTCGCCCGGGTTGATTCGCGTGCGCCACGCTTCGACGAACTGATTCTTCTCATCGCGCCTGAACACGACGATGTCAGCCTTCGTTGTAAGCGCTGGAAAGCGGAGAGATTCCTGGAATGTGCGATTCTGCGTCTCACCTTCACCAGTCGAGAGCCACTCGGCGTAGATGGGCGAATATCCGCGGGAGAATAGAACCTTACCGGTCGTGTCGCGGAGCTCGAAGAAATAGCTGCCGTAGCCGGTGCTGTCGATGTTGTTCTTCGCAGAGCCCGGCCACGGGAGTGGTTCGACTACGACTTTGTCGACACTGAAGACCTCGCCGCTTTTTCCGCCGGTGTGATAGAAATCGAGGCGCCAGGTATTTGGCGCTGGTGCGACCGACGAGGCCTCGGCGATGAAACACATCGCGGCGATGGCAAATTGTCTAATCATCAGGTTCTACTCAGCTCCGCAGCGCGTGGCACTGATTAGGGTACGCGCTCTGCCCGGTACGTCTAGGTGGGACGAAGAACCTGAAACGGCATTGAGTCGAATGGTTCACTCTTCCTTCCGCCTGCGTCAACGAATTGATAACGGAATACCATCGTTCCAAGATTATCCTCGAGCGTGATTTGAGGCCGCGCCTGGGGCTGGATGCTCGCGGGGAGATTGAACGTCTTCGCGTAGCGTTGCCCCGCGGGTATCACGAGCCGCTCGATGCCCGATGTTGCAGCCGCGCACTCATATTCGCCAAGCCATGTCCGACTGCCGTCTGCGCGGGATACTCCCCAAAACCCGCAAAACTGCCCGAGGTAGATGTCTCGGCTGCTCGAGTTGATAACCGTTACCGTAAGGTTAACTGCGTAGCCGTACCTGGTTGGCTGAAGGTGATAAGCCGCGCTGTCTACTATGATTGTCACGTTGTCTGGGATTATGGGCGCGGTAGCGCTCGTGCACGACGTCGCAACGATGATCGTTGCAACCAGACAAGCCAGGACGGAAATGCTTCGAATCCGGTTCACCCTCTCACAATAGGCACTCGTTCGCAGAATGTCGAGTACCGCTCGAGTGCCATGATGCGGCGCTTATGATAGCGTCTGTGTGGCCAGGCCAAGATCAGTCATCTGAGACAGTTCGGCGTCTGGGCTTGGATCACCCTTGAAAATAAAGACGTTTCATTTATGATTCCAATCATGAGCGAGAGCCGACACAGCATGTGTATGTGTTATTGGCACCATCCCCATCTACATGGAGGGCTGGCGATCTCGCGCATATCCGCATGATCTCACCAGCCGGGCCCAACGCCCTCGCAACGCCGACGCAGGCCGCGACTCCTTCAAGGGATGCGGCCTTTTTGTTTCCCCTGTCCACAAGAGAAATGTCGAACCCGGATAACCATCCCATCGCGATCTTCTATGAGCACCCCGACTGGTTCAAGCCGCTTTTCGCCGAGCTCGACAGGCGTGGAGTGGACTACGTAAAGCTCGACGCCAATGCGCACAGCTACGATCCGGCCGAGACAGAGGTGCCGTACTCCCTTGTCGTTAACAGGGCGAGTCCGTCGGCTTATCTGAGAAGCGAAGCCGAATCGACCTTCTACACGCTCGACTGGCTTCGCCATCTCGAGCGACGCGGCGCCAGGGTGGTGAACGGCTCCGCGGTCTACTCGATGGAAATCTCGAAGGCACTTCAGCTCGACCTGCTCGAAGAGCTCGGCCTTCCCTATCCGCGCGCGCGGGTCATCAACAGCGGCAGTGTCGCCCCAGCCGGTGCGCGTGGTTTGCGCTTTCCCGTTGTAGTGAAAGCCAATGTCGGCGGGAGCGGCGCCGGAATAACGCGCTTCGATTCGCTCGAAGAGCTCGAGCGGGCAACCATTAAAGGCGCGATTACTCTTGGCATCGACCACACTGCGTTGGTGCAGGAGTTCGTCCCCTACGCTGACGGGCACATCACACGAGTTGAGACACTTGGCGGGAAATTCCTTTATGCGATCAACGTCTATCCCGGTGAGGATTCGTTCAACCTCTGCCCCGCCGACGCATGTCAGACCACCGAGGGACAAACCCTCAGCCGTTCGGCTTGTGCTCTAGATGCGCCGAAGAACGGAATGCGTGTGGAACGATTCACTCCGCCGCGCGAAATCATCGATCAGGTGGAGCGAATCGCAGCACGAGCGCAACTCGACGTTGGCGGCATCGAGTACATGATCGATTCACGCGATGGCAAACCGTACTTCTACGACATAAACGCGCTCTCCAATTTCGTCGCCGACGCGCGAAACGTGATTGGGTTCGACCCGTTCGAGCGGCTCGTGGATTATCTCGTTCAGCGCGCCGGCGTTCAGGTGGACAGCAATGAAGCCGCTGGTGCAGTCATATGAAATTCGGTTACTGGCTTCCCGTCTTCGGTGGATGGCTGCGAAACGTTCCGGACGAAAACATGGAAGCAACGTGGAGTGACGTGAAACGTCTCGCCCAGCGAAGTGAACAGATAGGGTTCGACATCACATTGATCGCCGAGCTGTTCCTGAACGACATCAAGGGCATCAATGCGCCGTCACTCGATGCATGGAGTACTGCAGCTGCATTGGCGGCGGTTACCGAGCGACTCGAGCTGATGGTTGCAGTGCGGCCCACATTTCACAATCCAGCGATACTCGCGAAACAGGCAGCGAACATCGATCAGATCTCGAATGGACGCCTGGCATTGAACGTCGTGTCGTCGTGGTGGGCTGATGAAGCAAGGCGGTTTGGAATCACCTTCGACGAACACGACGACCGGTATGCGCGGACCGAGGAGTGGCTGAAAGTCGTCAACGGTGTGTGGACCGAGCCCAACTTCAGTTTCCACGGAAAGTATTACTCGGTAGATGAAACGATAGTAGAACCAAAGCCGTTCCGGAAACCGCGGCCGACCATCTATGCCGGCGGTGAGTCGGAAGCTGCAAAGCAGCTCATTACACGCGAGTGTGACGCCTACGTCACTCATGGAGATCCGGCCGAGCGTGTGGCGCCAAAGATAGAAGACATTCAGTCGCGAAGAGCGGATCAGGGGCTCGATCCGATGCTCTATGGGATGGCCGCGTATGTGATCGTGCGCGACACAGAACAAGACGCCCAGCGCGAGCTCGAACGCATCACTAACGTATCGGCCGGTTCGCCAGGATATGGGAATTATCAGGACTGGATCTCGCACACGCGTCTCGAACAAACGGTGAGTCTCGAGGACTACTCGGTATCGAATCGTGGATTGCGTGCCGGGCTGGTCGGAACCGCTGATCAGGTAGCCGAGAAGATCATTGCACTTGAGGAGGTGGGGGTGGGAATGCTGCTACTCCAGTTCAGTCCGCAGCTGGAGGAGATGGAGAGATTCGCGGACAGTGTGATTCCTTTGGTGAACCAAGCCGTTTCTGAGTGATTGAGCATCGACGGCCCGAGCTTACGTGACTCATTCGCACCATCTCGATCGTTGAACCCGCGATGGGTTGACTATTTCCTGGCCGAGGAGTCTGCCGCTTTGAGATGAGCACGAATCGCCGCGACCATCGCTGTTGGATTGTCCCAAGTACCCATGTGGGCCGCGTTCGGTATCACGTAGACTTTTCCGCCCGGCACCATCGCGGCCTGTTTGCGAATCGTGACTGGATCGGCCTCGTCCACATCGCCGACCGTGAATAGGGTCGGCACCTTTACGTCCTTGAGGAACGACGTCGAATTGTAGCTCTTGAGCGTTCCCGTGATCGTGAACTCGCTCGGGCCCTGCATGTAGGTGTAGATGTTCTGGTTGACCTGCGACATAAGGCTGTCGAGGTTTGGCTTGTCGGGTCGCAGCCACACGTACTTGCCATAGAACGATTCGATGGCCGACTGATAATCCGGAGCATCAAACTTCTTCTCTGCCTCGCGCGCCTTGACGATGCGCTGAATGGAATCGGGCAGAGTCTTGAGAAGTTCGCGGGCGTGTCGTTCCCACTGCGGAACGTCGAGCGCCGCGCTGGCGAGGGTGAGGCTCGCGGCGTGCTCGGGATGCGCGCGATAGTACTCGAGCGCGAGGATGGTTCCCCATGAGTGTCCGACGAGATGGACCTTGTCGTAGCCCAGGTGCGAGCGTAGTGAATCGAGCTCGGCCACGAAGTGAGGGATGTTCATCTTCGTCGTGTCGGTCATTGTGCCCGACTTGCCTGCGCCACCCTGGTCGTATCGGATGACCGTGCGGTCGTCGCCGAGTGCTTCGAGGGGCTTCAGGTAGTAGCTGTTGAAGCCAGGGCCACCGTGGAGGAGGATGACAGGGAGTCCTGGACCGCTGCCGGATTTCTTGTACCAGATCTCGTTGCCGCCAATTGTGAAGCGAGCTTCGCCGGGGCCGAGAGGAGCGATCGCGGGAGTCGCAACGGTCTGCGATGCTGTACTGGCAACGCTGTCCGCAACGGTGGACGCGTCCTTCTTAGCACACCCAACGAGCAAAAGAGTCGCTGATGCGAGGCAGGTCGTCAGTAGGCGCATGTGTTCTCCCTCGGGATGGAAAATCGTCACGGTTTAGCTCAGGTTGTCGACGAATTTAGCCGAGTTGTAACAGGCTCGCTCGGACGAATTGGACAGATCTCTGACATTGGATTTGCTTGCCGCACTACCCTGCCGATCCTAGCTTAACGCCGAACCGTTGAGGATGAGGCACCATGCCGGCAACCGAGAAGCTGGTCCACGACGAAACGCTGGTCCAGGCGCGAAGCAGCGAACTCAAAAAGGAACTCGGCCTTCGTGACCTCGTGCTCACGCAAATCCTCTTCATCGTCGGACTCGCATGGGTCGGCGTAGCCGGAAAGCTCGGCCCATCCCACGTTGTCTTCTGGTTCCTGGCGATCGCCCTGTTCTACCTGCCCTCCGCTGCCGTGGTGATCTACCTGAACCGGTTGATGCCCCTGGAGGGCGGGCTGTATCAATGGGCAAAGCTGGGATTCAATGAAGGCGTCGGATTCATGCTCGCCTGGAATCTCTGGCTCTACGTAGTCGTGAACACGTCAGAAGTCGGGATTCAATTCGCGACGTACCTCTCATACGCTCTGGGACCCAGCGCGGCGTGGATGACGACCAGCTCCTGGTTCGTCGCGCTTGTCACAGTCGCGATACTCGTATTCATGGTGGTGATCTCCACCATCGGGCTGTCCGTCGGCAAATGGCTGCACAACAGTGCGGGAATCATGATGCTGACAGTCTTCGCGGCGCTGCTGATCCTCCCCCTGATCAGCTACTTCACCGGGCATCTGCACGAGTTTCATCCACTGAGAACCAGTGTTCCCGCATTTTCGTTGTACAACGTGAACATCCTTGGGAAGATGGGCTTCGGTGCACTCGGCGGATTCGAATACATGGCAATCCTGGCTGGGGAAACACGATCGCCAGCGCGGTCAATCGGCAGATCAGTGTGGATCGCAGCGCCGATCATCGCCGTGATGTTCGTCATGGGAACGAGCACCGTTGTCGCGTTCATTCCAACAGGGAACATCGATCTGATTGCACCAATTGCGCAGGTGCTGCGCGTTGGCTTCGCACCGTTTGGAATTGCCACCCAACTCGTGACGATTGCGATTCTCATGACGTTAGCCATGCGTATCGCTCAGACGAGCGTGAACTTCACCGGCGTCACGCGCCTGCCGATGGTTGCGGGCTGGGACAAGCTGTTGCCCGAGTGGTTCACGAGACTGCATCCGACTTACAAAACGCCGGTGAACTCAATTCTTCTTGTTGGCGTAACATCGCTCGTGATTGCGCTGCTCAGCCTGATCGGCGTCGGACAAGCGGAGTCGTTCCAGCTCCTCTTTAATGCTGGCGGAACGTTCTACGCCCTGACTTACGTCGTGATGTTCTCGATTCCGCTTCTCGGACTTCGTGGGGTTACTCCGCGTCCGCCCGTGTGGCTGCGCATCATCTCGATGTCTGGCCTCGCAATGACAC
>JBBSGU010000085.1:0-11439 GCA_038253755.1 Gemmatimonadales bacterium | reverse complement strand
CTTCCGGCGAAGGCCTACGTCGTCGGCGTTGCCCTCATGTCGCTGCCGGTATCAGGAGCGGCGAAGCAGTATGTCGCGGTAAGCGACGTGAATTCCGGTCTCTATATTCTCGAATTGAAGCACTAGCTCCTCATCGTCCCTGAATCGACGCTGAAAGCGCGTCACCGCTGAGATTGAATCCTAGTACGGCCGCTGTGATGGCCATGCCGGGAAAAAAGACAAGCCACCATCCTGCGCGAAAAAATCCCTGCGCATCGCCGGCCAGCGTTCCCCATGTGATCACGCTCGGGTCGCCCAGGCCGATGAAGCCGAGACCGGCTTCGATGAGAAGTACCTGGCCCATCATCAGTCCAAGCATCACGAAAACCGCCGGCATCACCTGCGGCAGAAGCACATGGCGGATCAGATGAGCACGTGACGCTCCGAGTGCTTCACTTGCGAGCACGTAGTCGAGCTGCCGCGTGGCAACTACCTCGCCTCGAACGACCCGGGCAAGAATCGGCCACGATGTGAGCCCGAGGATCAGAATCAGACGCTCGATTCCCGGGCCGAACACTGCGATCACTACGGCGACGAGGAAAAACCTCGGCAACACCTGAAACGCTTCCGTGATGCGCATGAGTACGTCGTCAACTATTCCGCCGAAGAACCCGGAAATACTTCCGATCGTTACTCCACAGATTGTCGCAACGAGGCCGACCGAGAGAGCGATCAACAGCGACGCCCGAGTGCCGAAAACAATTCCGCTGAAGAGATCGCGTCCAATCGCATCAGTGCCCATCAGGTGCGCCAATGACGGCGACGCGAGCGAAGGGCCTGAAATGAGAAACGGATCGAACGACGTGAGCCAGGGCGCGAGTATCGCCATCATGGCGATGAGTCCGAGAAGCATCAGCCCGACAACTGCCGCGGGTCGCCTGAGCGCGTTGCGCACAGCGAGCGTTGCGACGCCGGCTGGCGGGATCGCCGGCACAAGATCAGCGGACTCGAATCCGTGGATCGAATGCGCCATAGGCCAGGTCGGTGATGAAGTTCGCCAGCACAACGGCGAACGAAATAGTCATGAACAGTGCGAGAAGCAGCGGAGTATCACGTGTCTGAATAGCCTCGAGCATCAGTCGCCCAATGCCGGGCCATCCGAATACGATTTCAATGATGACAGCCCCCGCGATTAGCTGGCCGATCCGGGCGCCAATCACGGTGATCACCGGAAGCAATGCCCGGGGCATTGCGTGTCGGAAGAGAACGAGTCGTTCAGTCAGACCTTTCGCGCGAGCTGTGCGCACATGATCGCGCCTGAGCTCGTCGATGAGGCCGGCACGAGTAAGGCGAACGAAGGCGGCCATCTCCTGCGACGCGAGCACGAGGGCGGGAAGCGCAAGATGCCACGCAACATCGAGCGCTCGTGCCAACCCGGTTTGCGTGCTGCCCGCGCTCGTCATTCCCTGTACGGGAACGAGACCGAGCTTGAGCGCGACGACCAGGATTCCAAGCTGTGCGAGCCAGAATGCGGGAGCCGAATAGAGAGTCAAAACTATTGCGCTGATGCCGATGTCTCGCGCGCCATGCGGCCTCCCCGCTGCGAAGGCGCCGAGCGGAATCGACATTGCAATCGCAAGCACGAGTGCGGTCCCGGTGAGTAGAAGCGTCGCCGGTACCCGCTCGAGGACCAGAGAGAGAGACCCACGACCGTGCACGTACGAGGTGCCCATGTCGCCTGACGCCACCCTCTCGAAATATGTCGCCATCTGTTGCGGCAATGGTTTGTCGAGCTCGAAGCGGTGACGCATGAACGCATAGTAGGCGGCGTCACCATTTTCTCCGGCGACGGCAGCTACGGGGTCTCCTGGAGCCAGGTGAACCAGCAAAAATCCAATGAGAACGATTCCGAACGCTGTCGGGACGACCTGGAGCAGTCGTCGAACGACGAACCGGCTGTTCAATTGGCGCAGTGCGCTGTCGCAACGAAATGCGGCGAATTGCTGAAACCACTGCATCTCGCTTTGAACGCAACCGTATTGAGCGTCTCGACAAGCCAGACGTAAGGCTGGTCACGCACGGCGATTTCCTGGATGCGATGGTACAGGCGCTTCCTCGTCACGGTATCCAGTGCCGAAGATGCAGCGTCGAAAAGACTGTCCACTTCTGAGTTTCTATACGCAGCGGTATTCGAGAATGGTACTGGTCCGATATTCGACGAAACGTATTGGCGGCGCACCCCGATTTCAGGATCAGTCCCATTGCAGTAGGAGATGATCGCTGTGTCGAAGTCACGCTTTTTGAAGACGGTCTCAGCGAAGACAGCCGATTCGAGGGGCTTGACCTGGAGATCGAGCCCTACTGCGCGGAGCTGTGCGCGAAGGATGTCGCCGTACTTGGTCTGTCCAGGCATTCCGGTGAACCCGACCACGAACGGAGTTTCTTCTGGAATCCCCTTTACGTGATGCGCAGTCCTGATGTCCCCAGGCTTTCCCGATCGCCACCCGGCCTGATCGAGAAGAGTCTTCGCCGTCGCGGTATCGAATGCCGGGATTTGAAGATCGCTCGCATGCGCGAACCCGATGCCGGAGGATATCGGAGCGTCAGCAACGCGCCCCTCGCCAAAGAGCACTCGCTCGAGCACCTGCTGCCGGTTCGTTGCGTGAGCCACCGCGCGGCGGACGCGAACGTCCTGAAACACTGGCCGGTCGAGATTGAAGCCGAGCGTGACGACGCAATTGCTTCCACCCGAATAGCCAGGATATTGGACGACCCTGAAGCGCTTGTCTTGCCGAAGGCGATTTCGCTCAGGCCCGGGAACTCCGTAGAGCCAGTCGACTTCTCCTGCTTCAAATGCAATCACCTGCGTCGACGCGTCCGGAATGATTCGAAGCGAGAGGTTTTTGATAGCCGGTTCGCCGCTGAAGTAGTCGTTGTTCGCCGCAAAGCGAATCTCGCTGCCCGGACTGTATGAGATGAATCTGTATGGGCCAGTTCCGACCGGGGCATTGTTTGCCGGATTTCGCAGAGGATCAACGCCCTGAAATACGTGCTGCGGCATGATCGGCGCTTCTTCGACGTTCAGCTGTTGAAGAAGCGGCGCGTAAGGACGCTTGAAGTGGAACTCGAGTGTGTACGGGTCGAGCGTGTCGATGCGAAGAAGAACTGACGAGAGCGACGCTCGCGTTCTCGAATGATATTTGAGAAGCAGGCTGTCAAACGTGAACTTGACATCTGCCGCTGTGAATGGTTTGCCGTCATGCCAGCGCACTCCGTGCCGCAGATGAAAACGGTAGAGGGCGCCGCCTTGCTCGATCTCCCAGCTCGTTGCAAGCGCGGGAACCGGCTTGAGATGGTCATCGAGCTCGACGAGGCCGTCGTAAAGCACGCCGGCTGCAGTGTGAACGCCGCCATTCGTCGTGATTGCCGAATTCAATTGTCCTGGGTCGCTCGTGAGCGCTGCGACAAAGGGACGAGCGATCGACTTGTCTGTCGTGCATCCGGCAACGCTCAGCGAGACAAGGATCCAAAGAAGAACAATCTGTTCTCGCCGCAAAAAATGCCTCCGAGGCTGTCATCATCTATCAACCGGAAGTGGTATAAACAACTCCGGGCACGATGCGTTCGATAGGGGAGTCGCTGGCGTCTGACGCAGGAATTCGCGATGGAGCCGACTTTCCTCGGAACGCTGCAATCCATCCGTTGCGGCCTGCATCGTGCCCTTAGGGATGTCACCCACTCACACACGGATAACCCAATGCCCATCGAACTCGATTCACTGGAAAAACTCTACTTGGACGAGCTTAAGGATCTCTACAGCGCAGAAAATCAGCTGATCGAAGCGATTCCAAAGATGGTTGCAGCGGCGAAGAGCCCGAAGCTGAAAGCCGCCTTCCGTACGCACCTCGCGCAGACAAAAGAACATGCCCGCCGGCTCGAGCGAATCTG
Source organism: Gemmatimonadales bacterium (assembly GCA_038253755.1). GTDB lineage: Bacteria > Gemmatimonadota > Gemmatimonadetes > Gemmatimonadales > Gemmatimonadaceae > UBA4720. The sequence goes on along the minus strand of JBBSGU010000085.1, from coordinate 7,512 downwards.
CAAGGCGATGGACAAGAGCCCGAAGGGCAAGAAATGCGTAGGCATGGAAGGGCTGATCAAGGAAGCAAAGGGCCTGATCAAAGAGAAGCCGGATCGCGAAGTCCTCGACGCGGGGCTGATCTCAGCCGCCCAGCACGTCGAGCATTACGAAATGGCGGGCTACGGAACCGTCCGGACCTACGCCCGGCTCCTCGGCTACCGTGGTGCGGCGAGAGTGCTCCAGCAAACGCTCAATGAAGAGGGAAAGACCGACCATCTGCTAACACGGATTGCTGTCTCGCTTAACGTAAAGGCCGAGTAACAGTCAGCAGCAGCTGCGGAATGATAAAACGCACCGCAGCTGAAAGCTTAGAGCTGTCAGCTTTAGCTGTTGGCTCTAAGCGTTAAGCATCCGGAAGTTACAACGTGCCCGACCGAATCCCGATCGTTGACGCTCCTTGCTTTATCATCGTGTCCGAGCTCGAAGTGTCGCCGCGTCTGCGACGGGGCGGGTCGCGCGGCTCCTCTGGCGCTTCACGTGGCTTATCTCGCCGCCACTCGTTGTGGCGGTCATGCGTCTGAGCGAGCGTACACACCCGTCAACGCCGACAAGCTGCCGAGTTTGATCGACGGGCTTTCCGCCGACGTGCCGCCCCGTCAATTTCAACGGATGAAATTCACGACATTTTTTACGGTGGCCATTGCTGCGCTCGCCGTGGCGGGCCGCGCTGAAGGGCAGGGACGGGACCAGTACGTATTTGGCATTTCGGGCGGAGCGGCAATTCCGACGGGTTTGACTGCTGACAACCACAAGGCGGGCCCAATTGGCGCGATTATGCTGGGAATCGGCGGAGTCGATTCTCCGTTCGGCGTCAGGTTCGACGGCATGTACGGGGCGCTCGGGAAAAAGACCGGAACGGGTACACTGGGTCTTGGCAGCGCAAAGGTGACCATCGTCAGCGTCAACACGCTGTTCACGCTTGTTGGAAATGCAAAGCGGCTTTACTTCGTCGGTGGCGTGGGGGGATTCAACTACAACCCCGACGGTGCCGGAACCAAAGCCACGAGCGACTTGGCTATCAACGCTGGCCTCGGCCTGTGGTTTCCTGGCGTGAACGGGTTCCTCGAGGGGCGCTGGTTCAATCTGTACCGTGCGCTGCCGGACGATGCTGGGCTCAATGGCAAGCGATCGGCGCGGTTTTATCCGATCAGTTTCGGGCTGATGTTCTAGGTGTGTTGAGGGTCAGAACGCCATCGAGTAGTGGGTCACTTTGGACTTACTGGGGAGTCTTCAATGGTCCTCTGTCTTGCCGGTTGCTAACGGAACCCCGTAACTGCGAATGGGGAGAACTACGGGAGAAAGCGGCGAGAGAGGCGAGAGACACAATCGGCCACGCCCCGCGGATTTCTTCTTTTTGATTTACGACGACATTCAGCCGCCGCTATACTCGCAGTGCTGTCGTTTAACTTCAGGATGACTGGGAAGACTCATGGGATCGCTGGAATTGCCGTCTGTAGTTCTCCCGCAATTCTCCCGCCGTTCTCGCCAATTGGCGGTTATGGTTTTTCCCTGGATTTGAAACTGACCCACTCATGCCATCGCTTGCGATTGACTCAACTTTCTGCTCCCGATAACTTTCGAGACTGTGCCGCACTCGGACAAGAGTGCGCTTCGGGGCCATTAGCTCAGGTGGTTAGAGCGCACGCCTGATAAGCGTGAGGTCCGAGGTTCAACTCCTCGATGGCCCATTAATAAATTCTTGCCCTGCTTGCAGCTAACTCTGTGAGCGGGGCTTTTTCATTCGGATCGGTCGGCACCTTGCTGTCGATTCATGCTGTCGGTTCGACCGTCAACCCACCGAGCGTTTCGCGCCGCGCTCATCCAATTCTCGCCACTTCAATCACTCGCCACTTCGATTGCTTGCGCTACGCGTAACCTTATCCTATGGTAGAGGCGCGCGGATCGGGACCCGGGGCGCGAACCTAAACCCAGCATCACAGCAGGCGGAGGATCAATATGGCCGAATTCTCTCAGTCGCACACAATTGCCGCGACCGTGCGCGGCGCGGCATTGCGACGGCGCATGGTCGCAGCGTTCATTGCGCTCGTGGTGAGCGCAGTTTGCGGAACGACCGCTGCGGCGCAGTCCGATGTCATCGCCGGCGTCGTCACGCAGCAGGGCGGCGCTCCCATTCCGAATGTTCAGGTAACTATCAAAGGCACGCGCCTCGGGGCGATTACCGATGCGAGCGGCCGGTTTCGCATCACCGGAGTGACAGGCCCGACAGCGACGGTCGAGGCGCGGCGAATCGGATACCGTCTCACCACTGTCCGCGCGACTTCGGGAGACCAGAGCGTCAGGGTCACGCTGCCGATCGCCACCGTGAGTCTCGACGCGGTCGTCGTAACAGGACAGCCAGGTTTTACCGACAAGCGCACACTTGGCGTCGACGTTGCGCAGATCGACGCGACAAGCGCCGTCCAGCGCGGGCCGGTCCGCGACGTTCAACAACTCCTCAATGGGCGTGCGGCGGGTGTGACGATCCTCCAGAACTCGGGCGTGGTCGGCTCCGGCGCAACTGTTCGAATCCGCGGCGTGTCGAGCTTTTCGCTATCGAATCAACCGCTCATCTATGTTGACGGTGTCCGCGTTGACAACGCGCAGGGTACTGGCCCAACCAATCAGGGCTTCGGAGCCAGCACCACCAGCCGGTGGAATGACTTCAGTCCCGACGACATCGAGACCATTGAGATCGTTCGAGGTCCCGCTGCTTCGACTCTTTATGGTACCGAAGCCGCCAACGGCGTCATCCAGATCATCACCAAGAAGGGATCGCAGGGAAAACCCACCTGGGAATTTTCGACGCGGCAGGGGGTCAACCAATTCGCCAATCCGGAAGGGCGCCTCTTCACCAATTATTCGCGAGACGCCGCCGGTGCGATCCAATCGCTCGACATCGTGGATCGCGAATCGACAAACGGGACGCCGATATTCCGCAAAGGGCGGATGCAATCGTACGATCTGGGAGTGGGCGGAGGCTCGCCGCTATTCCGTTACCGCATCAGTGGAAATTTTCAGCGGGACGAGGGAGCCGAGGCGACCAATCAACTCAAGAATACCGGAACCCGTGCGAATCTCTCCGTATTCCCCAGCGACCGCGTCAGTGTCGTCGCCAGCCTTAATTTTGTCCAGGCCCGAACCGACTTGCCATTCGAAGCTGGGGGAGGCGGCCTCACGTGGGGCACGTATTTTTCGTCGCCTTCGTTTCTCGACTACAGGGAAGGCTGGCGAACCGCGCCGCCTTCGATGTACCACAAGGAGTACCAGAGCTATCAGGACGTCGGGCGGTTCACCGGGAGCGTGGAGCTGAACCACCACCCGTCCCACTGGTTCAGTCAGCGAGCAGTCATCGGTACGGACCGCGGCAACGAGTACAGTGAAGAGCTTGCCTCCGTGCATCCGGATCTGATCAACTTCTTTGGCGATGACGCGGGTCTCGGCTACAAGGCCGTCGACACGCGGGACAATTCGCTCTCTACGGTGAACTACAGTGCGACCGTTATCGGTTCACTGGGGCGACACCTCTCCTCGAGCTCGTCGTTCGGAGCTGACTTCTATCGGCGCCATACCAGGTTCGTGAGCGCCTATGGAGAGGTTTTTCCGGCCCCCGGTCTCACGGCGATTTCCTCGACTACGGCCAATCGCACGGGCAGCGAGAACCAGGTCCAGAACAACACTGTGGGTGTTTTCGGCCAGCAGCAATTCGGTTGGAACGATCGCCTCTTTCTGACGGCCGGCCTGCGAGTGGATAACAACAGTTCCTTTGGCGCGAACTTCAGCCGGGTCTACTATCCAAAGTTCAGCGGCGCCTGGGTAGTGAGCGAAGAACCGTTCTTCCATCTTGGTGGCATAAATACGCTCAAACTTCGAGCGGCTTACGGTCAGACAGGACAGGCGCCAACGCCGTACTCTGCGGTTCCGACATTCACCGCGGTGCCCGGTCCTGGTGGCTCCGCGGCGGTTACTCCGTTGTCCCGCGGGAATCCAAACCTCGGACCGGAGCGCGGATACGAGACTGAGCTCGGTCTCGACGCCGGATTTCTGGGCGATCGGGCTGGCATCGAGTTCACCTATTTCACCGGCGGCACCAAGGATGCCATTCTTGCCAGGGAGGTTCCACCTTCGAGCGGGTATCCTGGATCGCAGCTGATCAACGCGGGACGCCTCTCCAAGCGCGGAATGGAATTCGTCCTCCGCGGAACGCCGCTTCAGACATCGCGCGCCGGGTTGGACATGAGCTTCACGGCTGCCACTAACAAATCCACTGTTGAAAATCTCGGCGGCGCGGACTTTATCGTACCCAGTAGATACATTCAGCATCGGGTCGGTTTCCCGGTAGGGGCGTGGTTCGAAAAGAAGGTCGTCGACGCGACTCTCGATGCGAACGGAAAGGTGCTGGCGGTGATGTGCGATGGCGGTCCGGGCGCGAACAACGCGCCGGTCCCCTGCGGGAGCGCGCCCAACGTATTCCTCGGCCGTACGACGCCGAATTTCGAGGGTGCCTTCAGCTCCAACCTTCGCGTGTTCTCGAATCTCAGCTTCTATGCGCTTGTGGACTTCAAGCGCGGATACAGCAAGCTCGACGGCAACCGCCGGGTGAGATGCCACATCTTCATCCAGTGCCGCGAGAACTACTATCCGCTGGAGTTCAGCCCGGCGATCGTCGGCGCAGTGAGCAGCTCGAACTACATCAGCGATCTCATTCAGGACGCGAGCTTCACCAAGCTGCGAGAGGTATCGGTGAGTTACAACCTTCCCGGCGCGTGGGTCTCGCGACTCGGCTCGAGCGGTGGCTCGATCAGCCTGGCCGGCCGCAATCTGCACACGTGGACGAAGTACAAGGGTCTCGAGCCTGAAGCGTCGTTCCAGGGTGGAAGCCGAGGCTTTGGCCAATGGGAACAAAACGTAACGCCACAGCTTCGCTCGTTTGTCACTTCGCTCCGACTGACTTTCTAATTCGGCATAACCTCGATCCGGGATATACTCGACATGAATTGGAATCAACGAAAAAAAACGGCGGCGGTGACCGCGCGGGCAGGAATCGCCTCGGTGGCGCTTACGCTCGGCACTCTTACCGCGTGCAGCCTGCTCGACAAGGGCCTGGAAGCGACGGCCCCGGACAGGGTGGAAACCGCCAGCCTTGAAAAGCCCGAGAACGCGGCGCTGCTCGTGAACGGGGCCGTCGGGGACTTTGAATGCGCGTTCGGCTCCTACGTCGTGGTCGCCGGACTTATGAGCGGCGAGCTCACGGAAACCACGCAGACAGCTTCGCGGTGGTCGTACGATCGCAGGGACATCTCTCCTTCCGAAACCGCTTATTCACAGGGGGGTTGCGAGTCGATCGGACTCTACACGCCGCTCTCGATTGCTCGTGGAACGGCCGACAATATCCTGCGACTGCTTCAAGGGTGGACCGACAAGCAGGTTCCCAATCGGACCAGCCTTATCGCGACCGCCGCCGCGTACGCAGGGTACAGCCGCCTGCTGTTGGGAGAGGCCTTCTGTGATGCCGCAATCGACGTAGGACCGAAGCTGACATCTGTGCAGCTGTTCGCTTCCGCCGAAGAGAGGTTCACGACGGCAATCGAAGCGGCAAAGACTTCGGGCAACAAGCAGATCCTCAACATGGCCTACGTCGGACGTGCACGGGCTCGGCTCGATCAGGGGAAGAAAACTGAAGCAGTCGCGGACGCGGCCCTCGTCGAGGCGGGTTTCGTCATCTCGGCGACGGCCGAGGATGGATCGTCGCGCCGCCAGAACCGCGTGTACGTCCAGAACAACGTTGGCAAGGTTGTAACTGTTGCGGCGCCGTATCGCGGCCTCACGGTCGCCGGCTCGGGTGGACCAGTTGCCGACACGAGAGTTCCCGTCGTCGATGCGGCGCGCAAGGCTTCCGATAACCAGAGCCCTCTATTCAATCAGACGAAATACAACTCGACCGCAGCCTCGATCCCGATTGCGAGCTACAAGGAGGCGCAGCTCATCATCGCCGAGGTGAAGGGTGGCCAGGAGGCGGTGACAATCATCAACGCGTTGCGCGCCAAAGCGGGACTTCCTGCGTTCTCCAGCACGGATGCGACGCTAATCGCCAACGAGGTGATTGAGGCGCGACGCCGCGAATTATTTCTGGAAGGCCAGCACCTGTTCGATGTGCGCCGGTTGAACCTTCCGCTCGTTCCTGCTCCGGGACTGCCTTATTCCGTTGTATACCTCAAGGGCGGAAATTACGGAACACAGCGGTGTCTTCCGATCCCCGATGTCGAAACGTTGAACAATCCGAACGCGGGGCCCTGACGCGATAAAATCGACTCGCCGAAAAATACGAGCGCGTCTCGTTCAATTTTTCGGCTTCGTGGTTGCAGTGACTGAATTGATTGAGCGCCGGCTGCGTTTTCACCAGCCGGCGCTCTGCATTCATCAGCCCGAGGGTAGACCCACCACTGATGTGATCCGCTGCGGCGCAGTGCGGCAAGAACATCGTACCGTCCCTGTGGCGCGGTAGCGGCGGTTATGTCCGACATCCCGCAGACAATATCGACAGCCGCTTGCGCATCTTCTTCGCTCCAGAAACGCAAAGCGTACAACGCCGGTGTCTTCGATTCCCTGTTCCCGTAGCATTCCCTTGATTTCGTCTGGCCGCATTCGCGCTTTTCGGAGCGCCTGTGCAACCAAATTCCCATCCTTGATCACAACCAGCGGATCCCCCTCGAGAAAGGTGTTAAACGACTTCACATTCGTCTGCGCAATCGCGAATAGCCGGTTCAGTGCGACCACTCCGGCGAACCAGGAATGCGTAAAGAAGAGGAACCTGCGGATAAAACATGGTGTCTCCGGTCGCCGAGCCAAGCGCGATTATCACGACAGTCTGAAACGGCGACAAGTTTCTGTTACCTCGCTTCCCCATCAGTCGAACTGCCAGCACGGTAAAGGTGTATAGCGCCGCGATGCGAAATATTATTTCCAGGAAGTACAGCGGCGGCTCGGCCCCCAGGAACATCCGATGCCAGTCGAAGGGCGATACGGGATCCAATCTCAGCCTCCTTATTTTTAGGCGCTAACACTCGGTTTGGTTGGAGGGTAGCCCGCTCTCTAACTTAACCGACAAAATGCCTCTGCCAGCCGCTCGAAACGGCGCGCTGCGCGGTCCGGCCAGGGTCGCTCTTTCATCATATCCGGGTTATCTGTAGAGTGACGGAATATTTGTTCCCGCGACGGCCCGTGGCGCCCGTTCGTCGGGCAGGTTGCGGACATGTTGCCGACCTTGCCGATCCTCGGAAACCGGCTGCCGCTATGATACTACCACCGCGTTTCAGTCACGTCGGATTGAGCTGGCGCGCGCAGCCTGTAGTCCCGACCTGACGATCTCTGCCGATCGCGGAACCTGTCAACGAGTTTGAGACACCGAGTAGGCTGAGTTTACTGAGCAACGTCCTCTGAAATGAGGAGCTTGGGTGGATTTATCCACGGAGCGG
>JBBSGU010000084.1:0-11476 GCA_038253755.1 Gemmatimonadales bacterium | reverse complement strand
GAATCGCGAAAGAACGGAGTTGGTGTGTCGAAGCGATCGTTCGTTGGAAACACCCCTGCGGCGCGATACTCTCGAAGCCAGCTCGCAAGCGTCGCTCGCTTTGCTCGCTGTGTAGTCGTAAGACTCGCGATGTCTCGCTGATTGAGCTCGACAGCAACCGAATCGAAGTGATTCTGGAGTCTTTCGATTTCATGGGATCGAGGCGATCGCGCCTCGCCCGTGCGAACCAATCCGGTGAGACCAACACTTCCCGCAACTACTGAAGCAATGACAAAAGCACGACGCATGGTGCCTCCGGTGAAGGTGGACAGCTGCGGATGAGGGCGATGCGCCATTACCGTGTGTCCATTCCCAACATCAGCAGAAGACCATGCATGCGCCAGTATTTGACGCGCTACGCCCGATCGTATGCTAGGTCGTCTTGAAGTCGACAAAGTCCTTGATGTCGCAGAAACTTCCCCTCCGCATCACCCTTCGAAATATCAGACGCCGCTACTTCGACAAATGGAAATCGAGATCAGACTGGCCGCTTCATCAGCTTTCGGAAAGCTGCCAACGACGGAGCGGAGCGCGCTCGGCTACAAGGACTCACCATCATCTCAGGCAGGTCAGGGTGGCGGGGAGAACTTATCAATCATCGTGTAAATACACCGTTGTGGCTGCATTGAGCGCGCGTTTCGATAATGCGACATACCACGCGTTCATCCGTTAATCCCACGCCGGTTCCTGCAGTTTTTTGTTTCACGACAACATTCAGCCGCCGCTGCATCTGAAAGTGTCGCAACCATGAATTGCTTTGAAAAGCTATCGTCTGGTTGTCTTGCCCGAGGAGTCATGGCTAACGCAAGGAAACGAAACCAATGCGCGCAGAATGGCCCGAGTGCCAGTTTCTGAGCGAAACCGTCGGCATGTCGCGAAGCCTGAACCATGGCTTAAGCCACGTTGGGACTTAGCCGGCTGGGAGCGTGAGCTTGTATCTACCGCAGAAGATGACGGCAATTGTACGCTTGCCCGATGGCTGTTGCCTAACGCACCCGCCTACACCCCGATCGGATGCCAGGTAGTCTTGAACTCGACGAAATCCTTAATGTCGTACACGCCCTGCGCCTTCTCGGAATACCAGTCGAGCTTCTCCTCGCTCTTCCTGGTCTTCACCCGCTTGACCGAATCAGCAGCTCCAAGCGCCAGCTCCTTCCTCTCGCCAGCTCCGACAACCGCCGAGATCCCGCGAATGTGAGTATGCGTTGCAAACGTCGGCAGTAGTTCACGACGAAAGCCCGTCAGCAGATTGACGACACCACCCGGCAGATCCGAAGTCGCCAGCATCTCGCCAAGCACAATCGCCGGATAAGGATCACTCTCCGACGCCAACGCAATCACGGTGTTTCCGGAGACAATCACCGGCGCAATCTGCGACACGAGGCCAAGCAGCGGACTCGCATCCGCCGCGAGCACACCAATTATCCCCATCGGCTCGGGCACCGTGAAATTGAAGAACGGCCCCGCCACCGGATTCGTATTCCCCACCACCTGCGCGTACTTGTCCGCCCAACCCGCGTAGTAAATCAGCCGATCAACAGTCGCCCCAACTTCCTTCTCCGCATCACCACGCGACATCCCGCCCACCCCCAGCGCCTCGGCCATCTCCAACGACCGCGCCTCGATCATCTCGCCAAGCCGATACAGTATCTGCCCGCGATTGTACGGAGTGCGCTTCGCCCAATCGGGCCCAGCCTTCGCGGCAGCCTCTACAGCATTCCGCAAATCCTTTCGCGTGCACTGCGGCACATTGGCGAAAAACTTCCCGTCCGTCTTCCCGTCTTCGAAGATGGGAAAAGTCCGCCCACTCTCCGATCGAATGAACGCACCACCCACATAGACCTTGGGAGTTTTCGTAATCTGCAGTCTGTTCGCGCTCATTTAGCCTTTTCGGTTCTGGTTTCCCCGCAGTTCCACCCCATTTGTCTGCCGTTCCGCCGTTTCTGTGGTCTCTGTGGTCTCTGTGGCCAACAGCTGTTCAAACAATTTTCCCATAATCGAGCAACCCCTGACGACCACCCTCTCTCCCAAAACCAGATTCCTTGTATCCGCCAAAGGGAGACGAAGGATCGAACTTGTTGAACGTGTTCGCCCACACTACGCCAGCTTTCAACTCGGTTGACATCTTAAGAATCCGCGAGCCCTTGTCAGTCCACACACCAGCCGATAAACCATAAGCAGTGTTGTTGGCTTTCTCGACCGCCTCCTCAAGTGTCCGGAATGTCAAAACCGAAAGCACCGGTCCGAAGATTTCTTCCTGCGCAATGCGATGACTCTGCGTCACGCCGGTGAATACAGTCGGCTTGAACCAGAATCCGTTGCCAGGCAGCGTGCATGACGAGCTCTGATACATCTTTGCGCCACCGGTCACGCCAGCGTCGACGAGCTCAGTGATCCTGTCGAGCTGCGCTTTCGAATTGATTGCGCCGACATCCGTGTTCTTGTCGAGTGGATTCCCCACTCTCAGCGTATCAATGCGCGTCTTCAGCTTCGCAACGAACCGCTCGTAGATCGACTCCTGCACGAGCAGCCTGCTCCCCGCGCAGCAGACATGCCCCTGATTGAAAAAGATTCCGTTGATCACACCTTCAACGGCCTGATCGATGGGTGAATCTTCAAACACGATGTTCGCGGCCTTTCCGCCGAGCTCCATCGTCATCTTCTTGTCGGAGCCGGCAATCTGGCGCATGATGCGCTTGCCAACCGCTGTTGATCCAGTGAACGCAACCTTTGACGCAATGGGATGCCCCATCACCGCGCTGCCGGTCTCCCCGGCGCCTGTCACAATGTTCACGACACCCGGCGGCAGCTCGGCCTCATTCAACAGCTCCGCGAACTTCATTGCGGTGACCGACGTCGTCTCGGCCGGCTTCAGCACGACAGTATTTCCCATCGTCAACGCCGGCGCAATCTTCCACGCAAGCATAAGCAGCGGGAAATTCCACGGAATCACCTGGCCGACGACGCCGAGCGGCTGCACATCAACGCCTGGAATGGCGTACTCGATCTTGTCGGCCCATCCGGCGTGATAAAAAAAGTGCGCAGCCGCCATCGGAACATCGAAGTCCCTCGACTCCTTGATGGGCTTGCCACCATCGATCGTCTCGGCCACCGCGAACTCGCGCGCCCTGTCCTGGAGCAGCCGCGCTATTCTATAGATGTACTTGCCGCGGTCCTTGCCGGGCATTCTTCCCCAGACGTTGTCGTACGCCTTCTTCGCGGCGACATATGCGGCGTCGACATCCTCGAAGTTCGCGAGCGCAATCCGCGACACGACTTTCTCGGTCGCAGGATTGATGGAATCGAAATACTTGCCTGATCGCGGAGCGACAAACTTTCCGCCGATGAAGAGATCGTACTGTGGCTTGATCTTCGGGTCCGCCGTCTCGGGCGCTGGGTCGTATTCCCACAGGTCACCAAAAATCAGCTGCGGAATTCGGTGACGCTCGCGCTGCCCGTTACCAGATCCCCGCTGCCCGCTAGCCGCTAGCCGCTGCCCGCCCTTCGCCAGTGGTTTGGCGACCGGTTTAGTTGTCGACATTCTCGGAGCTCCGCTGCTTCAGTGGATTATCACCAATCGGCGAAATATCATTGCACCCATCTGCCATCGCTACTCTCACGTCGCGCCAGACACGTCGGGGACGACTAGTCCTGCGAGGTGTCTCCCGGCAGCAACCACCTGATCCCTATCGTACCCCTCGGCAACGGTTCGCTCGGCCCGCTCCATGATCAATGCTGCCTGCTCGCGGAGCACATCGGACCTCGATGCGCTCTTTGTGGCGCTGGCAGTGTCCCCGATTACACCAAGCATTCGCACGAAAATCTCGACGTTGCCGTCGGCGCTCCGGCGAACGGGATCCAATGCGTGCGAGACCATTCCCTTGAATGTGGGACCGCGTGTGACAACGCGTAACTGGTCTCCATCCGATCGGTACGGAGTTTCTATCTGGCGCGTCGCGAGCCGCGCCAGTATGACCCCCAGATAATCGACGCAGCTTACCGCCGTCGTCGTATCGTTGATTCCCGGAGAAAGCGCCTTGAGGGCGATGTCCACGATCTGCTGGATTCCGTATTCGGCATCCTGATACACCGTCCGGTCGCGGCCGATCGTGTAGGCGCCATTGAGGTCGGCGATCAGCTCCTCGGATGCATTCGCAGATGAAACAGATAATAGAGTGATTCCTTCGGTGATGAACTCTCCGATCCCGCACTCCATTCTCAGCACGAAGTTTTCCGACTTCGCGCGCTCGAGCAGGGCCTCGGCATCGACCCGTTGGACGTAGCCCGATCTGAGTGCCGGAATCTTGCCCCATTGGAGAACGGCCGCCTGCCGCGCCGCGCGCTCGTCGGGCGCAGCTTCCTCCCCAATCTCCGTTGGAAACAGTCTCTCAATCGCGGCCACGGTCTCGAAAGCCGCCGATCCGATGATGCTCGTCGCCTGAATTGCGACGGCGATGTGATGGATGAAGAAGATGAGAAACCCGATTGCGACGAAAGCCAGGAGCACGCCTCCAAAAACGGCGATCGATGGAACGAAAGCGCCCTCATCGCCGGCGCGAATCGTTCTTAGAACGACGATACAGTACGCAAAAATCCCGAGGAAAACGCCGAGTACGACCTGATTGGCGCGGTCCTGCATGAAATTGCGGAGAATGCGCGGCGAGTACTGGCTCGACGCGAGGACCAGCGCTACGACCGTGATGGAGAACGTCACTCCAGCCACCGTGATCATCGAGCTCGCAATGGCACTCAAGAGGGCGCGCGAGCCCGCCGCCCCGGCGCCGAACACCTTTGGGGCAAAAGCTGTCAGCCGGTCACCGCTCACGGTGGAATCCAGCTGCACCAGGCCCGCTGCAATAACCACAGCCGCACCGACCATCAGCGCCGGGATGAACCAGAGGCTCGCCTGCAGGTCTTCCCAGGACTGTCTCAGCTTCGCGAGATTCACCGTTCGCCGCTCGCCTCGCCGAGCGAGAAAGTCTTAATAGCTCTCCGCCGCTTCGGTGAAGTAGTACGGTGCCTGGTACGCACCGGTCTTTTCCTTTTCGATCTGCCGTAGAAGGTCGTTCAACAGCGAGCTCGCACCAAAGCGATAACGGCTCGAATTCAGCCACGCATCGCCCAAGGTTTCTTTGACCGCCACGAGATAATGAAGGGCCTGCTTGGCGTTCTTGATTCCGCCCGCTGGCTTCATTCCGATCGCAGTGCCCGTCTCGAGATAGAAATCGCGAATCGCCTCGAGCATTACCTGCGTGTTTGCGAGTGTTGCTGAGCTCGATGCCTTTCCGGTGCTCGTCTTGATGAAGTCGCCTTCGCGAATCACGCGCATCGCAAGGAATGACGCTGCGCGTATCTTGTCATAGCTCTCCAGCTCGGCCGTCTCGAGAATGACTTTGAGCGTCGAGTCGCCACACGCTTCGACGATCGATGATATCTCGTCCTGCACGAGCTGAAATTCTCCGGCGAGCATCGCACCGCGATTGATTACCATGTCGATCTCGTCCGCTCCGTCGGCAACAGCCTGACGAACTTCCGAGAGACGGATCTTGATAGGCGTCTGGCCGGCCGGAAACCCGGTTGCGACTGACGCGATCTTGATCGGCGTATCGGCGAGCAGTCGCGCCGCGTTTTTGACGAGTGCTGAGTAGATACAGACCGCCGCCACGTGCGGGATGTCGGGATCGTCGCTCGGCCTGCGGGCTTTGGAACAAAGCGATGCGACCTTGCCCGGGGTGTCCTTCCCTTCGAGGGAAGTGAGGTCAACCATCGACACCGCGGTGGTCAGGCCCCAGAGCTTGGATTTCTTCTTGATGGAGCGGGTCTGGAACTTGGCGACGCGCTCCTCGATTCCGACCTGGTCTACAGTGCCGGTCTGGGCGAAAAGGCGTTTGAAGGCGGGTTTTGGTGATGTGGGCATTCTACGTCTAATATACCAGTACGGAACTGCTCTCAGCGCTCGGTGCCGGCGAGGGCGGCGAACTTGTGGATTCGCTCAATTTCCTTCGCTTTGGTCGAGTGCTGAGCGTGGTATAGATCCCATCCAAGCTGGAGGTTCAGCCAGAGGTCGGGCGTCGTGTCAAAGAGCTTGGCCAGCCGAAGAGCCGTGTCAGGCGTGACGGAGCGCTTCTCGCCAACGATCTGGTTTACCCTCTGAAAAGGGATGTTGAGCCGCTTTGCGAGCTCGACCTGCGAAATCCCCATTGGAAGCAGGAACTCCTCGCGAAGGATCTCACCCGGATGACTCGGAGCCCTGTTTTTTGGAATACGCAACATCGCTTTCCCCTGCGCTCAAATTGGTTCAGTGGTAATCCGTTATTTCGACTTGCTCAGCTCCCCTGTCCGTCCAGAAGAAGCAAATACGATACTGATCGTTGATTCGAATGCTATGCTGACCCGCTCTGCCTCCAATTAACTTCTCGAGCCTGTTGGCCGGAGGGCTTTTCAGATCTCTTAGCGCCCCGGCTGATTGCAGGTAATAGAGCTTCCGTTGCGCTACACTCCAGATGGAACCTGGACAAATGCTTCGGGCGACCCTGCTATCAATGTCATTGAACACGTCTTCAGTGCCACGGCCCTTGAACGAAACGATCACGAAGATCCCTCAGGGTGTTGCCAGTGTCCTAGGGTACTATACCATATAACGGTATAAAACGCAAGTTGGCGGACTGATTGCGCGGGCGGCGCCAGGCCGCCATTTTCGCCTCGAACAAACCCGGAAGCGTGACCACTGTTCAAGAAACGAAATCCCCCGATCGGTTCCCGGCCCGGAACGCTCGTTATCCCTAAGGATGCGGGACCGCCGTCGATACGGGTGATCGCCTACACACCGGAAGCCGTCCACGACTTCGCTCCGCAAAGCCTCGACGACGTTCCGCCGATTCTCGCAGATCACAGCGTCACCTGGCTCGACATCCAGGGACTCGGCGATGAGAAATTACTGCGACACGTGGCCGAGCTGTTCAAGCTGCATCCGCTGGCACTCGAGGACGCGGTGAACGTGCCGCAGCGACCCAAATCCGAGGTATACGAGAACCACTACCTGTACATCACGCGGATGACGATGTTGCGCGAGGGTGCGTCCGAGCTCGACACCGAGCAGGTCAGCATCTTCATCGGACGCAACTATGTGCTCACTCTTCAGGAGCACTGTGGTGACGTGTTCGATCCGGTTCGACAGCGCATCAACGCGGGAATCGGTGCGATTCGAACCAGCGGCCCTGACTATCTCGCCTATGCGCTGATAGACACCATCATCGACGGATACTATCCGGTCCTTGAGCAAATAGGAGAAAACCTGGAGGCCTTGGAGGAAAAGGCGCTCGCGAGCGCGAGCAAATCCACTCTTCGCGAGATCTACGCTACGAAGCGACAGCTCCTCAACCTTCGCCGGGCAGTGTGGCCACAGCGCGAAGCCGTGAGCGCGCTCATCCGAGACGAATCGCCGCTGATAACCGCGCCGGTTCGCATCTTCCTTCGCGACTGCTACGATCACACTGTGCAGCTCATCGACGTGTCAGAGACATTTCGCGAGCTGTGCGGCAATCTCCTCGACCTCTACATGTCATCCGTTGGAATGCGAACGAACGACGTGATGAAGGTGCTCACGATCATTTCCAGCGTGTTCATTCCACTGACATTTCTTGCCGGCATCTATGGAATGAACTTCGAGCACATTCCCGAGCTGCATGTGAGATGGGCTTATCCGGCGCTGCTCGGCGTAATGGCCGTCATCGCCGTCGGAATGTTGTATGTCTTCCGCAGCATCGGCTGGCTGGGCGAGCGCGAACGGGAACGGGAACCGGATGGAAGTGGATGACAATATTATTCAGTATCTTGGTTAAATGAAAACCGCGCGTCCATTTGCTGTTCTCTTCGATCTCGATGGAACGCTCATCGACTCGATCGCGCTGCTTCTCAAATGCGTTCGCCACACATTCGAGGGCCGTACTCCGGCTCCGACCGATGCGGAGTGGGTTGCGGGAATTGGAACGCCTCTGGCAAAGCAGCTTGCGCCATTTGCTTCGTCGGAAGCCGACGTTGCCGAGTTGACGAACCGATACCGGACCTATCAGCGCGAGCAGCACGACCGCCTGACATCTGCTTTCAGCGGAGTTGTCGATACGCTCGCCGAGCTCTCGCGGCGCGGACATCCAATGGGAGTGGTTACAAGCAAGAGCAATGAGATGATGCATCGCGGCCTCGCGTGGACTGGGCTCGATACATTCATGAAAACGACGATTGGCATGGATTCGTGCACGATTCACAAACCGGAAGCGTTTCCCATTCTGCTTGCTCTCGACGAGCTTAAATACTCTCCGGACGAAGCGGTATTCGTGGGAGATTCGCCGCACGACATTCTTTCCGGCAACGCCGCCGGCGTTGTGTCGGTAGCCGCTCTATGGGGGCCATTCAGCAAAGCGCAGTTGGAGCCGGCCAAGCCGAACGTCTTTATCGAACGGATTGAAGAGCTTCTGCCTGTACTCGACAAGCTGGCGAACGGCGCTCAGCGCACCTAACGGAGGTACAGGGTGTATAATCCTGTCTGATTCTCAAAACCGGAGCTGAACCATGGGAGTTTCATTCCCAGCTGGAACGATCGTTCGTACTGGTGCCGAGCGCGCGACGCTCGTGCGCCGGACTTATTCGCTGGTCTTCGTCAGCATTCTGTTCACGGTCGCCGGCGCGATGTTCGCGCTGTCGCAGCCGTCGATTCTCAATGCTGTCGCCGCGCATCCGTGGATCTCGATGCTTGCGACGTTCGCTCCACTCTTTCTCGCGTTGCGCGCGCAAAACGTTTTTCCCGCGAACATCGGACTTGTTCTGCTTTTCACGTTTGCGGAAGGGGTGTTCCTTGCGCCGCTGCTTTATGTCTACGGACAGCAGCAGCCGGGGCTGATCACGCAGGCAGCGCTGACCACGATCGGCGCGTTTGGAACACTGACGGCATACGCGTTCATCTCACGCCGCGATTTCAGTGCGTGGGGAAGTTTTTTTGCGGTTGGCTTGTGGGTAGTGATTGGCTCGATGCTCCTCAACATGTTTTTCTTCAAGAACCCCGGCCTGCAGGTGGCGATCGCTGCGGTGACGGTTCTGGTGTTCAGTGGATTGCTCGTGTACGACACGTGGAGAATCCGGAATGTGTATGGGCCCGATGAGTACGTCGGCGCCGCGGTACGGATTTATCTGGATCTGTTGAACATGTTTTTGGCGATTCTGAGGATCTTCGGGGGACGGCGGAACTAAGATCTCTCGTGCCGCAGTGTCTTAGCGGTCGCTTTTTTGGGGCACGGATTGGACGGATGCAACGGATCAAGGACAGAAGGGCGGGAATTGAAGGGGGGAAACAGAAAGACCAGAAAGCTTGGGTTACTCCCTTGCCGCTCTGGTTTTTTCTGTTTTCCAAACTTCAAATCACGTTGTTCCTGTACCTTATCCGTTGCATCCGTCCGATCCGTGCCCCAAGCTGTTAGACCGAATTAGTCAGCTGAAGACTAGAGAAACCGCTCTCACTCGTCGCCAGTTTCGATAGCTCGCGCGAGATCGATATCAGCCTGGGTGATGCCGCCGGAGTCGTGAGTACTCAACGTCAGCGTCACTTTCGAGTACCGAATATCGATGTCCGGATGATGATTCGCGGCCTCCGCCTCATCGGCAACGCGATTCACAAAAGTCATCGCCTCCGAAAAATTCCGGAATTGATAAAGCTTCGTTAACACGTCCGTCTTTCGCGACCAGCCGGATAACGCCTGCAGCTCACGCTGAATTGCGATATCTGAAAGGAGCTCAGCCATTTTCCTCTCCGCGAGTTCCTGGATTTGAAGGGTAACCGAGCGGGAAGATAACCCCGCCCCTCTCACAGGGCTTCCTTTCGGGTTATATTCGGGTATGACCGGACGAAGGAAATATGGTGCGAAAAAACGACCGGTCCGCGAACAAGGACTCTTCGGCGAAGAATACGAGCGCAACTCCTGGTTGCTCCCGCTCATCGGCGAACAGAAAGACATTCGCTACTACTCGAACTTCGCGAAGAACGTTCTCAACCCGCCCGAAATCACGGGGATGGGATTCTGGTCGATCAACCCGTACGTCGGTTGCGCATTCGGGTGCGCGTACTGCTACGCGCGATACACACATCGCTATGTAATGGAGCGCGCATCCGACAACGATCGGATGGAGGACGCACTCACCGAGCGATACGAATCAATGCCGCCCTGGCTCGCGTTCGAGCGGAACATCTTCGTCAAGCAGAACGCTCCCGAGGTACTTGCTCGCGCGCTTCGACAAGGCAGCGACAGACATCTCTCGCTCCTCAAGGGCGAAGCGATCGTCATCGGCACCGCGACAGATCCGTACCAGCCGGCCGAGCGCCGCTTTCGCATAACCCGCAGAATTTTGGAAGTCCTCGCAGACCATCCGGGACTGAAAGTCGTCATCATCTCTAAGAGTCCGCTGATCACGAGAGACATCGACGTGCTGTCACGCATCAACAGGCACTCCGATCTCAGCATTCACATTTCACTGATCACTCTCAATCGGGATCTCGCGCGCCGACTTGAGCCGCGGTCACCGACACCCGATGCCAGAGTCCGCGGGTTGGCTCGGCTGAGGGAGGCCGGAATCGACGCAGGGATCAACTGCATGCCGGTGCTTCCCGGAATAACCGACAATCCTTCAGATCTCGAAGCTTTGGTGAAGCGCGTTTCTGAAGCAGGCGCGACTTACGTGGGAGCGTGCGCGCTTCGACTTCAATCGGCCGCGAAAAAACGCTACCTGCCATTCATCGCCCAGGAATTTCCGCATCTCGAGGAGCGCTATCGAAACACTTACACCTATGGGTCGAGTGCCGGACAGAAGTACCGCGACGGGCTATCGCGTTTTTTTCAGCAGCTTTGCGCGAAGTATCGCGTGGCTTCCTGGGCCCGTGTGGATGATACTGACGACGAAGGGGACGGAGCACTCAGCGCTGAGCACTCCATCCCCTCTGAACAGATATTGCTGCCCTTCCCGGCTTAGTGCCGGGAAATCGTCAGTCTTTCCTGCTACATCTTCGCGGCTGATACATCCGCGTCAGAGTAACCTATGTTCATCGCGACGAGCAATGCGGCTGCGTTGTTCGCGACGCTCATCTTCCTTGCACATGTTGCGATCGCGCGTCGCGTCGGGGAATCCAGCCAGCCGGTGACGTGCTGGTTGCCGCATCCGCGGTCTCTCAACTCCTGCTGAAGAGCAAGGAACTGGGGGCCGGTAAGTCCGGCCGCGCCCTTGGAGCTGGGGCACTTCATCGGACAGGACGTCCCGTCCATAGGGGGAGTCTTCATGCCGGCCATATCGTCCGAATCCATCTTCTTCATCCTCGACCGCATCATCTTGCCCTTCATCGGCTTCTTCATCATTGCATCGTCATGCTTCATCATCGCATCGTCATGCTTCATCATCG
>JBBSGU010000083.1:0-11581 GCA_038253755.1 Gemmatimonadales bacterium | reverse complement strand
CTTCGAGCACATGATGTTCAAGGGCTCGCGCAACGTTCCCGATGGACAGCACGGAGCGCTTCTCGACAAGGCCGGCGCCCGCACTGGCGCCGACTACAACGGGACTACCTCGTGGGACCGCACGAACTATTTCGAGCAGCTGCCCTCGAATCAGCTCGAGCTTATGCTGTTCCTCGAATCTGACCGCATGGGCACTCTTCTCGAAACGCTCACGCAGGAAAAGCTCGACAATCAGCGCGAAGTCGTGAAGAACGAGCGCCGCCAGAGCACTGACAACCAGCCCTATGGATCATGGCTCGAAAAGGCGCTGCTCGGCGTTTTCCCCGATGGTCACCCGTACCAGCACTCGGTGATCGGGTCGATGACCGATCTCTCGAACGCATCGGTCGATGACGTAAAGAGCTTCTTCAAGACCTACTACGCGCCCAACAACGCAGTGATGGTCATCGCGGGCGACTTCGATCCCGCCACGACGAAGCAGCTCGTTCGCAAATACTTCGGCAACATTCCGCGAGGTCCGGCAGTTCCGGCGCGCGCCAGCATGGCTGCTCCGCCAATCATTGGAAGGGAAATCCGCGAAGTCGTGAACGATCCGCTCGCACCTTCGCCACAGGTTTACGTCGCCTATCGCGTTCCTGCCGCGAAGTCGCCCCAGGGTGCCGCAGTGACGCTCCTGAGTTCGATGCTCGCGGGCGGTTCGGCCAGCCCGCTCTACAAGTCGCTTGTTCGCGATCAGCAGGTAGCAGTCGCTGTCAACGGTTTCAACATCGGACTTGTGGATGGCGCTGACATGCTTGTCTTCATTGCATCAGGCAAAAAGGGAAGCGATCCGCTGGCTCTTGAGAGCGCGTTGATCGCCGAGCTCGACAAGGCATCGACGATGATCGACCAGCCGACGCTGGACAGAGTTCGTGCCGGACAGCGTTTTCAATTCGTCAACGGACTTCAGACCACCGGCGGATTCGGCGGAATCGCCGATCAGCTCGCTGAAGGCTATACCTACTACAACAATCCGAATCACGTGAACACCACACTCGCTTCCTACGACGCGGTCACCGTCGCGCAGCTTCGCGCCCTCGTAAAGGAGCGCCTCGTGCCGAATAATCGCGTGCGCCTCGTCTACGTTCCCGCTCCGAAAGCCGCTTCTGCCGGAGGGTCGAACTAATGCGACGCATTTTCTCACTCGCAGCAATCGGTGCTGTCCTCGCCGCACCTGCGGTCAATGCACAGATGCCCGCTGGAACAAAACCGCCGGCTCCGAGCGCGCTTCGTCCGTACGCAAGTCCGACTGTCGAGACGTTTACGCTTGCCAATGGACTCAAGGTTCTCCTCGTCGAGCGGCACTCGCTTCCGATCGTTTCTGCTCGCTTTGTAGTTGATGCCGGGGCGATTCGTGAGCCGGCTGACAAGAACGGTCTCGCTTATCTCACGGCCGATCTGCTGTCCGAGGGTGCGGCTGGTCTCACCGGTGCGCAGATCGCCGAAAAGATGGCCGACCTTGGCGCATCGTTCGGCACGAGCGGCAACAACAGCTCGGCTTTCGTAACAGTGACCTCGTTGCCCGATGTGTTCACGCGCGCGCTGACACTTGCTGGGACAACGCTGATCAATCCGACGCTGAGCGAGAGCGACTTCGCGCGGATGCGCACGACGGCAGTTGCAGCGTATCAGCAGGGTCAGTCAACGGTCAACGGCATCGCAGCGAAAGTTTTTGCAAGGGCGATCTACGATCCTTCTGTCGCGTACTCGCGGCTTTCGGGTGGCACCGCTGCTTCGCTCGCGACCCTCACGCACGACGACGTCGTCAACTGGCACAAGACGATGTACTCTCCGCGCAACACCACGCTTATCCTTATCGGCGATCTCACGCCTTCGGCGGCTCGAGCGGCGGCAGACAAGGCGGTTGGAAACTGGACAGGCACGGGTCCAGCCCTTCAGCCGTTCGTGGGGAAAGCCCTTCCGATTCAGCCGAATCGCGTAATCCTGGTGGATCGCCCGGGCTCGGTGCAATCGGCGATTATCGTTGGCCAGCCGACGTCGGGTTACGGCAGCCCCGATCTTCTTCCTCTGATCGCATCGTCGCGCGTGTTCGGCGGCGCCGGAAGCGCTCGACTGAACATGAACCTTCGCGAGAAGCACGGTTGGACTTACGGCGCGTTCTCGAGCTACAGCCCGCAGGTTGGCGTCGGCTCCTACTCGATGTCGTCCTCGGTTCGCTCAAACGCAACTGATTCAGCGCTTTCCGAAGCAGTCAGAGAGTTCAGGCGAATCGCCACGGAGCCGGTTCCGGCAACGGAGCTCAATGACCAGGTTGGAAGCATCATAGCCAGCTTCCCGTCTTCTGTGCAGACGGTGCAGGGATTGATGGGTCGCATCAACGACGTCGTCGTTTACGGATTGCCGCTCGATTACTACTCGACTTATCGCGAGCGCCTTGCCGCGGTTAATTCAGGCGACGTTTCCCGCGTTGGTGCGTCGCTGCTCAAGCCCGACGGTCTCACCATGGTAGTGGTGGGCGATTTGAAGACCATCGAAGCTCCCATTCGTGCGCTCAACATCGGCACGGTGGAAGTCTGGGACAACGACGGCAGCAAGCTTCGATAGATCAATGAAGGAAATCGCGGAGGGCGCGAGCGCGTGAGGCCGGGATCATC
Organism: Gemmatimonadales bacterium; assembly: GCA_038253755.1. Taxonomy (GTDB): domain Bacteria; phylum Gemmatimonadota; class Gemmatimonadetes; order Gemmatimonadales; family Gemmatimonadaceae; genus UBA4720. Next base: position 8,927 of record JBBSGU010000083.1, on the reverse strand, counting down.
GTCTCGGCGGTCACGCTCAACGCTGCTGGTGTCTCTCCTCGTGTTTGCGCTCATTCTGACGGGCGTCCTCGCTTACCAGGCGATCGACGCCGAGAGCACGCATCGGGCAGCCGCGAGACGCGCGCTGAATGACTATGCGTCGTTTGCCGCGTGGCAGCTGCATCAACAGGCAGGCCAGGAAATACTCGGCGCGATGATTTCGACGTTCATCGTGCCGCTCACACGGGTTCAATCGAACGACCCGAAGTCGTGGCCGTCGCCTGAAGAGTTTCGCGCGGCATCGCTTCAGCCGCCGGCGCCTGCAAAGTATCTCGATGGGGTTCGCTTCTTTTTTCGTTTCGACTGGAGAGACAGCGCTGTAACGATCGCCGGTGAACAGCCGTCCGCAGGTGTGCTGAAGTGGGTCAGGGACACGGTGTCGAGTGCGCCTTCGCGTTTCCCAACTCCGCCCATTCGCACCCAGGCTTTCGGATCGGCGGACAGAAATCCCGCCGCTCGACTCGGCATCATTGTCACAAACGATTCGTACGTTGCGAGCGTTGACTCGGTAGACGGCCGGCTGAGAATCGTTTGCTACGTAATTTCCCGCGACATCTACGGCAAGCCGCTGGTCACGTACGGTTTCGAAACGGACGCGCGAAATTTCGTCCAGCCGTTAATCGATTCCGTACTGATGCGCGCAATGCTTCTTCCACCATCGCTGCTTCGAAGCGTCGCCCGCGATTCGGTGATTGCCGTCTCCGCATGGGCGCCGAGCTCCGGGACGATTTTCCATTCGTCGGCGGGAAGGTTTCCGGCCGACTACAAGGCGATTGACACGCTCGACGAGCGATTCGGCCGCATGCGGCTTCAGGTCGCGCTTCGGCCGGAAATCGCATCGCGACTAGTAGTCGGAGGTTTGCCCCGTTCGCGTCTGCCGATCCTTGCCGGCTTGTTCCTGCTCACCGTGGGATTGGTCGCGGCGGCCGTGATCCAGCTTCGGCGCCAGCAGCAGCTCGCGCAGCTGCGCGTGGATTTCGTGTCCGGGGTGTCACACGAGCTCAGAACCCCGCTCGCTCAGATCAGGCTGTTCGCCGAGTTGCTGCGAAACGGCCAGCTCAGATCGGAGCAGGAGCGGGAGCGATCGTTCGGCATCATCGACGAAGAGGCTCAGCGATTGACCTATCTCGTTGAAAACGTTCTTGCTTTCTCGCGTTCCGAGCACGGACGAAACACGGTGGTCGTAGAACCCGTAGCAATGGACAGGGAGATGGAGGCGGCGATCGATGCGTTCGCCCCGCTTGCTCGCGTACGAAGGGCGAAGATTCGCTCGACGATCATACCGGGGCTGGTTGCCCGGGTCGATCCGCGCGGATTGCGGCAGATCGTTCTCAATCTCCTCGACAATGCGGTGAAGTACGGTCCGCTCGGGCAAACAGTCACTGTCGCGCTCGAAGGCACCGACGACAAGGTCCTGATTTCAGTAGAAGACAAGGGACCGGGGGTTCCGAAGGCCGATCGCGAGAAAGTTTGGGATCCGTACATCAGGCTTTCGCGTGAAACGGAATCGGCGGCGGGTGGCAGCGGCATTGGATTGTCGATCGTGCGGGAGCTCGTCCGTCTGCATGGCGGACGCGCGTGGGTGGAGGATGGTCCAGGAGGAGGGGCGCGGTTCGTTGTCGAGTTTCCGCGCGAATCGTCGCGTTCGATTGAATCGGCGCCGGGTTTCCACCGTCAATCAGCCGGAGCTGTGGTATGAGCAAGGTCCTCGTTATCGAAGACAACGCCAACCTCGCGTTTGGCCTCACACGCAGTCTCGAGTCAGAGGGCTACGACGTCGAGTCGGCGGAGGACGGCCTTCGCGGGTACGACCTTGCCCGGATGGGGCATCCCGACCTTGTTGTCCTCGATCTTATGCTCCCGGGAATGGATGGCTACACCATTCTCAAAAAGCTTCGCGCCGAGGGGAAGGATGTGCCGGTTCTCATCCTCACCGCTCGCGGCGAAGAAGCCGACAAGGTTTTCGGATTTCGACTCGGCGCCGATGACTATGTGACCAAACCGTTCAGCCTTTCAGAGCTGCTGGCGCGGGTTCAGGCAATTCTTCGACGGGCAAAAGGTGCGGACAAGCACGAAGAAAACGCCGCGGTGGAAGAATTCGGCGATGTCAGCATCAACACGCTCGCCCGCTCGGTAAAGAAGTCGTCGGCCGACGTTGCGCTCACGCCGAAGGAATTCGACCTGCTTCTCGCGCTCGTTCGTCGCCGTGGCGCAGTCGTATCGCGGCTCGAGCTTCTAAAGGAGGTCTGGGGTCACCAGGCCGAGGTGATGACGCGAACCGTGGACATCCATATCGCCGAGCTTCGGCGGAAGCTGGAGAACGATCCCTCGTCGCCGAAGCACATTCTTACTGTGTGGAAGGCCGGGTACAGGTTGCAGATCTAGATCTTCGGACCTCGCGGGGCGGTTTTCCGCGGGGGCCGCGGTGGAGGCGGAGCTGGGAGCGTCGGACGCGGGCCTTTTGCTTTTACCATGAGAGTCTGCCCGATTCTTACGTTGTTGTTCAGGAGATTGTTCAGCTTCTTCAGGATCTCGGGCGTTGTGTCGAATCGCGCCGCGATGGTGGATATTGCGTCTCCACGCCTGACTGTGTAGAAGAGCGGTTCCTCGATGAGCTTCGCGACGGCCTTGCGAATGCGTGTTTCGCGAATCGCTTCCACACGTTGCTGATCCAGTTTCCCGTTTACGTAGTCGAGCAGGCTGTCGAGTGAAGCTGCTTCCCCGCTGGATGCCGCAAATTCCTGCGTTGTTCCGCGCCCGTGTGAGATTCGGACGCCGTGTGCCGTGAGGAAGTAGAGCCGTTTCTGCTTCATCGTCAGCATGGTGTCGTTAGGAAATTCGTACTGGAGGATCGTAGGCGGGGCGTCGGGGTTTTCGAGTTTGTCAGTAGGTGCGATGCCGATGAAGATGATCCTGTGATTGGTGGCGACGAGCAGGCCGTTGGACGCGCGATAGTAGTCGGACGGCCGGCGCTGGAATGCCTTCGTGTACCTTTCGACGTGTTCCCCGTACCGGAGCATGCCGGCATTGAGCTCGCGTGACGCAGCTTCCCAGGCGTTGCGTGCGTCTACCCGCCGCATGAAGACGGTGTAGCCGAAGACCATGAGTCCAACTATGACGAGGAACAACCCGATTACCGCTCGCTTGACGAAACGGAACCACCGGTAGAGTCCTTCGGATTCTTTCATTTAGAGATTTGGAAGTGTGCTGCCGGTCCGGCCGTTAAAACTCGCAGCTCTTTAACACAACGACTGTTAACTCTTAACTCTTGACTGGGCAACTGCGCGGGCTTCCGTTGTTCCCATAGTTCCCGCCTGGGCTGCACGAAGCAAGGGCAAGGGCCGTACCTTTATATGGCACTAACGGTGCAGAGACAGGTGGTTTATGACCCTTCCCGCAGACCACGACATCCGAGAGAATGATGAAATGAATCAGGCTCCGGACGATCGGCGGCAGTCAGGCGGGAATGTGTACACCAATGTTCGGCGCAGGGCAGCCGAGCGTCCCCCGATTAAGCCGTGGCAGCGCGCCCTCAAGGCCGCGGCGCGCGGCGTGACGGCGACGCTTCTGCTCGTCGCCGGAACGGTGTGGACTCTCAAGCAGCAGAAGCCAAGGTATGTGAAGCCCGGTGATCTCCTCCAGCTTCCGCCGTCCCTTGTCGCCGCGGCGCCACCGTTGAGCGAGCAGGTTTTCAGAGTAAGCAGCGTACTCCGCCGCTACACGAAGGACACCACCCGGGCGAACACGATCGCCACGGCACTTGTAGCCGAGGGCAGCAAGAAGGGCCTGTCGCCGTCACTGCTGATCGGAATCCTGCTGACGGAAAACGCCAAGCTCGACCCAAGGGCTCGTAGCAACGTGAGCGCCCGCGGCCTGATGCAGGTGATGCCATTCCACGCCGGGAAGTGGAAAGGATGCACGTCGAGGGATCTGGCCGACATCGCGTCCAACATCTGCTACGGTACGTCGATCCTGGCGGACTATATCAGGCGTGCCCCATCGCTTGAAAAGGCCCTCCTGAATTACAACGGATGCGTCCGGGGCACTAACACACCGCAGTGCCACACGTACTCTGGCAAAGTTCTGCGCTACGCAGATAAAGCCGCCAGCCAAATGTTACAGGCTCCATTCCCGGTCCAGGATACGACCGCGCCGTAGGCGTTCATGAGGCGGGCACGGCAGGTGCCGGTAAGGGCGCGAAGAGCAGGTACCGGTAAGGGCGCGGAGAACGGGTACCGGTAAGGGCGCGGAGAACAGGTACCGGTGAGATCGAGCACCGTAGGTCCAGTATTTAACCACTGGCAGTACCCGCCCTTACCAGCACCTGCAGTGCCCGCCCTTACCGGTACCTGCAGTACCCGCCCTTACCGGTACCTGCAGTACCCGCCTCTAAAAGACTTGTCCTATACCGTCAACCCGGCTACCTTATTACGTAGATAGTCAACAGCACTACCAAATTACGTATGAGCGACTGGATCGGCCGCGACCTGGAGCGCCTCCGTAAAAAGCGGGGCATTCGAAGGGACGACGTTGCCGCACAATTGACCGTTCCCGTTTCACCGTCCACGATCCGCAATATCGAGCACGACGATCACTACAACGTCTCGCTCGATTTGCTGCGCCAGATCGCCACGGTACTCGGCGCCGAGATTCGAGTCACTCTCGATACCGGCGCCGATCCGTCTGTTATTGGCGAGGTACCGGCCGGGAAGCGTGTTGTAGATAACGAGTACTTCATTCGGTACATCCGGTCGCACTACCCGGATTGCCCGCTGACGAACTCGCAAATAGGCCGTCGCATGTGGAGCTTCGCTGAGTCCCATGGGGCCGAGATGGTTAAGGGTAGAAAGCAGCTCAAGAAATCGGCACCAGGAGCCGAGGGGGCACTCCATCGCTCCCCGACTACTGCTGCGGAATATCAGGTATTCGAGAAAGACTTTGTCGCCCTCGAGCGGTTTGCTAACCGACTCGGACGCGCGTTTTCTGACGGAAAGGGAGGAGTACTTGTACCAGCGGCCTGACGGAGGGCTTTCCCACGTTGAAGAGGGAAAGACCAGTCTCAAGTTCGTGACCGCGCCGGATCAGGTGAAGAACCTGTTTCGACCGTGGTGGCGCCGATACATGGTTCCATTCATCCATGCTGTTTCGCTTGTGGCGCTAGTCACCGGCGGAGCGATCTGGACGATAGAACAGCAGCACCCGAAGTACACCTCACCAGTTGCGCTTCTCTCGCTTCCGGGAGCCGTAACCAGTGCAGCCACACCGAGCGAGGAAGCCTTTCGAATCGGTCAGGTTCTGCGTCACTACACCAGCAACGGCGAGAACGCCGACCGTATCGCGCAGGCGCTGGTCAGCGAAGGTCATCGCAAGCGCATCGACCCAAGTCTTCTCGTTGGTGTCATGCTCGTTGAAGACAACACGCTGAACCCAAAGGCGCGCAGTTTTATGGGAGCTCGCGGGCTGATGCAAGTGATGCCGTTCCATGGCGGCCAGTGGGGCTGTGAGTCGAAGGATCTCTACAGCATTGAAGGCAATATCTGTCACGGCGTGAGCGTTCTCGCTGACGCCATCAAGAATGCGCCGACGCTGAACGTCGCGCTTCAGCGATACAATGGCTGCGTGACTGGCAGGAATACGCCGGGTTGCTATAGCTACTCGTCGAAGGTTCTTAAGGCGAGAAACCGCGCCGCGCAGCAGATTCTTTCGGTGTCGAATACCGCACCACAGGAATAGCCCTCTGCCGGTAAACGCCGGCTCCGATAGCAAATCGAAGAACTCGGCGCGCCGACGCTCGCCGGGGTTGGTCCTCGCCGCCGCGCTCGTCGGGATTTCTTTCGCCGGCCCGCTGACCCGTCTCTCCTCGGCCGACCCGCTGGCGATCGCCGTATGGCGATTGAGCTTCTCCCTCATCATTGTTGCAGCCGCGCTGCTCGTTACCGGTGAGTGGCGCCAGTGGCGAAATCTCACCGGCAGGGAAGCAGCCTTCGCTCTCGCCGCAGGCGTGGCCCTCGCGCTGCATTTCTGGGCGTGGAATGCGTCGGTTCACCTGACGACCATAGCCGCATCAGTAACGCTCGTGAACCTCCAGCCACCGATCGTCGTCGCGATTTCCGCGCTTTTCCTGCGCGAGTATCCCAACCAGCGCCAGCTTTTCGGAATCGCAGTCGCAGTGGTTGGCGCGATTGTAATCGGCGTGCCCGCATGGCTCGACAGCAGCGGCGGAACGCCCACCGGCGCAGTGCTCGGTAACCTTCTAGCGATTTCGGCCGCCGTGACCGCAGCGATCTACTTCACGATCGGACGCCACCTTCGCGCGACTTATGGCATCTGGGCTTACGTCGGGCTGTGCTACGGCGCCTGCACATTCACTCTGATTCTGATGGCTGCGCTGACGGGCGTGAGTCTAAGCCCTCAGCCTCCGCGTGAGATCGCGATCTTCGCCGGACTCGCGATTGGCCCGATGCTGCTCGGACACACGGGTCTCAACTGGTCACTCAAGTACATGCCAGCGTACGTCGTCAACCTTGTCGTGCTCGGCGAGCCGCTCGGAGCGACGATTCTCGCGGCGCTCATCCCGTCAATCAGGCAAATCCCTTCACCGGTCACGATCGCCGGCGGTGCAATTGTACTGACCGGAGTGCTACTCGCGGCATCCGCAACGGTGTCCAGCCGCCCCGCGCAGGGATAATTTTACTTCGCAGTACTTCCTGTGAATGCCCCAATCCAAGTTGAATGAACCTCCGCCAAAGCGCCGGAATTTTGCTCGCGTCATCGATCGTTCTGAGCGGACAGGTATCCGCCCAGACTCGAATCACGACGCCTCTACAACAGTTCGGACACAACATCGGCGACGACTATTTCCTCGCCAACTACAGGCAGCTCACCGAATACTGGCAGAAGCTCGACAAGCAATCCGATCGGATGCGCATTGTGCACATCGGTACGACGGCCGAAGGACGCCCGATGTACACCGCGATCATTACGGCGCCCGAGAATTTCGCTAAGCTCGGCCGATACCAGGAGATAGTGAGTCGCCTTGCCCACGCGAAAGATTTGACCGACGACCAGGCGCACGCCCTCGCTCGCGAAGGCAAGGCCGTCGTGTGGATCGACGGCGGACTTCACGCCACTGAAGTACTCGGCGCGCAGCAGCTGATTCAATTCGTGTACGAGATGGTCAGCAGGAACGACGCGGAGACGAAGCGCTTTCTCCACGACGACATTCTTCTCGCGACACTGGTGAATCCCGACGGAATGGATCTCGTCTCGAACTGGTACATGCGTGAGCCGGTGGCAAAGGAACGATCGACCGCCGGTGTGCCGCGCCTTTATCAGAAGTACGCCGGCCACGACAACAATCGCGACTCGTACATGGCGTCACAGCCGGAAACGGAGGCGGTTGACAGCATTCTCTACCGCGCGTGGTACCCGCACATCGTCTACAATCATCACCAGACGGGACCACCGGGCACGATTATCTTCGCTCCGCCGTTCCGCGATCCCTTCAACTACAACTTCGATCCGCTCATTCCTATCCAGATCGATCTTGTCGGTGCAGCAATGCACAGCCGGTTCATCGAGGAAGGCAAACCGGGCGCGACCATGCGGAGCGGGTCCACCTACTCCACGTGGTGGAATGGCGGCCTGAGAACGACGCCGTACTACCACAACATGATCGGTCTTCTCACCGAAGCCATCGGCAATCCGACGCCCATTGAAGTCGCGATCGTGCCAGGTAACATGCTGCCGAGGGGCGATCTGCCGTACCCGATCCTGCCGCAGCCGTGGCACTTCGCCCAGTCGATCGCGTACGAGCTGACGGCGAACCGCGCGGTGCTGGATGTTGCGTCGAAGTATCGTGAGGACTTCCTGTTCAACGCTTATCGGATGGGGAAGAACTCCATCGAACGCGGAAGCAGCGACACGTGGACGCTCACACCCGACAAGGTCGATGCGGTAAAGAAAGTTTTCGACAAAAATCGCGCTGCCCGCACTCCTGCCTCGGCAGAGGAGTACATCAGGGTTCTTCATCAGCCGACGCAGCGTGATCCGCGTGGCTACATCATTTCGGCTGACCAGGAAGATTTTCCGACTGCGGTGCGTTTCATCAACACTCTGGTGAAGACCGGGATCGATGTACAGCGTGCGAAGAGCGCGTTCACTGTCGCCGGAAAGAATTATCCCGCGGGCTCGTACATCGTGAAGACAGACCAGGCTTTCCGCCCGCACGTGATGGACATGTTCGAGCCGCAGCATCACCCCGACGACATTCCGTATCCCGGCGGTCCGCCGACGCCACCGTACGACAATGCGGGTTGGACTCTCACGTACCTGATGGGAGTTGGCGTAGACCGGCAACTTGACGCTTTCACAGGACCGTTTGAAAAACTGGTCGGTTTCGCGCCGGTTCCATCTGCACTGGTGGGCTCTGGTTCACCGGCGTGGTACACATGGACACGAGGCACCAACGACGCGTTTGCGGCGGTGAACAGACTCCTGAAAAATGGCCAGGAAGTCTACACGTTGAACCGCACGGTCTCGCACTCGCCGCCGTCATCGCTGCCGGCCGGCGCTTTTCTCGTGAAGGCCAATGCGGCAACGCTTCCCATGCTCACGGCGCTTGCGGCCGAACGTGGCGTGAATTTCACCGCGATCCCGTCGCCATCACCAGTGGCGGCCAACGACGTGACGCGACTGCATCTGCCACGAATTGCGCTCTGGGATGTTTACGGCGGCGCGATCTCGTCCGGGTGGATGCGTTTCGTGTTTGATCAGTTCGAGTTTCCGTATGACGTCGTTTTCGCAAACGACATCGACAACGGCGACCTCTCGTCGAAGTACGACGTTCTCATTCTCCCGGATGGGGCGACGCTTCAGGCTGACACTAT